>NZ_JBJMAU010000019.1:0-59354 GCF_052119505.1 Anaerobacillus sp. MEB173
GAAAAGAAGCACTAATCATAATGATATGATTAGTGCTTTTTTTGTCTATATAAATCTTTAACTAATTAAACTCATACTCATTCGCTTACAGTGCATATGATGTTAACGAGTAGAAATACACACTCCTATAAATTATATTAGGAACTACATAAGCCTACTTTTGACGATCCAATGACATAGAGCATTCATCTTAATGGAAAGAAGGATTTGTTGGGAAGAAGAGAGAATATAAACAAAACTAAAGCTAGAATTAGTACCCTAATTTTATATTGAAATATGACAAGCTGTTTCAAAACGGTAAGATTCAGACGAATGTTAGGGTTATTTCTTTGAGATGTGGCAATAATATTTTTGGGTAGCAAATAGTTGCAAACTCCGCTGAAAAAGATATAATATAGTTAAAGTCAAATATAGTCAAAGTCAAGAGGGGAGTTTATAAATAATGAGAAATATTTCAGATATCATTGAACATTATTTAAAAACGATCCTGACCAAAAGTGATCAAAAATCAGTAGAAATCAAACGTAGTGAATTAGCGGAACGGTTTCAATGTGTTCCCTCACAAATCAACTATGTTATTAGTACAAGGTTTACTATTGAGAAGGGCTATATAGTGGAGAGTAAACGCGGTGGTGGAGGGTACATTCGGATTATTAAAGTACAAGCAAACAACCATGCCCATTTAATTGACCAAATGTTAGAGCTCATTAGCCATCAGGTTAATCAACCAACCTCTGAGAGTTTAATTTTGAGGCTCTATGAGGAAGGAGCGATTACAAAGCGTGAAGCCAATATTATGTTAAGTGTGGTTGACCGAGCGATGTTGAATATTGCTTTGCCACATCGAGATGAGTTACGTGCTAATCTTTTAAAATCAATGCTAACCTCATTAAAATACACCAATTAAATGTATGGCAGCTCATACATGCCACTCACTTTTGAGAGGGAGGACCGACTGTTATGCAATGCCAAGAATGTAATCAAAGACAAGCAACACTGCACTTTACAAAAATTATTAATGGAAAAAAGACAGAATTTCATATATGTGACCAATGTGCTAGAGAGAAGGGTGAATATTTTCCTGGATCGAACAGCTTTTCGATTCATCAATTACTCTCTGGATTATTAAATTTTGAACAGCCAATCTCAAGTCATTCGGCGCAGTCCACTTTTCAAGAATTAATGTGTGAAAAATGCGGGATGAGTTATCGCCAATTTGCGACTGCAGGACGATTTGGCTGCTCAAATTGTTATCAGACGTTTAGTCAAAAACTAGATCCTATTTTAAAACGGGTCCATAGTGGGAATACCGTTCATTCGGGGAAAATCCCCAAACGAATCGGAGGCACGATTCAATTAAAGAAGAAAGTCGAGCAATTAAAGGAACTGATGAAACAACATATTGACCGGGAAGAATTTGAAAAAGCAGCCGAAGTACGAGATCAAATAAGATCATTAGAAACTAAAATACACGATAATAAGGAGGGATGATCTAATGTCACTCCAACGTTTTATCAGTGAGGCTATCAGTCCTTGGATGAAAAAAGAAGGCCCGGATTCAGATATTGTATTAAGCAGTCGTATTCGTTTCGCTCGAAATTTGGAAGATTACCCTTTTCCGCTTGTTTCAAATATGGATGAATCAAAAAAGGTAATTACTTATATTGATGAACAGCTTAATGGGAAAGTCTACGATCACTTTGGTCCTTTTGAATTACTTTATATTGACGAGATTAAAGCCAACCAAAAAAGAGTACTTGTCGAAAAACATCTAATTAGTCCACATTTAGCCGAACAGTCAAAACATGGAGGTGTTTTGTTAAGTGAGGACGAATCTGTAAGTATTATGGTAAATGAAGAAGACCATTTACGAATACAATGTTTATTCCCAGGTTTTCAATTAAACGAAGGTCTTGTTCTAGCTAGTGGTATAGATGATTGGATTGAAGAAAAAGTTACTTATGCCTTTGATGAGAAGAGGGGGTATTTAACTAGTTGTCCGACAAATGTTGGGACTGGTTTACGTGCTTCAGTTATGATGCATTTGCCTGCATTAGTGATCACTCAACAAATGAATCGTATCTTACCAGCAATTAATCAGTTGGGATTAGTTGTACGGGGAATATACGGTGAGGGAAGTGAAGCATTAGGTAATGTGTTTCAAATTTCAAACCAAATTACACTAGGTAAATCAGAAGAAGATATTGTTGAAGATTTGAGAGGTGTTGTGATGCAGCTCGTTCAGCAAGAACGCTCAGCAAGAGAATCTCTTCTACAAACTTCTAAGTTACAACTCGAAGATCGCGTCTATCGCTCATATGGAATATTAGCCTATAGTAGAACGATTGAATCAAAGGAAGCCACCCAACGGCTTTCCGATGTTCGCTTAGGTATCGACTTAAACCTAATCGAAGGAGTGTCAGCGAATATTCTAAATGAACTGATGATCTTAACGCAGCCTGGTTTCTTACAGCAGTTTGCAGGGGAAATATTGGCACCTGAGCAACGAGATGAAAGAAGGGCTGCACTAATTAGAGAAAGAATAAGACTAGAAAATGAAAGCTAATTAATTTTGGAGGTGGAGACTACTATGATGTTTGGAAGATTTACAGAACGCGCACAAAAAGTATTAGCTCTGGCACAAGAGGAAGCAATCCGATTAGGACACAATAATATTGGGACTGAACACGTCTTATTAGGTTTAATTCGAGAAGGGGAAGGCATTGCTGCTAAAGCATTACTTGCTCTAGGATTAGGTCCAGACAAAATCCAAAAAGAAGTAGAGACACTAATTGGAAAAGGACAAGAAGGTTCGAAAACAATTCACTATACGCCTCGAGCAAAAAAGGTGATTGAGCTTTCTATGGATGAAGCTCGTAAGTTAGGGCATTCCTATGTTGGAACTGAGCATATTTTACTTGGTTTAATTCGAGAAGGGGAAGGGGTTGCAGCCCGAGTATTAAATAACCTTGGTGTAAGCTTAAATAAAGCACGCCAACAAGTATTACAATTACTGGGCAGTAACGAAGCGACCGGTTCAAGTCAACAAAGCGGAACAGCAGCTAATGTAAATACGCCAACATTAGATAGTCTAGCACGTGACCTGACAGCCGTTGCTCGTGAAGAGACATTAGACCCTGTAATTGGTCGTTCGAAAGAAATTGAGCGAGTTATTCAAGTATTAAGCCGACGTACAAAGAATAACCCTGTACTAATTGGTGAGCCTGGTGTAGGTAAAACAGCGATAGCTGAAGGATTAGCACAGCAAATTGTAGCGAATGAAGTTCCTGAAACATTACGTGATAAGCGTGTAATGACTCTTGATATGGGTACAGTTGTTGCAGGTACGAAATACCGCGGTGAGTTTGAAGATCGTTTAAAGAAAGTTATGGACGAAATTCGACAAGCAGGAAATGTTATCCTGTTTATTGATGAATTGCATACACTCATTGGAGCAGGTGGTGCAGAAGGGGCAATCGACGCCTCAAACATCTTAAAGCCTTCTCTTGCTAGAGGTGAGTTGCAATGTATTGGAGCGACAACATTAGATGAATACCGTAAATATATTGAAAAAGATGCAGCACTTGAGCGCCGTTTCCAACCGATTAAAGTCGAAGAGCCTACTCTTGACGAATCTGTTCTTATTTTAAAAGGGTTAAGAGACCGTTATGAAGCCCACCATCGTGTAACGATTACAGACGAAGCAATTGAGGAAGCAGTAAAACTATCAGATCGCTATATTTCTGATCGTTTCCTACCGGATAAAGCGATCGATCTCATTGATGAAGCAGCTTCAAAAGTACGTCTTCGCTCATATACGGCACCGCCTAATTTAAAGGAATTAGAACAAAAACTAGAGGAAACAAGAAAAGAAAAAGACGCAGCAGTGCAAAGTCAAGAATTCGAAAAGGCTGCTTCATTACGTGATACAGAGCAGCGTTTAAGAGAAGAACTCGAATTGACTAAGAATGAATGGAAAGAACAGCAAGGTCAAGAAAACACGGAAGTAACAACCGATGATATTGCCCAAGTTGTTGCAAGCTGGACGGGTGTGCCTGTTTCAAAACTGGCTGAAGAAGAAACAGAACGACTGTTACGAATGGAAGAGATTCTACACAACCGTGTTATTGGTCAAGAAGAGGCTGTAAAGGCAATTTCCAAGGCGGTGCGTCGTGCCCGGGCAGGACTCAAAGATCCTAAGCGTCCAATTGGATCATTCATTTTCTTAGGACCTACAGGTGTAGGTAAAACAGAGCTTGCTCGTGCAGTAGCAGAGTCACTATTTGGTGATGAAGATGCGATTATTCGTATCGATATGTCTGAGTATATGGAAAAGCATGCAACGTCTCGATTAGTTGGTTCTCCTCCGGGATATGTAGGTCATGAAGATGGTGGACAGTTAACTGAAAAAGTTCGTCGTAAGCCGTATTCCGTTATTCTTCTAGATGAAATTGAGAAAGCACATCCTGAAGTGTTTAATATTCTCCTTCAAGTGTTAGAGGATGGAAGATTGACTGATTCAAAAGGTAGAACAGTTGACTTTAGAAACACAGCAGTCATTATGACATCAAATGTTGGGGCGAGCACACTTAAGAAAAACAAAACGCTTGGATTTGCTGTTGAAGGCGAAGGCCGTGAATATAAAGATATGAAAGACAAAGTAATGGGAGAACTTAAGCGTAGTTTCCGTCCGGAGTTTTTAAACCGAATTGACGAAATTATCGTCTTCCATTCGCTTGAGAAAGAGCACATTAAAGAAATTGTTACATTAATGGCTGATCAGTTGAAGAAGCGTTTAGCTGAGCAAGGAATTGAGTTTGAATTAACAGATGAAGCAAAAGGAAAAATTGCTGATGAAGGCTTCGACCCAGATTACGGTGCTAGACCGTTAAGAAGAGCATTGCAACGACAAGTAGAGGACCGTTTATCTGAGGAATTATTAAAAGGCAATATTTCTAAAGGACAAAAGGTTATTCTCGATGTGAAAGAGAATGAGTATGTTGTAGAAACGACTTCTGGCGCTGAAACAGTTTAAAAAAAGGAAAAACCGGGGGATATAAGGATGTCTTCCGGTTTTTCTGTAATAAAAGATGGTTAGATTACATATAGAACAGATAAACCGCTTTTCTTTTTGATAATAAAATAAAGGTGAAACAAATATATGTTTGTAATAGAAATGAGTGGGTACTAGTATGGCAAAACGAAAGACAAAGTTTGTTTGCCAAGAGTGCGGCTATGAGTCAATGAAATGGATGGGTAAATGTCCAGGATGTCAAAGCTGGAATTCAATGGTGGAGGAGTTTGTTGAAGCTGCTGCTTCGAAACGAAGTCGCGGCTATGTTACATCGTCATCACCTCAATCAGCAAAACCTCAAGCGATCACAGAGGTTGTAAGTGATGTTGAGGCAAGAATTAATACGACAATTAAAGAATTAAACCGCGTATTAGGTGGGGGGATTGTTCCTGGCTCTCTCGTTCTCGTAGGCGGTGACCCTGGGATAGGAAAATCAACATTGTTACTGCAAGTTTCCGCACAATTAGCAAATAATAAATATAAGGTTCTCTATATTTCAGGCGAAGAATCTGTAAAACAAACGAAATTACGTTCAGATCGATTAGGGATTTCTAGTGATCACTTATATGTCCTTGCTGAAACAGATTTGGAGTTAATCGAGAAGGCAATTGATGAATTAGCACCGACACTTGTCATTATCGATTCGATCCAAACGGTCTATCAAGCAGAAGTGACATCGGCACCGGGGAGTGTTTCTCAAGTTCGTGAGTGTACCGCAGCCTTCATGAAAATAGCGAAAACAAAAGGAGTAGCCATTTTCATTGTAGGTCATGTTACAAAGCAAGGGGCAATTGCCGGACCACGATTACTAGAACATATGGTTGACTCAGTACTCTATTTTGAAGGGGAGAGACATCATACGTTTCGAATCTTACGGGCAGTGAAAAACCGTTTCGGTTCAACAAATGAAATTGGTATTTTTGAAATGAAAGAAAGTGGTCTAGAGGAAGTTGTAAATCCATCAGAAATTTTTTTGGAAGAACGTTCAAAAGGAGTGGCTGGTTCGACTGTTGTGGCGGCAATAGAGGGAACACGGACCGTTCTTGTTGAACTGCAGGCATTAATTTCACCAACAAGTTTCGGTAACCCGCGAAGAATGGCAACGGGTATTGATCATAATCGCGTTTCCTTAATTATGGCGGTGTTAGAGAAACGAGTCGGGTTACTTTTACAAAATCAGGATGCTTACTTGAATGTTGCTGGTGGTGTAAAGCTGGATGAACCAGCCATAGACTTAGCGGTTGCCGTCAGTATTGCCTCAAGCTTCCGGGATCAAATAACGAACCCTACTGATGTTGTCATTGGAGAAGTCGGTTTAACGGGAGAAGTACGGCGTGTATCTCGAATTGAGCAGCGTGTCGTGGAAGCAGCGAAACTAGGATTTGAAAGGGCAATTATACCTACGAAGAATATTGATGGCTGGACTAAGCCTGACGGTATCAAAGTAATAGGTGTAACAACCGTTGAGGAAGCACTAGATGTTTTAGTAGGGAGGCGTTAACAATTGAGTGAGAATAACAAAAATGCTTTTGTAAATGATGTACTAACATTTGTAGCGCCAGGGTCACCTTTACGTGATGGGATTGATAATGTATTGCGTGCAAAAACAGGCGGGTTAATTGTATTAGGATATAATAATGAAATCATGAACTTAGTTGATGGTGGTTTTTTTATTAACTGTCAATTCTCACCGGCCTTTCTATATGAACTAGCAAAAATGGATGGAGCGATTATTTTAAGTGAAGATGGGAAAAGGATATTATATGCGAATACGCAGCTTGTACCAAATACATCGATTGAGTCTTCGGAAACAGGAATTCGACATCGGACGGCGGAACGAGTTGCCAAGCAGACTGGAAATTTAGTCATTGCGATTTCGCAACGGCGAAATGTTATTACCCTCTATCAAGGTGAATATCGTTATTCATTAAAAGATATTGGTGTGATTCTAACAAAAGCAAACCAGGCGATACAAACGCTAGAAAAATACAAATCAGTCTTGGATCAAAGTATTACGAACCTTGGAGCACTTGAGTTTGAAGAGCTTGTCACATTTCAAGAAGTTTCGCAAGTGATTCATCGTGTTGAGATGGTACTAAGAATTAAAACCGAAATTAAAAACTATGTAAACGAGCTAGGCAGTGAAGGACGATTAATTAAAATGCAGATGGAGGAACTTGTTTCTAATATTGAAAAAGAAGCGGTTCTATTAATAAAGGATTATGCCAAGGACAAAGATGTAGACCCATATCACATACTTAAGCAGTTAAAAAAGTTGTCTAATGAAGAGTTATTAGATGATCATATTATTGTGAAACTATTAGGTTATTCAAAAAGTATGAACTTACCGGAAACACCGGTCTGTCCAAGAGGATACCGCATCCTCCATAAAATCCCACGACTTCCGCCAATAATTATTGAAAACTTAATTGAAAAATTTGAAAGTATTACAGAAATCATTGTAGCATCAATTGGAGAATTAGATGATGTAGATGGGATTGGGGAAGCAAGAGCGAAAAAAATTAAAGAAGGTCTGCAAAGAATTCAAGAGCAATTATTTATTGATAGGAACATATGATTACAAAGATTTCCATATTTCTACAGAATAAGATAAACTATTGACGAATGCTAAACAGTAAAGGTATAATTATACTTTTTGATTATTTGACTTTTTTGTGCTATTTTGCTATTTTAAGATAGAAGCTAAGTCCAAATCTTATGTAATAATTAGCATAATTATTATATGTAAAAAGCAAAAAAATGTAATTTTATGTGAAGTTTAGTTTGATAGGTTTCAAAATCAGAGGTTTGTCTATAATAGTAGGAGGAGGTGATTGCGAATGCTGAAAAGGATTGTTCAGCTGTTTTTTATACTAGTTGGAGGAACTCTAGGATATATTTATGTACCTGATCTTATTCGCTTAGTTAATTTTGGTAACCTACCTGATTGGTTTATGGGTTCATATGCAGGAGCAGTTATAGGCGCACTTATATTATTTTTAACGACATTTTGGGTTACTGATTATATTGTTGATTTAATTCGTTTGGTTGAGGAAAAAATTGTAAAGGCACCTGCAACGGATGTTTTATTTGGTACGATGGGACTTATCTTTGGGCTGCTTGTTGCATTTTTGATTGTTCTACCTTTGAATAGAATTGAATTTCCTTTAATTAGCACAGTACTGCCAATCTTTTTGACGTTTGTGTTAGGATATTTAGGATTCCAAGTAGGATTTAAAAAGAGAGATGAATTAATTAACCTTTTCTCCATTTCTAATCGGTTAGGGAAGAAAAAAGAAACTGATGAACCTGTAGTCGAACGACACGGTGTTGAATTAAAGATTCTTGATACAAGTGTTATTATTGACGGACGAATTGCTGATATTTGTCAAACGGGGTTTTTGGAAGGGACGCTTGTAATTCCTGAATTTGTGCTAGAAGAGTTGCAGCATATTGCCGATTCATCAGACGTTTTAAAGCGTAACCGTGGTCGTCGAGGTCTTGATATTTTGAACAAGATCCAAAAAGAACTTTCGATTAAGGTTGAAATTTATGAAGGCGACTTTGAAGAGATTCAAGAAGTAGACAGTAAACTTGTAAAATTAGCAAAAGTTGTAAATGGATTAGTTGTTACAAATGATTTTAATTTAAATAAGGTTTGTGAATTACAAGGAGTACCGGTGTTAAATATTAACGATTTAGCAAATGCGGTGAAACCGATTGTGCTTCCAGGTGAAGAATTAAATGTTCAAGTGATTAAAGACGGTAAGGAATATAATCAAGGTGTTGCTTACCTCGATGATGGAACAATGATTGTTGTTGAAGGCGGCCGTGATTATATTGGGAAACAGATTGATGTCTTAGTGACAAGCGTTTTGCAAACATCCGCTGGAAGAATGATTTTTGCAAAACCTAAATTGTTAGAAAAGGCACTGTGAACAGAACAAACTTATTAGTAATAATTGAATAGGATATGGTGGTAAGAATGGAGTATTCGGTAATTATTCCTGCTGCTGGACAAGGAAAACGAATGGGAGCGGGAAAGAATAAACAATTCATTGAATTACTAGGAAAGCCCGTTATTATTCATACGTTATATGTATTTGAAGCAGATCCATGGTGTAAGGAGATTATTCTTGTTGCAAATGAAAAGGAAATTGAACTTTTTCGTGACCTTATAAAGAAGTATGAGCTTAAAAAAGTGACAAAAATAGTTCCAGGTGGATCCGAACGGCAACATAGTGTCCATAATGGGCTTCAAGCGATAACAAATGAAAATATCGTCTTAATCCATGATGGTGCAAGACCATTTGTAAAGCAACCCCATATTCATCAGTTAACCGAACAGGCTAGCCTTACTGGGGCAGCAATCCTTGCTGTACCGGTAAAAGATACGGTCAAACGTGTCATTGAGTCTTCTGTACAAGAAACGATGGAGCGTTCAAGCTTGTGGGCAGTGCAAACCCCACAAGCTTTTCGTATGTCTGTTATTAAAAAAGCCCATGAACATGCAGAACGACAAGGGTTTATTGGAACTGATGATGCAAGTTTGGTAGAGAGGTTTCATAATGTATCAGTAGTTGAAGGAGATTATTTAAACATTAAATTAACAACAAAGGAAGATCTATTATTTGCAAATGCAATATTAAATAGAGAAGCGGGGGAAAGAGAATGATTCGAGTTGGACAAGGGTTTGATGTTCATCAGTTAGTTGAAGGGAGACCATTAATTGTTGGGGGAGTAACCATTCCTCATGAGAAGGGATTATTAGGGCACTCAGATGCAGATGTTTTATTACATACAGTCGCTGATGCATGCTTAGGTGCGATTGCAGAAGGTGATATCGGAAGACATTTTCCAGATACAGATCCAGAATTCAAAGATGCTGATTCAGCTAAGCTTCTGGAGCATGTATGGAATCTTGTAAAAAGCAAAGGATATCAATTAGGAAATATTGATTGCACAATTATGGCACAGAAGCCGAAAATGGCTCCACATATCCAAGATATGAGAGCAGTAATTGCAAGAATCCTTGAGGCTGAAGTAGACCAAGTGAATGTAAAGGCAACAACGACGGAAAAATTAGGCTTTACAGGTCGTGAAGAAGGAATCGCTTCCCAAGCCGTCGTCTTACTAGTAAAGGAGTAGAGAATTTCTTTGAAGGTCGACAGGGGAAGTTACTTCGCCGACTTCTCTACTAATAATTTTACATTTTACATTATAAATTTTTGTTGAGTCTTGACCATTCCTATCCTGTTGGTGATAGAATAAGAAAAGTTGAGAGAAGATACAATTGGAAGGGTGACATTCATGTCAAAAAATGTAAGAGTTCGTTTTGCGCCTAGTCCAACTGGACATTTACATATCGGTGGTGCAAGATCCGCTTTATTTAATTATTTATTTGCAAGAAATCAAGGTGGAAAATTCATTATTCGAATTGAAGATACAGATCAAGCGCGCAATGTTGAGAATGCAACTGAGAAGCTGATGGATAGTATGAAGTGGCTCGGGATTGACTGGGATGAAAGCATTGATGTTGGCGGAGAGTTCGGGCCGTATAGTTGTATGGAACGTCTTGATATCTATGAGCAACATATTCAAAAGCTATTGGATGAGGGGAAAGCCTATTATTGTTATATGACGGAAGAAGAGTCAGAAGCAGAACGTGAAGCACAAATGTCCCGTGGCGAAACGCCTAAATACAGTGGGCGTGATCGCAACTTAACAGAAGAGCAGCGTGCTGCATACGAAGCAGAAGGACGAAAGCCTGTTGTTCGCCTTCGGGTCCCTGACAGTGGCAGTGTTGTTGTTGATGATGCAATTCGTGGCAAAGTTACCTTTGATATTGAAGCGAATGGGATCGGTGACTTTATTATCGCTCGCCGTGACGGTGTGCCAATGTACAACTTTGCTGTAGTGATTGATGATCATTTAATGGAAATCTCACATGTCATCCGTGGGGAAGAACATTTGTCAAACGCTCCACGTCAAGTACTGCTGTATGAAGCATTCGGATGGGAGACGCCATTATTTGCTCATGCATCACTCATTTTAAATCAAGATCGTCAAAAAATGAGTAAACGTGATGAGTCGATCATGCAATTTGTTGAGCAATACAAAGAACTTGGCTACTTACCTGAAGCGATTGTGAACTTCTTAGCATTACTTGGATGGTCACCGGTAGGCGAAGAAGAGATTTTTACAAAAGAAGAATTGACAGAACAATTTAGTTTGGAACGTGTATCCAAAGCTCCGGCAGTATTTGATACAGACAAACTTGCTTGGATGAATAACCAATATATGAAAAAGGCACCTCTTGAAAAAGTTGTTGAGCTTGCATTGCCTCACCTTGTGAAAGCAGGCAGACTCCCAGCACAATTAACCGCAGAGGATCAGCAGTGGGCAACGAAGGCTGTCGCGCTATTCCAAGATCAAATGCATTATGGTGCTGAAATTGTTGAGCTAACAGAGTTGTTCTTTAAAACAGAAATCGATTATAATGAAGAGGCGAAGGAAGTCTTAAATGGTGATTATGTCTCTGAAGTTCTTAACCAGTTTGCAGCTGAAATTGAGCAGCTTGAAACATTTACAGATGGTGAAGTTAAGGCTGCGATTAAAGCAACACAAAAAGCAACAGGGCAAAAAGGGAAACAATTATTCATGCCAATTCGCGTTGCTACAACTGGTCAGGTGCATGGACCTGATTTACCAAAAGCGATTGAACTATTAGGAAAAGAAGTCGTCCTTACTCGTCTAAAAAAATTAGTTTAATAATGATAAAATGTTGAGAAGGTAAAGTAAAATTGTTTGATTCTTTTTCAGAGAGAACCAACATGGCTGAAAGTGGTTTAAAGAATGCAATTTGAAGTGCGCCTTTGAGTCTCTTATTGAAAATTAGTAGATAAGAGCGGATCTCCTCCGTTAACAGAGTGAAGTGAAGGAACCAATGAAGATATTTTGGTTGCTTAAACAGAGTGGAACCGCGCTAAAGCGTCTCTGTGCCCATCTTGGCACAGAGACGCTTTTTTTGATCGGGTCGCTATGACCATTGTACAGACTAATACGTAAACATAGTAGAAGGTGGGGAGAACCGTGCTTAAAACATTAAAGAACGACATTGATGTTGTATTTGAACAAGATCCTGCAGCGAGAAATCGCTTAGAGGTGATATTTACCTATTCTGGTGTGCATGCAATTTGGGCACATCGAATTGCACACTGGCTATGGAAGAGGAAGATGTATTTTCTTGCCCGACTTCTTTCGCAAATTAGCCGCTTTTTCACTGGTATTGAGATTCATCCCGGTGCAGTGATCGGTCAACGTCTATTTATTGACCATGGTATGGGTGTCGTCATTGGTGAAACGTGTGAAATTGGTGATAATGTCACGATTTATCAAGGAGTGACATTAGGGGGAACAGGGAAAGAGAAAGGAAAGAGACATCCGACAGTTGAAGATAATGTCTTAATTGCATCTGGCGCCAAAGTTCTAGGTTCATTTACGATTGGGAAAAACTCCAAAATTGGCGGAGGATCTGTTGTATTAAGGGAAGTCCCTCCGAATTCCACCGTAGTTGGGATTCCCGGTAGAGTGATTATCCAAGATGGAGTAAAAATTAGTAAAGATTTAGATCACCATAATCTTCCTGATCCTGTCTACGATAAAATAAAGGATTTGGAAGTACAGTTAAAAACGTTACAGAAAGAACTTGAACAGCATAAAAAAGGAGAGACTGTCAAATGACGATACATGTATATAATACGCTAACAAGAAAAAAGGAGAAATTTGTTCCTATCGAAGCTGGGAAATTAAAAATGTATGTATGTGGCCCGACGGTCTACAATTATATTCATATTGGAAATGCAAGACCAGCAATAGTCTTTGATATGATTCGCCGTTATTTTTTATACCGTGGCTATGACGTTCAATATATTTCAAACTTTACGGATGTAGATGATAAATTAATTAAAGCTGCAAAGGAATTAGGGGAAGAAGTGCCGGAGATTGCGGAGCGTTTTATCGAAGCATACTTTGAAGATACATGTGCGCTTGGAGTACAAAAGGCAGATCATCATCCTCGAGTTACCGAGACTATGCCGGAAATTATTGAATTTGTCGAGACATTAATTGAAAAAGGATATGCCTATGAAATTGAAGGAGATGTTTATTTTAAGACGAAAAAATTTGGCGAATACGGAAAGTTATCCGATCAATCGATTGAAGACTTGCAGCTAGGCTCGCGAATTGAAGTCGGTCAAAAAAAGAACGACCCACTTGATTTTGTGCTTTGGAAGGCGGCAAAGCCAGGTGAGATTTCATGGGATAGCCCGTGGGGGAAAGGTCGTCCAGGGTGGCATATCGAATGCTCAGCCATGGTTAAGAAGTATTTAGGTGAAACGATTGATATCCATGCAGGTGGTCAAGATTTGGCATTTCCGCATCATGAAAATGAAATTGCCCAATCGGAAGCATTAACAGGGAAACAAATGGCCAATTATTGGCTGCATAATGGATATATTAACATTGATAACGAAAAAATGTCGAAATCACTTGGGAACTTTGTTTTAGTGCATGACATTATTCAACAACATTCTCCCGAGGCTGTTCGCTTTTTTATGCTGATGGCTCATTATCGTAGCCCAATTAATTTCAATAGAGAACTTATTGAAAGTGCGAAAGCTGGTTTAGACCGAATTAAGACAACGGTATCGAATCTTGAGCACCGTCTCGAAAGCAGTGCAGATTTAGGTGAGGCAGATTACTGGTTCAGCAAAGTCAATGAACTAAAAGAACGCTTTATTCAAGAAATGGACGATGACTTTAACAGTGCCAATGCGATTTCTGTTTTGTTCGATATGGCGAAGTTGGCCAATACGTATTTACGCGAACAAAATACATCAAAGGCAGTATTAGAGACGTTGATTGCGTCATTTAAAGAATTTGCCGACGTACTTGGCATTACAGTGACATCAGAAAAACAACTACTTGATGAAGAAATTGAAGCATTAATTGAAAAAAGAAACGAAGCCAGAAAGAATCGCGATTTTGCCTTAGCAGATCAAATACGTGATCAATTAAAAGAGATGAATATAATCCTAGAAGATACGGCACAAGGAGTACGTTGGAAGAGGGTATAATGAAGATGATGAAACTAACAGAGATGAAGATTGATGCAAAGCAGTTGAATGGACTAACCCTTGCTTATATGGGAGATGCCGTCCTTGAAACGTATGTTCGTTATTACTTAATTGCGAATGGGAAGGTGAAGCCGAACCAATTGCACCGAGAGGCGACGGGTTATGTTTCAGCAAAAGCACAGGCGGCATTTCTCGGCCACCTTTTAGAAAATAGTCTGTTATCCGATGATGAAGTGTCTGTCGTCATGAGGGGCCGAAATGCAAAAAGTGGAACAGTGCCAAAAAATACAGATCTTCATACATATCGCTACAGTACAGCGTTCGAAGCACTTATTGGCTATCATTATTTTTTAAATAAATATGAAAGAATTGATGAAATTATCGCGTTAATGTTCCAATTAAACGATAATAAAGGAAAGGAGTGATCGTGTTGAGTAATAATAGTGAATTTATTATGGGCAAAAATGCGATTCTCGAAGCATTACGTTCTGGTCGGCCGATTAATAAAATTTGGATTGGTGAAGGAACACAAAAAGGACAAATTCACCAAGTCATAGATTTAGCAAAAGAAAACGGAATTCTAATTCAGCATGTTCCTAAAAAGAAGCTTGAACAATTAGTCAGTACGACGAATCACCAAGGGGTAATTGCTTCTGTTGCGGCCTATGAGTATGCAAGTATGGAAGACCTTTTCAGACGAGCGGAAGAACGAGGAGAAGATCCTTTTTTTATCATATTAGATGAAATTGAAGATCCTCATAATTTGGGATCCATTCTTCGTACTGCGGATGCAGCAGGGGCACATGGTGTCATTATTCCAAAAAGGCGCTCTGTCGGATTAACGTCTACAGTAGCTAAAGCATCCACAGGTGCGATTGAATATGTTCCCGTTGTCAGGGTCACCAATTTAGCAAGAACAATCGATGAATTGAAAGAACGAGGGTTATGGTTTGTTGGTACTGATGCCAAAGGAACGCAAGATTACCGAGAATTAAGTTTTGATATGGGAATTGGATTGGTCATCGGCAGTGAAGGAAAGGGAATGAGTCGTTTGGTGAAAGAAAAATGCGACTTCTTAATCCGAATTCCAATGGAAGGGAAAGTCACCTCCTTAAATGCATCAGTAGCAGCGAGCCTATTAATGTATGAAGTGTATCGAAAACGTCATCCATTAGGAACGGATTAGTATGGAGAACATCCTGCTCGTTGATGGGTACAACATTATTGGTGATTGGCCGGAGTTAAAAGCTTTAAAGAATAACCATGATCTAGAAGGAGCGCGCGATCTCTTAATTGAAAAGATGGCTGAGTATCAGGCCTTTACGGGCTGCAAGGTGATTGTTATCTTTGATGCTCACATGGTTTCCGGTGCCGGAAAGAAGTACAAGAATTTCAGAATTGATGTCGTCTACACTCGTGAAAATGAGACAGCTGATGAAAGAATTGAAAAGTTAGTAAGTGAATTAATCAATGTTAAAACCCAAATCACTGTAGCTACTTCTGATTATACCGAACAGTGGGTGATCTTTGGTAAGGGAGCATTACGGAAGTCGGCAAGAGAACTTTTGGTCGAAATGAATAACATTGAGTCGAAAATTGCCAAAACAGTAAAAGCGAAGGTGAACAAAGGAAATTCGACAAAAATTCCGATCTCAACTGAAATTGCCGAAATTTTTGAAAAATGGCGTCGAGAGAAAGGATGAGCGGTTGACGGCTCTCCAACCGTTAAGTATAATGTTTTTATATTCAGACAATCGTAGGGGCGGAGGGATTTAAGGTGAGCATAGACCTCAAGGAGACCAATAATTCTAGTTTTGACCAAATAGAAGATGAAAGCTTGGTGGAATATGTCCGTGAGGGAGATAGTGCTGCTCTTGAATACTTAATTAATAAGTATAAGAACTTTGTGCGTGCTAAAGCGAGATCATACTTTTTGATTGGTGCTGATCATGAAGATATTGTCCAAGAAGGAATGATTGGATTATATAAGGCGATTCGTGACTTCAAGGGGGACAAGCTATCTTCTTTTAAAGCGTTTGCAGAACTTTGTATCACAAGACAAATCATCACAGCGATTAAGACAGCGACGAGACAAAAGCACATTCCATTAAATTCCTATGTTTCACTAGACAAGCCTCTTTACGATGAAGAGTCTGACCGTACACTACTCGATGTGATCTGCGGGACACGAGTCACCGATCCAGAGGAGCTTATTATTAACCAGGAAGAATTTGATGATATAGAAGTGAAGATGGCGGAAATACTAAGTGAACTCGAACGGAAAGTTCTGATGCTGTACTTGGACGGCAGGTCGTACCAAGAAATTTCAGTTGACTTGAATCGCCATGTTAAATCAATCGATAATGCATTACAGCGTGTGAAGAGAAAGCTAGAACGTTATGTGGAAATTAAAGGTGTAAGTCTGTAAAACAGGGGAAACCCTGTTTTTTTGTGGTATACCAATGTTTCAAACGTGACCAATTTGGCAAAACTGATAGAAAAGTTAAGTTTAGACTTGCTTAAGGACTAATCAAGAAGTTTTTTCTTTTGGTGTCTACTTGAAATATCAACCAAGTAACTCTAAACTCTACATTCTAAATTATAAACTATAAACTCCCTACTGCCCCTCTCGCTTTATTGACACTAGAAAAGCGGTGTGATAAAGTTGTCTAGGTATGTTAATATAAGGGTTGTCTAACATTTTGGAGGGAAGGCAATGCGTAATAAGGTTATTCTTGCTTGTGACGAGTGCAAGTCTCGGAATTACTCAACGGAAAAAAACAAACAAAATGTAACAGTTCGCATTGAAATGAAAAAGTTTTGTAAAGCATGCAATGCTCATACCCTTCACAAAGAAACAAAATAACTAGCTTATATAGATTTCGTTAGAATTAAGAAAGCTGGAGGTGGCATTGATGGCAATTGGGAAGTTTTTGCGTGATGTAGTTACCGAGATGAAAAGAGTATCCTGGCCTGGTCGTAAAGAGTTAATTAAATATACTGGTGTTGTACTTACAACGGTAGCTTTTATTGCCGTTTTCTTTGCGGTTGTAGATTTAGGGATTTCTACATTAGTAAGATTTATTTTGGGATAGTGCGATAAGCGTGAGATCAATGGAGGAAAGAAACTTCTGCATATTCTTATGAAGTTGTAGGATATAAGCCGACAGAGAGGTGGCTGTTTTTCCGGATTATTCGATCAATCGAACTTATGATTGTTATCCAAAGAGGAGGGAAGGACAACTTTTGTCCTAATCGACATGGAAAAAAACTGGTATGTTGTTCATACGTATTCTGGATACGAGAACAAAGTAAAGACAAATTTAGAAAAGCGTGTCGAATCAATGGAAATGACCGATAAAATTTTCCGTGTTCTTGTTCCAGTTGAAGAAGAGACTGAAGTGAAGAATGGAAAAAGCAAGTCTGTTGTAAAAAAGGTATTTCCTGGCTATGTCCTAGTAGAGATGGTCATGACTGATGATTCATGGTATGTTGTACGTAATACACCTGGGGTAACCGGGTTTGTCGGATCTGCAGGTGCAGGTTCCAAGCCGACAGCTCTATTACCTGAAGAAGTTGAAAATATCTTGAAACAAATGGGTGTAGAAGAACCGAAAGCTGATATCGACTTTGAATTGAAAGAGTCGGTAAAAGTAAAAGAGGGACCTTTTGCTAACTTCATCGGCACGATTGAAGATATTCAAATTGACAAAAGGAAAATAAAGGTTCATGTCAATATGTTTGGGCGTGAGACCCCGGTAGAATTGGATTTCACACAAGTGGAAAAAATCTAATTTGAAAAAGACTTGATATCATTTTTTAAAAGTGGTAGAATCTTTATGTTTGATAAGAAAGTTATCAAAAACAAATATACCTTATCTACAAATAGAGATTAGGTTGAGTGGGAGGGTCATTGACCCGGTTAACCACATCACGGACTAAGGAGGTGTGTCGCGTGGCTAAAAAGGTAATTAAAATGGTAAAATTACAAATTCCTGCTGGTAAAGCAAACCCAGCACCCCCAGTTGGACCTGCACTAGGACAAGCTGGAGTTAACATTATGGGGTTCTGTAAAGAGTTTAATGCTCGTACTGCTGATCAAGCTGGTCTAATTATTCCGGTTGAAATTACGGTATTCGAAGACCGTTCGTTTACATTTATCACTAAAACTCCACCAGCTGCTGTATTACTAAAGAAAGCAGCTGGTATTGAGTCAGGATCTGGTGAACCAAACCGTAACAAGGTTGCTACAGTTAAGCGTGATAAAGTACGTGAGATTGCAGAAACAAAAATGCCAGACCTAAACGCTGCTACTGTTGAGTCAGCTATGCGTATGGTTGAAGGTACTGCCCGAAGCATGGGTATTGTTATCGAAGACTAATTGTTGAAAGTGTTTTTGTCAGAGGTTGCGAGTAAAGGAGAGTATCCTTACCTAAGTCATTGGGTTCGCAACCTTTATTAGTGGGAGGTTTAACCGTAAAAACCACAATCAAGGAGGAAATGAAATTGGCTAAAAAAGGTAAAAAGTACCAAGAAGCAGTGAAGCTTGTTGACCGCGAAACTGCATATGATGTTACAGAAGCAATTGAACTTGTGAAGAAAACAGCGACTGCATCTTTTGATGAAACAGTTGAAGTTGCAGTACGTTTAGGCGTAGATCCGAAGAAAGCTGACCAACAAATCCGTGGTGCAGTTGTTCTTCCAAACGGAACAGGTAAAACACAACGTGTGCTTGTTTTCGCGAAAGGTGAGAAAGCGAAAGAAGCAGAAGCTGCAGGTGCAGACTACGTTGGAGATGAAGATTACATTAACAAAATCAGCCAAGGTTGGTTTGAGTTTGATGTAGTTGTAGCGACTCCAGATATGATGGGACAAGTTGGTAAGCTTGGTCGTGTATTAGGACCAAAAGGTTTAATGCCAAACCCTAAAACAGGAACAGTTACATTTGAAGTAGAGAAAGCTGTTAACGAAATTAAAGCTGGTAAGATTGAATACCGTGTTGATAAAGCAGGAAACATCCACGCTCCAATCGGTAAAGTTTCTTTTGAAACTGAGAAGTTAGTTGAAAACTTCAAAACAATCATCGAAACACTAGTGAAAGTTAAGCCTGCTGCTGCAAAAGGAACATACATGAAGAATGTTGCTGTTGCATCTACAATGGGCCCTGGTGTTAAGGTAAATGTTGCTAGCGCTACAAAATAATGGCAGTTGACTCTAACTGATATTTTAGATATACTAACCCTTGTGTTAATTAAATAATAATTTTCATACCGTAGACAGTAGGTGCAGGAATGCTTAATTTCCTACCGAGGTTTGTAATAGTTGATCTAATACTATTATGCCTCCATGTCTATGCATGGAGGCTTTTCTTATAGAAGATCGCCTTGCGGTATGGTAGATATATCATAGGAGGTGTAAGGATGAGCGTACGTGAAACAAAACAACAATTAGTAGCTGAAATCGCTGATAAACTTCGTGAAAGTAAATCAACAATCGTTGTTGACTACCGTGGATTAAACGTTGCTGAAGTAACTGAACTTCGTAAACAACTACGTGAAGCAAACATTGATTTCAAAGTTTACAAAAACACAATGACTCGTCGTGCGACTGCAGAGGTTGAACTTACTGAGTTAGACGCAACTTTAGTTGGTCCAACTGCGATTGCATTCAGTAATGATGAAGATGTTGTTGCACCAGCGAAAATTATTAACAATTTCGCTAAAGAACATGATGCTTTAGAAATTAAAGCAGGTGTTATTGAAGGTCGTGTAACATCAGTAGAAGAAGTGAAGGCACTTGCTGAACTACCTTCTCGCGAAGGACTTCTTTCTATGTTGCTTAGCGTTCTTCAAGCTCCAATGCGTAACTTTGCATTGGCTACAAAAGCTGTTGCTGAACAAAAAGAAGAACAAGGTGCTTAATCTTGTCGGAATTTAAAATAAAAGAAACTATTTAATAGGAGGATTTAAAAATGAGTAAAGAGCAAATTATTGAAGCGATTAAAGAAATGTCTGTTTTAGAACTTAACGACTTAGTTAAAGCAATTGAAGAAGAGTTTGGTGTAACTGCTGCTGCTCCTGTAGCTGTAGCTGGTGGAGCTGCTGCTGGTGGCGCTGCTGAGCAAACTGAATTCGACGTAATTCTTGCATCTGCTGGTGGATCTAAGATCAACGTAATCAAAGTTGTTCGTGAAATCACTGGTCTTGGCTTAAAAGAAGCTAAAGCTCTTGTTGATGGCGCTCCTGCTCCAATCAAAGAAGGCGTAGCAAAAGAAGAAGCTGAAGAAATGAAAGCTAAACTTGAAGAAGCTGGAGCTTCTGTAGAAGTTAAGTAATGATACGAAAAAAGCTCGCTATTTAGCGAGCTTTTTTTACTATGCTAGGCTCTATTTTTTGTTATTTACGGATAGTATAAATAGAGTAGGAGGGTAGAATTATGGCAGACCATTATTATTCTGATAAACCAACTGTTCAAAGTGATCAACAAACTTGGACATTTACTTTAAGGGGGGAAACATACCATTTCACTTCGGACAGAGGCGTTTTTTCAAAGAAAGAAGTAGACTTTGGTAGTCGGTTATTAATTGAAACCTTTCAGTTTCCGGAACAAACGGGTGATATTCTCGACGTTGGTTGTGGATATGGACCGATTGGAATAGCTCTAGCTAAAGAGGACTCTAAACGAACAGTTATGATGATTGATGTCAATGAAAGAGCACTCGAATTAGCGAAGGAGAATGCGAAAGCTAATCAAGTGAACAATGTTATGATCCAGAAAAGCAATCTATTTGAACAAGTTCAGAAAAAAGATTTTGCTAGCATACTATCTAATCCACCGATACGCGCCGGGAAAAAAGTTGTTCACCAATTATTCGAAGAGGCTTATCAGCATTTAGCTCTAAATGGTGAACTTTGGATCGTTATTCAAAAGAAACAAGGTGCACCATCGGCAATCGAGAAGTTAAAGTCATTATTTGCTGAAGTAGAAGTTGTTATAAAAGATAAGGGCTATTATATTATTCGATCCGTGAAGAGGGTATAGAAGAACTTAGGATTGAAAAAATTTACTAATTATAAAAAAAGACTTGACAAAGTTGTTGACTGGAAGTGTCTATTGTGATAGCATTATTTAATGCGTATGAATACCATTTTCAGAACGCAACTTTTTTTGTTTGTCAATATACTTTCAGAATTTATGACTTTTAGTGCTATATGTATAAAAAAACAAAAATTGGGCAAACTAATACAATCAATATTGGATAAATTTGAAAATGTGGTTTTTTGATAAAGGAAACCATTTTTTCTTTTGGCTTAAAGAAGGTTCTTCTTTGGTTGGATTAGTATTGAAAAAACTTTGAGATTTTATTAAAACGCTAGATTTGAGGGGTGAATCAGTTGACAGGTCAACTAGTTCAGTATGGACGCCACCGCCAACGTAGAAGTTATGCACGAATCAAAGAGGTATTGGAGCTTCCAAACTTAATTGAGATTCAAACGGCTTCTTATCAATGGTTTCTTGATCAGGGATTAAGAGAAATGTTTCAGGACATCTCTCCAATTCAAGATTTTACAGGGAATTTAGTATTAGAATTTATTGATTACAGTTTAGGTGAGCCTAAATACTCAGTAGAGGAATCGAAAGAACGTGATGTTACATATGCAGCACCATTACGTGTAAAAGTGCGCCTTATTAACAAAGAAACTGGTGAGGTTAAAGAGCAGGAAGTATTTATGGGAGACTTCCCATTAATGACTGAGACAGGTACTTTTGTGATTAATGGAGCAGAACGTGTTATTGTTTCTCAGCTAGTACGCTCTCCAAGTGTATATTATAGTAAAAAGATTGATAAAAACGGGAAGCGAGGATTTACCGCTACCGTTATTCCAAACCGTGGAGCATGGTTAGAACTTGAAACTGATGCGAAAGATATTGTCTATGTTCGTATTGATCGTACAAGGAAAATACCTGTAACGGTTCTTTTACGTGCGTTAGGATTTGGATCTGATCAAGAGATCATTGATCTATTAGGAGAAGATGAATACTTAAGAAACTCCTTAGAGAAAGACAATACAGATGGTACAGAAAAGGCTCTATTAGAAATTTATGAGCGTTTACGTCCAGGCGAGCCGCCTACCGTTGATAACGCAAAAAGTCTCTTAGAATCACGATTCTTTGATCCAAAGCGTTATGACCTTGCTAATGTAGGACGTTATAAAATTAATAAAAAGCTTCATATTAAAAACCGCCTATTCAATCAACGATTAGCTGAAACGCTCATTGATCCGGAAACAGGTGAAGTGTTAGCAGAACAAGGTGCGGTATTAGACCGTAGATTATTAGATAGAATTTTACCTAATTTAGAAAATAACGTCGGATTCCGCCATGTGCGTTTATCAGGAGGCGTCATCGAAGATCAGGATGTAGAATTACAATCAATCTTGATTTATCCTCCTGGAGACCAAGATGAGCAGCCGATAAAGGTTATTTCGAATGGTGTTGTTGATCGAAGCATTAAAAATATTACACCTGCTGATATCATTGCGTCGATTAACTACTTCTTTAATCTTTTACATGGTGTAGGAGATACAGATGATATTGACCATTTAGGAAATCGTCGCTTACGTTCTGTTGGTGAATTGCTGCAAAATCAATTCCGTATTGGTTTATCAAGGATGGAACGTGTCGTTCGTGAAAGAATGTCAATCCAAGATGCAAATACAATTACACCACAAGCGCTTATTAATATCCGCCCTGTTATCGCATCGATTAAAGAGTTCTTTGGAAGTTCGCAGTTATCACAGTTTATGGATCAAACGAACCCATTAGCTGAATTAACGCACAAACGACGTCTATCAGCATTAGGACCTGGTGGTTTAACACGAGAGCGTGCTGGTTTCGAAGTGCGTGACGTTCACTATTCTCACTATGGTCGTATGTGTCCGATTGAAACGCCAGAGGGACCGAACATCGGGTTAATTAACTCACTTTCTACGTATGCAAAAGTAAATGAGTTTGGTTTTATGGAAACGCCATACCGTCGTGTAGATCCTGAAACAGGCAAGGTCACAGCTCAAATCGATTATCTGACTGCAGATGAAGAAGATAATTATGTTGTTGCCCAGGCAAATGCGAAGCTAGCGGATGATGGTTCGTTTATTGATGATAATATTATCGCTCGTTTCCGTGGAGAAAACACAATTGTTCCTCGTGAACGAATTGACTATATGGACGTATCTCCAAAACAGGTTGTTTCTTCAGCGACTGCTTGTATTCCATTCTTAGAAAATGATGACTCAAACCGTGCCTTAATGGGAGCGAACATGCAACGTCAAGCAGTTCCGCTACTTGTACCTGAAGCACCCCTTGTTGGTACTGGAATGGAGCACGTGTCAGCAAAAGACTCTGGTGCAGCTGTTGTCTCTAAGACGAAAGGGATCGTTGAACGTGTAACAGCGCGTGAAATCCTAGTTCGTCGTATTGAAGAAGTTGATGGGAATGAAGTGAAAGGTGATCTTGATCGTTACAATTGTGCGAAGTTTATTCGTTCAAACCAAGGAACAAGTTACAATCAACGCCCTATCGTCAGTGAAGGTGACCGCGTTGAAAAGGGAGAAATCCTAGCGGATGGTCCGTCAATGGAACAAGGGGAAATGGCATTAGGTCGTAACGTCCTTGTAGGCTTCATGACATGGGAAGGTTATAACTATGAAGATGCGATCATCTTAAGTGAACGCCTTGTAAAAGACGATGTCTACACGTCTGTTCATATTGAAGAATACGAGTCAGAGGCTCGTGATACGAAGTTAGGTCCTGAAGAAATTACGCGTGACATTCCGAACGTAGGGGAAGATGCACTACGTAATCTGGATGAGCGTGGAATTATCCGTGTTGGCGCTGAAGTAAAAGATGGAGATATTTTAGTTGGTAAAGTAACACCTAAAGGGGTTACAGAGCTAACGGCGGAAGAGCGTCTCTTACATGCTATCTTCGGTGAGAAGGCTCGTGAAGTACGTGATACGTCACTGCGTACACCTCATGGCGGCGATGGAATTGTCCTTGATGTTAAAGTGTTTAACCGTGAAGACGGCGATGAATTGCCTCCTGGTGTAAACCAATTAGTGCGTGTATATCTTGTTCAGAAACGTAAAATCCATGAAGGGGATAAAATGGCCGGACGTCACGGTAATAAAGGGGTTATCTCCCGTATTATGCCGGAAGAGGATATGCCATTTTTACCAGACGGTACACCGATTGATATCATGTTAAATCCATTAGGGGTTCCATCAAGGATGAATATCGGACAAGTGCTTGAATTACACCTTGGTATGGCTGCTCGTAAACTTGGAATTCATGTTGCATCACCAGTATTTGATGGTGCGCGTGAAGAAGATGTGTGGGATACGCTTGCAGAAGCTGGGATGGCCCGTGACGGAAAAACCATCCTTTATGATGGTCGAACTGGAGAACCATTTGACAACCGTATTTCAGTAGGAATCATGTACATGATTAAGCTAGCACACATGGTTGACGATAAACTTCATGCGAGGTCAACTGGTCCTTACTCACTTGTTACGCAACAACCGCTTGGTGGTAAAGCTCAATTTGGTGGTCAGCGTTTTGGTGAGATGGAGGTATGGGCACTTGAGGCTTATGGTGCAGCGTATACGTTACAAGAGATTCTAACAGTGAAATCAGACGATGTTGTTGGTCGTGTGAAAACATATGAAGCGATTGTAAAAGGTGAAAACGTTCCAGAACCAGGTGTTCCAGAATCATTTAAAGTATTAATTAAAGAGCTTCAAAGTCTAGGTATGGATGTCAAAATGCTCTCAAGTAATGAAGAAGAGATTGAAATGCGTGAACTAGACGATGATGATGAACAAGCGAACGAAAAGTTAAACCTTAATCTTGACACGAATGAATCGAATGCATAAGGGTAGAACCTGAAGATGAAAGGGAGGTAGGCCCCTTGATAGATGTTAATAATTTTGAATATATGAAAATTGGTCTAGCTTCGCCAAACAAAATCCGTTCATGGTCTCGTGGTGAAGTAAAAAAACCAGAAACGATTAACTATCGTACATTAAAGCCTGAAAAGGACGGCTTATTCTGTGAACGTATTTTCGGTCCGACGAAAGACTGGGAATGTCATTGCGGGAAATATAAGCGTGTCCGCTATAAGGGTGTTGTTTGTGACCGTTGTGGTGTTGAAGTGACTCGAGCGAAAGTCCGTCGTGAGCGTATGGGGCATATTGAACTTGCTGCCCCAGTCTCTCACATTTGGTACTTCAAAGGAATACCAAGTCGAATGGGTCTAGTGTTAGATATGTCTCCACGTTCATTAGAGGAAGTGATTTATTTTGCCTCATATGTAGTAACAGAGGCAGGAGATACTCCTCTTGAAACAAAACAATTATTATCGGAAAAAGAATACCGTGCTTATCGTGAAAAGTATGGTCGTTCTTTTACTGCTCAAATGGGAGCAGAAGCGATTAAGAAGTTATTAAGTGATATTGACCTTGATAAAGAGGTAGAAATTTTAAAAGAAGAATTGTTAACTGCACAAGGACAACGACGTACACGTGCTATTAAACGTCTTGAAGTGTTAGAAGCGTTCCGTAATTCTGGTAATGAGCCTTCTTGGATGATTCTTGATGTCCTACCAGTTATTCCACCAGAGCTGCGTCCAATGGTTCAGTTAGATGGTGGAAGATTTGCTACTTCGGATTTAAATGATCTCTATCGTCGAGTTATTAACCGTAATAATCGTTTGAAGCGTCTATTAGACCTTGGTGCTCCAAATATCATTGTTCAAAATGAAAAGAGAATGCTGCAAGAAGCTGTTGATGCCTTAATTGATAATGGTAGACGAGGTCGTCCGGTAACTGGTCCTGGTAATCGTCCGTTAAAGTCTTTATCACATATGTTAAAAGGGAAACAAGGTCGTTTCCGTCAAAACCTTTTGGGTAAACGTGTAGACTACTCTGGTCGTTCGGTTATCGTTGTAGGTCCTCATTTGCAAATGTATCAATGTGGACTTCCGAAAGAAATGGCTTTAGAGCTGTTTAAACCGTTTGTTATGAAAGAGCTTGTGAGTCAAGGATTGGCACACAATATTAAGAGTGCAAAGCGTAAAGTAGAGCGTGTTCAGCCTGAAGTATGGGATGTCCTTGAAGAAGTAATCAGAGAGCACCCTGTACTATTAAACCGTGCCCCTACACTGCACAGATTAGGGATTCAAGCCTTTGAACCTACACTGGTAGAAGGGCGCGCGATTAAGCTTCACCCACTTGTATGTACAGCGTATAATGCTGACTTTGATGGTGACCAAATGGCGGTTCACGTACCTTTATCGGCTGAAGCTCAAGCTGAAGCAAGATTATTAATGCTGGCAGCGCAAAACATTCTTAACCCGAAAGACGGGAAACCGGTTGTTACTCCATCTCAGGATATGGTATTAGGTAACTACTATTTAACGATGGAACGTGAAGGAGCAGTTGGTGAAGGTTCTATTTTCAAAGATACAAATGAAGCGTTAATTGCTTATCAAAATGGTTATGTGCATTTACACACCCGCATTGCCATCCCTGTTGCGTCACTTGGGAAAACAACGTTTACAGAGGAACAGAATACTATGTTGTTATTAACAACGGTAGGGAAGTTAATTTTCAACGAAATTCTTCCTGAGTCATTCCCATATATCAATGAGCCAACAATGACAAACTTACAGCATGAAACACCTGAAAAATACATTGTTCCTAGAGGGACTGATGTGAAGAAGGTGTTTGCTGAGAGTGAAGAGGTTGCGCCATTTAAGAAAGGCTTCCTAGGTAACATTATTGCGGAAGTATTTAAAATCTTTAAGATTACGGAAACATCCAAAATGCTTGACCGCATGAAGGGTCTCGGATTTAAATACTCAACAAAAGCAGGGATTACTGTTGGTGTTGCTGATATTGTTGTATTACCTGAGAAGCAGGAGGTTCTTGCTGAAGCAGAAGCTAAGGTTGAACGAATTGTAAAACAGTTCCGTCGTGGTTTAATCACGGAAGAGGAACGTTATGATCACGTTATTGCGATCTGGAGCTCTGCAAAGGATGTTATTCAAGGCAAGCTAATGAAATCATTAAATAAACGTAACCCGATCTTCATGATGAGTGACTCTGGAGCGCGTGGTAACGCCTCGAACTTTACGCAATTAGCTGGTATGCGTGGTTTAATGGCGAACCCATCTGGACGTATTATTGAATTACCGATCAAATCCAGTTTCCGTGAGGGTCTTACTGTATTAGAGTACTTTATTTCGACACATGGTGCTCGTAAAGGTCTTGCTGATACTGCTCTTAAAACAGCAGACTCAGGTTACTTAACTCGTCGTCTTGTTGATGTTGCTCAAGATGTAATCATCCGTGAAGATGACTGCGGTACCGATCGCGGCTTAGAAGTAGCTGCGATTAAAGAAGGTAATGAAGTTATTGAAAATCTCTACGATCGTCTAGTAGGTCGTGTAGCATTTAAAACGATTAGAGACCTAGATACAGCTGAAGTCATTGTAGCGAAGAATGAATTAATCACTGAGGATCTAGCTCGCGATATCGTTGATAGAGGTATCGAAGAAGTAACAATCCGCTCAGCATTTACGTGTGATACTCGCCATGGTGTGTGTAAGAAATGTTATGGCCGCAACCTTGCAACAGGAAGCGATGTAGAAGTAGGAGAAGCAGTAGGAATTATTGCTGCTCAATCAATCGGTGAGCCAGGTACACAGTTAACGATGCGTACTTTCCATACAGGTGGGGTAGCCGGGGACGATATTACACAGGGTCTTCCGCGTATCCAGGAATTGTTTGAGGCTAGAAACCCCAAAGGGCAAGCTGTTATCTCGGAAATTGACGGAAAAGTCCTAGATGTCCATGAGGTGAATGACAAGAAAGAAATCGTTATTCAAGGCGAGATGGAAAACCGTTCATATCCAATTCCTTATGGCGCTCGTCTAAAAGTGGCGATTGATCAGGAAGTTCGTGCAGGTCAAGAGTTAACAGAAGGTTCGATTGACCCGAAAGAACTGTTGAAAGTCACAGGTGTTCAAGGCGTTCAAGACTATTTACTTCGTGAAGTACAGAAAGTATATCGTATGCAAGGGGTAGAAATCGGTGATAAGCACGTTGAAGTAATGGTTCGTCAAATGCTTCGTAAAATTCGAGTCGTTGATGCAGGGGATACAGATGTCTTACCAGGTTCACTTATCGAAATCCAACACTTTAATGATGCGAATAAAGGTGTCCTTAATAAAGGACAAAATCCGGCAACGGGACGCCCGGTGTTACTTGGTATTACAAAAGCATCGTTGGAGACTGATTCATTCTTATCTGCAGCATCATTCCAAGAAACTACCCGTGTTCTTACAGATGCAGCAATTAAAGGTAAGAGAGATGAATTACTCGGGTTAAAAGAAAATGTTATTATCGGTAAGTTAGTTCCTGCAGGTACTGGAATGACAAGATACCGTAATTTAAGTCTTTCAATGGAAAATGAAGCAGAAGTGCAGCTTGATGACTATTCAGATGTCATTGTAGAAGCAGAAGTTATAAAAGAATAGAAAATAGTATTGACACAGGTGTAACTGAATGATATTATATTTGAGTGCGCGTCCGAGATACCTGTAACTTTGGAGGATGAGATAATGTCTTATGAAAAAGTAACGCAGGCTCAAAGTATAATCGTTGGTACGAAACAAACGATAAAAGCGCTGGACGATGGGATTGTTCAAGAAGTTATTATCGCTGATGATGCAGATCATCGCATAATTCATAAAGTGCTAGTGTTAGCACAAACGAAAGGCATCCCAATAACAAAAGTCGATTCTATGAAAAAGCTTGGGAAAGCATGTGGAATTGACGTAGGAGCCGCAACAGTAGCGATTACAAATTAGTGTGTTTTTGCCAACGGGGAGAGCTCCCCTTGGCAAAAACTTTACTTTTACATTTAAATGAACCACCTGGCTCAGTGGTCTTGAAATGATAGATGGAAGGAGGAAATAAAATGCCTACAATTAATCAGTTAATTCGTCACGGTCGTAAAGCGAAAGTGAAGAAATCAGATTCACCTGCATTAAACAAAGGGTATAACAGCTTTAAGAAGGCGCAAACAAACCAATCTTCACCACAAAAACGTGGTGTATGTACACGTGTTGGTACAATGACACCGAAAAAGCCGAACTCAGCTCTTCGTAAGTATGCGCGTGTTCGTTTAACAAATGGTATTGAGGTTACTGCGTATATTCCAGGTATCGGTCACAACCTTCAAGAGCACAGTGTTGTTCTTATCCGTGGCGGTCGTGTAAAGGACTTACCAGGGGTACGTTACCACATCGTTCGTGGAGCGCTTGATACTGCAGGAGTTCAAAACCGTATGCAAGGTCGTTCTAAGTATGGAACAAAGAGACCTAAAGAAGCTAAAAAATAATAAAACTCGTTTAAATATTGAAAGGAGGGGAAATAATGCCTCGTAAAGGACCAGTTACTCGTCGTGATGTATTACCTGATCCAATTTACAAATCTAAATTGGTTACTCGTTTAATTAACCGTATTATGGTTGATGGAAAACGTGGTGTAGCACAAACGATTTTATATAATGCATTTGATATGGTGAAAGAACGTACTGGGAACGATCCGATGGAAGTGTTTGAACAAGCACTTAAAAACATCATGCCAGTACTAGAAGTTAAAGCTCGTCGTGTTGGGGGAGCAAACTATCAAGTACCGGTTGAAGTAAAACCAGAACGTCGTACAACATTAGGCCTACGTTGGTTAGTTAACTATTCTCGTCTACGTGGTGAGAAAACTATGGAAGAGCGTCTTGCTAACGAAATCATGGATGCTGCTAATAACACTGGAGCATCAGTGAAGAAGCGTGAAGACACTCACCGTATGGCTGAAGCAAACAAAGCGTTCGCACACTACCGTTGGTAGGATGAAATTTATAACTTTTATAGTTATGAAAATGATAATTATAAGCCACAATAAGTCCGATAGACGTTTAGCCGAATAAGCTAAACGTCTTGAGGTATGGCTCAATAAAAAAACTTTCGAAACAGGAAGGAGAAAGATACCATGGCAAGAGAGTTCTCCTTAGAAAAGACTCGTAATATCGGGATCATGGCACACATTGATGCTGGTAAAACAACTTGTACTGAGCGTATTCTTTTCTATACAGGCCGTATCCACAAAATTGGTGAAACACATGAGGGTGCTTCACAAATGGACTGGATGGAACAAGAGCAAGAGCGTGGGATTACAATCACTTCCGCTGCGACAACTGCTCAATGGAAAGGTCACCGTATCAACATCATTGACACACCTGGTCACGTAGACTTTACAGTTGAAGTAGAGCGTTCACTTCGTGTATTAGACGGAGCTGTTGCTGTATTAGATGCGCAGTCTGGTGTAGAACCACAAACGGAAACTGTATGGCGTCAAGCGACTACATACGGTGTACCGCGTGTTGTATTCGTAAACAAAATGGACAAGATGGGTGCCGATTTCTTATATTCTGTTGGGACTATTCGCGAGCGTTTAGGTGCGAATGCACATCCAATTCAATTACCAATTGGTGCGGAAGATGAGTTCAATGGTATTATTGATCTAGTAGAAATGAAAGCATATTTCTACGAGGATGATCTTGGTACTCGTACAGAAGCAAGAGAAATTCCAGAAGAATACAAAGAAAAAGCTGAAGAGCTACATACAAGTCTTGTTGAAGCGGTAGCGGAGCTTGATGAAGAGTTAATGATGAAGTATCTAGAAGGCGAAGATCTAACTATTGATGAAATCAAAGGAGCAATCCGTAAAGGTACTTGTAATGTTGAATTCTATCCAGTACTTTGTGGATCAGCATTTAAAAACAAAGGTGTTCAAATACTGTTAGATGCAGTTCTTGATTACCTGCCAGCTCCTACTGATGTGCCGGATATCAAAGGTATCGTACCTGATACAGAAGAAGAAGTAACTCGTAAATCTGGTGATGATCAGCCATTTGCTGCATTAGCATTTAAAGTTATGACTGACCCGTATGTAGGGAAGTTAACGTTCTTCCGTGTTTATTCTGGTACACTACAATCAGGATCTTACGTGAAAAACTCAACGAAGGACAAGCGTGAGCGTGTAGGTCGTATCCTGCAAATGCATGCTAACTCTCGTGAAGAGATTTCAATTGTATATTCTGGAGATATCGCTGCAGCTGTTGGTCTTAAAGATACAACAACTGGTGATACTTTATGTGATGAAAAGAATCTTGTTATTCTTGAGTCAATGCAATTCCCTGAGCCAGTTATCTCATTATCAGTTGAACCTAAATCAAAGGCTGACCAAGATAAAATGGGTATGGCGTTATCGAAACTTGCTGAAGAAGATCCAACATTCCGTACTGAAACGAATGAGGAAACTGGACAAACGATCATCTCTGGTATGGGTGAACTTCACCTAGATATCATCGTAGATCGTATGCGCCGTGAATTCAAAGTTGAAGCAAATGTTGGTGCGCCTCAAGTAGCTTATCGTGAAACAATTCGTAAAGCGGCTAAGGTTGAAGGTAAATTCGTTCGTCAATCAGGTGGACGTGGACAATATGGACACGTTTGGATTGAATTCGAACCACTTGAAGAAGGATCAGGATTTGTATTTGAAAACAAAGTTGTCGGTGGGGTAGTACCTCGTGAATATATTGGTGCTGTTCAAGCTGGTATCGAAGAGTCAATGCAAAATGGTATGCTTGCTGGATTCCCTCTATTGGATCTTAAAGCAACAATCTTTGACGGATCATACCATGATGTTGACTCGAACGAGATGGCGTTCAAAATCGCTGGTTCAATGGCATTAAAGAATGCAAAGTCACATTGTGATCCTGCACTTCTTGAGCCAATCATGAAGGTAGAAGTTGTAGTTCCAGAAGAGTACATGGGAGATATTATGGGTGACGTAACATCTCGTCGTGGACGTGTAGAAGGAATGGAAGCTCGCGGTAACGCACAAGTTGTTCGTGCAATGGTTCCACTTTCTGAAATGTTCGGATATGCAACTTCATTACGTTCTCGTACACAAGGTCGTGGAACATATTCTATGCACTTTGATCACTACGAAGAATTACCTAAGAGCTTAGCAGAAGAAATTATCAAGAAACAAACTGGACAATAATACGGTTATTATTGTGTAGAAGAAAGTTTTATTGTAAGCTAAGAAAGGTGTTATTTATTAATGAAATATCGCCTTTCTGACCATAAAATTATTTATTGTATTTAAGGGAGGAATTTACTCATGGGAAAAGAAAAATTTGATCGTTCCAAGACACATGCCAATATTGGTACAATTGGACACGTTGACCACGGTAAAACGACATTAACTGCTGCTATCACAACAGTTCTTGCTAAGAAATCAGGTAAAGGTACTGCAATGGCATATGACGCTATCGATGGTGCTCCAGAAGAGCGTGAGCGTGGTATCACAATCTCAACTGCACACGTTGAGTATGAAACTGATGCTCGTCACTATGCGCACGTTGACTGCCCAGGACACGCTGACTACGTTAAAAACATGATCACTGGTGCTGCACAAATGGACGGCGGTATCCTAGTAGTATCTGCTGCTGACGGCCCAATGCCACAAACTCGTGAGCACATCTTACTTTCTCGTCAAGTAGGTGTACCTTACCTAGTAGTATTCATGAACAAATGTGACATGGTAGACGATGAAGAGTTACTTGAATTAGTAGAAATGGAAGTTCGTGACCTTCTTTCTGAATACGACTTCCCTGGAGACGACATTCCTGTAATCAAAGGTTCTGCTCTTAAAGCTCTTGAAGGAGATGCTGCTTGGGAAGAGAAAATCATCGAGCTAATGGATGCTGTTGATAGCTACATCCCAACTCCAGAGCGTCAAACTGACAAGCCATTCATGATGCCAGTAGAGGACGTATTCTCAATCACTGGTCGTGGTACAGTTGCTACTGGACGTGTTGAGCGTGGACAAGTTAAAGTTGGAGACGAAGTTGAAATCCTTGGTTTAGAAGAAGAAGTTAAGAAAACAACTGTAACAGGTGTTGAAATGTTCCGTAAGCTTCTTGACTATGCTGAAGCTGGAGACAACATTGGAGCACTTCTACGTGGTGTATCTCGTGATGACATCCAACGTGGACAAGTACTTATCAAGCCAGGTACTGTTAAAGCTCACACAAAGTTCAAAGCTGAAGTTTACGTTCTTTCAAAAGAAGAAGGTGGACGTCACACTCCATTCTTCTCAAACTACCGTCCTCAGTTCTACTTCCGTACAACTGACGTAACTGGAATCATCCAACTTCCAGAAGGCGTTGAGATGGTAATGCCTGGTGACAACATCGAAATGACTGTAGAACTAATTGCTCCAATCGCTATCGAAGATGGAACAAAGTTCTCTATCCGTGAGGGTGGACGTACAGTTGGAGCAGGCGTTGTTGCTTCAATCACTGAGTAATTAATTTTTTAAAATCACAAACAAGCATCTTGATTTAATCGAGATGCTTGTTTTTTTGTTCAATTCGAAAATAATCAATAGTTGAGAGTTAAAAGTTAGATTTATATAGAAGAAAGTAGATATCAATGGTAGGCTGTTATTCATTTTGATAAGCAGACCCAGCAACATTTGAAATGTATTCTAAGAGTGCTTTTATATATTTGTTATTTTGACCATACTGGTTACAGTATGTATACAATGAAATATATAGAAATTGAAATAGTGACTTGCATTTATGTATAAGGGTCTATATAATAGTAAAAGTGCGACCGACAATAAAAACAAATACTTGTTTTTGAACTAGTTTTATTGTATACTAGTGAATGTTGGTTTTTGACATCGATGATGTGGAAGGTTGCTGACACACCCGGCCCCTTTGCCATGGCGGGGTGAGGAAATTTCCACGGAGTATGTCTATTTTGAAAATGGACGATAAAGGAGGGGCTACAATGGCAAAACAAAAGATTCGCATTCGTTTAAAAGCTTATGATCACAGAATTCTAGATCAGTCTGCAGAAAAGATTGTTGATACAGCGAAAAGATCAGGTGCAAATGTATCTGGACCAATTCCGCTACCGACTGAAAAATCAATTTACACAATCCTTCGTGCGGTACACAAATATAAGGATTCTCGTGAGCAGTTTGAAATGCGCACGCATAAACGTTTAATCGATATTGTTAACCCAACACCACAAACAGTTGATGCGCTTATGCGTTTAGACTTACCATCTGGTGTAGATATCGAAATCAAACTTTAATAATAAAACTTAAATAATGGCAAAAATAATAAATTAAGAATTAATAGGAGGTGTGACTCATGACCAAAGGAATCTTAGGAAAGAAATTAGGGATGACTCAAGTATTTGCTGAAAATGGTGTCGTTATTCCTGTAACAGTAATCGAAGCTGCACCAAACGTTGTATTACAAAAGAAGAGTGTGGAATCAGACGGTTACGAAGCAATCCAATTAGGTTTTGATGACAAAAAAGAATCTCGCCAAAACAAGCCTGAGAAAGGCCACGCTGGAAAAGCAAATGCTACTCCTAAGCGCTACATTAAAGAAGTTCGCGGAGTATCAATGGCGGATTACGAAGTTGGTCAAGAAGTCAAAGTTGACGTATTTAGTGAAGGTGATGTCGTAGACGTTACTGGAATTTCAAAAGGTAAAGGATTCCAAGGTGCGATCAAGCGTCATAACCAATCACGCGGACCAATGTCTCACGGTTCACGTTATCATCGTCGTCCTGGTTCAATGGGACCGGTTGCTCCAAACCGTGTATTCAAAGGTAAAGCATTACCTGGTCGTATGGGTGGAGAACAAATCACTGTACAAAACCTTGAAATCGTAAAAGTTGATACAGAACGCAACTTATTATTAGTAAAAGGAAATGTTCCTGGAGCTAAGAAGAGTTATGTATCTGTTCGTAGTGCGATTAAAGCGAACTAAGATAGAAGAAAGGAGGATCACTCATGCCTAAAGTAACATTATTTAATCAAACTGGCTCACAAGTAGGCGATATTGAATTAAATGATTCAGTGTTCGGAATCGAGCCAAACGAAAGTGTTTTACATGATGCGGTTATCATGCAACAAGCTTCTTTACGTCAAGGAACTCACGATACTAAAGGTCGTTCTGAAGTACGTGGTGGAGGACGTAAACCATGGCGTCAAAAAGGTACAGGACGTGCTCGTCAAGGTACAATCCGTGCGCCACAATGGGTTGGTGGAGGAACTGTATTTGGACCAACACCACGTAGCTACAGCTACAAATTACCTAAGAAAGTTCGTCGTTTAGCAATTAAATCTGCGCTTTCTTCAAAAGTAAGAGCAGAAGAAATTGTTGTGTTAGAGGCTCTAACATTAGAAGCTCCTAAGACAAAAGAAATGGTTAAAATCCTAGCTGATCTTAACATTGATCGCAAAGCACTAGTTGTAACAGCTGATTACAATGATTCAGTTGCTTTATCTGCTCGTAACATCCCTGGAGTAACTTTTGTTACTGCTGATGGTGTTAATGTACTTGATGTATTAAAGCATGATAAATTAGTGATCACTAAAGATGCAGTGCAAAAGGTAGAGGAGGTGCTAGCGTAATGAACGCACGTGACGTAATTAAGCGCCCCGTAATCACAGAACGCTCAACAGACCTAATGGCTGAAAAGAAATACACGTTCGAAGTAGATACACGAGCAAACAAGACAGAAATCAAAGATGCAATCGAAGAAATCTTTGAAGTGAAAGTTGCTAATGTTAATACAATGAACTACAAAGGTAAATTCAAACGTTTCGGTCGTCACACAGGCTATACGAGCAAACGTAAAAAAGCGATTGTCACTCTAACACCAGAGAGTAAAGAATTAGAATTCTTTGAAGGTGTATAAGTTTAAAGAGAAGGAGGGAAACCAAAATGGCGATCAAAAAGTATAAACCGACCAGTGCCGGTCGTCGCGGAATGTCTGTATCAGATTTCGCAGAAATCACTACAGACAAACCAGAAAAATCATTGTTAGCCCCTTTACACAAAAAAGGCGGTCGTAACAATCAAGGTAAATTAACAGTTCGTCACCAAGGTGGTGGACATAAGCGTCAATACCGTGTTATTGACTTCAAACGTAACAAAGATGGCATTCCAGGACGCGTTGCCACGATCGAATATGATCCAAACCGTACAGCTAACATTGCATTAATCAATTATGCTGATGGTGAGAAGCGTTACATCTTAGCACCAAAAGGATTAAAAGTAGGCATGGAAATCATGTCAGGGCCAGAAGCGGATATTAAGGTAGGAAACGCATTACCTCTTACAAATATTCCTGTTGGTACTGTAATCCACAATATTGAGTTAAAGCCAGGACGCGGCGGACAATTAGTTCGTTCTGCTGGAACTGAAGCTCAATTACTTGGTAAAGAAGGACAATATGTATTAGTTCGCTTGAATTCAGGTGAAACTCGTATGATCCTTTCAACTTGCCGTGCTACAATCGGTCAAGTAGGAAACGTTGAACATGAACTAATTAACATTGGTAAAGCAGGTCGCTCACGTTGGTTAGGTAAACGTCCAACAGTTCGTGGTTCTGTAATGAACCCTAATGATCACCCACACGGTGGTGGTGAAGGCCGTTCACCAATCGGACGCAAATCACCAATGTCACCATGGGGTAAACCAACTCTTGGTTACAAAACTCGTAAGAAAAACAAACAATCAGACAAGTACATTGTACGTCGTCGTAAAAAATAACGGGATTGCACTACGGTTCGCAGGAACCGTAGCCCAATCGCGAAGGGAGGTTCATTCATGGGTCGTAGCTTAAAAAAAGGACCTTTTGTCGATGACCACTTGATGAAAAAAGTGGAAGAAATGAACGAGAAGAATGATAAGAAAGTAATTAAAACTTGGTCACGTCGATCAACAATTTTCCCGGAGTTTATCGGACACACTATCGCAGTATACGATGGACGCAAGCACGTTCCTGTTTATATCTCTGAAGATATGGTTGGACATAAGCTTGGGGAGTTCGCTCCGACAAGAACTTATAAAGGCCATGCAGCAGACGATAAGAAAACAAGACGTTAATAAGAGAGGAGGTACTATCAATGCAAGCTAAAGCAGTTGCTAAACAAGTGCGTATTGCTCCTCGTAAGGTTCGCTTAGTTGTAGACTTGATTCGGGGCAAGCAAGTTGGCGAAGCAATCGCAATTCTTCGTCACACACCAAAATCAGCATCTCCAGTTGTTGAGAAGCTATTAAACTCTGCGATCGCAAATGCGGAGCATAATTATGAAATGGAACCAGAAAACTTAGTAATCAGTGAAGTGTTTGTTGATGAAGGCGTAACTTTAAAACGTTTCCGTCCACGTGCGATGGGTCGTGCAAGTCGTATTAACAAGCGCACAAGTCACATTACAATCGTTGTTTCAGAAAAGAAGGAGGGATAAAGCGTGGGTCAAAAAGTTAATCCGATTGGACTTCGTGTCGGAGTTATCCGTGACTGGGAGTCAAAATGGTACGCTGAGAAAGACTATGCAGACCTACTTCACGAAGATATTAAAATTCGTGAGTATGTTGAAAAACGTCTTAAAGATGCATCTGTATCAAAAATTGAAATTGAACGTGCTGCAAATCGCGTAAATATTACTATCTCTACTGCTAAACCGGGTATGGTAATCGGGAAAGGCGGATCTGAAGTAGAAGCATTACGTAAAGCACTAAATAGCCTAACTGGTAAGAGAGTACACATCAATATTTTTGAAATCAAACAAGCTGACATGGATGCGAAATTGGTTGCAGAAAATATTGCTCGTCAATTAGAAAATCGTATTTCATTCCGTCGTGCAATGAAACAAGCGATTCAAAGAACTATGCGTGCAGGCGCAAAAGGTATTAAAACTGAAGTATCTGGCCGTTTAGGTGGCGCAGATATCGCTCGTTCTGAACACTATAGCGAAGGAACAGTTCCACTTCACACATTACGTGCTGATATCGATTACGGAACTGCTGAAGCAGACACTACTTACGGTAAATTAGGCGTTAAGATCTGGATTTATCGTGGTGAAGTCCTTCCAACGAAAGGAACGAAAAAAGAGGAAGGAGGAAAATAATCATGTTATTGCCAAAACGTGTTAAATACCGTCGTGAACACCGTGGAAAAATGCGCGGACGTGCAAAAGGCGGTACAGAAGTTAAGTTTGGTGAATACGGTTTACAAGCTGTTGAAGCATCTTGGATTACAAACCGTCAAATAGAAGCAGCTCGTATTGCGATGACTCGTTATATGAAGCGTGGTGGTAAAGTTTGGATTAAGATTTTCCCATCTAAACCTTACACTGCAAAACCTTTAGAAGTACGTATGGGTTCCGGTAAAGGGGCGCCAGAAGGCTGGGTAGCTGTTGTTAAACCTGGTAAAGTTATGTTTGAAATTGCGGGGGTTTCTGAAGAAGTCGCACGTGAAGCATTACGATTAGCAATGCATAAATTACCTGTAAAATGTAAGTTTGTAAAACGCGAAGAAGTGGGTGGTGACGTAAATGAAAGCTAATGATATTCGTAACTTAACCACTGCTGAAGTAGAGCAAAAAGCAAAGTCACTTAAAGAAGAATTATTCAACCTTCGCTTTCAATTAGCGACTGGACAATTGGATAATCCAGCCCGCATTCGTGAAGTTCGTAAAGCAATCGCTCGTGCTAAAACTGTATTACGTGAGCGTGAGCTAGGGATCAATAACGGATAATTGAGAGGAGGTTTGCACAATGAGTGAACGCAACCAACGTAAAGTATATACTGGACGCGTAGTATCTGACAAAATGGACAAAACCATTACAGTTCTTGTTGAAACTTATAAAAAAGATAAGTTATACGGCAAACGCGTTAAGTATTCTAAGAAAATGAAAGCACATGATGAAAACAACACAGCAAAAGCTGGTGACATCGTAAAGATTATGGAGACTCGTCCATTATCAAAAGATAAGCGTTTCCGATTAGTTGAAGTAGTAGAAGAAGCTGTAATCATCTAATAAAACTAGTTCGGTATTGTTTTTTTGAAGGGAGGTAGGATCGTATGATTCAACAGGAAAGTCGTTTAAAAGTTGCTGATAACTCTGGTGCTCGTGAAGTACTTTGTATCAAAGTATTAGGAGGAACTGGACGTAAAACTGCTAACATTGGTGATGTAATTGTTTGTTCGGTAAAACAAGCTACACCAGGTGGCGTTGTCAAGAAAGGTGACGTTGTAAGAGCGGTAATCGTTCGTACGAAGAGCGGAGCTCGCCGTGCAGACGGATCATATATCAAGTTCGATGAGAATGCAGCAGTAATTATCAAAGACGATAAGAGTCCTCGTGGAACACGTATCTTTGGACCGGTTGCTCGTGAACTTCGTGAGAACCAATTTATGAAAATCGTTTCCCTAGCTCCTGAGGTTCTTTAAGAAACTCGTGGATAAGGAAAGTGAACGATAGCCTTATAAGGAGGAGGTGCGATAATGCACGTAAAAAAAGGTGACACTGTAAAAGTGATCTCTGGTAAAGACAAAGGGAAACAAGGCGTAATTTTAGAGTCTTTTCCTAAAAAAGAGCGAGTACTTGTTGAAGGAGTAAACATGGTTAAGAAACATGCAAAACCTTCACAAGATAACCCGCAAGGCGGCATTTTAAACAAAGAGGCACCAATTCATGCTTCTAACGTTATGCCAATTGATCCTAAAAGTGGCGAGCCAACTCGCGTAGGATATAAAGTTGAGAACGGAAAAAAAGTACGTATTGCTAAGAAGTCTGGCGAAGTATTAGATAAGTAGTCAGGTGACGAAAGGAGGTCAAACGCATGAACCGTTTGAAAGAGAAGTATCAAAATGAGATCGTTTCTTCTCTTGTTGAGAAGTTTAACTACTCTTCAATTATGGCTGTGCCAAAACTTGAAAAAATCGTTATTAACATGGGCGTAGGTGACGCAGTATCTAACGCAAAAGCTTTAGACAAAGCTGTTGAGGAATTAACTGCTATCTCTGGTCAAAAACCAGTAATTACGAAAGCAAAGAAATCTATCGCAGGTTTCAAACTTCGTGAAGGAATGCCTATCGGTGCGAAAGTTACTCTACGTGGAGAGCGCATGTATGAGTTTTTAGATAAATTAGTTTCAATTTCATTACCGCGTGTACGTGACTTCAGAGGTATCTCTAAAAAGTCATTTGACGGCCGTGGAAACTATACATTAGGTGTTAAAGAACAATTGATTTTCCCAGAGATTGATTATGATAAAGTAGACAAAGTTCGTGGTATGGATATCGTTATCGTAACTACAGCAAATACTGATGAAGAATCTCGTGAGTTATTAACTCAAATGGGAATGCCGTTCCAAAAATAATAGGCAAAAAACCTAAGGAGGAGTGAACACTTTGGCGAAAAAATCGATGATTGCTAAACAGAAGCGCCCTCAAAAGTTCAAAGTTCAAGAGTATACTCGCTGCGAACGTTGTGGTCGTCCTCACTCAGTCATACGTAAATTTAAGCTTTGCAGAATTTGTTTCCGCGAGCTTGCATATAAAGGTCAAATACCTGGCGTTAAAAAAGCTAGTTGGTAAGCCCAAGCACGGGAAGGAGGTAAAAACGAATGGTCATGACAGATCCAATTGCAGATATGCTAACTCGTATTCGTAATGCAAATACAGTTCGTCACGAAAAGTTAGAATTACCTGCATCAAATATTAAAAAGCAAGTTGCTGAAATTCTTAAGCGCGAAGGATTCATTCGTGATGTTGAATATATCGAAGACAGCAAACAAGGCATCATCCGTATTTTCTTAAAGTACGGTTCAGATAATGAGCGTGTAATTACAGGATTAAAACGTATTAGTAAACCAGGACTTCGTGTCTATGCAAAAGCTAATGAAGTACCTCGCGTACTTGGTGGATTAGGAATTGCAGTTATTTCTACATCTAGTGGAGTAATTACAGACAAAGAAGCACGTCAACAACAAGTTGGCGGAGAAGTACTAGCATACGTTTGGTAAGATAACGTACAGGAATGGAGGTGTAATCATGTCTCGTATCGGGAAAAAACCAATTGAAATTCCAAGTGGTGTAACAGTAACACTTGATAATAATAATATTACGGTTAAAGGACCTAAAGGTGAATTAACTCGTGAGCTTCACCCGGAAATCGCTGTGAAGATTGAAGAGAACATCATCACAGTTGAACGTCCTTCTGACCAAAAACTTCACCGTGCTTTACACGGAACTACTCGTAGTGTAGTTAGTAACATGGTTGAAGGTGTAACTAAAGGTTATGAGAAAGCTTTAGAACTAATCGGGGTCGGATACCGTGCAACAAAGTCTGGTCAAAAGCTAGTTCTTAACGTAGGTTACTCACACCCAGTAGAAATCGTTCCTGAACAAGGAATCGAAATTGAAGTACCTTCAAACACGAAAGTGATCGTTAAAGGTATTGATAAAGAGCGCGTAGGAGCTATTGCTTCTAATATCCGTGCCGTTCGTTTACCTGAGCCTTACAAAGGAAAAGGTATTCGTTATGAAGGTGAGTATGTGCGTCGTAAAGAGGGTAAAACTGGTAAATAAAGCAAGTTAAACGGAAAGGAGTGACGTTCCATGATTACTAAGTCGAATAGAAATTTGGCTCGTAAGAAAAGACATGCACACGTTCGTCGTACAGTAACTGGCACAGCTGAACGTCCACGCTTAAACGTTTTCCGTTCTTCTAAGCATATCTATGCACAATTAATTGATGATGTTTCAGGTGTAACAATTGCATCAGCATCAAGCTTAGACAAGGAACTTAATTTAGAAAACGGTGGAAATGTAGAAGCAGCTAAAAAAGTTGGCGAATTAGTAGCAAAACGTGCAGTCGAAAAAGGACATGAAACAGTGGTATTTGACCGCGGCGGTTATTTATACCATGGAAGAATTAAAGAATTGGCTGACGCAGCGCGCCAAGCTGGATTACAATTCTAAGGTAAAAAGGAGGGAAAAATAGTGCGAATTGACCCAAATACGCTGGAGCTTGAAGAAAGAGTAGTAGCTGTCAACCGTGTAGCGAAGGTTGTTAAAGGTGGACGTCGTTTCCGTTTTGCTGCATTGGTTGTAGTCGGAGATAAGAACGGACACGTAGGATTCGGAATGGGTAAAGCTCAGGAAGTACCAGAAGCGATCCGTAAAGCGATTGAAGACGCTAAGAAAAATTTAATTACAGTACCTGTTGTTGGTACAACAATTCCACACCAAATAATTGGACGTTTTGGCGCAGGAAACGTACTTTTAAAGCCTGCATCTGAAGGTACAGGGGTTATTGCTGGAGGACCTGTACGTGCGGTGTTAGAACTTGCTGGTGTTGGTGACATTTTATCTAAATCATTAGGTTCAAATAACCCAATTAATATGGTTCGTGCAACTGTTGAAGGTCTTAAGAACCTTAAGCGTGCGGAAGAAGTAGCGAAGTTACGCGGAAAATCTGTTGAAGAACTATTAGGATAAGGGAGGGAAATCAAATGGCTAAATTAGAAATTACCCTCACACGTAGTTTGATTGGTCGTCCAGAAGATCAACGTATCACTGTTAACACATTAGGGTTACGTAAAGTACATCAAACTGTCGTTCAAGAAGATAATGCTGCAATTCGTGGAATGGTGAATAAGGTGTCTCACCTTGTAACTGTGAAAGAAATTGAAGCATAATACACAATAAAATGAATGAGGAGGTGCCAAATATGAAACTTCATGAGTTGAAACCTGCTGAAGGTTCACGTAAAGTGCGTAATCGCGTAGGTCGCGGTATCGGTTCGGGTAACGGTAAAACTGCAGGACGTGGACATAAAGGACAAAACGCTCGTTCAGGTGGTGGGGTTCGTCCAGGTTTTGAAGGTGGTCAAAACCCACTTTACAGACGTTTACCAAAACGTGGTTTTACAAACCCAACACGTAAAGAATACGCAATTGTAAATGTTGAGACATTAAATCGTTTTGACGCAGGGACAGAAGTTACACCAGAATTATTAATTGAAACAGGTGTAGTAAGCAAAGCGAAGGATGGAATTAAGATCCTTGGTAACGGTAAGCTTGAAGCTAAACTTACTGTTAAAGCGAACAAATTCTCTGCATCTGCAGTAGAAGCGATTGAAGCTGCCGGTGGAAAAACTGAGGTGATTTAATGTTCGAGACGATCTCCAATATTATGCGCGTGGGTGATCTAAGACGAAAAGTCATTTTCACCCTACTCATGCTCATAGTATTTCGAATCGGGACTTTTATCCCTGTACCAGGTGCAAATGCTGAAGTATTGCAGTTTCAGGATCAAATGAATGCCTTTGGCTTTTTAAATACATTTGGTGGTGGAGCTTTAGAAAACTTCTCAATCTTTGCAATGGGTATCATGCCATATATCACAGCATCAATTGTAGTTCAATTACTCCAAATGGATGTTGTGCCGAAGTTTGCGGAGTGGGCTAAACAAGGTGAAGCTGGGCGTCGTAAACTAGCGCAAGTTACGCGTTACAGTACAATAGGTTTGGCTTTTGTGCAAGGTATTGGTATGTCTGTAGGCTTTAATCGACTTATGCCAGGTTTAATACCTGACCCAAGCATTGCAAAATATATATTTATTGCTTTAGTTCTTACAGCAGGAACAGCCTTTTTAATGTGGCTTGGTGAACAAATCACAGCTAAAGGTGTAGGTAACGGAATTTCGATTATTATTTTCGGGGGTATTGCTGCGGCAATTCCAAATGGTGTGAACCAGTTGTATGCGACTCAAATTCAAGATGCAGGGGAAGGCCTCTTTTGGGGAATTGTTACTGTTGTCTTACTATTGATTGCGACAATCGGAATTATTGTTGGTGTTATTTTTGTACATCAAGCGCTTCGTAAGATCCCTGTTCAATATGCTAAGCGTCTAGTTGGCAGAAATCCCGTCGGTGGACAATCTACGCATTTACCGTTAAAAGTAAATGCTGCTGGGGTAATACCAGTTATTTTTGCACTAGCAATATTCATATTCCCACCAACAATTGCTGGATTTTTCGGAGATGATAATGCTATAGCTTTATGGGTTGGTCAAGTATTTGATTATACAAATACGATCGGAATGATCATTTATGCATTGCTTATCATTGGGTTTACGTACTTCTATACATTCATTCAAGTAAATCCAGAACAAATGGCCGAAAATCTAAAAAAACAAGGTGGATATGTCCCAGGCATTCGTCCCGGTAAAACAACTCAGGTCTACTTAACGCGCATTTTATATCGTTTAACTTTTGTAGGTGCTCTTTTCTTAGCTGCCATTTCAATTATCCCAGTATTTTTTACTCGGTTAGCAGATTTGCCACCTGCAGTTCAAATCGGTGGTACAGGTTTACTAATTGTTGTTGCTGTAGCATTAGATACAATGAAGCAAATTGAAAGTCAATTGATTAAACGTCATTATAAAGGCTTTATTAAGTAAAGAGGGAATAGGAAAGCTTTTGATTGCTTTCCGTTGCCTCAAGTTGTTAAAATCGGAATGATGGAGGGGATACTATGAATCTTGTATTAATGGGACTTCCTGGTGCTGGTAAAGGTACTCAGGCCGAGAAAATTGTTGAAAAATATGGTGTGCCACATATTTCTACTGGTGATATGTTTCGAGCAGCAATTAAGGATGAAACTGAGTTAGGATTAAAAGCAAAAACATTCATGGACGCGGGAAACCTTGTTCCTGATGAAGTAACAATTGGGATTGTAAGAGAGCGCCTAAGCAAAGATGATTGTGCAAAAGGGTTTTTATTAGATGGATTTCCTCGTACAGTTGCTCAAGCAGATGCTCTTGAAAATATTCTATCTGATTTAGGACGCAAAATTGACTATGTTATCAATGTTGAAGTGCCTAAAGAAGACTTAATGGAACGATTAACTGGCCGTTGGGTATCTCCAACATCTGGTGCGTCATATCATGTAATTTTTAACCCGCCTAAAGTGGAAGGAATTTGTGATAAGGACGGCAGCAAGCTAATTCAGCGTGAAGATGATAAGCCTGAAACGGTTGCACAACGTTTAGAAGTTAACATTAAACAAACGCAGCCACTTATTGATTTTTACACTGAAAAAGGTTATTTAAAAAATGTTGATGGTAAGCAGGATATCAATAAGGTGTTTGAAGATATTGATCAGCTTTTGAAAGGACTTCGTTAATGATTATTTGTAAGACGCCAAGGGAAATTGACATCATGCGGGAAGCTGGTAGGATTGTCGCCCTTACACATCAAGAGTTGAAAGATCACATCAAGCCTGGTATCTCTACAATCGAATTAGATAAAATTGCTGAACAGTTTATACGTAAGCAAGGAGCAATTCCATCTTTTAAAGGCTATAATGGATTTACAGGTAGTATCTGCACTTCAGTAAATGAAGAATTGGTACACGGAATTCCAGGAGAACGGGTACTTAAAGATGGTGATATTATCAGTATTGACATTGGTGCACAATACAATGGTTACCACGGTGACTCAGCATGGACATATGCAGTTGGATCGATTTCAGATGAAACGCAAAAGCTGCTTGATGTTACAGAAGAATCACTATATAAAGGTTTAGCTGAAGCTAAGCCAGGAGAGAGATTATCGAATATCTCCCATGCGATCCAATCTTACGTCGAACCAATGGGATTTTCGATTGTTCGTGAGTATGTTGGACATGGTGTTGGTCAAGATCTTCATGAGGACCCACAAATTCCTCATTACGGACCTCCTGGAAAAGGACCAAGGTTAAAGCCTGGAATGGTACTTGCGATTGAACCAATGGTGAATGCTGGTACACGTTATGTTCGGACATTAGCAGATAATTGGACGGTAGTAACTACTGACGGAAAAATGTGTGCTCATTTTGAACATACTATTGCTATTACGGAGACAGGGTACGAAATTTTAACAAAAGCCTAAGAAAAGGTGATAAATAAAATGAAAGATCCTGAGTCGCTGCCTCAAGTCGGACAATTTGTCCGGGTTTTAAGAGGAAGAGATGCTGGTGAATTAAGTGTTATCGTTCGAATCGAGGATTCACGATTTGTCTACATTGCGGATGGAGATAAACGTAAAGTTGATCGAGCGAAGAAAAAAAACTTACTTCATCTTGAGTTAATTGACTATATATCTCCTGAAGTACAATCGAGTATCCAAGAAACTGGTCGTGTAACAAATGCGAGGTTACGGTATGTAGTTTCTGCCTACCTAACTGAAAATGAACTGAAGGAAGGAGAGTAAATTCATGGCTAAGGAAGATGTAATTGAAGTTGAAGGTACGGTAATTGAACCATTACCGAATGCAATGTTTCGAGTTGAACTTGAAAATGGGCATAAAATTTTAGCACATGTCTCTGGTAAAATTCGTATGCACTTTATACGTATCTTACCTGGTGATAAAGTGACGGTTGAATTGTCTCCATATGATTTAACACGTGGTCGAATCACGTATCGTTATAAATAAGTTAGTCTTTTAATTTTTGACTGTACTCCATCTTACAAGGAGGTAATTAAACATGAAGGTAAGACCATCAGTCAAACCGATTTGCGAAAAGTGTAAAGTTATCCGTCGTAAAGGTACGATCATGGTAATTTGCGAAAACCCTAAACATAAACAAAAACAAGGATAAATAAAGGAGGTGCTCCCATAATGGCACGTATTGCAGGTGTGGATATTCCTCGTGACAAACGCGTGGTTATCTCTCTAACATATGTATACGGTATCGGTAGAACAACTGCTTCTAAGATTCTTGCTGAAGCTGGTGTATCTGAAAATACTCGTGTGCGTGATCTAACAGAAGAGGAACTTGGAAAGATCCGTGAAGCTGTTGAAGCATATACAGTAGAAGGTGACCTTCGTCGTGAGGTTTCACTTAACATTAAACGTCTAATTGAAATTGGTAGTTACCGTGGCATCCGTCATCGTCGTGGTTTACCAGTTCGTGGACAAAACAGTAAAAACAATGCTCGTACACGTAAAGGACCTCGTCGTACAGTAGCAAACAAGAAAAAATAGTAAAGGAGGTTAAATAGAATGGCTAAAGCAAAGACGAATACTCGTTCAAAGCGTCGTCAACGTAAAAATATTGAAGCTGGAATTGCACATATCCGCTCAACTTTTAACAACACAATCGTAACGATCACTGACATGCACGGTAATGCTGTATCTTGGGCTAGCTCAGGTGGATTAGGCTTCAAAGGTTCTCGTAAATCTACTCCATTTGCTGCACAGATGGCTGCTGAAACTGCAGGAAAAGCTGCTATGGAGCACGGTATGAAAACTGTAGAAGTTTCTGTAAAAGGACCTGGTGCTGGTCGTGAAGCGGCAATTCGTTCATTACAAGCTGTTGGACTAGAAGTAAGCATGATTCGTGATGTAACTCCAGTTCCTCATAATGGTTGCCGTCCACCAAAACGTCGTCGAGTATAAAAAAAGAAAAAATAGCTTGTATAGATTTCCTTTAAGTGTCAATAATGTGTAAGAAAGTATTTTTTACCCAACATGAACGGTTCTTACAAGCTATTGACTAATTAGGTTGTACACGGTCGGGAACTGCCTGATGGGGAATTCCGGTAAGACTTCCTGAGTTGTTGTCTTCCGGAGTTTCGACGTTTTGAAGGAGGGTTTGTTTAATGATTGAAATCGAAAAACCAAAAATTGAAACGGTTGAAATCAATGACGATGCTAAATATGGAAAATTTGTTGTAGAGCCACTGGAAAGAGGATATGGGACTACTTTGGGGAACTCTCTTCGTCGTATCCTGTTATCATCGCTTCCTGGTGCTGCAGTTACATCAGTACAAATTGATGGTGTATTGCATGAGTTCTCTACAGTCGAAGGTGTAGTAGAAGACGTAACAACAATCATACTAAATTTAAAACAGTTAGCTCTAAAGATTTATTCAGATGAAGAAAAGACTTTAGAAATAGATGCACAAGGTGAAGGCGTAATTACAGCAGCTGATCTAACACATGATAGTGATGTGGATATTCTGAACCCAGATTTGCACATTGCTACATTATCTAAAGGCGCAAACTTCCATATGCGTTTAACAGCACGTCGCGGCCGTGGATATGTTCCAGCCGATGGAAACAAAAAAGAAGATCAACTAATAGGTGTTCTTCCGATCGATTCCATCTACACACCAGTGTCACGTGTTAATTTCCAAGTGGAAAATACACGTGTAGGACAAGTAACTAACTACGACAAACTAACCCTTGATGTATGGACTGATGGAAGCATTCGACCAGAGGAAGCAGTGTCACTTGGAGCGAAGATTTTAACTGAACACTTAAACATATTTGTTGGGTTAACTGATCAAGCTCAAAATGCAGAAATCATGGTTGAAAAAGAAGAAGACCAGAAAGAAAAAGTTCTTGAAATGACGATTGAAGAACTTGATTTATCTGTTCGCTCTTATAATTGTTTGAAACGTGCCGGTATCAATACGGTGCAAGAATTAACTCATAAGACAGAAGAAGATATGATGAAAGTTCGTAATTTAGGACGTAAATCGTTAGAGGAAGTACAAGAGAAATTAGGTGAGCTTGGACTAGGTCTTCGCAAAGACGAATAGTCCATGCTTCAGTCTGTTTACTTATGTGCACCTCAACTCTTCTGCAGATTTATTTAAAAGGAGGGAAACTGAAATGGCATACGCAAAATTAGGACGTAATAGTGCAGCTCGTAAAGCATTATTCCGTGATTTAGCTACTGATTTAATTATCAACGAAAGAATCCAAACTACTGAAGCAAAGGCGAAGGAGTTACGTTCTATCGTTGAGAAAATGATTACTCTTGGAAAGCGTGGCGATCTACATGCACGTCGTCAAGCTGCAGCTTTTATCCGTCGTGAAGTAGCGGATCAAGAAGCGGGTACTGATGCAATCCAAAAGTTATTCGCTGATATTGCACCACGTTATGAAGACCGTCAAGGCGGATACACTCGTATCCTTAAAATTGGACCTCGTAAAGGTGACGGTGCTCCAATGGTTTTCATCGAATTAGTTTAATAACTTAACGGTTTTTCACAGGGCGAGACAGTAACTTTCAAAGTACTGAGCTATGCCCTTTTTTTATAGAATTTAGAATTTAGAGTTTAGAATTTAGAGTTGTTTGTTAGTAATTCACAGAAGTATTTCAAGTAGTTTACTTCAGTCAAAAAGACCTCGAAGCTGTAACTAAATACTTTACACTCTAAACTCTAAACTTTACACTCTAAACTATAAGAGGGTGATTTTTTGAAGGAGTTAATTAAAGTGGCTAACCTTTCTTTTCAGTATGATGAAGGAGATGAGTGGGCCTTACAGGGAATAAATCTTTCTGTTTATAAAGGGGAGTGGCTGGCTATTGTTGGACATAATGGTTCTGGAAAGTCGACATTAGCAAAGCTTCTCAATGGATTATTGCTTCCGCAGCATGGAAGTGTTGTTGTTGAAGGATTTAGGACAACTGAAATGGATGAGCTTTGGGAAATACGGCGGCGTGTAGGAGTTGTTTTTCAAAATCCAGATAATCAGCTCGTAGCAACAACTGTAAGAGATGATATTGCCTTTGGATTGGAGAACCTTGGCATAGAACGAGAAGAAATGAAGCAGCGTATTCAAGACAGTGTAAGTAAAGTGAATATGGAGGGCTTTTTGGATCATGAACCACATCGATTATCAGGTGGTCAAAAGCAGCGCGTGGCAATTGCAGGGATATTAGCCATGCAACCATCGATCATGATTCTGGATGAAGCGACATCAATGCTTGACCCGATGGGCTGTAAAGAAGTCATCAGTACTGTTGAACGTCTGAATCATGAGGAAGGGATTACGTTATTATCAATTACTCATGATTTGGAAGAAGCCATTCGTGCAGATCGAATCATTGTATTAAACCAAGGTGAAATTGTGAAAGAAGGTAGTCCTGAGGAAGTGTTTCAAAATGGCGAAGAGCTTATAAGGCTTGGGCTTGACTTACCCTTCTCGATTAAATTACGGCAAAAATTACTAGAAAAAGGCATCAATATATCAAATAGCTCTTTAACTCAGGAAGAATTGGTGAATGAACTATGGACATTACATTTGAAAATGTAGAGCACTGTTATATGCAAAAAACGCCATTTGAAAGCTTAGCACTAAAAAATATTAATCTATCAATTTCTTCAGGTTCATTTGTTGCAGTGATTGGCCATACAGGCTCTGGAAAATCGACTCTAGTTCAGCATTTAAATGGTTTATTAAAACCAACGAGCGGCAAAATTACAATTGGGCAATGGTTGATTGAAGCTAATAAAAAAAATAAACAATTAAAACAGCTGCGAAAACATGTAGGTATGGTCTTTCAATATCCGGAGCATCAACTTTTTGACGAAACAGTTGAAAAAGATATCTGTTTTGGTCCAATGAATTTTGGTATCCCAGAGCGAGAGGCAAAGCGAAGAGCTCGAGCACTCTTAGAAACAGTCGGATTACCTGAAACCATTCTCGGAAGGTCGCCCTTTGATCTTAGTGGTGGTCAGATGAGACGTGTGGCAATTGCGAGTGTTCTCGCGGTTGAGCCAAATATACTTATTTTAGATGAGCCAACAGCTGGTCTTGATCCGCAAGGGAGACAAGACATCATGAAGATGTTTTATCACCTGCATAAGGAAAAAGAAATGACAACGATATTAGTGACTCATAGTATGGAGGATGCTGCTACATTCGCTGATGAGATTATCGTGATGGATAAAGGCAGTGTATTTATAAAAGGTGCCCCTAGTGAAGTCTTCAAATCAGCAGACAGGTTACATTCCATTGGTTTAGATGTACCTGAAACGGTTAAGTTTATATTGAAAGTGGAAGAACAATTCGGGTGCAAGCTTCCACATGATGTATTTACAGTCGATCAAGTTGCTGAAGAAATTGATCGGCTATTGATGAAGAAGGGGACGTAGTATGTTTAAAAATATTATTATTGGTCAATACATTCAAGGTAGTTCTCTGATCCACAGGTTTGATGCCCGATCAAAACTAATCGGAGTCTTTATTTTTGTACTAGTCGTCTTTTTGGCAAATAATTGGACAGCCTATAGTATTTTGGGTGCGGTTACAATTATGACTGTTCTTATATCACAAGTTCCACTGCGCTTTATTTATAAAGGATTACGGCCAGTGTTTATTATTATATTGATCACCTTTTTACTTCATCTGTTTATGACCAAGGATGGCCATCTCCTGCTTGAAATTGGCTGGTTCGAAATTTATAGCGGCGGTGTTATTCAAGGAGCATTTATAGCCATGCGCTTATTATTTCTAATCATGATGACATCGCTCTTAACATTAACGACAACACCAATTGATTTAACAGATGGTCTTGAAAGCTTGTTATCCCCTTTTAAGCGCTTTGGTTTACCCGCTCATGAGCTTGCATTAATGATGTCGATTTCATTGCGGTTTATTCCGACGTTATTACAAGAAACAGAGAAGATTATTAAGGCTCAAATGGCAAGAGGAGCTGATTTTGGATCTGGCTCATTAAAGGATCGGGCAAGAGCTTTAGTTCCACTCTTAATACCGCTGTTTATTAATGCCTTTAAAAGAGCTGAAGACTTGGCGTTGGCAATGGAAGCAAGAGGGTACCGCGGTGGGGAAGGAAGAACGAAATTAAGAGAATTACAATGGTCGCATAAAGATTCTCTAATGTTAGTAAGCTTACTATTATTAGCTATCCTACTATTTTTCTTAAGATCATAAATAAAAAACAAAAGTACTTGTAGGTGAGTAATGGATGAAACGATTGAAATGCACGATTGCCTATGATGGTTCAGGATTCTCCGGGTACCAGGTACAACCGCAAAAAAGAACGGTACAAGGAGAGATTGAAGCAAGTTTAAACAAGATCCATAAAGGCAGGCATATTCCTGTTGTTGGTTCAGGCCGAACGGATGCAACCGTTCATGCAGAAGGTCAAGTAATTCACTTTGATACTCCTTTGGACATCCCATGCGAAAATTGGCAAAAAGCATTACGCGCTCTACTGCCGACGGATATCGTTGTAAAAAAAGTAGAAGAAGTATCAAATGAATTTCATGCCAGGTTCAATGTCATAAAAAAGGAATATCGTTATCGTGTATTACGAACTGAACTTCAAGATGTTTTTCGCCGTTCCTATACGTATCACTACCCATCCCCTTTAAATATTGACGACATGCGGGAAGCAGCTGAATACATAGTCGGGACTCATGACTTTACATCATTTTGTTCAGCAAAAACAAGTGTTGATGATAAAACAAGAACAATTTCAGAAATTGAAATTTTAGAAGATAATGATGAGCTTGTTTTTCGTTTTGTAGGGAATGGATTTCTTTATAATATGGTGCGTATTCTCGTAGGAACGCTGTTAGAGGTAGGGATTCATAAAAAAAAATCAGAGGAAATAAAATCTATTTTAGAGGCAAAAAACCGTGATATGGCGGGGAAAACGGCACCTGGACACGGATTATTCTTATGGAAAGTAACATATGACAACTGATCCTAGTGTAACATTGTGTTGACACCGAAAAACAAATGTTATATGATTATTGATGGTATTTCTAAACCCACTAGCCCCGGGTTATGGAATGTTGCAAGAAGACTATGGAATGAAATTATAAATAATGAAAGTGTTAGCAGGAGGGAAAACATGCGTACGACATATATGGCAAAAGCCAACGAAGTTGATCGTAAATGGTATGTGGTAGACGCTGAAGGTCAAACTTTAGGTCGTCTAGCTAGTGAAGTTGCTTCGATCCTTCGTGGAAAAAATAAACCGACATTTACTCCACACGTGGATACAGGAGATTTCGTAATTGTTATTAATGCAGAGAAAATTCATTTAACAGGTAAAAAACTTACTGATAAAGTTTACTACCGTCACAGCAATCACCCAGGTGGTTTAAAGCAAACAACTGCTGGGGAAATGCTTGCTAAGCGTCCGGACAGAATGATTGAGTTAGCAGTTAAAGGTATGCTACCAAAAAATACTCTTGGCCGCGCTCAAGGTATGAAGTTACATGTATATGCTGGTAGTGAGCATCCACACCAAGCACAAAAACCAGAAGTTTATGAACTTCGTGGATAATTAATAAGGAGGGTTTTACTTTGGCACAAGTACAATATTATGGTACTGGTCGTCGTAAGCACTCTGTTGCTCGTGTACGTTTAGTTCCTGGTGATGGACGTATCGTGATCAACGGACGTGATTTAGATGAGTACTTCGGATTAGAAACATTAAAATTAATCGTTAAACAACCACTAGTAGAAACTGAAACAGAAGGTAAATATGATGTTTTAGTTAATGTTGATGGTGGTGGCTATACAGGACAAGCAGGAGCAATCCGTCATGGTGTTTCTCGTGCGCTTCTTGAAGCAGATCCTGAATACCGTGCAGTACTTAAGCGTGCAGGTTTCTTAACGCGTGATGCTCGTATGAAAGAACGTAAGAAATACGGTCTTAAAGCAGCACGTCGTGCACCTCAGTTCTCAAAACGTTAATATCATTACGTTTCAAGGCTCTCAAGCAACTTTGCTTGGGGGTCTTTTTTGTGAAATCAAGTTGTAGATTGTGGGTAAAAAGTATACTTTTGTACATATTGAAGATTTTCGCATTTTGCCATCATCTATTTTTGTTCTATCTCAAAATATGAATTGGTTAATCGTACAGACATTTCCATGGAATGATAGGGCCTCTTTTGTTTGACACTAAGATAAATTTAATTCATAACTCAATAAGATAAGATATATAACAAATACAGACAAAAGGAGGCGAGAGAATGACTGTCATTACAACCTTCTTTGATAAACAGCGTAAGAAACAATGGATGTTTGAACGAAAGGTGTTACGGAAATTATCGTTAGTTGCGATCAGAAATAAAACAAGAGAACATTTTGAAAGCCTATTCTCACCGCAGTTAACGAATCATCCATTCATTGAAGACTTTTGTATTGATTTGGCTATTGATGCTTATTTAGTTGGTGCTGAGTATAGTCGTTTTGGTTATTATGGTGAAGCAATTGGAAAAGTGAAAAGAAGAAGTTCTCAAAAAATAAAGGATATTACGGACAAATTGACTGAATTCCTAAGTTTATACTGTGATGAAAATGATCTAATCATGGAATCAATATCTAGCGCCTGTGAGACATTTATTATACATTGGTGGGAGCAAGGATTTAAAGAAGGAGAAATGAGGTACCGCATGCGGCTCCACTAATTAAAATAAATCATTAATTTATTTTTGTACAGCCTTCACATAATTTCCCTCTTGTCCAAATATACATATATGGATGATTAGTAGGAGGGAGTATCATGAAAAAATGGGTGAAAGGCGGCGCTTTTTCCTTAGGGGTTGTACTCTTATTATTTATTATCCAATATCAGTTTACAAATGATGACTCTTGGGAATCATGGAATTTGCCTTTATCAGGAAAAGTCATTATTCTTGATCCAGGTCATGGCGGTCCTGATGGAGGAGCGGTTTCAAAAAATGGTTTGTTAGAGAAAGATGTAGCTTTAGACATAACTTTAAAGTTAAGGGATTATTTGCAAGAATCGGGTGCTCTAGTCTTGATGACCCGTGAAGAAGATCAAGATTTGGCAGATCCCGACTTAAAAGGGATTCGAAAAAGAAAAATTCAAGATTTAAAAAGACGCGTTCAACTAGTCAATGAAGCTGGTGGTGATATGTTTGTAAGCGTACATCTCAATGCCATTCCATCACCAAAGTGGAGAGGAGCGCAAACTTTTTATAATCGTGCTCTTGATGATAATCAGCGGTTATCAAAATTTATACAAGAAGAGATTCGGCGAAATTTAGAAAATACGACTCGTGAGGCAAAACCGATCGGAAGTGTTTATTTACTTAAACAAGCAGAAATTCCGGGTGCATTAGTCGAGGTTGGTTTTTTATCAAATGTAGCAGAGGCTGAGCTTCTAAATACTGAGAAATATCAAGAGAAGATAGCAGCATCAATATATCAAGGAATATTACGGTATTATACGAATGAATCAGATCCCTCTTAGTGAGGGACCTGATTTAACTTATTCAAATGCATGTCATACCCCAGTAAAAGTTTATTGTGACTTTTGCAACAGAAACCTTTCATAAGTTATGCTATACTTAGTAAGGAGTCGAATACATATAAGGATGGTGTTTTAGGTTGTTAACTCAAGAACAAGTTCTCGATGCACTAAAACAAATTAAGGAACCAAATTTAAATAAAGGTATTGTTGATATTGATGCAATCCGTGAAATTAAAATTAAAGGAGATAATGTAAGCCTAAAAATAGCTCTCGTGCAAACAGGTACAGCAGAACAGATGCAAGTTCAGCAGGAAATTGTTAATGCTGTTAAAGCGGCTGGTGCTGATTCAGTAGGCTTACGTTTTGAAGAGCTAACACCAGAAGAGGTTGCTAAGCATGGCGGACAAAGGAAAGAAGATGTTGGTGTAGCATCATTATTATCACAAGGTGATAAAGTAACGTTTATTGCTGTAACGAGTGGTAAAGGCGGTGTAGGTAAATCAACAGTTTCTGTAAATATTGCGACTACTCTAGCACGTTTAGGCAAGCGTGTTGGGATTATTGACGCTGATATATATGGCTTTAGTGTACCAGACATGATGGGAATTGAAGAACGTCCAAAGGTAAAAGGTGAACGTATATATCCAGTTGAACGTTTTGGTGTGAAAGTCATTTCCATGGGATTCTTTGTAGAAGATAATGCACCAATTATTTGGCGTGGGCCGATGTTAGGAAAAATGCTAAATAACTTCTTCAGCGAAGTAGAGTGGGGTGAATTAGATTATATCATCCTGGACTTACCACCTGGAACTGGAGATGTAGCTTTGGATATTCATACAATGTTACCGCACAGTAAAGAAATTTTAGTAACAACACCACATGCCACAGCGGCATTTGTAGCGGCTCGTGCTGGTACAATGGCAATCAAAACAAACCATGAAATTCTTGGTGTAGTTGAAAACATGTCTTACTTTGAAAGTAAGCTGACTGGAGAGAAGGAATATGTGTTTGGACAAGGCGGAGGAGAGCGTCTTGCACAAGAGCTTAAAACTGAACTTCTTGGTCAAATACCATTAGGACAGCCAGAAGTTAAGAAAAACGATTTCGCTCCATCAATTTACGAAGAAAATCATCCAATTGGTCAAATATACCGCCAAATTGCAGAAAGAATTATCGAAAAAAATTGATAAGGAAAAAAGTTCCTCAATTGAGGAACTTTTTTTTGAGAAGATTTACGCGCTGCCGCCACCTTCTCCTTCACTGCCACCGCCACCGCTTTTTTCTTCTTTTTCCATTTGCTCTTTAGTCACTTTAGCTAATATTTCATTTACCTGGGCTTTAAAATAAGGACTTTCAAAAGCCTCTGACATGACATTCATCATCTGTTGACGATATTCTTTACTTTTTAATAGATCTAAAACCGTTTTCTCCATTTCTGGATCTTTGAGTATATCGATCATCATTCCCTGATATTCTGGATCTTTCATTAAGCTTTTTAATATTTGCTCATTTTCTTTTTGCATACTTTCAGCAAAGGCTTTTGCAAATTCAGGATCTTGCATTGTTTCTTTCCAGAACTGCTTTCCTTTTTCAGATGTCAACGTTTGTTGAACCGTTTGCTTAACAAATGCTTGGTCCATTAGAATATGTTGTTTCAGTTCCTCATCACCTAGAACTTCCGAAATCGCTTTTTTTCCTTCATCTGTTTTAAGCATATCAACCATCATTTTCTTCGTACTTTCATAATCAGGGGAATTCCCACCTTGGTCTTCTGCAGCAGCACAACCACTAAAGATCATGATGATTAAGCAAAATGGGAGTAGCTTAACCAATCTAACCATCTTTCTGCCCCTTTCGTGTCATTTTGTCTTTACTATGTGTAGTATAGAAAAATTTATACATAAGATTTTGTAGAAAACTAGCTTTTTATGTCTAGCATTGTTACAATTTAATCATTAGTGATTTAATGAAGTGTGGAGGAAAAGTTAACGTGAATACACGTAAAGCTGTTTATTTATTTTTTTCGACATTATTAATTGGTTCAGTCAGCGGTACATTAGTAGGGCTTATAGTAGATTGGTCTAACTATTGGCAAGATTTAAAAAGTGGAGAGATTATTAGTTTTCTACTTTTGATTGTTTGGCTGATGGGCATTAGTGCAATGTGGAGCCTTATCGCGCAAATGGGTTTCTTTGCCTACTTAACGATTCACCGCTTTGGTTTAGGGATTTTCAAAAGTCCCAAACTATGGAATAAGGTACAAGTTGTTGTTATTGCATTTGTTATTTTTGATTTAATTTATTTCCGCTATGTTGCTTTTGCGATCCCGGAAGAAACTGTATTACACTATAGTATTATGCCAATATTGTTGCTTATTTATGGCTTAATTATTGCAAATTTAAAAAGTAAAGCGACAAATAAGTTAGCCTTTGTTCCAGCACTGTTCTTTATTGTCGTTGTCACTACAATTGAATGGATTCCAGCACTTAGAGTTAACGACCCGAAATGGCTTTGGATATACTTTGCCCCATTACTTACTGCCAATACGTGGCAGCTGTTAATTTTGCATAAGCTAACTGGTACAAATAATAAAGAAAAGAAGTGACAGATCATTGATCTGTCACTTCTTTTTATTTAATTTCCTCACTTTTGGCATCTGTACTAGCAATTAAATCAGACACAGATGAAAAGGAGTATCCGTGATTTTTTAGTTGATCGATAACGATAGGCAAGGCTTTATGTGTTTGCTTCACAGAATCTGAGGCATGAAAAAGAATGATATCTCCTCCACCTTTTACATTGTTCATTACATTATTAACAATGGCATCAACACCAGGATTAGTCCAATCATTTGAGTCGATACTCCAGTGAACAACTGTATAACCTTGAGACTTAGCGATCGAAAGGACTCGTTTGTCAAAGTTACCATTTGGTGGTCTTAATAAGCTTGGGGATTTACCGCTTACTTTATTTAAAGTATCGTGTGCTAGCTGAATATCTCTGCGAATGTTTTTGTCTTCTAGTTGAGGGTAGTTTTTGTGCTGGTACCCATGGTTCCCGAGCTCATGACCATCCTCACTAATCCGTTTTATTATATCGGGATGCCTTTCAGCCCAAGCGGCCGAAACAAAGAATGTTGCATTATTAATTCCACGCTCTTTTAAGATGTCCAAAATGGGTATAGCTTTTGTATCCCCCCAACTGATATTAAAGGTAAGAGCGACCTTTTTATCATCAGTATCAACCTTATGAATTGCTTTTGGACCATCAGCCGTTGAAAAGACTGGTAAGTGGCTGCGTTCAATATAAAGAAAACCCGCAGCAAATAAAGCGGCAACAACAATGATCATGTATTGCTTCACTTTTTTCCCGTTCCAGATTAAAAAGAATTTCATTATTAGTCCCCCTGTTCCGAATTGCATTCTAAAATAAATTTATGCAGGAAAGGACAAGATATGAATAAAATTCCATCAGTTGTACAGAGAATACATTTAAAGTCATATTACGACTTAAAAATATATACAGGAAAAATAAAAAATTAATTAGGATTTAATAAAATACTTAAAATTTGGTAATAACAAGAACAATATTGGAATTAGAGGTGACCACATCATGTTAGGCGTCTTATTAAGTAGTAAAGAAGTTCAAGAGGTAGAGTATTTACTAAAAAAAGAAATGGAAGAGTTATTATTAGATCTTGGAGATTCGAGAATAGATGGTGTAGTTAAAAGGGCAATGGAAGAAAGGTATCAAATTATTTTCAAAGTTTATCGACGTTTTGCAACTCCGCAAGAATGTTCAAAGTATATTCGTCAAAGATTAAAACAAAGCAGGTATTAAAGTTCAAAAAAAAGTTTATAATAGATGTTGACTTTAGTATTTTGTAATGGTATATTTATTTTTGTCGCCAAAGCGATAAAATATTTTCTCGAAAAACACAGTTGACATACTGGTTGGGAAAATGATATATTATATAGGTCGCTATCGAGCGACATTTTTGCTCCTGCGCCTACAAGTATATGCTATCGAAGTGAGCTTACTCGTCGCAAGGCAGCAATGATGTGATTCAATTTAGTAGCC
>NZ_JBJMAU010000020.1:0-55055 GCF_052119505.1 Anaerobacillus sp. MEB173
TATCTCAATAATTCGCTTGGCTTTTTTTGTTCAGTTTTCAAAGAACTCACTTTCGACATTTTACAACTTGACGTCGTAAATACTATTGCTATTTTGTCGTTTGTTGACGACTTTATTACTATAACATCATCCAAAGTCATTGTCAACATCTTAATTATTTTTTATTTCTCATCGCCATCTCGTAGCGACAAGTAATAATATATCATAACGAGTTACTCAACGCAAGATGTTTTTTATTTTTTTTATAAAAAGCTACACCTATATGAAATAGATGCAGCTTTATTTTTCTTATTACTCTTCACTAGCTTCTCGGTGACGCATTTGCGGGAATAATAGCACATCACGAATAGACGGCGAATTCGTTAGCAACATAACTAAACGATCGATTCCTATTCCTAAACCACCAGTTGGAGGCATACCATATTCTAATGCTTCAACAAAATCATCATCCATCATATGAGCCTCATCATCACCTTGGGCTCTCTCTACAAGCTGAGCTTCAAATCGTTCTCTCTGGTCAATTGGATCATTTAATTCAGTAAAAGCATTCGCATGCTCTCGGCTAACAATAAACAATTCAAAACGGTCAGTAAAACGAGGGTCCTCAGGGTTCTTCTTAGCAAGTGGTGAAATCGCAACAGGATGACCGTAAATAAATGTAGGCTGAATCAACTTCTCTTCAACAAAGTGTTCGAAAAACTCATTCACAACATGACCATACGTCATCGTTTCTTTCACCGGAACATTATGTTCTTTAGCAAGAGATCTAGCTTCTTCATCGCTCATCTCTTTCCAGAAATCAACACCAGTATGTTCTTTAATCGCATCAACCATATGAAGTCTCTTCCATTCCGGTTCAAGATTAACTTCATATTCACCATAAGTAATTGTTGTTGTCCCTAAAACTTCTTGCGCGATATGAGCAACAAGTTCTTCAGTAAGCTTCATAATATCCTTATAGTCAGCATAGGCTTCATAAAGCTCAATCATTGTAAATTCCGGGTTATGTCGTGTCGATACACCTTCGTTACGGAACACACGACCGATTTCATACACTTTCTCTAATCCACCAACAATTAATCGCTTAAGATGAAGTTCAATCGCAATACGCATATATAATTCCATATCAAGAGCATTATGATGCGTAATAAACGGACGGGCTGAAGCACCTCCGGCAATGGAGTGCATCATTGGTGTTTCCACTTCTAAATATCCTCTTGTATCCAAATAACGACGCATGGATTGTAAAATTTTACTGCGTGTCACAAATGTTGTACGAACATCAGGATTCATAATTAAATCAACATAGCGTTGACGGTATCTTTGCTCAACATCCTTTAGTCCATGAAACTTATCCGGTAATGGACGAAGCGATTTTGTAAGTAGTTGGAAGTTCGATACTTTAACAGACATTTCTCCTACTTTCGTTTTAAAAGCAACACCAGTAATCCCTACAATGTCTCCAATATCAATCGTAGTAAAAATATCATATTGCTCATCCCCAACCATATCTTGACGCACATAGATTTGAACTTGTCCTGTTAAATCTTGAATATGGGCAAATCCAGCCTTTCCTTTGCCGCGCTTTGTCATAATACGCCCTGCAATTGTTACTTCAAAGGCCTTATCTTCAAGTTCTTCTTTTGAATATTGGTCAAATTGGTCAATCATCGCTTGTGCCGTATGTGTACGTTCAAAACGTTCACCAAAAGGATCCACACCATTACTCAATAATGTAGATAGCTTTTCTCTACGCACCCGCAAATGTTCATTTAACTCCACCTCTTGACTCATACTATCATCTCCTAGATAAATCTATTTTTTAATGTATATTTCTAATCAATAAACACATCAACTTATTCCAACATTGTATCTACTATGTATAGGATAATCTTTTTTCATTTTAGATAAACAACAATCTCATTAGAAAAACTGCCAGTAGTCTACTGGCAGTTTCGCATTATGAACCGTATTATAGGTTAGTGTTAAGAAAATGTCAAATATTGATTGCTCGACCGCTTCTCAGAATCAGCTTGTTATTTCTTGTCTAGACTCTATCTCTTCAACAAAGCCATACAACGTTTGTTCAATTTGTTCTCTAGTGAGTAATTGATTCACCTGATCACGAATTTTTGCATTTCCACGCATTCCTTTTAAATACCATGCAATATGTTTACGCATTTCACGGACTGCTACATTTTCGCCTTTCAGTGCAATAAGGCGGTCTAAATGAATCATGCAAACGTCGATCTTTTCTCTTGGTGTCGGATCCTCACCAAGTTCACCTGTTTCAAGGTATTTCACAGTTTGGTAGAGCATCCATGGGTTGCCTAATGCGGCACGGCCAATCATAACTCCGTCAACACCAATTGTTTCAAGCATTCTTTTAGCATCTTGTGGTGTTTGTACATCACCATTACCAATTACAGGGATATTCACCGCTTCTTTCACTTCTTTAATAATATCCCAATTGGCATTACCTTCGTACATTTGGACACGAGTACGGCCATGGACGGCAACCGCCTGACCTCCAGCGCGCTCAACAGCTTGGGCATTACGAACAGCATAAATATGGTCTTCATCCCAACCCATTCGCATTTTTACAGTAACTGGTTTCTCTACAGCATCAACTACCGCTGAAACCATTTCATAGATTTTGTCAGGGTCAAGCAACCACTTTGCCCCTGCATCACATTTTGTGATTTTCGGAACTGGACATCCCATATTGATGTCAATAATATCAGCGTTTGTTTGCTTATCAACCACTTTCGCTGCTTCTACAAGTGTTTCACGGTCACCGCCAAAAATTTGCAAACTTAATGGTTTTTCACGTTCATCGACATATAACATACTTAATGACTTTTCGTTTTTGTATAGGATCGCCTTATCACTAACCATTTCGGCACAAACAAGACCTGCTCCAAACTCCTTCGCAATCAGTCGGAAGGCTGGATTACAAACACCAGCCATCGGTGCCAAAACAACAGGGTTTTTCATTTTAATATTTCCGATCTTTAACATCGATCTTCACCTCCAAGTTCATGTTTATATATAAAAGTCAGTCTGACATTAAGTCTTCCTTTGTAATCTTCAGTGTGCTCACAATGCGCTCGATAAGCTCCTCATCGGGAGAACGATTCCCACGCTCAACTTCACCTAAAACAGAAATAGAAATATTCAATTCTTTTGCTAACCCTTCTTGGGTGTAGCCTTTTAGCTTTCGAAAAGCCCGAATTCTCCTTCCCCACTTCGCTTCTTCCATACGTGCACACCTTCTTTATTTAATAATTGCTCGTAGATTACATCAATTGTCTTATTAAATTTCGGTAAATAGAGGTTTGGGTTTAGCTCCATTAAAGGAATGACAACAAAAGCCCGCTCTATGATTCGAGGATGAGGAATGATTAGATCATCCATTACAATATTTTCTTGATTATACACTAAAATGTCAAGATCTAAAGTTCGCGGACCCCAATGAATATGTCTTATCCTTCCAAGTTCATTTTCAATCTTCTGCGTCTTTTGTAAGAGCTCTCTTGGTGAATAGTTTGTCTGAATCTCAACGGCCATATTGAGAAATTGGTCTTGATCCTCAAAACCGACTGGATCTGTTTCATAGATTGATGATACTTTCACAATGGTAACATTTACATCAGCATCGAGCTTTTCCAACGCTTGATAAAGTAGCTGACAACGATCACCAAGGTTAGAACCAAGGCCTAAATATGCCGTATTCATTATCTCTCCCTCACAATTTCAATGGCCACAGAGTCATAATGCCCACGTATCGGGGGATCAGGCTTAATGACTTTCACTGTACAGCGCAGAATAATCGGGAACCCATTTAGCAAACTGGCTGCAATTTTTTCTGCAACTGCTTCGACTAATTTAAAAGGCGGCCCTTCAACAATCTCCTTCGTACACTCGTACACTTCCGCATAATTAACTGTTTGATCAAGCTGATCAGTCATTCCTGCTTCCTTTAAGTCTGTATCTAAAACAAGATCAACATAAAAACGCTGTCCTAGTTTTGTTTCTTCCGGGAAGACACCGTGATACCCATAAAATTGCATTCTATTTACATATATTTTATCCATAAATTATCCCTTTCCAAGCATTGCATCCATCATTTTTGCCATACGACTCATTTCTAAGACATCATGAACACGAATAATTTGACAACCACGCTCAATACCTAGGCAAATCGTGGCACCAGTTCCCTCCATACGTTCTTCTGGAGGTAAGTCCAATGTCTTTCCGATCATCGATTTCCGGGATGTTCCTAATAAAACAGGGTAGCCAAGGGCGACAACTTCATCAAGCCTTCTCATCACTTCTAAATTTTGTTCCTGTGTCTTCGCAAAGCCAATTCCCGGGTCCACAATAATTTTGTCATCGCTTACACCAGCATCATGACAAATCGCGATACTTACTTCTAAATCTTTAACAAGATCCTCCATTAAATTGCTATAGTTCGTATCGTTACGGTTATGCATGACAATGATCGGCGCACCATACTTAGCGGCAACACTTGCCATTTCAGGATCCGCTTTTGCTCCCCATACATCATTAATAATGGCAGCTCCTGCTTCTATCGATTGTCTAGCAACTTCTGCTTTATACGTATCGATTGAAATAGGAGCATCAATTTCCTTGGAAATCACCTCAACAAAAGGGATTACCCGTTCCAACTCTTCCTCAAGTGTCACCGTTTTAAATCCAGGTCTTGTCGATTCTCCTCCAATATCGATTACATCAGCACCATTCTCAATCATTTCTTTTGCATGAAGTAATGCCTGATCAATTCGATTGTATTTCCCGCCATCAGAAAAAGAGTCCGGGGTAACATTTAAAATTCCCATAATTAATGTTTTGTTACTAAAATCAAGAGTTTGCTTACCGCACTCAATTGTTTTCCTTTTCTGTATCATAACTTTTAATCCTTTCCTTCTATATCAATTCGACTCCATAGGTTCTTTTTGTACGCGTTGTAGTCATTGATTAATTGAGTTGTGACTTGTCCTGTTTTTCCTGCGAATGAAATACCATCAACAGAACACAAAGGGACGATTTCCTGAATGGAATTCGTAACAAAGACTTCCTCTGCATTGTATAAGTCTTCTTTTGTATAGTAACCCGTTTGATAAAGAATCTCATTATGCGTTAATAAAGCGAAAACAAATCTTCTTGTAATTCCATCCAAAATTCCCGTTTCAACTGACGGTGTATAAACGATACCATCTTTCACCCAAAAGATGTTTGAAACGACACCCTCAGATAGAAACCCTTTATCATTTAAGAATATCCCTTCACAGTTGAGATCAGTGCCAACTTCACGTCTACCATAAATATTATTCAAAAAATGATGCGACTTCAAACGAACGTTCCCTTCGGGCGAATTCCGTTTTGTTTTCAGAATCATTCCCTGCTTTTCGACCACTTCATTTTGTAGAGGAAGTTCTTTCATATAGACGATTGTTGTTGGTTGTTGATATGGTTCTTGTTGTAACCCTAAATGACCAACCCCTGCGGACACATTAAAACGAACATATGCATCCTTTTCAGTTAGCTTATTAACCTCTAATAAATCGTTTATGATCATTAGTATTTCAGGACGATTCATTGGCCAATCAATTTCCAGCTCTTTTAATCCGGCTCGTAAACGCTGAAAATGGTCATCCAAAAGAAATGGATGACCTTTATAAACTCGAAACGTTTCAAATAAACCTAAACCATACATAAAGCCATGTTCAAAAACAGAGATTTTAGCATCTTCCTGCTTTACAATTTCACCGTTTAGATAGATGTACATGTTTTACGCTCTCCGTAATATTCAATAAAATTTCGTAATAGTTTTTTCCCGTCTTCAGTCATAATCGATTCCGGGTGAAATTGGACGCCTTCGATTGGTAATGTATTATGACGGATCGCCATAATCTCACCTTCAGTTGTCCATGCTGAAACGGTAAAGCAATCAGGCAGTGTCTCTTTTTTTACAATTAACGAATGATAACGTGTTGCTGTGAAAGGATTTGTAAGACCTGCAAAAATGGTTTTTTGATCATGCTCCATTTCAGAAGTCTTTCCATGCATTAATCGTTCTGCTCTAATTACATCGCCACCAAATACTTGCGCAATCGATTGATGCCCTAGACATACGCCAAAAATAGGAATCTTTCCAGCAAAATAGCGAATCGCTTCCATACTGATTCCTGCTTCATTCGGACTGCATGGACCAGGTGAAATCATTAAATAAGATGGATTCAGCTTTTCGATCTCTTCAATTGTAATTTGGTCATTTCTCTTAACGATAAGCTCTTGGCCCATTTCCCCTAAATATTGGACAAGGTTGTACGTAAATGAGTCGTAGTTATCAATCATTAAAATCATAAAAATCTCCTCCTCAGCTCAACTTCTCTGTAATTTTTGTTAACTCTTCTTCACTCAACTCTTTTGCTTTCCATAATGCTCTTGCTTTTTTTAATGATTCTTTATATTCACTAGCTGGTTCGGAATCAATAACGATTCCTGCTCCTGCTTGAACATACGCTCTGCCATTCTTCGCTACCATTGTGCGAATGACAATGTTTAGCTCCATTTCCCCATTGAAACCAATCCACCCAATTGATCCCGTGTAAATTCCTCTGCGAACTGGTTCAAGTTCTTCGATAATTTCCATCGTTCTAACTTTCGGTGCCCCGGTAATTGTTCCACCCGGAAACACTGCTTCTATCACATCATACGCATCTAATCCATCGGCAAGTTGACCACGGACGTTGGACACAATATGCATGACGTGTGAATATTTTTCAATAACCATTAATTCATTAACTTCGACCGTGCCATAGCGACTAACACGACCAAGGTCATTGCGTTCTAAATCGACAAGCATGACATGCTCTGCTTTTTCTTTTTCATTTTCGATTAACGTTCTTGCTAACCGTTCATCTTCTTCGGCATTTTTGCCTCTTGACCTTGTACCAGCAATTGGTCTTGTACTAATTTCGCCATTTTTCAATTTAATCAGTAACTCTGGTGAGCCGCCGACAAACTGAACAGAGGGCGTATGCAAATACCCCATATATGGTGATGGGTTTAACTCTCTAAGCTTTTCGTATATATGAAGAGGTGGTGTCTTAAGTGTCTTAGATTGGCGAACTGATAAATTCACCTGAAACACATCACCGTTCGCAATATAATCTTGGATTTTTTTCACCGCTTGAACAAACTGCTCTTCCGGCAATGACGCTTCCCAATCATCTTCTGCCTGCAATGTTTGTACATCCCATTCCCACTTCGGCTCTTGCTTCAGCCATCCTTGCTCAAAAGAAGACAGACGGGCTTCAGCAGCTTCTCGCTGCCCTTCGTTATAGTGAGTCATTATCCATAATGTCTGTTCATGATGATCAAAGACAAATACATCATCAAATACGAGGAAGTAAAGATCGTTTGTTTCTAGATCATCAGCAGCACTATGACCAATCTTCTCAATTTGTCTTACATAATCATAGCTAATATAGCCAATTGCGCCGCCTTGAAAATCAGGATAATCTTGAACAGGTTCAGTACGATATTTGTCCATCCACTCTTTCATCAAGACAAGAGGGTTACCGGTTTTCTTTTCGACATGACCATTTTGCATAATAAACAGTTCGTTGTCTTTTCCTTCAACGATGGCCCATGGACGCAAACCTATGATACTGTATCTACCGCTCAACCCACTTTCTAATAAAACATGATGCGATTCATTCTTTGATAACCATTTATATTTTATAAACCACTGTTCAATCGAATATGGAATTTTTCTCGCTAACGAATATCGTTTCACCAGCTGTTGTGCATAACCCTGACTATGTCGTTGCAACTTACTCACACTCCTGAATCAGACAAAAGAATAGATTGACTTGTTGTTATACTTCCTTGATTAAAGTACGTACATTCAAATGATTTGAAAATCTTAAAATTAATTTTAACATTAAACGATGTTTTCTGGAAAGCAGAAGCGTTATTTCTAGATAAAAATAACAGCTCTCATCATGTTGAGAGCTGCTATCTATTGTCTAGCTGCAGCGAAGCAACTAGCTGTGTAACTTCATTGCTGCTTTGTGACAAGGAAACATACTTCGTAGTATAACCTTGTAGACACAGACGCGTCTATACAGGCGCTTCCGCTTTTTTATTAATCTTCAAATTGGTATAAAGGTGTACTTAGGTAACGCTCACCGTTACTTGGAATGATAGCAACAACTTTTTTACCTGCTCCAAGACGCTTGGCAACTTTTAGTGCTGCTGAAATGGCTGCACCAGAAGAAATCCCTCCAAGGATACCCTCTTCTTTCGCTGCACGACGAGCATATTCAAATGCTTCTTCATTCGATATTTGAATCACTTCATTATAGATATCTGTATTAAGAATTTCAGGTACGAACCCTGCACCGATCCCTTGAATTTTGTGAGGCCCTGGTTTTCCACCAGAAAGTACTGGTGAATCCGTTGGTTCAACAGCAATTACTTCTAAGTTAGGGAATTTCTCTTTAAGAACTCCGCCAGCTCCAGTAATTGTTCCACCTGTTCCAATTCCAGATACGAAAGCATCAAGTTGGTCGCCTACTTGCTCTACTAACTCTTTTCCTGTTGTAAGACGGTGAATTTCAGGGTTTGCCGGATTTTCGAACTGTTGTGGCATAAAGTAACCTTTTTCTTTTGCAAGCTCAGTCGCCTTACGAATCGCTCCACCCATACCTTCTGGACCAGGAGTTAATACAAGTTCAGCACCATATGCACGTAAAAGGTTGCGACGCTCTAAACTCATTGTTTCAGGCATTACTAAAAGCGTACGGTAACCTTTTGCTGCAGCAACCATTGCTAAACCAATTCCAGTGTTACCACTTGTCGGTTCAACAATTGTGTCACCTTCTTTAAGATTGCCGCTCTTTTCAGCTGATTCAATCATTGCTAAGGCAATTCGGTCTTTAACACTGCTTCCTGGATTGAAATATTCTAATTTTAAATAAATATCTGCATAACCTTCAGGTACTAGACGATTTAACTTTACTAAGGGTGTTTCTCCAATTAGCTCTATAATAGAATTTGCAACTCTCATGTTTATCCTCCCTCAACTTTAATACCGAGTATTTTTATTGGTTTTGTTGTTAATCTTATGTTAGCAAACCTTAAGGATACTGTCAATCATAATTTTAACTGTTTTTTCCTTTATTTTGATTCCTCATAAAGTTCTTCTAGCTCACCCTTATTAAAGTGATATTTTTCATTACAAAAGTGGCACACAGTCTCTGCTTCACCATCTTCATCGATCATTGATTTAATTTCTTCTTTCCCTAAACTAATAATCGCTTGACTAAACCGGTCTTTCGAGCAGGCGCATTGAAAAAGTACACCCATTTGATCAAGGATTTTTACATTTTCTTCCCCAAACAGTGAATAGAGGATTTCCTCTGGCGGCATTCCTGCTTGGATTAGCTTAGAAATTGGCGGCAGCTGCTGTAGTTTTGTTTCAATTAGATCAATCATTTCATCATCAGCACCCGGCATTAATTGAATTATGAAACCTCCAGAAGCTAAAATTGAATGATCAGGGTTTACAAGAACACCTACACCTACAGATGATGGTGTTTGTTCTGATGAAACGAAATAATATGTAAAATCTTCTCCTAGTTCACCTGATATTAGCGGTACACTACCTGTAAATTTCTCTCTCATCCCAAGGTCTTTGACGACCGATAAAAATCCATCTTTACCTACTGCACGAGCGACATCCAGTTTGCCGGCTGAATTTAGATCAAAATGAACGTGCGGATTTCCGACATAACCTCTCGTTTCCCCTCTCGCATTACTATCAACGATTATTTGTCCGATTGGACCGCCACCTTCTATTTTTACGGTAATTTTATCCTCACCTTTTAGCATCGCACCCATCATCGTAGTAGCCGTCATTGCTCTTCCTAATGCGGCTGAAGCTGTAGGCCATGTATCATGCCTTCTAACCGCTTCTCCAACCATATCTGTTGTTTTTACAGCATACGCTCTTACTTTCCCTTCAAAAGCTATTGCTCTTACTAAATAGTCTCCCATAATGAATTCTCCTTTTTATTAATAGTCATATTATCGTTATTCCCTAACAAATCTATACAGTTATACAAAAAAAGCGCAGGCGCCTTGCTCAGACGCGACAAGCACTGGAGGACCGACAATAAGTGTCCTGGTTTTTTGGACACGTTTGTCGGACCGAAGTGACCTCGAGCGGCTAGGCGCTGGAGCTTGAACTACAAAAAAAGCAAATTCATTATGCTGAATTTGCTTTTTCTGCATGAGAAAAAGGTATCTTACTCCTTATTCTTCAAGTATATCATTTGCAAGCCTTTTAAGGTTAAAAATGGATCGACAATATCAATGCAATTGGATTCTCTGGCAATAAGAGGGGCTAAGCCTCCAGTAGCAATTACTTTTGGTTCAACGTTTGCCTGAGCTTTCATACGATTGACGATTCCTTCGACTTGACCTACATAGCCGTAGACAATTCCGGCTTGCATCGCACTAACAGTATTTTTGCCAATAATATTACTTGGCTTTGTAATCTCAATTCGCGGTAATTTAGATGCTTGAGTATACAGCGCCTCTGTAGAAATTGAGATACCCGGAGCAATAGCTCCACCCATATATTGCTTCTCTTCATTAATATAACAAAATGTAGTCGCTGTCCCGAAATCAACAATAATTAACGGACTTCCATACAAATGGATACCTGCAACTGCATTTACAATTCGGTCTGCACCAACTTCTTTTGGATTATCATATTTAATGTTTAACCCTGTTTTAATTCCCGGACCGATTATCATTGGTTCGATATTAAAGTATTTTCTACACATTCTCTCTAAAGCAAACATAATTGGAGGAACAACAGACGAAATAATAATGCCATCGATCGCATCTATTGGAAGCCCCTTATAGGCAAATAGGTCTTTAATAAGCATACCATATTCATCTTCAGTCTTTTGGCGACTTGTCCCAACACGCCAATGATATTTTAGCTCCTCGCCATCATAAACACCGAGGACTATATTTGTATTTCCAACATCCAAAACAAAAATCATCGTTTCATCACCCAGTCATCAGATTTTACAAATAGCCATTGTAACCTTCTCTATATTTATACCATACATCGAACTCATTGCCTAAAGGAAATTATTCTAGTAGTTAGAAAATACGATCTTTTTATGCCCGTTTATGCTCTAAAATAAGAAAGATGCCTTGCTAAAAGCAAGACATCACATTCTTTATTATTTATCTTTGTTTGTATTGTCATCATTTGAATCAGACTTCACTTCTTCTTTTGTTCCTTCTGATTCTGAAGAAGACGATTGTTCTTGGTCTTCTTTCTTTGAATTAATCGTTACCTTTACACCATCTGCTGTTTCAGTTGTTGGACCATAGTCTCCACGACGAGTTGCATGATGATCTTCAGGCAATTCACCTTTATCCATTAAAGCACGAATTTGTTCTGCATCAAGTGTTTCCTCTTCTAATAAGGTTTGAGCGATTAAATCAAGCTTATCTTTGTTCTCAAGCAAAATTTGCTTACAACGCTCATAACACTCTTTAATAATTCGTTGAATTTCCAGGTCAATTTCATGAGCAATGGCATCACTGTAGTTTTGCTCATTATTAATATCACGGCCCAGGAATACTTGCCCACCTGAGCTTTGACCAAACTGCATCGGTCCGAGTTTTTCACTCATTCCATATTCAGTAACCATTTTCCTCGCTATCGTTGTTGCACGCTGGAAATCATTATGCGCCCCTGTACTTACTTCACCGAATGTTACTTCCTCAGCAACACGCCCACCGAGAAGACCAATAATCTTGTCTAACAGTTCGGGCTTCGTCATAAAGTAGCGATCTTCTTTTGGAAGCATTACAGCATAACCACCAGCTTGACCGCGTGGTACTATCGTAACTTTATGTACCATATCAGCGTTTTCAAGCCTTACACCGACAACAGTATGTCCAGCTTCATGCCACGCAACAATTTTCTTTTCTTTTTCAGATATGACACGACTTTTCTTAGCAGGACCAGCAATAACGCGGTCAATCGCTTCTTCAACATCATTCATATCGAGTTTCTTTTTGTTTTGACGAGCAGCTACCAGAGCAGCTTCGTTAAGCAGGTTTTCAAGGTCTGCACCCGAAAATCCAGGCGTACGTGTTGCAATCGTTTTAAGATTTACATCATCCGCTAACGGCTTGTTACGAGCATGTACTTGAAGTACAGCTTCACGGCCTTTAACATCTGGACGACCAACGGTAATTTGTCTGTCAAAACGTCCTGGACGTAACAATGCCGGGTCCAGAATATCAGCACGGTTTGTTGCTGCAATAATGATAATTCCTTCATTTGCACCAAAACCGTCCATCTCAACTAGCAATTGGTTTAGTGTTTGTTCACGTTCATCATGTCCTCCGCCAAGACCTGCTCCACGTTGACGACCAACCGCATCAATTTCATCGATAAAGATAATACACGGTGCATTTTTCTTCGCATTTTCGAATAAATCACGAACACGAGACGCACCTACACCAACAAACATTTCTACGAAGTCAGAACCACTAATTGAGAAGAATGGTACTCCTGCTTCACCGGCAACAGCACGAGCAAGCAATGTTTTACCTGTACCAGGTGGTCCTACTAACAAAACCCCTTTAGGAATTCTTGCACCAATAGACGAGAATTTTCTTGGGTCTTTCAGGAATTCAACAACCTCAACAAGTTCTTGCTTTTCTTCATCAGCACCAGCAACGTCTTTGAACTTTGCTTTCTTCTTCTCTTCATTATATAGCTTCGCTTTACTCTTACCGAAGTTCATAACACGACTTCCGCCACCTTGAGCTTGGCTTAAAAGGAAGAAGAACAAAATGAAAATAATGACAAATGGAATAATCGACGTAAAAAAGGTAACCCATCCACCTGTTTCTTCTGCTTGAAGAATTGTCAATTCTGCATTACCAAACTCAGGGTTTGCTGCTGCAAGAATTTGACCTACCGCTTCCTCAGTATTCGGTACATGAGTGACAAAAGTTTGACCTTCTTCCATCGTCGTTAATTGCCCTTGCACTTCATATACACCACGTGAAGGCTGCATTGTTAATGATGTGATTTGTCCGTTTTCTAAATGATTTTGGAACTCGTCATACGTGATTAATGTCGTGTCAGTCTTGGGGCCATTAAAAAAGCTGACGATCCCAACAATCACTAAGAAAATTAATAAATAAAAGACTGTATTACGAAATATACGATTCATTCCTTACCTCCTCCCGCGTACAAATAGACCTTTGATTATAGTATCATAAAAGCAGTTTTTACCACAATAAATTACCCTTCATAAATTTCAGGTTTTAAAACCCCGATATAAGGAAGGTTGCGATATCGCTCTGCGTAATCCAATCCATAACCAACGACAAAAGCATCTGGGACAATAAATCCAGCGATATCTGGCTTCAAGTCTACTTTACGCCCTTCAGGTTTATCTAATAATGTAACAATTTTCACGGTTTTTGCCTTGCGATAATGAAATAGTTTTACCAAATAGTCTAACGTTAATCCACTATCTATAATATCTTCAATAATCAGTACGTCTCTTCCTTCTACAGATGTATCTAAATCTTTAATAATTTTTACTTCTCCGGAAGATACAGTGCTGTTACCATAGCTTGAAACATCCATAAAGTCCATCTCAAGATGAATATCAATTCGCTTTGTTAAATCCGCCATAAAAGGCAATGCGCCCTTTAAGACACCAATAACGAGAGGAAAACTGTCTCTATATTCTTCTGAAATTAGTTTCCCTAATTCATTAACTTTCTTTTGGATCTCCTCTTCTGAAATAAGAACCTCTTTAATATCATTCTTCATTACGTAAATAACCTCCCTAGAACTGCTCTTTAAATGGTTGATAAGTAAGTGTTAAAAACTCTGTTGTGTTTTGTGATACGACCGCTAAGGAAGATCGCTTTAATCCTGGTATCCAAATGATCTGTTCATTCCCATCAACGACTATCGGCCAGCTGTCTCGCTCATTAAGGTTCACTTTCTCTTCAATAAATAAGCTCTTTACCTTCTTTGTACCTTTCATACCAAAGGGCGAGATTCGATCTCCAGCCTTTCTCGTCCGAACAAGTAACGGTAAGCGGACTGTATTCATGTCGCACACAAAGATATTGTTCCCATCCATTTTCTCAGGATAATGATGTATAACCTCTGAAATTATCTTTCCCTTTTGTAAGATAACAATGCCCGGAATATGTATACGATGATGATAAGAACTATCTTCTTTCATCACTTCGCTTTGAAAAGACAATGAACAATGGTCATAAGACTTTATTACCTTTAACCCTAATGGGAAATCTAATCGTCCCGAGGGATATGTATCATTAAGTAACGAAATAAATCCTTCAATATGTATTGAGGAAAGGGATGGAGGGACTTGATCATAAAGATAGTTTAATATTAGTTGAATCATTCTCCTTTGTAAAGAGATTGGACTACGATTAAACGCTTTTACACAAACAACATAGCTATTTTGACTTACCTTTAATGTCACCTTATCCAATCGCTCTGTTGCTAATTGTTCTAAGAGTAATTGATCATTTCGAAGCATTTCACTTTGTTGCTGAAATCTAACATGAACATTCGGATTCTCAGCCTTCAGAAATGGGAGAACATGGTGTCTAAAGCGATTACGTGTATAGTCGTCTCGTTCATTACTTTCATCTATTCTTGGCTCAATCTTTGACTCTTTACAATATTGTGCAATCTGATCCTTACTTATTCCTAAAAAAGGACGAATGATATACCCATTATGAAAGGGACGTTTCACCGGTATTCCAGCTAAACCAGAAGTTAGACTTCCCCTTACTTGTCTCATGAGCATTGTTTCAATTTGATCATCGCCATGGTGCGCCAATGCTAACAGATCTGCAGCGTGCTTTTCCATGACTTGAGCAAAAAAACGATAACGGCACAGTCGTGCAGCGACCTGCGAACTAAGGTGATGCTCCCTTTTATACGCATTTACATCAATTTGTTCCGCCTCGAAAAAAATCTCTTTTTCATGACAAAATTGCTGAACATACTTTAAATCTTCAAACGACTCTTCACCACGAAACATATGATCGACATGCGCAGCAATAATTGTTAAATTCCAATTGGCCTGGAGAGTCCATAAGTAATGAAGCAGCGCCATTGAATCTGGGCCTCCCGAAACTCCAATGACAATCGTTGCACCTTTCCTAAGGAGATTGTGTCGCTCGATAAAGCGGTTAACGGTTTGGTTCATACCTTAAGCCAATCCCCTTTCCAAACGAATATATTGAAAGAGCAAAGACAAGGCCTGCAGCAATCGCCCCCGCTTGAAGCATCGTCTCAATGCCAAGTTCAAGGCCACCAAGATAATTACCTTCCACAAAAGCCAGCATCGTAAAATAGGCTTTTGAACCAGGAACAAGCGGAATGATTCCAGGGATAATAAAAATTGTAACAGGTGCCCTAAATTTCTTTGCAAGAAAGTGAGACATCATCGCTACAAAAAAGGAAGCGACAACGGTTGCAAAAATCGTCGTTACACCGTATGCAGGCAGCAAACGTAAAAAAGTAAAGCCAATTGTTCCAGCTATACTGCCAAATAAAATTGCAGTCGTAGGTACATTAAATAATATTCCAAAAGCGATGGTTGCGATAAAAACAAAAAGAATTTCCAACCACATTTTTTCTCACCTTCTCCATTATAAAAATAAAGTGATCGATAAGGCGATGCCAATCGCAATCGATAATGATGTCAATGTTGCTTCTGCCCCACGACTCACTCCCGCAACTAAGTCGCCTGACATCAAATCACGAACCGCATTCGTCAGTGCGATACCAGGGACAAGCGGCATTAGTGTCCCAATAAGAACTTGGTCAACATTCATACCTACCCCGAAATAAACGAGAGCAATGGCTGTTGACCCGCCAATAAATGCCGCCATAAATTCCGCAAAGAATTTCACACGTAAATACCGTTCAAAATAGAGAAGTGAGACACTTACAATGAATCCAGCAATAAAAGCAGGAAGCATATCTCGTAAACTCCCACCGAAAATATAGGAAAATGCACCACCGGCTACACCTGAAGCAAAATGGATTAACCAGATGGGATAATTCATCGGTGCTTTTGCAATCATCCGCAAACGTTCCATTGCTTCCTCTTCTTCTAACTGACCTGCAACAAACTCCCGTGATAACTGGTTCACTAGTGTTACTTTATTTAGATCTTGCATGCGATCGTCAATACGGACCATTTGCATAAAATCATTATGTCCTTTTTCTTCAAAAGAGAGGAAGATTCCTGTTGTTGTTACAAAACTATGGACATTATTAAAGCCTGCAGCCTTAGCCATTCGTTCTAATGTTTCCTCTACCCGATATGTTTCTGCTCCGTAGGTAAGCATAATTTCCCCAGCTAAAAGGCAAATATCCATCACCTTCTCTGCTTTTCCCATCGGTTTCCCTCCAAAATTCTATGTATGAAGAGTTAGAAAGTTCACAGTTGGAAAGGTCTGCCTTATCCCAACCTACTACCTTCCAACTTTTCCCTACATTAATTGTCCAAATAAGTATAGGACATATGCTAAAAGAAGAAAAGAGGTAATTAAAAAGAACTCAACGAAACCAGACATCTTTTTCTTTTGCTTCTTTTGTTTCGATTTCCTTTGTGTACGGTTAACTCTTGAACTCGTTGATTTCGTATTTGATCTGCTCGTTGATGTCGTTGATCCGATAATAGCTACAAGATCTTTACGCATCTCCTGTGCTCCGGTATATTTCCCTTGTAACGCTTTTAAGAGCACATGACGATAAGGTACTAGACTCGGTTTGGCTTCAATTGCCGCTTTTAATTGCTTAAGGCCCCCTTCTCCCTTTTTTTGAAAACGGGCAGGATAGCTACAATTTATCATTATCATTGCTACGGCAAATAGATCATATGAGGGCTCCGCTTTACGTAACCCAAGCCCCCAATAGCCACGATCATAAAATTCAGTATACTCTTTTATTGAACGGCCAATGAGTGTAGTACCGCCAACATCTAACCAACGTATACGGGCAGGGGGGCCGGTCACCAGTAAATTATCTGGTTTTAAATCACCAAATGCCCAACCTGCTTGATGTAATCGATCTAAGTCTCCAAGTAATTGAACCATTAAAATTCCAATCCATTCCACACCTTTGTTCGACATATACATCAGAAGTTCAGTCCCTTTTAAATATTCCATCGCATAGAAGGGAATCGTCCCTTGGGGTGTAACCCAATCATCAACATCAAGCAAAGAAGGTCCAAGGATTTGTCCTTGGACCTTGGAAAAGTGTTTCAAAACGTTAACTTCAGACGTTATGGACATACCATTTTCACTTATTTTTAAGGCAACGAAGCCATTGACTGATTCTGCTAAATAGACAGTACCAGTTGCTCCATACCCTAATCGCTTCAAAATTTTATATGGTTTTTTATTCCATTTCCCAAGAATTTTTGTGCCTGGTTGTAGATTAGCTACCGAACTCTTCGTAGTATCGTTCATCCTCATCACGGGAAATCAAACTCCTTTTAGAGCTAGTTTTTGAAAACTTTTGTAAAGCAAGCTGAAGTGCAGGTCCAGTTGGTGTTATCCCACCAGAAGATAACTTATGGAATATATTCATAATAGAATCCAACTTTGGTGTCCAATCTAATAACTTATCAACGTCTTTTCGCTTCCCAGGAAATGAATAGAGCGAAAAGAGATTGCTGCCTATTCTTGAGCCAAGACTAATCGATAAGTCGGTTAGTGCTTCTTGAACCATCGGTAGTTTATTATTCATACTTGCACTTGTATCGACAAGGATAAGTACTTCTAAATCTACAGTTTCCCCAAGCTCATCAACAACTTCCATCACTTGGCCTCGCTTATCAGGAGGTAAATCCTCCATTTCCTGCTCGTCACCAAGTATTCCTTTTAATTCTCGATTGATCACACCATGCAGTGTTTGCGTCATTGCTTGCCGGGTAACCATTTGCACTGTTTTTGCCAGTTGTTTCGTATAGACAACCTGGCTAATTCCACCACCAGACAATGCAATATTCTTTATTTCATCAATTCCTTGTTGGCTTATAGGATTGTTTTCTAAAACACCGATAACATTTACTGTAATTCCCTGCTCTCTGGCTAATGCAGCAATCGCGACGGGATCTTCACCTTGATTTGAACAACCATCAGTAATTAACAGGATTTGCCTAAGCGTTCCTTTGCCCATAAAAACTTCCCCTCCATTCAGTACAGATGTTACCATCATTAACCAAATAAAAGGGGAATATACGTCACACCTATAGCAATATAAGAAACGTTTGCAAATGTCTTACTGTAAGTCATTTATTGCGCTTTCTTACGAAGAATCTTTTTCGGCTTATATGTCGGAATCGCTGCCCATTTTGGTGTGTTACGCTTAATTTGCGCCACAACGATGGTCATATCATCCTCAATTTGTCCGTAGCCTGTTCGAATCACCTTCTCCATAATTAAGTCAGCTACTTCTTGCGGATCATTTGTATTAATTTCCGAAATAACTCGCTTCATCCATGCTTCTTTGTTTTCAACATTTTTCGGACCGTCAAAAATACCGTCACTCATCATAATTAACAGGTCACCAGCTTTTAACTGCTCCTTGACGACATCAACATCAAACTCCTGCAAAATACCGATTGGTAAATTATTCGCCTGGATCATTTTGACTTGATCTCCCCGCTTAATAAAGCTTGGGATCGAACCAACCTTCAAAAACTTCGCAGAAGCGTCATGTAAATCAACCATCGCTAAATCCAGGGTTGAAAAGATTTCATCTGTTGTTCTGAGCGATAAGATTGAGTTAATCGATTTAATCGCTACTGTTTCTTCAATACCTGATTGCAAAACCTTTTGAAGCAACTGCAATGTTTCATTACTTTCTAGATGAGCTCTTTCCCCATTACCCATTCCATCACTAATGGCCAATGCATACTTTCCAGATCCAAGCTCCATCATTGAATGACAATCCCCTGAAATCCATGCTCCTCCTTTCGCTGCATTGGCAACCCCTGTTTCAATTACGAATTTTTTTGCTGAACAAAATGATACGTGGTTATATCCATTTGGATAAAATTCAGGTTCCTCCTTTTTTACAATAATTGTTTCCTCAAAAATATCTGAGAGAATTGGTGCAATGACTTTCTCTGCCTCACCATGCCCGCTATTATAGGAGAGACTAAGCTCAATATCAATATTTCCTTCCTCAAGCCTGTATATATCAATATGGCCTACTTCAATACCTGCTGATCGGAGTACATCTAAAATTTGCTCTTCTTGATTATAATGAGCCTCTCTTTCTCTTTGAATTTCCTTTGCAAAATCCCCCATTACTTGAGAAACACCAAGCAATTGGTCGGCAACTATTTTTCTGCTTTCTAGTACTTGCTGCTTCAATTTTTTACTAACCTGATAGTGTCCAAGCTCTTGCTGAATCACTAAGGTTACTTTTTCAGATTTAACACAGTGTCTTGACCAGTCTGAGGCAAGCCGCTGATTTCTTATTTGCCCGTTTTGCTCTGTTTCTATCATAATTTGGTGCATATAATCATACGTAGTGGAAAAATTCCGTGTCCAGCATTGGTCTTTTTTAAAGCACGATTGACATGTTTTTTCTGTTACATTACTTAAGAAGTAATCGATCTCCCTGTCCTCATCTATTTCTTCAAGATTAGTAATATTAGGATTGGAAAAACTATTTGAAAGTGTGTAAAACAGGTGTGAGAATTGTTCAACTCTTCCCGCAGTAATATCACGTATTTTACGTAAATATTGTTGCTGTTCTTTTGAATGCTCAGGTGTACCAGGAATATAGCGTGACAGTTTGGCAATGAGTGATTTCGGCGTCAGTAAAAACAGTCCAATCGCAACGACTGACTCCATGACGGTAATCATTAATACTTGATTTCCTTCCCCATATAAGCCAATTAACAATGTCCCAACAAGAAGACCCATACTTGCGCCTAGTTTCTTCCCTTCTTTCAACAGTCCACCTAACAAACCTGAGAAAGCAAGCAAGCTCATCTGATAGAGGCTTAATACATTGGCCAAACTTAAAATAAGGCCTGTGACAACCCCAACAGTGGACCCTATCGCAGCTCCTCCAACTAATGCAAACAGCAATACAAGATACCTGGCTAATATGTGCTCAACGGTTAGATCATACACCATCCATCCAATCGTACCGGTCATAACTGATGCTAATAATATAATGAGACAAACAATCTCTTCATTTTTTAAAGGTTGCTGCAGTTTTTTCATTGTAATTAATGGAACACTTTGCAGGAAGATCATCGTTAAAATAAAACTTAATCCAGCTTCAACTCCTGCCATCATCCATGCATAGTTTGTAACTTCACCTTGAATAATAAATGTCGTCGCTATCCTGGCACTAAAACTCGCCGCAAAAACAACAAATGGCAGCACTTTCACAGTTTTGGCCTTTGTCTTACGAACAAGTCGTTGCATAAACAAGTAAATAAGAATAGCAGCAACGACAAACCAGCCTGTTTCAAACACATTGGTTAGTGCTCCTGCAAACAAAGCAACTGCTGCTACTCCAACTTTCTCTTTCTTTAATGCATATACTGCTGCAAAAAACGGTAAAATGAAAGGCGTTATTTCAGACAAGATCATAGCTCGTCCAAGTAAAAAACCAACTACAAATAATAATAATCCCCATTGATGCAACACTGTATCAAGTAAAGTCTTTGTTCGTTTACTTATTTGAGAAGTTAACATCTGGGTCCGTTCCACTATAATCGATCCACGCATAGGTTCAATCACACCCTTTGTTACTTTTCTTATCATTGTTTGCACCACCCGTTATTTTATCGTGACTCTATTATAAACAGGTTGTCCATTCAATTTTTGTCAAAACAACAGAGTGATAACAAAAAAGTGTTCGACGGCTTTCTGTATCCAATGTCAAAATACTGTCAATCCTTCAATAACTCGGGTGTCAATAACCTCAGTTCCCAACATATTTACAAGAGTAAACTCGAAATTGAAAGATATCTTTTTGAATAAAATTTCTTTTCAGGACATAAACTTGGGAGTTTAGAGTTTAGAATTGAATGTGGGTAATAGCGGGAGATTTTAGAAAAATAAAATAAAAAACCTACATTCCGATTGGAACATAGGTTGGTTTATGTATTTATGGTAGCGGCGGAGGGGATCGAACCCCCGACCTCACGGGTATGAACCGTACGCTCTAGCCAGCTGAGCTACACCGCCATATTCTTAACGACAAGATTTATATTACAAGAATAATTCAATGTCGTCAACATATTTTTTAATAATAAAATAAAGCACTCAACTAATGAGTGCTTGTCCTTACATTTATATATTCCATAAGTGAGCAGCAAGTTTATCCTCGTCTAGCACCTCGACCTCCACGCTTTGATTCTGTTTGACGCTTAAGGGTTGATAAACGATCTTCGCTGTCTTTTAAGAAACGAGCCATTTTATCTTCAAAAGACATGGCTGTTGGACGTGCATTATTGTTGCGCTGTCCTCCTGAACGCTGTCCACCCGAACGAGGTCCTCCTGAACGCGGTCCTCCTGAACGAGGTCCAGAAAAATTCCCTTGGCCTTGACCGTCTTTGTTGAACGGACGAGGTGGGCGTTTTTCAAACTTTCGCTCTTCTTGAGGCGGGCGCTCTTTTGCTTTTCTGATGGATAGGCCAATCTTCCCATCCTTTTCGACATTAATAACCTTTACATCAACTTGGTCACCAACTGTCAAAATTTCATTGATGTCTTTTACATAATTATCAGCGACCTCACTGATGTGGACAAGGCCAGTTGTACCATCTGGCAGCTCAATAAATGCTCCAAAATGTGTAATGCCTGTTACCTTTCCTTGCAACTTGCTGCCTACTTCAATCGACATGTAGAAATTGCTCCTCCTTAAAAATCTTCAAAATTTATTTTTGTTTTCATTATAACTGATTTTGAAATCGAGTGTCAATCTGATGAAGAAGGGGGCAATTTAAAAATCGTTTCACCAGGCTTTGATAAAAAATAATCTCTACGGGCAATTTCTGCTATATATTCTAGGTCATTGTAATTTTCGATTTCTGTATAAAGATCGCGTTCGATTAACTGTAAACCAACCAACTGCTCTTCCAGGTGCATCAGCTCTTGTTCTTTCTCATGTAGAATTGATGCTTGTGAATGAATCGTAACTATTGCAAATACTGCGATTATCGTAACAAAGATGCTTAATGCAGTGAGACGTCGGACTAATCCTCTTCTTCTTTTTGCTCTAAGATCTTCATGGCGTTCTTGGTTGTTTATGTAAGAAGAGTTAATTTCTCTTACTTTCTTTTGTCTTGCTGCAACCATTTCGACTTCACCCCTATTTGTCCTTAAAAGTAAACCACTTTCTCACTACATTCTTCATCTTTATAAAGAAACCTGCTTTATTTTTTAAATATTTCAATTTTTCTTTCGGTACAAATCGCCAAAATACTCTAGATAGCAATCTGCCAATCCATAAAATTGGGATATAGATACATTTCCAAAGAAATAAAAGCACGGATAACAGTAGCGATATCAACATCATACATAACGAATATAAAAGTTTCAATAACAATTTGGTAGGATTTACAATAAAGACAAATATTAGTTTTTTGGTGAATCGATATGTGAGGATTGCCGTTTGTATGACCTTTTCTAGCAAACGTTCATAAACATTTTGAAGAAGCGCCTTGTACGCTGAAAAACCTAGCATCAATGCCAGTAAAATGTAAAAGCGCATTTCTCCTTCATTGACCAGTAGTAACATATAAAAAACAAAAAGGGCTTGAACGATCCAAAACAGGCAGTCATTAATTATATAGACCCAACGATACCACTTTCGATTACGAACAAAACGACCATAGGTATCGATGGCAAGTCCTAACCATATTCCCATAGCCGTCATGACCAACATCGTGTTAAGCTGAACAGTTAAGCTCACTTGAATAACTTCCCAAAGAATCCTTTAGATTTATCATCATGTTGTTGATCAAGGTAAACTAGATCATAAATCTTTCCTTCAATTGAAACTAAGCCCTGTTCAACGTTTAAGTTTTTCATATGCAAATTGTGACCTCTTATGGCCAAAAACCCCATTTCTGTTTCCAGTAGAAATTCTTCATTATCAAAGCTCTCTACCTTTTTTACACCTGTTATATCAACTGCCTTTCTACCGCGCATTGTTATATCATGTTCCTTTGTGTGTCTTTCTCTTCCCATAGGCATCCCAAATTCATAATGGTTATCCATTTTATTCGGCCTCCTTATATTGAACTCACAATAACTGTGTCAACATCGTCTTTAGTTCATTTTTATGAGAGGAGGTCAAAGATTAGAACAAGCCTTTTAATTTAGAATTTAGAATTTAGAGTTTAGAGTTGGTATAAGTAACTCATGGAAGCCTTTTTGAATAACCCTAAAGCAATAACTAAAACAAGGTACTCGATGTCGGTGAAAGTTATTCGGACATCGAGTACCTTATTTAGTATTAACGGGCAGTGTGTAATTCTTAATTATTGTTCTAGTCGAATTGTTTCTTCTTTTACGATTGAATACATCGTTCCCGCTTCTTCCTTCCGCGTTGATTCTTTCAATTGCTCAACAGTCACGGTTACAACCTTTTGGCCAAACCGAATTTCGATTTCATCTCCCGGCTTTACAGTTGAACCTGCTTTGGCAACTTGTCCATTAATTGAAATACGGCCTTTTTCAGCAACCTCTTTTGCCAATGTTCTTCGTTTAATTAAACGTGACACTTTTAAAAATTTATCAATTCGCACAATCTATCACTCCCTTATTTTATTCTTTTTTTGCCTGTTCCCATATTTCATCCATTTCAGCTAACGTAACGTCTTCAAATGATTGTCCACGTTCATGTAATGTCTTTTCAATAAAGTGAAAACGCTTCTTAAATTTCTCATTTGTTTGTTTCAGTGCTTCTTCTGGGTGGATGTTATAGAACCGACCTAAATTAACTAAGGCAAATAAAATATCACCAAACTCCTTTTTGCTGGTGGATTCGTTATTCTGCTTTATCTCTGTAAAAAACTCAGCGATTTCCTCTTGAATTTTCATCCAAATTGGAGCTACGTCATCCCAATCAAAACCGACTTTCGCTGCCTTTTTTTGAATATGATACGCTTCATAGAGGCTTGGCACTCCTTTCGGAATACCAGCTAGTACCGATTTATACTCGCTTACCTCACCTTTTTCTGCCTTTTTGATTTCTTCCCAATTTTGAACCACTTCCTCAGCACTTTCAACCGTTTCCGTGGCAAACACATGTGGATGCCTTCTAATCATTTTACTAGTAATCGACTCAATGACATCTTCAACGGAAAACCAGCCATCATCCTCACCGATTTGTGAATGGAGTATGATTTGTAATAATACATCACCTAGCTCTTCAACTAAATGGTCATCATCTTCATTATCAATTGCTTCGAGAACTTCATAGCTTTCTTCGATTAAATAAGGTTTTAATGATTGATGTGTTTGCTTCTTGTCCCATGGGCAGCCATTTGGTCCACGTAAAGTCGCAATGACCTCGCGCAGTTTGGAAAAGTCTCGATACAACAGCTCTTCCTCTTGGACTGGAGGAACATAGACAGCCGTTAAATTGTTAATTGTTGTTACACGGTCTAATTCATACAATGGAACAGTCCGAATATCTTCTTGTTTACTTCCGACAGCTGTCGCAATCGTAACAGGGTAATCATCAGGTAATAGATCCATTAACGTTAGTTTCACATCTGAAGCAACAAAGGCATCATAAACTTGACAAATGATGATGTGCTGGCGAATCTGCAGTGTCTCTTTCTTTAAAGACGTACCATCGACAATTTGACAACCTTCAATTGGGTCAATTTGCAATGCACTGTATAGCGGATCAAGAAAGCTTTGTCCCCCAACCACTTCTATTTGAATGTTACTCTTACTCGCTTCATCTAGTAACAACTGAACGGTTTGTTCAGCTACAAGAGGATGTCCCGGCACAGCATAAGTAATCGCTGCTTTTTCGGCTTTATTCAAAAGCTGTTGAACAATATCCTTATACACTGCTTCGAATTGGTCATGCTTTTCGTAAATATGATCAAATGATTCATAACTTAGCCCATCATTTGTCAGCTCTTCAATAACAGGATGATCCTTCGTACGCAAAAATAAGTACTCGGCTTTGGTTATCATTTTGTAAATTCCAATTGGCAATTGGTTAAGATCTCCTGCACCTAAACCAACAATCGTAATTTTGTTCATCTTTTCTCCTCCTTTTTCTGAATAAATCTCAGGATTTTTTTCGCTTTTGGTATCATTTCAAATTCTGCTTCTGTAAAGACCTTCATTTTCAGAAGCGCTCCTATGTATGTTGCAGCACCTATCAAAACACTTGTTAAGGCAACTATCACTGATGCAGAACGCTCACCTTCATACGTTAGCATCCATTCGATACTTTCTTTCCAGAGCCATGTAGCAATAACCATGATCAATGCCGAAATGATAATGGTTCGTCCAGAACGGTATCGGATGATCGTTATTGAGAGCTTCTTTTGAATAAAGATAATATTGAAATAAGCAATAACGAAAAGGCCAATCACAGTTGCGAGCGCTGCACCTATTGTTAAAGCAGATGGCAATAAAATAAGATTTAACAGAAGCTTTACAGCAAGTCCAATGATAATATATTTTGCTGCCACAAAAGTATGGTCTAATCCTTGCATAATTGCAGCAGTCGTTGCAATGATTGAACTAAATATAATCGATATCCCTAGTATTGCCAATACAATTGATCCTGAACTGTCGGTGAATAACATCGTATTTGTCGGTCCAATGACGATCGCCAAACCAGATGCAGCACCAATACCGATGATGAGAGTTACGCGAATGGCCATTTCGGCCTTTTGTCCAATTACGTCAAAGTCGCCCCTTGCCTTACTTTTCGTAATTATTGGGACAATCGATAATGACAGGGCTGTCGCAACAACCGTCCCTAACTGAATGAGAGGCTGTCCACGATCATAGATCCCTTTCGTTACGATCGCTATACTATCCGACAATCCCCCATGTTGTAAGAGCCTGACCATTGTCATCGAATCGATAAATTGAAACAACACCAATACTAAAGCCGTTAAACAGATAAGAAAGCCTTCAAGAAAAAGCCGTTTTGTAATGAGAAAAACGGACATGTTCTGTTTTGCATCATAATCGGTCACAGCGTTCTTTTTATCTCTTTTTTTATAAAGCATTAACACGGTAATCGCAATTAATGCTCCAAGAACAGAGCCAATTGCAGCACCTGTACCCGCAGCATATGGTCCATATCCGTGTGAAATCAGGAAGTATGTACATCCCAAAATGGCAGCTACTCGAACGGCCTGTTCAGCCACTTGTGAAACTGCTGTTGGTAACATATTATCCTTCCCTTGGAAATATCCTCTTAACACAGCTAAAAATGGTATGAATAAAAATGAAAAAGAAATTGCCTGAAGTGGTTTAATAAGATTTCTATCGGCCATAATGATAGCGAGGAGTTCAGCACTAAAGAAAAACAACGAAAATAAACTGAGTCCAAAGACAACAAGGCCAATAAAGCAGACTGTTGATACATGCCTTGCCCCTTGATGGTTGTTCATGGCGATTTGTTCAGAAACCAACTTTGAAATCATAACTGGAAAACCGTATGTAGCTAGAATAAGTGCGATTCCGTATATCGGATAAATCTGTTGATAGACATAAAAGCCAACATCCCCAGCCATATTTTGATATGGAATTCGGTAAGCGGCACTCATCACCTTTGTCAATAAGACCGCGATTGATAAATATACGGCCCCTTGAAGTAACGATGTAGTTTGTTTTTCAACCATTATGTAAATGTCTCCTCTAGGTTTCAATCTAGAAGCCATTATATCATATACGAAAAGCGTAAGTGACCTCGAGCGGTTAGGCACTGGCGCAAAATATCTGTGAACTTCTTTCAAGTTAATGGAGAGTATCATTCTGACAATACCAGGACTGTCTCATGCAGAACAATAAAAAAGAGATAGCGCTTTCGCTACCTCTTGAAAAGTGTCAAGACTTTTGCTATTCCATCTGTCGTGCTAAGAAACTGGCTGCAGTTTCAGAAAGTTTCTTCTCAACTTCACCCATTACAGCATCTTCTTTTCCGAGCATGACGACCGCGCCAATCGGGTCACCATTTGCAATTATTGGTGCAATAACATAACCTCCAAGTTCATCCTTATGATCACTTATGAGGTTATACTCACCTTTCGTTGATTCCATAACCGCTTTGCGGTCACTCATTGCACTTTCGACAACTTCACCAATGCTCTTATTTACATAATCTTTCTTAGACCCACCTGATACAGCGATGTATGTATCACGATCTGCTATTAACACAATATGATTTAAACTTTCGTACAGAGCTTCAGCATATTCTTTAGCAAAGTCACCGAGCTCGGAAATCGGTGAATACTTCTTAAGAATTACTTCTCCATCCCGATCCACAAAAATTTCTAATGGATCACCTTCTCGAATACGTAATGTTCTCCTAATTTCCTTCGGTATTACAACACGACCTAGATCATCAATACGACGGACAATACCAGTAGCTTTCATTCTTACGATGCCTCACTTTCTTCAGATGTTATTGCTAAAGTGACGTACTAATAACGACACGAAGAATAAAAAATTGAATAAGGGATGCCGTATTAGAACGCCCTGGTCATAATGAATTCCTGTAATGGAAATCATCATATTGCTTGTCTTTATTATCCGTCGTATAGAAAGAACTATTCACCAATTCATGAAATTGTTTGTGCATATGCGTGTTTTTTTCAAATAAATGGAATCAATTCTCCCATTTTTCGAATTCAAAGATTTAGGTTGTTGAGCCAACATGTTCCTTTTTTACATCATCCATCTTTGTTAGAAGCAATTCAATAATTTCCAAAAATTGCTTATCTGTTGTTTCCTTTGTTTTAATGTTAATGATAATTTTTTCCTCTTTCATTCCAACTGAAACCATCTTCCCTATGTCATACGTCATTTCCATTAATTTTACCCCATCAATTTCGTTCGTTAATTCATTCGAGAAAAGGATTGTACAAACTCCATTTTTTTGAATGATCGATTCGACTCGATGGGCAATCGCCAATACTTTCATTTTCGCAAGGGTGAATAAATAACCAACTTCATCCGGATAGTCTCCAAATCGGTCAATCATTTCATCCTGCAGATCGGTAATGTCCGTTAATTCGGATATATCCTTGAAACGCTTATACATATCAATTTTCTGTTTTGAATCTTGAATATAATTTTCAGGAATATAAGCATCAACTTGCAGGTCAATTTCAACCTCTATCTTTGTTTCTCTTACTTCTCCCATTTCACCTTTTCTTGCTTCAATTGCTTCTTTTAACATTTGTGAGTACAGATCAAACCCTACTGAAGCAATAAAGCCATGCTGCTGTGCACCTAATAAATTACCTGCGCCCCGAATTGTTAAGTCCCGCATCGCAATTTTAAATCCTGATCCAAGTTCAGTAAATTCTTTAATTGCTTGAAGACGCTTTTCCGCTACTTCTGTTAAGACCTTATCTTTTTGATACGTAAAATATGCATAAGCAACACGGTTTGATCTACCAACCCGTCCACGTAATTGATAAAGCTGAGAAAGCCCCATCCGATCCGCATTGTAAATAATCAGTGTATTTACATTCGGAATATCTACTCCGGTTTCAATAATTGTTGTCGTCACCAGCACATCACTATTTCCTTCTAAGAAATCAATCATGATTGATTCCAATTCGTTTTCACTCATTTTTCCATGGGCATATACGACTTTGGCATCAGGAACAAGCATAGCAATTTTATCAGCCATATTGGAAATTTCTTCAACATTATTAAAGAGAAAATACACTTGACCGCCACGGGCAAGCTCCCGCTCGATTGATTCACGCACCAACCCTTCATTGTATTCAACAACATATGTTTGAACCGGAAAACGATTTTCTGGTGGTGTCTCAATAACTGATAAATCTCTCACACCTAACATTGACATATGCAATGTTCTTGGAATTGGCGTCGCTGTTAATGTTAGAACGTCAATGTTAGCCTTAAGCTGTTTAATTTTCTCTTTATGAGTCACACCGAAGCGTTGCTCTTCATCTATAATTAGCAAACCTAAATCTTTAAACTGAATATCCTTTGATAGTATTCGATGTGTTCCTACTACAATATCAATTGAACCACTCTTCAGTCCTTTCATTGTTTCTGTTTGCTGTTTTCTCGAACGGAAGCGACTAAGTACACCAATATTAATCGGATAATCAGCAAACCGCTCACAAATCGTTTCATAGTGCTGTTGAGCGAGAATGGTTGTAGGAACAAGAATTGCCACCTGTTTACCATCCATAATGGCTTTAAAAGCTGCTCGAATCGCCACTTCTGTTTTCCCATAGCCAACATCACCACAAAGGAGGCGATCCATCGGTCTTTCCTTTTCCATGTCTTCTTTAATTTCTTTAATCGCTCGCAGTTGATCTTCTGTTTCTTGATATAGGAAAGATGTTTCAAACTCTTGCTGTTCAGGACCATCCGTAGCAAATGCATATCCCTTTGTCGCTTCCCGTTCTGCATAGAGTTTAATCAAGTCATCAGCAATGTCCTCAACTGATGATTGAACTTTCTTCTTCACCTTTTTCCAATCAGATCCACCTAGTGCATAAATTTTCGGATCTTTATCCTCTGAACCGACATACTTTTGTACTTGGTCGATTTGTTCAACTGGTACATACAATTTATCATTACCAGCATACGTAATATGAAGATAGTCCTTATGAATACCGTTAATCTCTAACGTCTCTATTCCTAAATACTTTCCAATACCATGGTTCGTATGGACAACAAGATCACCGACTTTTAATTCGGAATAGCTCTTAATTCTTTCAGCATTTGATAGTTTCTGCTTTCGCTTGATTTTCCGCGTTTTTTTCGTGAAAATCTCTTCTTCTGTAATCACAACAAGCTTTTGCATTGGTAACTCAAATCCTGTGTTTAAGTTTCCAATGACAATCTGACAAGTTTCTGTAGAAAGTGGAGAGATGTCCTCGACAAGATCAGCCTTAATCTCATAATCTTCTAAAATATGGTCAAGTCTTTTTGCTCTCTCTTTGTTTGCCGCTAAGAAGATCACTGATATATGACCCTTTTGCCAGCGTTCAACCTCACTTTTTAAAAGGTGAAGCTGCCCATGGAAGTTTTGCATCGCTTTACAGTTTACATTCACGATATTTCGTGGATTCGTATGTGGAACATGCCTTAAAAATAGCGACAAATATAAAAGCGGCTGCTGTGTATCCGCAATGATTTCCTCAAACTTTTTTGACAAGGAGATATCTGTAATGATTTTCCCTTCACTTATAAGCGATGTTTGCCAATTGGCCTCTTCTTTATCTAAGCTGACTGACATTTCTTGCACACGACTAATTTCATCAACGACGATTACCCCATTACTCGGTAAATAGTCAACGACTGTTGTTCGATGATCATAGTATAGATCAATATATTTGTACATGCTTTCAAATGTTGTTTTCTGCTTTAGAAGACCTATTTCATATGCAATCTCTTCGGCCATTTTTTCTTTCGCTTTTTTATTTTTCACCTTTTTTAAACTGTTTGCTAAGCCTTCCTCTAATCGTGCTGCAGCATTTTTATAATGCTCATCATACAGAATGACTTCCTGCGCTGGTCCGATCACAATTTGATTTACTTGTTGTTGAGAGCGCTGATCATCAACATTAAAGTAGCGAATCGAATCAACGACTGTATCGAAGAGTTCAATTCTTAATGGCATCTCTTCAGTTAGTGGGTAAATATCTAAAATTCCTCCACGCAAACTAAACTCTCCTGGTGAAGATACCATCTCTACACGGTGAAAGCCGATTGAAACTAGTTTCTTAAGTACGTTCTCTACATGAATATCCTCATCAACCTTAAAAAGACATTGGCTTTGCTTCCACACTTCTTTCGGTGGAAGCAAGCGTCGAATCCCTGCCATAGGAACAATAACAATTCCTGTTGAATGTTCACTCCAATGGTTTAAAACTTCAATTCGCTGCCCTTTCATTTCGGGACTGGCCACCGCAATTTCAGAGGAAATCAATTCATTAACCGAGTAAAGAAATACATCATCTTCGCCAACAAGTTCTATTAAATCCTCATATAGTTTTTGAGCTTGAAATAAATTGTGGGTAACAACAAGCTGAGGACGCTTAGTTTCTCTATAAATAGAAGCCATTAATAATGTCCTGGCAGACCCTGTTAGCCCTGCAACGAGCTGTTCTTTAATTCCGACTTGAACACCGTCGATAACCGCTTTTATATCGTCTCCGCTTTGAAAATAGCGTTGTAAACCTAACATACATTCTCCCCCTTGACTACATACCTGTTATCATTCTGAATCGAAATTTTTTTAGAAACTAGTAGATTAATAGTCATTTCCTCTCCTCACAAGATCAGTTAATATTTCGTATCCCTCTTCCTTACAAACAGGTACAGGATCATCAAAAAGTATTCTATCTTTTGAAAGGGCTTTCCTATTTGAAATGAATAAAGAACACCCTTCCTAAATATCGATAACTTAAAACAGAAAAATGCTTTGGTGTAGAACCAAAGCGAGTAATTCTATTGAATAAATAGTTCGTGCTGATGAAAGTCCGGGTTACGCTCTAACGCTTCCTGACAATCCTCACAAACTGTTTTCACATGCATATCACCTGAAGCATCATATGAGATCATTTCATTTCTTTCCTCATGGTCCAAATGGTTAAAACCTAATTGAGATGAATCATAATGATTGCTCTCTAGCCTGCCTACTTCCACATTACAATGGCGGCAATGATAATGTATTGCCATATTTATGCCCCCCTAAGGAATATATGCTACATAACTTCTAAAAATTAGTATGTTCCTTAAGGCGGGAAACTATTCATCATTAATTATACTCGTTCATAGCCTGTTTAAAATTACCACTTTGAAGCCAACTTTGAACAGCTTTCACTGATTTCTCAACTGCTTCACCGATTGCTTCTTTTTCATCAGGTTTAAACGTCCCTAGAACATAATCTGGCACTTTTACACCAGGCTCAGGTCTGTCGATTCCAACCCTGATTCTTTTAAATTCAGCCGTACCTAAGTGGGCAATTAAAGACTTGATTCCATTATGTCCGCCATGACTTCCTTTTTCACGAAGCCGGACTTTCCCCGCTGGTAAATCCAAGTCATCATAAATAACAACAATGTCTTCAACCGGAATTTTAAAATAATCAAGCAGCGGTTTTACTGATTCCCCTGATAAATTCATATATGTAAGAGGCTTCAATAAAAATACCTTTTCACCATTTATTGTCCCTACGCCATATTGGCCTTTGAACTTCGCTTGATTTAATGGTACTTCAATTTTCTTCTCAAGCTCATCAATGACCTTAAAGCCGATATTATGTCTTGTATCTTCATATTTTGGCCCAGGATTACCTAATCCAACAATGACTTTCATAGCCAACCCCCTATTCTCTATACAATCACTTCTACAAACAATGAAAAATTCCTTTTATTAAAATTTGGTAAGACCGTATAAAAAGGTGTAACCTGAACGGGCTACACCTTTTTACTTCAATTACTCATTTGTTTTTCCTTCTTCTGCTTCTTCTTTTTCAGTACCTTCTTCCTGAGCTTGTTGCTCATCTGGTTCATTGTTCAAAGGTGCTGGTAAGATCGAAACAATCACTTCTTCTGGTTCATTATTCACTTCATATTGTCCTGCTTTCGGTAAGTCTCTCACTTGAATTGAGTCACCGATTGCCAGGTTTTCAATATTAATTTCAATCGCCTCAGGAATATCAGCTGGTAAGGCACGTACTGACAATTGATGGACCGTATGTTGTACGATACCGCCGTCGGAAGCACCTATAGGCTCACCAACTAGATGTACCGGGACATCGGCATCCATTTCCGATTGCATATCAACTTCGAAAAAATCAGCATGGATAATATCACCTTTTAAAGAGTCGAGTTGCATATCATTGACAATGACTTGGTGACTTGTATCTCCTGCAACATCTAATGAAATGATCGCATTTCTTCCATTTTCACGAATGGTCTTTAAAAATTCAATTCCATCAATGGAAACGGGTTTACTTTCCATTTTACTTCCATATACAATTGCTGGAACTTGTCCACGTAAGCGAAGTCCTTTTGTTTCAGATTTCCTTAAACTACTTCGCTGCTCAGCTTTAAGTACAGTTGCCATTTCATCTCACCTCATTAGTTTTCTGTTCTTTATAAGCTATCCCCAAATCGGATCATTTTGAAACAAAAAACTTTAGAAAAAAATAAAATGGCGCTCAGTACTATTGTATTCGATTAATCAAATAATTTGCTGACAGACATTTGTTCATGTACACGAATGATTGCTTCTGCCATTAAAGGTGCAACAGAAAGTGAAGTGACTTTATCAATCATTTTTTCTTCTGGAATTGGAATTGTATTTGTTACAACCAACTCTTTTATTTTCGAGTTTTGAATTCTTTCCATTGCAGGACCAGAAAGAACTGGATGCGTACAACATGCATACACCTCTTTAGCTCCGTGCTCAACTAATGCGTTAGCAGCCAGTGTGATCGTTCCAGCAGTATCAATAATATCATCAATAATAATCGCTGTTTTGCCTTCAATATTACCAACAATATTCATAACTTCAGCAACATTCGGCTTCGGACGGCGTTTATCAATAATTGCAATTGGCGTCTTTAGACGATCAGCCATTTTTCTGGCACGAATTACCCCACCATGGTCAGGCGATACAACAACTACATCATCAAGTTCTTTTTGTTTAAAGTATTGAGATAAGATTGGAACACCTAACAGTTGGTCAACTGGAATATCAAAGAAACCTTGAATTTGCGTTGCATGCAGATCAACGGTTAACACACGAGTAGCCCCTGCAGTTTCCAATAAATTCGCAACTAATTTTGCTGTAATTGGTTCCCTTGCACGGGCTTTACGATCTTGTCTCGCATAACCATAATAAGGTAATACGATATTGATTGTTCGGGCTGATGCACGTTTTAGGGCATCAATCATAATAAGCAACTCCATAATATGTTCATTTGCAGGAGCAGATGTTGATTGGATTACGTAGATATCACAACCACGAATACTTTCCTCAATATTAATTTGGATTTCTCCATCACTAAATCTAGATACAGAGCTTTTCCCCATCGTTACTCCGATATGCTCTGTAATTTCATGTGCTAGACTAGGATTTGAATTTAGTGTAAATACTTTTAAATGCGGATCGCCATATTTCGCCATTATTGAAGTTACCTCCGTTACTTTGTTTTCTTTCCTTTACTCTTTTGAGTGTAATTTTCCTTTATTGTTTGACGTTCCCTAGCTATCGATAGGGCTTCATCAGGTACATCGTTAGTTATTGTAGAGCCCGCTGCAACATAAGCATTTTTGCCAATGGTTACAGGTGCAATTAAATTGGCATTACAGCCAATAAATGAACCATCTTCTATTTTGGTTACATATTTATTTTCACCATCATAATTCACCGTAATTGAGCCGCAACCTACATTCACATTCGCCCCAATCTCAGCATCTCCAAGATAGCTTAAATGAGAAGCTTTACTCCCCTTACCAAACGTTGTCTTTTTAATTTCGACAAAATTACCGATTTTTACATCATCAGCGATTGTTGAAAGAGGTCGGATATGAGCAAAAGGACCAATTGCTACTGAGCTGCCGACTTCACTGTTGTGAACTACAGATTGTTTAATCTTCGTAGTATTTCCTATTTTGCAATCAGCAATCTCACTGTTTGGACCAATCACACATTCTTCTCCGATAACTGTCTTTCCGGTAATCATTGTACCAGGCAGGATCACCGTATCCTGACCGATAACAACATCTGGAGAGATATACGTAGTAGCTGGATCAATCATTGTTACACCTTGGCGCATTAATGATTCATTTGTGCGCTTTTTCATAATTTGCTCCGCATTTGCTAATGCAATACGATCATTTACACCAATTGTTTCATCAAAAGATGGCGTTTGGTATGCAGCAATAACCTCGTTTTGCTTCTGTAATATTTCAATCACATCTGGTAAATAATACTCACCTTGAGCATTGTCATTACCGACATGCTGTAAGGCTGCAAAGAGTGCGGCATTATCAAAACAATACGTTCCTGTGTTAATTTCTTGTATCGCCAATTCCTCTTCAGTCGCATCTTTTTGTTCTACTATACGCTCTACAGCACCAGACTGATTGCGCACTATACGTCCATATCCTGTTGGATCAACAGCTCTTGCAGTCAGAACAGTGGCTTTTGCACCCGTTTCTTGATGATATTCAAACAAAGCTTCCATTGTCTCTGCAGTAATAAGAGGTGTATCACCACAAAGCACAATAGTGGTTCCATCTTTCTTACCGAGAATCGATTCTGCCTGCATGACTGCATGACCAGTACCAAGTTGTTCAGCTTGAAGAGCATAAGAAACTTGTTCCCCTAACTGCTCTTTGACCTTCTCAGCTCCATGGCCAACAATGACGACTGAATTTGCTACATTCAGTTTGGCTACTTGATCAACGACATGTTGAACCATTGGCTTTCCACATACACGATGCAGTACTTTATAAAGCTTTGATCTCATTCTTGTACCTTGACCCGCGGCCAAAATAACCGCATAACGATTGCTCATGATTAACCTCCAGCAGTTCTTTTTCCATTAAGAATATATCCTAAAAACGGTAGCATTTCAAGGGTGATGAACCTTTCCCATAAATAGGAACCCAATGGATGATTGTAATTTGCCTTCTTTATATTATTCTGAAATAAAAAAAAGCCAAATAAAAAAAGAATGACTCTTATTAAGTCATTCTTTTTTATCATTTTTATGAAGCACCTGCTTCTTCATATTCTACTTCTTCCATTTCGCCAGCACGCTCATACTCAGCAAGAACAGCCGATTGAATTTTTTCACGGGTTTGTGATGAGATTGGATGAGCAATGTCTCTAAATTCACCGTCTGGTGTTCTCTTACTAGGCATAGCTACAAACATGCCATTATTTCCATCAATCACACGAATATCATGAACTACAAATTCATGGTCAATAGTAATGGATGCTATAGCCCGCATGCGTCCTTCCGTATTAACACGGCGGAGTCTCACGTCAGTCACTTCCATTTATGCCACCACCTTTTTCCAAAAATAAGATCTTGTTATCTTAAATTCAACACTCTTCGGATAATTCCTTCTTTTTAAAAAATAATTTAAAAAAATTTTTAGCCATGAAGAAGGCTCACTCTATACATAGAGCAAGCCTGCTAGTTATTTAATTAATGCGATCACTTCAATTTCAACTTGAACATCTTTTGGCAGACGCGCCACTTCTACACAAGAACGCGCAGGCTTATGATCTCCGAAATAGTCTCCATAAATTTCATTGATCGTTGGAAAGTCATTCATGTCTTTTATAAATACAGTCGCTTTTACAACAGTTTCTAATGAAGCACCAGCTTCTGCTAAAACAGCCTTTAAATTATTAAATACTTGATGTGTCTGTTCTTTTACATCGCCTTCGACTAAATTACCCTCTGCTGTTAATGGGATTTGCCCGGAACTATAGAATAGATTATTGACAATAATCCCCTGTGAATATGGTCCAATTGCTGCCGGTGCTAAATTTGTATTTACGATTTTCATTGTTTTACCTCCGTCATCTCTGCTAACTTTTCAAAAAAGTTACCAGTCTCTACTTTAATTTTCTTTTCTTTGACATCTACTTCAGAAAGCTTCGTAATGGATATAAATTCGTCAACCAGTCGTTCCTCAACATCTTCCGCTTCAACAAGCACACCGATTCCGGCTACATTTGCCTGAAACTCCTCTAATAAGTCCATCATGCCGCGAATCGTTCCGCCCGCTTTCATAAAATCATCGATAATAAGCACGTTTGACCCAGGCTGTAAGCTTCTCTTGGCAAGAGACATCGTTTGCATCCGTTTCGTTGAACCTGAAACATAATTAATGCTGACAATCGACCCCTCTGTAACCTGATGATCTCTGCGAACAATCCGAACAGGTACATCTAAGTACGTTCCAACTGCATAAGCAAGAGGAATACCTTTTGTAGCTACGGTCATGACGACATCGACTTTCTTGTTTGAGAACATCGCTGCAAACAGCCGGCCAACCTGATTCATCAAGTGAGGATTGCCAATGATGTCCATCATATACAAATATCCACCCGGAAGCAGTCGTTCTTGATCCGCTAATTGTTTACATAGTGCTTCGATATTCCCTTTTGCTTCTTCTTCATTAACGACAGGGATATACTTCACCCCACCACTAGCACCTGCTACTGTCAGAAGTGAGCCTATCTTCTGGCTTTCAAAAATATCTTTAATAATCGCTAAATCTTCACTAATCGATGATTTAGCTGATTGATACCGTTCCGAAAAATAAGTTAATGATATTAATGAATGAGGATGTTGTAACAAATAGTTTGTCATATCAACCAAACGACCACTACGTCTTAATTTTTTCATTATAGCCTCCATTAAAAACCGAATGTTTACATGTAATATATCATTTTTGTACGGTTTTTATCAAGGACTCTTCGAACTAAGAAGTCGAACCGCATAGACTTGACTACAAAATCCCCTTAAGCCATTATATATCCGGTTCATACGGGACTCTTTTTCAATTAAGGCAAAAACAGTCGGTCCGCTTCCACTCATAAGTGCTCCATCAGCTCCGAAACGGATCATTTGCTCTTTAATTTTCTTTACATCAGGATGCAGAGAAAATGTGACAGATTCCAAAACATTTCCTAGATGATTGCAAATCTGTTGGTAATTCTTATTTTCGATCGCTGTTTGCATTTCATTAATATTCGGATGATCAATTGCTTCTATGTTAAGGTTTCGATAGACCTCTGCTGTTGAAACACCAATAGGCGGTTTAGCTAAAATCACCCAACACGGTGGTGGAGAAGGAATCTTTTTTATTATTTCACCTCTACCTGTTGCCAATGCCGTTCCCCCGAATACACAAAACGACACATCCGATCCGATTTCAGAACCTAATTGAGCCAATTCCTCTAAACTTAAACGTAAATCCCACAATTCATTCAAGCCCTTTAAAGTAGCGGCAGCATCACTACTTCCGCCAGCTAACCCTGCAGCAACAGGGATGTGTTTATCGATAAAGATAGCGACCCCTTTCGTAATCGCGTAACGCTCTTTAAGCAGAGCCGCAGCTTGATAAGCCAGATTGCGTTCATCAGCAGGAACATAACCTTCTGAAATATCGATTTCAATCCGGTCTTCTTCTAATAATGTCAGCTCGATACGATCCGCTAAATCAACGGTTGTCATAATCATTTCTACTTCATGATAGCCATCCTCACGTTTAAATAGTACATCGAGTGACAAATTAATTTTTGCTGGCGCTTTAATTGATAATTTCACTTTCTCCACCTACTCTACATTTCCATATATTACGTTATTTTATCATTTGTTAACACCGCATTCCACCTTTTGCTAAATACCGACAATAGAATGTGATAAATTTCTGCTCTTCAATAATCTTAAAGACTGAAGCATGCAGCTAAATAACTTTTTGTATGTAAAAAACCGAAGCAAACTGCCCCGGTTATCGTAACAATAAACATTTATTTTTGTGTTCGAGCAAGTTGTTCCTCGGCCATTTGAACTGCGCGCTTCACCATATTACCAGCATCCCTGGCACGAATTCCTCCCCAGCCTTCTTTTTGGACAACATCATAAAAGCCAAGTTCTTTCGCTAACTCTTCTTTGAAGCGATCAGACATAACCCCACGTCTTCTACCCATGTGTTAAACAACTCCTTTATGTCATTGTTACGACATGAATAGTATGTGTAGAATTTGAAAAACCTATGTTTAATTCAAATTACCAAGAAATAAAAGTTGAAAATGTAAAATGTAAAATTGTTGTTAGTAATGCTAAGAGGAACTAGGAAACCAAAATTTTACATCCTATACTTGTTGTTCTGTACCTTCTATATTTACATCCTGATCTTCACATACAGTTAGTTCAACAGTTGATGTTAAAACATCAGCATAACTATAAGAAACACGTTCAAAAGCGTTTTGATCTTCATCTAACTTAATAATAAAAACTGAAGGATACGTCTCCTCGATAAAGCCAGACCTTTCAATCGTCTTACGGCGCCCTCCGTTTGCTTTTATCGTAATTCGCTTCCCGATGTTTTCATCCAGGGTCCGTTTAATGTCAATTAATGTTTTTCCCATTTCACATCCCACCTCACTCTGACATATTATAACACAAAACGATATAATACGTCAAATAAATTTATTATTATAGCAAGTAGACAAAACAGTTGTCAATCATTTTTTCAAACTGCAGCTTGAAATTATAGTGCGCTTTACCCATTTCTTATTTTTGGATAAAACTGCAGAAATTATGTGTGATTTCGATATTTAACCGAAAAAAGTTAGTACTGTCTCTCATAACAGTACTAACTTTTTGGCATTATTAGTGTTATTTACATTAGGATTCTTGTTGCTTAATAGGCATACCTCGACGTAAAATCCCTTTCGTTTCAATTCCACCTAATCCTTTTTCACCTGTTAATGTATTTCGTAACACGTCCCATACCCCGACACGGTCCATAAAGGGGGTTAAGCTAATTTTGGCAACGATATAGACAGGGTCTAGCGCATGGATATTAATTCTTTCGGGAGAGCTGGCAAAATTCGCTCCAGCTTTAATAAGGTTCTCAAAGTGAGATTGACAAGCTCCAGCAAAGATAACTAAGTGATCCAGATGCGGGGAAAACTTCCTCGCCTCTCTAACTGTTTGAGCGAAATATTTGGAATTCCGATACGATTTTATATCGTCACTCGAACCTTTATTTTTTAAATACGCATCATGTCCTGTAATCACAAGGATATCCGGCCGAACCATCTCAAGTAGAGAAAGGATTTGGTTAGGCATTTCTTTTTCCTCTATATGGACGCCATAAACCGGCACCTTAAGTTTTTCATAAACCTCGGAACACTTTTTTAAATATAAGGGGTCGCCGTCAATGTGAAGAACACGCCCCGGGAGTTCGAAATATGATTTAGCGTTTGCATATCCTGATGTTACCTCATATTCGCTTTTTTGTCGGATTAATTTATAATCTTGGTTAAAAAGACGATAGCAATCCTCTTGCCGTTCGATCTCCACTTTTCTTCGCAGATTGATCTCTTGATCATCAATTAATTTTAAATCATGTAATGGAGCATCGGCTATCAATCGAACGTCTTCGCCGGTTAATTCAGCCAAGCTGGTCTCATTATTTATTTTCTTTATGCGAAATAAAACGTCACAATTATAAGAAAGCCTTGCGACAATGTCGCCTACTTTTAATTTCATCTCCAATTCCTCCTCTGTTTAGCCTATGAATCAAAGGAAAAATCGGTGCTTACTAGCTATTTAAATCGTTTATATAGTTCCTCACTTAAACACGCAAATTCGTCCATTGAGAGCGTTTCTCCTCTTCGTGACGGGTCAATGTCTGCTTCTTGGAGCGCTTCTTCTATAAGGTCCTTTTGTTCTTTCGTTGCTAAATTGTTTCTCAAGTTATTTAAAATTGTCTTTCTTCTTTGTCCAAAGCTTGCACGTATCACCTCAAAGAAAAACGCCTCATCGACCACGTCTACTGCCGGTTTATCACGCAATGTTAATCGTAAAATTGCAGAGTCTACATTTGGTTGCGGAATAAAGACTGTTTTTGGCACCGTGAATACCGTCTCAGCTCTTGCATAGTACTGTGCAGCAATAGACAATGACCCATAGTCTTTTGTCCCTGGCTTTGCAGCGATCCGGTCTGCCACTTCTTTTTGAATCATTACGACAATTCCTCGTATTGGCAGCTTCTCTTCAAGTAGCTTCATTAGTATCGGCGTTGTTACATAATATGGTAAATTTGCAACTACATGTATATCCTGGTTTTCCCGAAATTCTTCTGCTATGACCTCTTTTACATTTGCTTTTAAGACATCTGAATGGATGACTTTAACATGTGGATATGGACTTAACGTATCCTTTAATATCGGTAGTAAACGTTGATCTATTTCAAAGGCAACAACCTTTTCTGCTCGTTTTGCCAGTTGCTCAGTTAAAGCGCCTATTCCGGGACCAATTTCAATCGCCCCGGATTCTGATGTAAGATTTGCACTATCAACGATGCGATTTAATATATTTGTATCAATTAAAAAATTTTGTCCGAGACTTTTTTTAAAGGAAAAATTATACTTCTCTAAAATAGCTCTTGTCCGTAGTGGGGTTGCAATATCTTTATTCATCCTTTTCCTCCTCTAATACTTGACTCATCGCCTCTGCAAATTCCTCTCTTGTTATTTTGAACATGAGCAGGCGATTATATAGCTGCTTCCCATTTGTATAGCCTATTTTTAATAATAACCCAAGCTTCTCCCGTCTTTCCTTGGCCCGGGATCCACCAATTAGCCCTGCCAGTATAAGATCCTGCCAAGGAATTTGTTCTGAGGGATTCTCCATCTCTTCTTTGACATTATTTAATGCTGCTCTAATTGCTTCTGGTGAAGCATTCTCAACCCCTAAATCATCGCCTTTCTTTGAAATGGCTTCTTTCTTTGGCAGAAAGGCATGTTTACACCCAGGAACTTTTTGACTAACAATATGGCGAATCCTTTCCCCTGGATAGTCTGGGTCAGTTAAAATAATAACTCCTCTTCGCTCCTGTGCTAAGCGAATACGTTCTATTACAGAGGCACCAATTGCAGACCCGTTCGTTTCAATTGTATCTGCATCAACAGCTCTCTTAATTGCTGTTGTATCGTCACGTCCCTCAACTACGATTATCTCCTTAATCTTCATAAAACCTCCAAATACAAAAAATGAATTATTTTTTCAAAAAGCTTGAAACTTATTGCTAGTATAAATCGTCTAATATGTAAATGCTACTTCGAAAACAGGAAAGAACATCGTAGTAAAAACATATACATAAGAAAAAGCACAGAGCGATGACTCTGTGCATTGAAACTAATCTAAAATTGTTACCTTTACGGATTTACGTCCCCAACTGCTGGCATCTGACTTGGTTGGGACATGAACATCGATTTTATTCCCTTTAATCGCACCGCCAGTATCCCCAGCAATGGCATTACCATAGCCTTCAACATGCACTCTCGTACCTAACGGGATCACATTTGGGTCTACTGCAACAACCTTTGCATTACGGTTATTATTCAGGTTAATTCCTGTTGCGGTAATTCCTGAACAACCAGAGCAATTCGCCGTATAAGCAGTCGCCGTCATTGTTAACACCTTGCCGCCACTTGGTGGAGGACTTGCACTACGTGAAACTGATTGTTGGACTCTTGTGCCGACTGCTACAACACGATCTTTACTTGCTTCCATTGTCTCTGTTTTCACAAGTTCTCTGGCAACTTCTTTACCATTTTCATAAATGACTTCATAATGCTTTGCAACACGCCCTTTTGTTCCAGGCTCGATGACACTTTCTTTTCCTTGTGCCAAAGAATTATCCTTTCTGGTGACTGTTGCAAAGTCAACTGATTCTTCCACTACATCGGTGACCTTTTCCACCCTTATAATGTTTACGATACTCTGATCTGTGATAGCTTCTTCTTTAGCAGGCTCAACACGATCAAGCTCTCCTAAAGTGATCTCTTCACTATCTAAAAGGTCAGCGACAGTAGTCGAAGTCGTCCACACTTCCTTTTCCTCCCCGTCTGTTTGGAGGGTAACTTGGAAGGCACGATTATACGTAATATTCATTTCATTTGTAACTTGTGTCGTAAGAGCAGGCTTAATTTCATCATATTCGCCTACCTCTATGTTCAGCTCTTCGATTAGTTCTTCAACTGTATCCGCTGTCGTCCAAGTATCGGTTGTTTCACCATTATTGGTAAAATATACTTGCTGTGCTTGTTTCCACTCTATTCTTAAATTATTTTTTACTGCTGTTTCTAAAGACGGTTCAACATAGTCATAGTTCCCTACAATGATGTCACGATCCATTAACAACTCTTCCACTGTTTTTGCATGGGATTTAATTTCTACTTCTTCTCCATGAGCAACCAGTGTTACCTTTGTTTTTGTCAGCTCATACGCTGCAAAACTAATAACTCCAAGGACAATTAACAGACTTGTAATGGACATGATCAGCTTTTTCCCAGTAAACAGATCGGAAAAAAGTCTTTTCATGTTCGGTTTCATAGTGTTTAACTCTCCCCTCTCAAGGTCGAAATTATACCTACTTCTTCTACACTTGTCAACTTTACTTGGCCTTGCCGGTAAATCATAATTCGTATTATCAACGATCTTGTTCAAAAAATAAACAAAAATTTATCGACAAGTCTACCTTATGTTCTAGTAGACAAATGTAGAACTTGTTAATTTCAAACATTGATTAGACAAGCCTATCGTCGAACCGACAAAGAAACATGTCACTTTATGTCAAATATTTTTTTGGCATTGTCGGTTGTTTTTTGTGCCAATTCTTCAAGTGAGATCCCTTTTAATTCAGCGATTTGTTCAGCGACCAGCTTCACATAAGCAGGTTCATTGCGCTTTCCACGGTATGGGTGTGGTGCTAAATACGGGCAATCGGTTTCAATTAAGAGTCGATCCATCGGAATTTCTTTCGCCACTTCTTTTGGTTTTTTTGCGTTTTTGAATGTCACTGGCCCTCCAAAGGAAATATAAAAGTTCATGTCCATACATTCCCTGGCAATTTCGATACTCCCGCCAAAACAGTGCATAATTCCGCCAACCTCATGTGCCCCTTCTTCTTTCAAAATCGTCACGATATCAAGGCTTGCATCTCGATTATGGATAACAATTGGCAGCTTAACCTTTTTCGCTAAACGGATCTGCTTTCGGAATACTTCTTTCTGAATTTCCTTTGGTGATTTATCCCAGTGGTAATCCAACCCCATTTCACCTAATCCGACAACTTTTGGGTGCGTAGCCAACTGTTCAATCCATTTTAAATCTTCTTCAGTAAAGTCGATCGCATCAACTGGGTGCCAGCCAACAACTGCATATATATCATCGTATTGCTCAACTAAAGCCATCGCTTTTTTGATTGTTTTTAGGTCAAACCCAACAACAACCATATTTGAAACCCCTTCATTACGGGCTCTTTCTATGACCTGCTCATAATCCTCATCGAATTGATCTGCATTTAAGTGGACATGTGTATCAAATAACATATTGATCTCCTTCCAACATTTACTTGTATCATTATTCAAAAATAATTTTTAATAAAAACAAGATTAACAGGCTGTTCCTCCCTGTTAATCTTGTGATATTTTACTTTACTTGCGAACCATTTGGTAAGTTTTGATCCACTGTAGCGAGTGTTAATTGATCATTATTTGATGCTGCCAAAATCATCCCTTGTGATAATTCACCGCGAAGCTTTATTGGTTTTAAATTTGTTACACAAATGACTTTTCTCCCAACTAAATCTTCTGGCTTATAATATTTTGCAATTCCGGAAACGACTTGTCTTTTCTCGTAGCCAAGGTCAAGCTGAATTTTTAGCAATTTGTTCGCTTTTTTCACTGGTTCAGCTGCAATAACCTGAGCGACGCGAAGATCCACTTTCATAAAATCATCAATCGTTATTTCATCAACATCAGGAGCTTCAATTTCTGGGACTTCTTCCTCAGCTGAAACGAGAGTTCCACCCATATCCGTGACAATCTGTTCAACCTCTTTTTCAACCTCAAGTCGCGGGAAAATTGGTTCGCCTTTTTGAACTTTTACTCCTGACGGAATTTTCCCAAACTGTTCCATACTTTCCCAAGCTGTTATTTCATTTGAAATCCCTAATTGCTGCCACATCTTTTTTGGTGTTTCTGTCATAAATGGTTGGATTAATATTGAGATATAACGTAACGATTCTGCTAAATGATACATAACAGAGCCTAATTGTTGAAGAGATTCCGGACTTTTAGCAAGAATCCAAGGTTGAGTTTCATCAATATATTTATTTGTTCGGCTCACAAGTTGCCATATTGCTGTTAAGGCTACAGAAAACTCCATATCCTCCATTGCATTTTCCACTTTTGTTACCGTTTCGTTAGTCAATTGGACAAGAGCCGCATCAAATTCGGTACCGTCTTTTGTATAAGCTGGAATATTTCCATCAAAATATTTGTTCACCATGGCAACAGTACGGTTTAATAAGTTCCCGAGGTCGTTCGCTAAGTCGAAATTCACTCTTTCAACAAAACTTTCTGGTGTAAATACACCGTCAGAACCAAAAGGAACTTCACGTAATAAATAGTAACGTAGTGCATCTAGCCCATAACGATCAATTAACGGTATCGGATCAACGACATTCCCTTTTGATTTGGACATTTTCCCGTCTTTCATGAGAAGCCAGCCATGACCAAATACTTTTTTTGGTAATGGTAAGTCAAGAGCCATTAACATAATCGGCCAATAAATCGTATGGAAACGAACGATTTCCTTGCCTACTAAATGGACATCAGCTGGCCAATATTTTTCATACTTTTCTTGATTATCAGTACCATAACCAAGTGCTGTAATATAGTTAGATAAAGCATCAATCCAAACATAGACAACATGCTTTGGATTATTTGGAACTTTCACTCCCCATTCAAACGATGTACGGGAAACAGCTAGATCATCAAGACCCGGCTTGATAAAATTATTAATCATTTCATTTTTTCGGGACTCTGGTTGAATAAATTCAGGATTTTCTTCATAATACTGAAGAAGTCTATCGGCATATTTACTCATTCGAAAGAAATAAGATTCCTCTCTTACTTTCTCAACGGGCCGGCCACAGTCTGGACAATTTCCTTCAGTCAATTGTCTTTCCGTAAAGAAGGATTCACAAGGAGTACAGTACATTCCTTCATATTCATCTAAGTAAATATCACCCTGTAAAACTAACTGATCAAAGATTTTTGCAACGATTTTCTTATGGCGATCTTCTGTTGTACGAATAAAATCATCATATGAAATATCAAGCCGTTTCCATAGTTCTTGAATTCCTGTTACGATCTCATCCACAAACTGCTGCGAGGTTACCCCTTTCTCGGCAGCTTTGCGTTCAATCTTTTGACCGTGTTCATCCGTGCCTGTTAAATACATAACGTCATAGCCTCGCAGACGCTTATAACGGGCCATTGCATCGCCAGCTACTGTTGTATAAGCATGTCCGATATGTAATTTATCGCTTGGATAATAAATTGGTGTCGTTAAATAAAAAGTTTTGTTTTGTTCTCCCATCATTTTTCCTCCTAATTATAAATTTACAAAATATAAAAAACCCTCATCCGCCAAGGGACGAGAGTTATCTCACGTGGTACCACCCAAATTCCCCTAGTTCTCACAAACATAGGGCTCAACAAGTCATTAAAATCAGTTAAAAGTTGAAAGTTGAAAGTTAATATACACCTTGAGGTACTCAAGAGGGTTTTAACTCTAAACTCTACACTCTAAACTCTACACTTTTAAAGTGACTTCTTCCATTAACGCTAGAACACGTTGCTCCCTTATTGAATTTCAACTCGAAAGCAAATCCTCTTTGGACCATCTTCCAAGGTTCAACCTATACCGGTTTTCAGCTTCCCCGGCTCTCTTTCATAGGATTCCACTTGTACTCATCCCTTCATCGGACTAGTATCAATTTACCTTTTCTTCCATCAAAATATACCTAAATTTATCGTTGACTGTCAAGGTACGCTCGACTTTTCAATATTTTGTAACAGATATTCCCTTACTTAGTTTAAATTATACAAGGTAAAAAATATTACGATTGTCGAAATATCGACATCAACTCGGTAAAATTCGATATTTTTGTCGAATTATCTTCACGGAAAAATGCCCTTAATGGTGCTTTTTTCGTTTCAGTTATAGAAATTCGAACGAATAAATGTGTAAATTTATGGAACAATGACTCCCCTTTTTTTATTAGAAACGTTGATAATAAGGGGTTTAATAAAATTAATAAGGGGAAATCTATTTGTTTTTTCTAAATAATTGAATTGACTTCTTTTGGAAATGCTGGTATTCTTAGTTTACAAAGATTTTGTCGAAAAATGACATAAAAAATAAATAGTTGTAAGCTGAGAGGAGAAAATTATTTATGAAATCTACAGGTATTGTTCGTAAAGTTGATGAATTAGGTCGTGTTGTTATTCCAATTGAGCTACGTCGTACACTTGATATTGCTGAAAAAGATGCACTAGAAATTTATGTTGATAACGACCGTATTATTTTAAAGAAATACAAGCCTAATATGACTTGTCAAATTACTGGTGAAGTTTCTGATGAGAACCTTGCTTTAGCAGGCGGGAAAATTATTTTAAGCCCACAAGGTGCTCAAGAGTTAATTAACGAACTTCAAGGTTATCTACAAAAAGTTAGTAAATAAATTTGCGAGAAGTGTAAGCGCTTTTGCTTTAATTTATTGCTTTTCCCTTCTCAGCTATAATCGGTGGAAGAAAAAGACTTTGTCAATGTATGGACAAAGTCTTTTTCTTTCTTATTCTGAATGATAGACCGCATAGACTTCTCTTTTTGGTACGTTTCGGTCTTTAGCTGCTTGTTTTATTGCATCTTTGCTCGTCATTTTCAGGGAAATATAGTGATTCACATGCTGCATCACAGTTAATTCTGCCCACCAGTCCTCTTCCTGTCCCTCACCTTCCATTGCTCCATCTACAACAAGACAAAACTCACCACGCACCTCATTTGTTTCACTCCATTGAAGAAGTTCTTCAATCGTTCCACGAATGAACTCTTCATATTTCTTTGATAACTCCCGGGTAACAGAGATATGTCGATTTCCTAAAACCTCTAATAACGTCTTTAATGTTTCTTTTAAGCGATGAGGAGCTTCATAAAAGATGATTGGAACTGGAATAAGCTTAATTCCTTCTAATTGCTGTACCTTTTGTTTTTTTTGACGGTTAAGAAATCCAAAAAAATAAAACCGTTCTGAGTTAAGTCCTGATGCCACTAAAGAAGGAAGTGCTGCATTTGCCCCCGGTAACGGAATAACAGCGATTTGTTCAGCTATTGCTGCTACTACTAGCTCATAGCCTGGATCTGATATGGCAGGCATCCCAGCATCACTGACAAGTGCTATATTCATCCCATCCTTAAGCTGTTCGATTAGATGATAGCCGCTTTTTTCTTTATTATGTTCGTGATAGCTGACCAGCTTTGTATCAATTTCAAAATGGTTACATAGCTTTTTCGTTTGCCTTGTATCTTCTGCCGCTATAAGATCAACTTCCTTTAGCATTCGGACTGCACGGTAGGTAATATCTTCTAAATTACCTACAGGTGTAGGGACGAGGTATAAAGCACCCGTTTCACCTTCGCTGCTATAGCTCTTCTGTTGCCACATAAGAAATCCTCTCTTCTGCAATTAATTGCTCTTTTTATTTCCGTTTTAGCTGTTTAATTTTATATTCGTCCATAGTAAATGTCGCTAAACTCCTTTGTATATTCATTATTCTCATTATAGACAAAAATCGGGGGTAACACCTTTATATCCTGTTTTCCATCCTTCATTCCTTCAATAAGAATCATATTGGCATCCTTATCTTTTTTCGGATGAACAAACTGAATCCGCTTCGGCTCAATTCGATATTTTCTCATTAATGTAATGATATCAGTTAATCGTCCTGGGCGATGAACAAGTGCCACTTTGCCCTTTTGCTTCACGAGTTGACTACTAACTTTAATAACATCATCCAATGTACAATAGATTTCATGTCTGGCAATTGCATAATGTTCATTACGATTTAACTCATCTTCACTTATCGTATTAAAATAAGGAGGATTACATGTAACAACATCAAATTGGCCATGTTCTATTCTTTTTGGAAGCTCCTTAATGTCTGCATTTATCATTTGTATTTGCTGTTCGAGGTGATTCACTTGTACACTTCGAACTGCCATATCGTAAAGTCGTTCTTGAATTTCAACACCAAGAATATGTGCTTTAGTCCGCTTGGTTAAAGCTATCGGAATGACACCATTGCCTGTACATAAATCAACAATCTTTCCTTTTTGGATTGGAACGTAGGCAAATGCAGCTAAAAGGATGGCATCGATCGAAAAAGAAAACACTTGCTGACTTTGTACAATTTTCAAATCTTCATGTAATAAATAATCTAATCGTTCACCTTCATTTAAAGTTACCATCACTATTTCCTCACTATTTTTATAAGTATAAAAAAAGTCTCTCCGTTATGGAAAGACAAAATTACTTTTTATTTAAAAAAGATAAACAAAAGAGACAATCGCCTTCTTTTCGAATACTTCCATAATGCAGGTTACAAATATGAAAACCTTCCTGATACAACCTCGCTAAATTATCATATCCTTCACCAACATCAGGCTTTCCTTTTTTCTTCTTTGTTTCAGGCTTTGTTTTCTTTTGAGGCCTGTCATTGGCTTCTTCTAATCGCTTTCGGAGATGATTATTTTCCATGATTAGCTGCTGATTTTCTTCCAACAGAAGACCTAACTGCTCTTTTAATTCTCCTAATTCATGATGTAGGCCGCCAATCTTTTCCTCTATATGACTTACTCGGGAAAAAATTTCTTTTTTCTCCACGTTACCTCCACCTCATTACTTTGTGGCTTGAGCGGAAACTGTACCATACTCAATTAACTCATCTAAACTAAAAACAAGAACTCGCTCTTGTTCATAAACCTCAACTTGAACCATTTGTTCTAAAATATTAAGACCAACAACGCGTCCTTTACCATGAGGAGTTTCAATTTCCCTCCCGATATCCGGTAACTCTCTTTTCGCTGATTCATAGCTGTCATTTTCGTATTTTAAACAACACATTAAACGACCGCATAGTCCAGATATTTTTGCAGGATTTAATGATAAACTCTGATCCTTTGCCATTTTAATAGAAACAGGCTCAAAATCACCTAAAAATGAAGAACAACAAAGAACTCTGCCACAAGGACCAATTCCACCTAGCATTTTTGCTTCATCACGGACACCAATTTGTCTAAGCTCAATTCTTGTCCGAAATATTGCTGCTAAGTCCTTTACTAGTTCGCGGAAATCGATCCTGCCATCAGCAGTAAAATAGAACAGTACTTTGTTACGGTCAAATGTATATTCAACATCAACAAGCTTCATATCTAGGTTATGTTCACTGATTTTCTCGATACACGTTTCGAATGCCTTTTTAGCGGCAGCTTTATTTTCTTCAACTGTAAGCTTGTCCTTACTGTTCGCAATGCGTAGTACGCGTTTTAATGGAAGAACAACATCCTTTTCCCCTACTTGCTTTCTTCCAATAACAACTTTACCAAATTCGATCCCTCTTGCAGTCTCTACGATCACAAATTCACCCTTTGAGACTTCTAAATCTACTGGATCAAAATAATATATTTTCCCCGCCTTTTTAAAACGGACACCAACTACATGATGCACAATGATTATCCCTCCTGTAATCTAAGCAGCAGCTGTTCCATCAATAGCTGTGGATTAACATTTGCACTTAGACGTCTTTTTGCTTCAAGAATAGCCATCATCTGTTCACTAACCATCCTTTGTGAGCTGTAGAGAGCATGACTTTCTAATTTATCTTTTTGATCAATATAGACAAGTTGATCATTATCTTCTAAGTGCGAAAACAATACGTCTCTATACCATAGAAGTAATAGATCTAAACCGAGATCCAGTTGTTTCTTCTCTTTAAAATGGACAAGCCATTGATCTTGCAAAGATAATAAAACTTGATGTGGTCTAGACTTTACTTCCTCAGCTAATTGTATCACTATATTTCGTGCTTGTGCAAACCAGTCATCACTGCAAATTTCCCTTGCAGTTTCTAAATCTGTTGTTATTTCAGCAACAAGCCTTGCTAAAGGAGCAGAAATTCCATCACTTACTAGTTGGTCCGCTATATCTTTTGTTGTTAATGGGACAAATGAGAGTACTTGGCACCTGGATAAAATTGTTTTTAACATTCGTTGTGCCTGTTCAGTCAATAAAATTGCGATTGTCTTCCCGTCCGGTTCTTCCAAAAATTTTAATAGACTGTTGGCAGCTTGTACAGTCATAGAATCAGCATGCTCAATAATATAAGCCTTTTTATTTCTTGATTCAACTCCGCGATATGAAAACTCTTTTTGAATGTGACGAATTTGATCAATTTTAATAGATTGACCTTCAGGAGAAATAATATGCACATCTGGGTGATTGCCTGAATCAATTCGTTTACAATCAACACAATCACCACAGGGCTCAAATTTGCTTCTTTCTTTACAAAAGAAGCTCTTCGCTAACTGAATCGCAATCGCCTTCTTCCCAGTCCCCATGCTTCCTTCAAACAAGTATGCATGTGATAGGCGATCTTTTTCTATTCCATTCTTTAATATTTTAACGATTTTCCTTTGTTTCGTTTCTAACTGTGTCCAATTCATTTTCTTCAACACCATCTATTATTTTTCATTAAAATTGTTCAAACTGTTCTACAGGGACAACAAAGACTGTAGCACCGCCTACTTGTACTTCTACAGGGTATGGAACATAGGAATCTGCATTTCCTCCCATAGGCGAAATTGGGGCTAATAACTGGTCCCTACTTTGACAATGGTCTTTAATAATACTTAGGACAGTCGCAACATTTTCCTCTTCCGTCCCAATCATAAATGTTGTATTTCCCGACTTTAAAAAGCCACCTGTACTAGCCAGCTTTGTTGCACGAAAGTTCTTTTTCACAAGTGCATTCATTAAACGGTTACTGTCTTTATCTTGCACAACGGCTATAATTAACTTCATGTTAACCCCCTAGTAACATTTTTATTGGTTGTGTTTTCTAAACAGTAATGTGAAGTCTGATTTTATCAATGAAAATAACGAGTCAATCGACTGATTTCCATCAACTAAACATATACGAGACTGCTCTTTGTTGTATATCTCATGAAAACCTTGGCGGACTGCCTCATGATAGGATTGCTTTTTTTGTTCAATCCGGTCTAAATCAACTGAGAATTCTTGACCTTGACGAGCTATCAGCCTGCGTCTACTTTCCTCTACTGGAAGATCAATCATATAGCTCCGATCAGGAACTAAACCGCCTGTAGCAAACTCATTAATGGCTTTCACTTGATCGATGGAGATTCCTAATCCATACCCTTGATAAGCAACACTGGCATCAACAAAACGATCACATAAAACGATTTTTCCTTCTGCTAATGCTGGCATAATTTTTTCCCTGACATGCTGTGCTCGGGATGCCGCATAAAGAAGTACCTCTGTTTCATTAATCATTTCCTGATGTTCAGGATCTAGTAGAATGGCTCTAATTTTGTCACTTATCACTGTTCCACCAGGTTCACGTGTCTGTATATATTTAATATTCATTTCTGTAAGATATTGTGCTAGTTTTTTTATTTGTGTAGATTTTCCTGATCCATCTGGTCCTTCAAATGTAATAAATAATCCCTTCAAAAAATCCTACCCCTAATCTATAGTAAAATTTTCATGTTCAATTGAACACTTTCATTCCTTCTTCCAGAAACAACTGTCCTCCTTGAAAGCGAGCTCCTGTTTTTACAAGTGTTTCAATTTGACTTACTTCTTCATGACTTACTTGCTCTCCTGCTATTATTAAAGGAATTCCTGGTGGATATGGAATAATATCCTCAGCTGCAATTTTCCCGATAGCCTCTTTAAGTGGCACCTTTGTTACAGATAAGCTCGTCATGTCGCTATACGAAAGCGCTAATTCCTTAATTTTTTTCGAATTGTTTGAAATTTTCACGTTCAATCTATTTACAGGTTCGAATTTTTGTAATACATGTTCTATTTTTGCTATCGTCTGCTCATTTTTTATTGCTGTATGTGCTAATGGCATAACAAAGAGGACATTATACGGATCAGCTAATTCTGTATAAATCCCCACACCATTTAACAATTTCTGTAGTTCAAAACCTGATAATGAACACTGTGACTGAATGGTTATTTTTAATGGATCGAGAATGTAAGACCCTTTCACAGCTTGGACAACACTAATTTGCGGAATCCGCTCCAATTGATTACGAAAAAAATTGATTTCATTGATGATCATGTTAACATCCTGTTTAGAAAGCTGCGCTAGATAATAACGTGCCAAATCCAACGATGCCATTAGCGGATAAGAAGGACTACTCGATTGTAGTACCTGTAAATAATAGCGTATTTTCTCTTTATCCACTAAATAACTATTAAAATGAAGATAAGAAGCCATCGTCATTGCCGGTAATGTTTTATGTGCGGAATGGATAACGATATCTGCACCATTAGCTATTGCAGATTTTGGGAAACCTGATCCAATCCCAAAATGTGCACCATGTGCTTCATCAACAAGCACAGGGATGTTATATTGATGAGCAATTTCAATCATTTCTTTTATAGCGATTGTCATCCCATAATAATTAGGATTTGTTAAAAGCAACGCCTTTGAATGTGGATATTTCTCAATTGCTTCCTTTACCGTTTCAACCGATAAACCGATGGCAACCTTAGCTGCATCATCTACAGTCGGATTTAAAAATACTGGATTTACTTTCGCTAATTTAAGTCCATTGATGACTGATTTATGGCAATTGCGTTGAACTAAAACCGTATCCCCAACATTACAAACAGCCAATATCATAGCTAGATTACCTACTGTTGACCCGCCAACGAGAAAAAAACTAGCTAATGTACTATAATAGCTTGAAACTAATTGCTGAGCCTCACTAATAGGTCCAGTAGGATCATGGAGGTCATCAAGCCCTTCAATTTCCGTAACATCAATCGCTAGCAAATTTTCAAATAAACCCCTGCCAATGCTAGGAAAAACGGTCCCATTTTTATGACCGGGAACATGAAAAGATGTTGGTGTTTTTTCTAAGTATTTTCTTAATACGTCATATAATGGTGTTCGTTGTTGCTCATTGCTCATTTTGATTTGCTTTCCCTTCAATTATCAACTTACTAACTATAATCTTATGTTTCTTTTTCAAGAAATGCAATTGCTTCTTAAGAAAAGCGAAAGCGCCTTGATCAGTCTGCCCACTGCTTGTATTACTTCGGTGCTGGCATGCGACGAGTAATCGTAGGAGCAGATACCGTGCTCCTGTGTCTACAAGAAATGCTTCGTAGCGAAAATTCCTCGTCGCAAAGCTGCAAGGGAGCTTCGAAAGCAGTAGCTTCACTGGAGGGCCGACAATAAGAGTCCCGTCTTTAGGACACGTTTAACAGACCGAAGTGACCTCGAGCGGCTAGGCGCTGAAGCTAGACATCTGCGAATTTTTTATGCTTTTTATCTTCAAATGAAAAAACACAAATCCATTCCAAGGATTTGTGTTCCCATCTAATCTAATAGACTATTAAATCGAAGTTGATAGTTTAATTTTACGTAGTTGTTTTAAATAAAATTGATAATTTGGATCATCCGTTTCTGTTTTAACGATATCCCGTTCACAGTCTTCGCAAATTGAATGACCAAATAAATGGATACTTGGTTCCTTTAATTCCTCACAAATCAAACAGAGTTCCCCATTCGTCCTTTCATTAACTATTCCCACCAGTTCCACCTCCAGTATCCAGTTGTTCCCAGAGATTAAGGAAGCTATACATTTATTTATAATTTTTTAAATATTATTGATTCAATTATTTAACTATATGTTCCAACATTCTTGACCGTGTATGTCTGTATGAAAAAAAACAAAAAACACACCCAATTGGATGTGTTTTTCTTT
>NZ_JBJMAU010000021.1:0-53142 GCF_052119505.1 Anaerobacillus sp. MEB173
GAAATAAAAAGTAGAATGAATTCATTCTCAAGAAACTCAATATGTTATCTAGTTTTGAAGGAATAACCTTCATAGAGTCTGGTGGCGATAGCGAAGAGGTCACACTCGTTCCCATGTCGAACACGACAGTTAAGCTCTTCAGCGCCGATGGTAGTTGGGGGTTTCCCCCTGTGAGAGTAGGACGTTGCCAGGCTAAAAATAAGACTAATCATTAGTCTTATTTTTTTTTGCTTTAGTTCGACTGAATAGAGGAGCACCTTCCAACTATTAGTCAGAGGTTATTCTCTATGGTCGAGGGCTTATCAGCAGATAGCAATGATAGTGGCACCCTTTATGTTATAGACTATTGCACATACATAACGAAGTATTTCAACAGCTGTGTAAAAGCGTAACACCTATTTGTATCCTAAATAATTAAATTCTAAATTCTACATTGTTTTACCTTTTTCCCCTTGACTAATAATCAGAAAATTTGAAATAATAACAATAATAGACGATAATTAATATGCATAATTTTTTCCGATTGGATGAAAATAACAATAAAACTCTTAGTGTAGAATTTAGAGTTTAGAGTGTAGAGTTGTAGAAAATCTAATCAAGGAATGTTATTACAAGCTCTTCAAAGCCTTTTCAATTAAAGGTTTTAACTCTAAACTATAAAATCTACACTCTAAACTAAATTGGAGGTTTTCGAAATGATCTATTTATTCCTAGCAATTACTGTTCTAAGTCTCTTTTTCACGTTAAAGATGAGGAAACCGATTTTGTTAACTGTTCCGTTTGCGACAATATTTGTCTATTTAATCGTTCAAATTGCCATGGTACCGATGGGATTCTTTGAAACCGTAAAATTCATTTTCAGCCTTCGTTAATAAAAAAATCAACAAAAAAGGATTAAGTGCCAAACAGCACCTAATCCTTTTTCTATTAAAATCCCTTAACTCTAAACTCTAAATTCTAAACTAGCCCTTAATTCTAAATTCAAAATTTTAAATTCTACATTTTAAAGCTTCTGTTCAATCCCCGTCTGTCCTTGGACAAATACTCTTTCAAACCGTTCTTGATCCTGCTTAGAGGCAGTTATGTACGAGGTAATCATCGCAACAAGGAAGCTGAGTGGGATACTAATGATTCCTGGGTTGTACAATGGAAATAGTGGACTTTCTCCAAAAAATACGCCCATCATGTTTGGACTGATAATAACGAGTATCGTTGATGAGAGAAAGCCTGTAATCATTCCTGCAATTGCGCCGATGGCTGTAAGCCCTTTCCAGTAGAGTGAAAGGAAGATGAGCGGAAAGTGGACTGATGCTGAAAATGCAAAAATCAACGATACAATAGCTGCGACATTGAGATGCTGAACCAACAGGGCGAACAAAATAGAGATACACCCGACACCGGCAGCGGCAAGTTTTGCAATTTCCATTTGTGCCCGCTCGGATGCTTTGCCGTTACAGAGTACATGCCGGTAAAAGTCATGAGCAAATGAGGCTGAGGCACATATGATAATGCCTGAAACGACAGCGAGAATGGTTGCAAAGGCAATTGCTGAAATAAATGCCATCAAGAAATCACCGCCAAGGCTAAAGGCAAGAAGGGGTGCTGACATGTTCCCGGATTCATCAACGAGCTTAAGATATTCCCATCCGACAAATAATAAAGCGCCAAAGCCAAGGATAATCGTCATAATATAGAAGATACCGATCACACCAATGGCCGATATGACTGACGTTCTTACAGTAATGGCATCCTTGACTGTTAAGAATCGGATGAGAATATGCGGCAAGCCGGCTGCACCTAATAGTAATGACATTTGCAGCGATATTGTATCAACGGGATTTTTAAAGAGATTTCCCGGGTACAAAAAGCCTTCCCGAAATGGCTCCGAAAAGCGAACGGCCTCAATGAACTGAAAAACATTAAAATTAAATCGTGACAGTACAATTAAACAAACCATCAGAACACCCGTCAGCAACAGCATGGTTTTTACAATTTGAATCCACGATGTTGCCATCATTCCTCCAAAAACAACGTATAACGTCATTAGTGCCCCGACTACGATCACGGCAATCTCGTAATCTACCCCAAGTAATAATTTGATAAGAGAGCCTGCTGCTACAAGCTGGGCAACCATATACAATATCGAAATAAACTGTGTGCTAATCGCTGTGCACAGTCTTGTTTTTTTTGCCGGAAAACGTGCAGCAATAACATCACCCATCGTGAATTCCCCGAGATTACGCATCGGTTCAGCGATGAAGAGAAGTAATACCAAATAAGAAACAAGGAAACCAATCGTATAAAAAAAGCCATCAAAGCCATAGAGTGCAAAAGCTCCTGATACACCTAAAAATGAGGCGGCACTCATATAATCACCAGCGATCGCCAAGCCATTTTGATAGCCAGACAATTGTCCGCCGGCAGTATAATAATGGGTGGTAGAGGTCGTCTGTTTTGCAGCCCAGTATGTAATTAACAATGTTCCAACAATAATTGCCAAAAAGAAGATAAAGGTCGTAATCGTCATAAATAATTCCCTCGATTTACCGATTCATTTTTTAATTGTTCGACAGTTTCGTCAAATGATTTGGCCTTTCTATAATAGAGAAAGCAAATCAACCAAATCGCAAAAAATTGAGAGAGTGCATAGAACCAAGCAAATGGAAGACCACCAATGATGGTGTGATTCATTATATTTGGGAAAAATGTCGTCAGTACCGGTAATGAAATATAATACAAAAAGAAAAAGAGAGTAAGAATCAAGATGTAGGTCCGTTTCTTACTCACGAAGCGTTTAAATGTAGTTGAATCATAGATTACTATTTTCCGAGACAAGGCAGGCGCACCCCCAATTTAAGCCCACGTAGTTAGCCTTATAATATCATAAGATGTACATTGAGTAAATATTTCGAATTTTGGTACTAATTGTAGAAAATATGGTAAACTATAACCAAAGGCGAGTTTAGAATTTATAATGTAGAATTTAGAATTAATAGGACTTTTGCGTGGGAAATTCTACGAAGCATTTTCCACAAGGTCCACATGAATAAGCAAACAATTCTAAATTAATCAAAGTAATTACCCAAAAATAAAGTTCCTTTTTTTGTAGAGGGGAGTAAGGCATAGTGGATCACATCACCATTGCTCTGTTTGAAAGAATGGGGATCTTTTTGCTATTAGCATTTATCTTTACGAGAATTCCTTCTTTTAAAAATCTATTGGATCGAGAAATGAACTGGAAAATTGCTATCTACTATTCAATCATCTTTGGGATGTTCAGTATTACAGGAGCCTTGGCTGGGTTTGTGATCGAGGATGGTGAATTTATCCGAACGCTATTGATTCCTATTGTAGGTGAATCAGCTGGACTCGCTCATACAGGCATTGTCGGTCTTGTGATGGGGGGATTATTAGGCGGGCCGATCGTTGGCCTTGGAGCTGGTGTGATTGCTGGGATTCATTTTGCGATTAATGGCGGGATGACTGCCGTTTCTTATGCTGTTGCAGCACCCTTTATCGGTGTGTTTGCTGGCTTTTTTGCGAGGTTTTTTTCAAAAGAGCGGGTCATTACACCGGCGAAATCGCTCTTTATCGGCATGTTTGCGAGTATTATGGCGATGTGCTTTGTACTGGCCTTTACTACTCCTGCACACGTGTCAGTTGAGTTTGTCAATCTTGTTGGCATTCCAATGGTCATCAGTAACAGTGTGGCGATCTCGATTTTTACATTAATGATTCGCGTTGCCCTCTCAGAGAAGGAGCAGGCTCAAGCACTGGAAACAAGACGAACGTTAACGATCGCTGAACAAATACTGCCGCATTTAAAGCAAGGATTAAATTTTGAGACTGCAAGGACGACTGCACAGCTTTTAATGGATGAGTTAAAGCCGACCGCGGTCGCCGTCACCGATGCAAAGCAAATATTAGCACATGTCGGAAGTGGTTCTGACCATCATTTGATCGGTGAGCGGATTTTGACGAAAAGTTTTTTTACGGCATTGGCGAGCGGGAAAGTTGAAATTTATACTGATCATGAACAGCTGCAATGCTCAGAGAAGAATTGTCCGCTTGGAGCAGCGATTGTTGTTCCGTTTAGTCAGTCGGGTCAGGTTGCTGGACTCATTAAGCTTTATTACAAACGGCCTCAGCAAATTACGAGTGCGGATGTTGCTTTGGCACAGGGATTAGGAAAGTTAATTTCCAATCAGCTAAGCCTTGCTGAAGCCGAGAGAATGAGCAAGCTGATGAAAGAGGCTGAGCTCAGGACATTGCAGGCTCAAATCAATCCGCACTTTCTCTTTAATACATTAAATACGATTGTTTCGTTAATTCGTGTTCAGCCGGCAGTGGCGAAAAATGTAACGATTGAGCTGGCGCAATTTATGCGTGCAAATTTAAAAATATTATCGAAGCCGCTCATTTCACTGACACAGGAAATCAATCATATTCTTTCCTATTTAAAAATTGTCGATGTCCGTTTTTCAGATCAACTGCATGTCGAAATCGACATTGATGAAGACTTAAAAGAAGCATTCATTCCACCTTCGACAATTCAGCCACTCGTCGAAAATTGTATACAGCACGGCTTAAAAAACACAGCAACAGGAGGAGTCATCGGCATCAAAATTCGACAGCTTGAAAATGAAGTGTATTTATCAATAGAAGATAATGGGTCAGGAGTCGATGAAAACCTCCTTGATTATTTAGGAATCATCCCATTGCAGCAGAAAAAAGGCAATGGTGTTGGTGTCTATAATGTTAATCAGCGCCTAACAACATTGTTAGGAAGTAAATCAGCATTAAAAATTCGTAACAAAAATGAAGGGGGAACACGCATCTCCTTTGTTATCCCTAATGTTAGTTCTTTAGAAGAGGGTGATTACATTGAGCATTAAAGTAATGATTGCCGAAGATGAGAAGTTAGCTAGAGAAGAGCTGGAGTTTATTTTTAGCGAATATACAGATATTGAGCTATGTCCGAGTGTTATCAATGGGAGAGAGCTATTGGAAAAAGTCGAGGAATATCAACCGGATGTCGTCTTTTTGGATATAGAAATGCCTGAGTTAGCAGGGATTGACGCAGCGAAAAAGCTCCGGGAGCGAGAAAGTTCACCGTTGATCGTATTCACAACAGCCTACGATCAATATGCGGTCGATGCCTTTGGACTGAATGCCGTCGATTACTTATTGAAGCCATATACTGAGGAGCGTCTAGAGGAGGCTCTTTCACGGGTTCGAAAAGAGTTACAGCGTCTCGATCGTCCAGCTTCGGCAAATGAGAAGGAAAAAAGTGAAAAACTGACCACTGCAAAAAACAAAGAGCAATCGCCAAAAATTTCAAAACTGCTATTAGACGACGGCAATCGAGTGTCGGTTGTCAATCCTGCTTCCATCTATTATGTGATGCGAGATGAGCGGGTCGTTCGTATTTTTACGAAGGATAATGAATATGAGTCAAAGTTTACATTACAGGAGCTTGAAGAAAAGCTCGCGCCGTATCATTTCTTCCGGTCACACCGCAGTTATTTGGTGAATCTCGATGTGATCGAAGAAATTCAGCCTTGGTTTAACCGGACTTATAATTTAGTACTAAAAGATCATCCAAAAACAAAAATCCCCGTCAGCCGAGCCGCTGCGAAAGATTTGATGAAGATCTTGCAAGGGAAAGAGTAAACATATGTAAGTTGAAACGACTATCAAATGGTAGTCGTTTTTTCTATCTTGAAGGTAGTTGGCTAGCCGGCCATATGAGCTGTTAAATAGGCAAAAAAGCAAGAAATGGAGGGGGAAGCGGCCACGAGAGCCCTTAATTAGGGAAAATAAAGAAAATAACGGTGAAAAAAATGAGAATAAGGATTGTGGTGGCCGCGAAAAACAAAAAGTGAGGATAAGAGTAGGAATAAGAGCACTGGTGTCCGCAAAAAAACGATATAGATGTTATCGCGCTTAAGCTTTGTACGGTTCATACTGTCAGAAAGTCCATAGGACCTTCCTTGTGGCCATTTAAGTAACTCATTTTGACCATTCAAACACAACTACGGACGTTTTGTGCGAATTTTTACAAAAAACAGAATATTTAGAATATACTGCAGGTAATCGCCTACAAAATATCGAATGAATACTGAAAACGTTAGGAGGAGGATACGAAATTAATGAATAATCGAAATCGAAATGCCGCGATTTCAGCCGTAGCCCAACAAGAGCAGCCTCAATGCAAACATTGCCAGAGTGAAGATGTGAGGGTGATAAGTGAAACGCAGTATAATTTCTTTCTATCAACGTTGCCAGTACTTGTAGCGATCATCTTTATGTTTACTGTACATCTAGCATTTTTCTTCTTAATTCCATTCGTTCTGCATTTCAACGGAAGAATAGCAGCCAAGAAATCACCACTTATTGTTTGCCGATCATGTAAGTCTTCTGAGATACATAAGCAAGGCTGACATGATTTACAAAAACGAATCCAAAAGGAGGTACACAAATGAAAAAAATCGATAAGAGTATTGCTGATGCGTATTTTCGCAAACGTACACGGAATATGTTCATCTACCTGGCCATTGGTTTTCTTGCATCATTCGGAGTCGTAATGTTCCAGGAATTCTTTTCACAGTTTACGTTTTTAGGAATGCCATTCCACTACTACATGGGTGCTCAAGGTGCGATTCTTGTCTTTATCGCGATGTTAGTTGCTAATGCGGCGATCAGTGATAAGATCGACAAAGACTTCGGTATTGACGATGAAGCGAGCGTTCGAATCGGTGCAGGAAATACATTAGACCACTAATCATAGTAAGAAATTCAATAAAAATTATAAAAAATAAAAAAGCAATGGAGCTTCTTTAGGGGGGATATAATGGATCAGCAATCAATCGTGTCTTTATCTCTTATCTTAGCGACTTTCGGACTTTATATCGGTATTGCAATTTTTTGTCGGGCAAAACAAACTTCTGACTTTTATGTAGCCAGCCGTGGCGTACCACCATTATGGAACGGTATGGCAATCGGCGGGGACTGGATGAGTGCTGCATCATTCATCGGTATGGCCGGTACGGTTATGATCATGGGATATGGTGGATTAGCGTATATTATGGGTTGGACAGGTGGTTACCTCCTACTCACATTCTTACTCGCTCCACAATTACGTAAATACGGCAGATTTACAGTTCCAGAATTTATCGGTGACCGTTTTGGCAGTCACAAAGCAAGACTAATTGCTGCAATCGGGACAATTATTATCAGTTTTACGTACATTATCGGACAATTATCAGGATCTGGGGTAGTAATCGGACGTATCCTGCAAATTGATGCGATGTATGGAACAATGATCGGGGTTGTCATTATTGCGATCTATGCAACATTAGGTGGAATGAAAGGGGTAACTTGGACTCAGGTTGCTCAATATATGATCTTAATCGTTGCTTATATTATTCCAATCGTCTTTATGTCACTTCAAGTAACAGGAAATCCATTACCATGGCTTTCTTATGGAACAATTGTTAGTGAACTCGGTGCACTTGACCGTGAATTAGGTTTAACAGAGTATTTTGCACCAACAGAAAATAAAGCTCAAATGTTAGGGTTAATGTTCTGTTTAATGTTAGGAACAGCAGCATTACCGCACGTAGTTGTACGTTTCTTCACAGTATCAACGATGAAGGCAGCTCGTTGGAGTGGTGCGTGGGCGATCGTATTTATCGCATTACTATACCTTTCAGCTCCAGCCTATGCAGCATTTTCTCGTTTCATTCTTATGACACAAGTAGCAGGGCAATCAATTGCAGGTCTGCCAGCTTGGACAAAAACATGGGTAGATACAGGAAAATTACAAGTAGCTGACACAAATGGGGATGGAATTCTACAATGGCAAGAGATTATAATTAGTAATGACATTGTCGTTATGGCGACACCTGAAATTGCAAATCTTGGAGTATTTGTTGTTGGTCTCGTTGCTGCTGGAGCGATGGCGGCGGCATTATCAACGGCTGGTGGATTACTAATTACAATTTCTTCGTCATTTGCTCATGACATTTACTATCGTCTCGTGAATCCAAATGCAAGTGATAAGAAGCGTTTAGCTGCAGGACGTTGGGCAATCGTATTATCAACGCTTGCTGCAGGGATTGTCGCACTTGACCCGCCAGGAGTTATTACGCAAATCGTTGCATGGGCCTTCTCACTAGCTGCAGGTACATTCTTACCAGTTCTTGTTCTAGGAGTTTGGTGGAAACGAGCGAACGCCCAAGGTGCAATTGCAGGGATGTTATCAGGCTTAGGTGTTACACTTACGTATATCATCTTAGCTAAGCAAGGAATAACGATCTTTGGATTGCTAGACACTGCTGCAGGTGTATTTGGGGTTCCGGTTAACTTACTAGTAATGTACCTCGTATCGAAAGCAACTGCTGCACCGCCTCAACATTTACAAGATGAGGTTATGGATCTACGCTATCCAGAGCAAATGACTTATAAAGATGGCGAGGTATGGATGGATGAGGCATCAGGAAAATAGTGAGTTTTATGAACAAATAAGCAAGCATCCTCTGTTTCGAGGAACAACCAGCCAAGAATTCGCACAATTAATGGAACACTGCACACTACGACACTATGAAAAATCCGAAAAGGTACTATATTCAAAGACTCCGCGTGAAGGTCTTCTGCTCATCCTTGATGGGATGGCAGAGGTCCTCATTGCCGGGGACAATATTCATCAATCCCAAGAAGTCCTGGAAATTCTCCAAACTGGTGATATCATTGGATTCTCCAGTTTGGCTGACTTCTTAGGTGAACCGACAAATCATAATTACAACTACACAGTTGAAGTGCAAGCCGTAGATAATACGGATTGTTTGCACATCCCTTACACAGTCCTTGAAGAGAGATGGCACATTGATGATGTACGAGACTTTGTTCTCCGTCAAGTTGCCGTTCGCTTGAAGGATATTTATGCGTCTTTGGCAGAACAGGTTCAACTTGCTAATCAGTGGGGAGAAAGTGACGCATTTATTCAACGCATTCAAGATGTGATGACATCACCTGTGATTTCCGTTCAAGTGACGGACCCGATTCACGAAGTAGCTAGTCTGATGGTTTCAAAGGCAATCAGCTCAGTTATCGTGATGAACAAGGAGACGCTTGCCGGAATCATTACGGAAAAAGACTTGGTGGCCCGCGTTGTCTCGAAGAACCGTCCGCTTGATCGTCCGGCATCAGAAATCATGACGGAAAACCCGATTACGATTCAACGAGATGCCTACTATTATGAAGCACTTTCTACCTTATTAATGAATGGTGTTAAGCACTTGCCTGTACTCAATGGGGAACGTGTTGTTGGAGTTGTGACGCTATCACATCTCCTTCGCAAAAAGAACCGTGGCATGATGCAAGTGCTGCAAACGATTGAAGAATCGACCTATGAAAATCTTCCGTCGGTAAAAAATGCAATCTATGAAGTATTGTCGACGCTCATTCATGATGAGGTTCCAACAATTCATACGTTGGAAGTCATTACGAAGCTGTATGATCGTCTTGTGAAGCATTGCGTCGATTTAGCGATTGCCTCATTAAAGGCTCAAGGCAAGGGAGAACCACCCGTTGCGTTTTGCTGGTACCAAATGGGCAGCGGCGGCCGGGGCGAACAGTTTTTATTAACAGATCAGGATCATTTCTTAGTGTATCAAGACTGTGACTCTGAGCAGGATCAGCAAGTGGCGAATGACTACTTTGCTTTATTAGGTCAGGAAATTGTGAATCAATTAGAAAAAGCTGGCTATGTACAATGTATCGGAAAGAACATGTCGAATGAAGACGTATGGCGTGGCTCACTAACAAAATGGCGTGATCGTATTCGTGGATGGAGTCTAAGAGCAACAAATGAAAATGTGTTATTAGGCCATAATTTTTATTCTTACCGTTTTTTATATGGAGACCCATCACTGCATGATCAATTTATAGAAATGATCAAAGGACAACTTTCCAAGGCCCGAATTTTCTTTTACCGAATGGCCCAAATGGAAAAAGATCACCCGGTGCCATCGCTTGATCATCCGATTCGTGCCCTGTTCCGCTTAGAAAAAGATTCAATTGATATCAAAAAGAACGCCCTCTTTCCACTGCACCACTGCATCCAGCTGCTGGCGATTCAAAACGGCATCTTTGAAGGAACACCATTACAAAAAATAGACCGCCTTGTTTCGAAAAAAGTCTTTACCGAAGCACAAGCCGACGACCTACGTTTCGCCTATGAAGTCGTCCTTGGCATCCGTGTGAATCAAACATGGGCAAAGTTCAAGCGCAATGAAAAAGGGAGCTCAAAAATTAAATTTACCCACTTGAAATCCCGGGAAAAAGAACAACTCATTCGCGCCCTGAAAATCATCAAAACCTTGCAGAATCAAGTGCTCGCTGTGTTTGCAATGTAGTGGAGAAGCAGTTTAGAGTTAAGAGTGTAGAGTTTAGAGTTGATGTGGGTTGTTCTATGAAGTCTTTTGGGAAGATCTACGAAGCTAGTATCCTCAAAGATTTTAACTCTAAATTCTAAACTCTACACTCTTAACTTTTATAGAAGGTTTTCTTTCGTAAGTGTCGAAGCTTATTGTATAATAAAGTGCCTGACTCTTTTAAAAAATCAAATAAATCAACCCTTTGGGGAAGATCTACGAAGCAATTACCCTCAAAGGTTTCAACTCTAAACTCTACACTCTAAACTCTAAACCCTAAACTAAAAACTAATTCTAAATTCTACATTCTAAATTTCCTAAAAGGAAGTGATTTCTTTGTTCTGGAAACGTAAGCGTTTACATTATCAATTAGATGTTCAACCGCCGTTGTCGACGCCAATTGAGGAACTGTCCTTTACTGTTTTTGATACGGAAACAACGGGATTTGCGATTGGCGGGAAAGATCGTGTCATTGAAATTGGAGCGGTTCATGTGAGTCAGCTTGAAGTGACAGAGACAACTTTTCAAACGTTTGTGAATCCGTATCGTGATATTCCGGCTAACATTACCGAATTAACAGGTATCGAACAGCACGATGTAGATGGTGCCCCTTCTGCATTGGAAGCAATCGAAAACTTCTTTCAATTTATAGAAGATACCGGAAGCTGCGGGTGGGTAGGACATTATTTAAGCTTTGATGTTATGGTGATTAAACGAGAGCTGCAACGGGAGAAGTACACATTTGAGCAACCACTCTATTTTGACACTCTTGACCTCATCGGTTATTTAAATCCATCGTGGGATATGAGGGATCTTGAGAAGTATGCGTGCGCATTTGGAACACGGATATATGACCGTCACCGTGCCCTTGGTGATGCGTTAACGACTGCCCATCTTTTTTGTGAATTACTTAAACACACTAAAGACAGAGGTAAAAATACATTAGGTGAACTGATTGAAATTTTAGATACTGAAAACCGTACAAGAGTATTATCATTTTAGAGAGAAACGTATTGTAATAACAATGCGTTTCTTTTTTTTGGGTGGTTAGGTAGCTGAGCGGCCACCAGAGACGTTATTTTGATGGAAATCACCATTTTAATGGTGTATGCGGACACAGGAGACCTTATTGTAACTTTTTTACATAGAGTTGCCTTTCATTGAGCTGAATAAGTGCACTCATGTCCGCTAAACTCAAAAAGTAGTCCATATGTGGTCAAATAAGGGCTCTTGTGTCCCCGTAGATTTTTTATCCGGAAACTAAGTCCGTGATTTGCTCAGCGGATATACAGTCATAGCTGGCCATCTAAAAGTGGACCACTACTTAATAGAAAAAACTAGATTTCACTCCTCGACACGCTGTTTCAGTCTGTTATAGTGGGAAAATTCGAAAAAATAAAAAATATTTCCTTGTCCCTCTTGACTTTTTGGTATATATGCCTCTTTTCGTTAATAAACTGTTACAAATCATAAACAACACATTAACGAAATTAGGGAGGCGAGTGGTGTGCACGATTACATCAAAGAGCGAACCATCAAGATTGGCAGGTATATCGTGGAAACAAGGAAAACCGTTCGAACGATTGCAAAGGAGTTCGGCGTTTCTAAAAGCACCGTCCATAAAGATCTTACAGAACGATTGCCTGAAATTAACCAAGAGTTAGCCAACCAAGTAAAGGAAATCCTTGAATATCATAAATCAATCCGACATTTGCGAGGTGGTGAGGCGACGAAGGTTAAGTATAAAAATGGTTCGCAAAAAGATGCAACAAAAATAGTGGAAACGCAACCTTAAATTTTAAAAAATTGAATCCCTGTTATTACAAAATGTGATAAAATAGTTCATTGGAGTAGAAATTAACAATATGAGTGAAAAGAATAGTTACTCAACATGATTTCCCAACAAAGATAGCTTAATTACATCATATTGATAATAACTAATTGCCAAACAACAGAAGATAATACGTAATTTAACATTTATCATATAGACCGACGAAGAAACGGATCATGCTTAACAGGGAGGATTTAAAGATGTTTGGTAGGGATATAGGAATAGATCTTGGTACAGCAAATGTACTTATTCATGTGAAGGGTAGGGGCATTGTGTTAGACGAACCCTCTGTCGTAGCCATTGATACGAACACAGGAAAAGTATTAGCAGTTGGTGAGGAAGCCTTTCGGATGGTAGGCCGAACACCTGGAAATATTGTTGCGTTACGTCCGATGAAGGATGGAGTCATTGCAGATTTTGATATTACTGAATCTATGTTAAAACACTTTTTAGCAAAGATCAATGTAAAAGGCTTTTTAACTAAGCCACGGATTTTGATTTGCTGTCCAACAAATATTACATCAGTTGAACAAAAAGCAATTCGTGAGGCTGCTGAAAAAAGCGGCGGAAAGAACGTGTTCTTAGAGGAAGAACCGAAAGTAGCAGCAATCGGAGCAGGTATGGATATTTTTCAGCCAAGCGGTAACATGGTCGTAGACATAGGCGGTGGGACAACAGATGTTGCTGTGCTTTCAATGGGCGATATCGTCACCGCCTCTTCAATTAAAGTGGCAGGGGACAAGTTTGACCAGGATATCCTGCAATATATCAAAAAAGAATATAAGCTCTTGATCGGGGAACGGACAGCAGAGAATATCAAAATGGAAGTAGGAACAGTATTTCCAGATGCTCGGCATGAAGAAATTGACATTCGTGGACGTGACTTGGTCAGTGGACTTCCACGTACCATTACCGTATACTCAAAAGAGATACAAGAAGCGCTTGCAGAGTCGGTTTCCGGCATTGTACAAGCTTCAAAAAGCGTACTTGAACGCACACCGCCTGAGCTGTCGGCAGATATTATTGACCGAGGTGTTATTTTAACTGGTGGAGGCGCATTATTACACGGAATCGATCTTCTTTTAGCTGAGGAATTGAAAGTGCCGGTTCTCATTGCTGAAGAGCCGATGCACTGTGTAGCCAAAGGAACAGGAATCATGCTGGAAAATCTCGATAGAATCTCGAGACGTAAGGTGAAAATATAAGAAACATTAATGGAGGAAAACGATGTTACGAGGCTTATACACGTCTGCTGCGGGGATGATTTCACAACAGCGACGACAAGAAATGTTGACGAATAACCTGGCTAATGCCAACACACCGGGCTTCAAAGCTGATCAAACTACATTACGCTCATTTCCTAATATGCTCATTAATGAAATGAGCAATGCCAAGAAGCTTCCGGGTTCAAATCCTATCGGCAGTTTAAGCACAGGGGTGTATATGCAAGAGGCGATTCCGAAGTTTCTGCAAGGAGACATGCAGGAGACAGGGAATCGTACTGACATCGCTCTATTGCAAGGACTCGTTCCAATTAATGATGAAGGGCAGCAAGGGATGCTGCTCTATGCGATACAAGCTGAAAATGGTGAGACTCGCTATACGCGAAATGGTAACTTTACCATTGACGGCCAAGGGATGCTTGTTACGAATGATGGACATTATGTACTTGGCCAAAATGGTCAACGAATTGCAGTTGGCAGTGAAGATTTCAGTGTTAATGAACTTGGATTGATTACAACCGCACAAGGAGTTGCAGGTCAGCTGAATGTTGTCTTTGCTGAGGATCCAACCAACCTTGTGAAGGAAGGAAGCGGTTTATTCCGACTTGAAGGTGGACAAGCTCTTCCTACAGCGATCGGCAATCCGAATATTACGTATCAACTAAAGCAAGGCTTCATCGAACGCTCAAATGTCGATCTTAACGACACAATGACCGACATGATGACCGCCTTCAGAGCATTCGAAGCCAACCAAAAAGTCCTCCAAGCCTACGACCGCAGCCTGGAAAAAGCGGTTAATGAGGTAGGGAGAATAGGGTAATAGTTTAGAGTTAAGAGTGTAGAGTTTAGAGTTAAAACCCTCGAGTGAAAGGCTTCGAAGGTTTTAACTAAAAGACTTCTTGTAAAAACCTGCACCAACTCTACACTATAAACTCTACACTCTAAACTAAAAAGGGGTTTATGAAACGTGAACTTATCCATGTTAACGGCTTCGTCTACGATGGGGCAATTGCAGAAGAAGATTGATACGATATCAAATAATATGGCTAACAGCAGTACGACGGGTTATAAGCGGCGTGACTCACAGTTTTCGGATTTGCTTTTTCAGCAGGTGAACAATCAGCCGCAGCCTTATCATGAAATCAACCGTCAAACACCAAATGGAATTCGTGTAGGCTCTGGAGCGAAAGTGGCTCAGACGAATATACGGATGGATCAAGGCGCGGTTCAAACGACTGGGCGTGCTTTGGACTTGGCTTTGAACGATAAAGGGCAGTTTTTTCAAATCCAAGTGAGTAATGGTAATGTTGTCTCAAACCAATTAACGAGAGATGGCGCTTTTTATTTAACACCAAGCAGTACCAATCCTGATCTTCTTAATGTTGTAACGAGTGAAGGACATTATTTACTAGGAAATAATGGTCCGATCACTATACCAGCAAATTACAGTGAGATTATCATTAATCAAAATGGACAAGTAGTTGCACAAATGGCAAATGGCACGAGCCAAGTTATCGATACAATTGAGATTGCAACGGTACATCGACCGCAATTGTTACAGCAAATGGGTGATAACCGCTTTGCGCTGCCTAACCTTGCTGAGCTGGATATTAACCAGGCTGACGTAATAGAAATTGTTAATCCGGCTGCAGTCCGAATGACGCAAGGTGCTCTTGAAGGATCAAATGTCGATCTAGCGAAGGAAATGAGCGATCTCCTTGTCGCACAAAGATCATATCAATTTAATGCAAAAGCAATCAATCTATCAGATCAAATGATGGGGCTTATCAACGGAATTCGTTAAGCCAAACTAAGTGAACAATTGGGGAGTAGTTTCATGAGTGACGAATTGGAGAAGCGAGAAAAAAACAAAAAGGCCGAGCAAAAAGAAGAGAAACAAAAGCAAGAGCCTCATAATGAAAATAGAAGAGAAAGGCGAAAAAGAATTCGCAAACAGCGTAAGGGGCGAATTCGATTAATCCCGATTTGGCTTCGTCTCATCATCATTATTTTTCTAGCTGCCGCCAGTTTAGTTGCAGGCCTCGTTGTTGGCTACGGAATCATTGGTGACGGCCATCCCGCCGACGCCCTGAAAGTAGAAACCTGGCAGCACATCGTTAATATAGTGACAGAAGGAACGGAGAAAAACTAAAAGCGAATTTAGAGTTTAGAGTTTAGAGTTTAGAGTTAAAATCTTAGCAAGCCATTACTTCGAAGTGTTTTAAAAAAGCTTCGAAGTTATACATACATAACTCTAAACTCTCCACTCTAAACTCTAAACTAATAAAAGGAGGTTTTCATCTTGTTAAATATTGAACAGATTAAGGAGATTATTCCGCATCGTTATCCGTTTTTGTTAGTGGATCGGATTTTGGAGATGGAGGAAGGTCAGCGTGCGGTTGGGCTGAAGAATGTTTCTGCAAATGAAGAGTACTTTAATGGACATTTTCCGGATTATCCGGTAATGCCTGGGGTACTTATTATTGAAGCTCTTGCTCAAGTGGGGGCAGTGGCGATGCTTAGTAAGGAAGAAAACAAAGGTCGTCTGGCGTTCTTTGCCGGGATTGATGGATGTCGTTTTAAAGGACAAGTGAAGCCAGGTGATCAGCTTCGTCTTGAAGTTGAAATTACACGTCTTCGCGGTTCAATTGGTAAAGGAAAAGGTGTTGCAACAGTTGACGGTAAAGTTGTTGCAGAGACTGAATTGATGTTCGCGTTAGGAGATAAGGAAAACTAAACATACATAAAGTCAATCCAAAGAGATTTGGATTGGCTTTTTTTATAAATATAGAATAATTTGAATCAGTGTTGAATAATTGACAATATATTATATGTAATGCAGGTTTTTCGACTGATACAATAATAGGGAGTTTAATCGAAGCAAAATGATCACAAAACATTGGGTAGAGGGATGCAGGTAAAATGAAAAAGGAAGCGTTTGAACAATTTGCCAATGATAAGGAGAATGTTTGGAAGTTATTTAATCAAATGAGGGACGGTCTCGTTATTACTGATTATGCGGTAAGGATTATTTTAGCGAATCCTGCGTTTGAAGAAATAACAGGTTATGATTTTGAAGAGATGCAGTTTAAGAATCCCAAATTCCTGCAATCTGGGAAAACACCGCAAAGCCGATTTGAAGATATGTGGGGGACGATTCACCGTGAAGGTACATGGACGGGTGAGTTAATTAACCGTCGGAAAAATGGTGAAATCTATTATTCGTTTGCTACGATTACACATATAAAAAAAGTGCGTGCTCTAGATTCATACTATATTGGAATTATTCGCGACATCACTGAGCGGAAGAAGGCGTCAGCGTCGATCACACATTTAGCTTTTCATGATACATTAACAGAGTTGCCAAATCGGGTGTTACTTGAACAACACTTAAATAAAGGTCTGGAAAAAGCCGAAAAGCAGGGGGAGAAGCTTGCGGTTTTGTTCATTGATCTCGACCGGTTCAAGGTCGTCAATGATACACTCGGTCATCATGTTGGTGATCGGCTGCTTCAGGCGATTGCAAAACGGTTTCAAATGGTGATTGGAGAAGATGGTGTCGTCGCCCGATTTGGCGGTGACGAGTTTGTTGTGATGTTGCCAAATATTGCGAGTAAACAGGAAGTAGCTGATAAAATTGAGGAACTTTTTGAATCATTGCGCAGGCCAATCCAAAGTGATGAGAGGGAGTTTTTTACAACGGTTAGTATTGGTGCAAGCTTTTATCCGGAACATGGCAGAAATGCGAACACATTACTGAAAAATGCCGATCGTGCCTTGTATCGTTCCAAAGATGAAGGGCGCAATAACTATACGATCTTTAATGAAGAAATGGATGCAGATATGCTTGAGCGTATGCAGCTCGAAACGGATTTGCGACGTGCAATTGAACTTAATCAGTTAGAAGTATATTACCAGAAACAGGTTGATGTTAAGGAACTTGGTACGTCTGGAGTTGAGGCGTTGGTCCGTTGGAACCACCCGACGCAAGGTTTAGTACCACCGGGCGATTTTTTATCGTTAGCGGAAGAGACGGGCCTCATTGTAGCCATTGATAATTGGGTGATGAAAACGGCGTGTTTGCAGCAGAAGGAATGGCACAGTAAAGGTCTTGCCGGACTACAGTTGTCAGTGAACATTTCTCAAAAGCAGTTTGATCATTATCATTTCGTTAACCAGGTAGAAGAACTGTTAAAGACGACAGGGATTGATCCTGCTTGCCTTTCACTTGAAATTACGGAAAATATGGCGATTAAAAATGTTGATCAGGCCATTGAAAAATTAAAGCAATTAAAATCACTGGGAGTAAGCATTGCCCTTGATGATTTTGGGACAGGCTATTCGTCGTTAAGTCAGTTAAAGCGTTTTCCGATTGATTGTCTAAAAATTGATCGTTCATTCATTCAATTTAGTGATGGTGACGATGATGATGCTGAAATCATCAAGTTCATCATCCGATTAGCACACAGTCTTGGATTTTCTGTTATTTGTGAAGGGGTCGAGACAAGGGAACAGCTGCGGTTTTTAAAAGAAGAAGGCTGTGATCATGCTCAAGGCTATCATTTTAGTCGCCCAGTGACAAAGGAGCAGTTTTTTGAGGAAGAGATGCATAGCTGTTTGAATAGATAGAGTGGTGGCGTCGTACTAGTAAAAGGCTAGCGGCGCTTTTTTTTAGGCGAAAAGTATGGAATAATACCTGTGGAATGGCTATTTGTACGCTATACGGTAAAAAATAACTAAATTGTGTGAAAGTGTGAAAGAGTTTAGAAAACCATCTGATTTCGTAGACAGTTTCCCTTGGGCTTGCTAATATTAATCTCGAGCTAGCAAGCAAGTTGTTAGCAAACTTTCAAAAATTAGGGGGAAATACAAAATGAAAAAGAAAGTATTATTAACAGCAGCTTCAGCATTATTAGCAGTAGGAGTTTTAGCAGCATGTGGGGATGCAGAAGTAGATGAGCAAGAAGTAGAAGAAACTCCAGTTGAGGACGTTCAAGAAGTAGAAGAAGCACCAGCTGACGAAGCTGAAGAAGTAGAAGAGCCGGCTGAAGAAGAAGCACCAGCTGACGAAGCTGAAGAAGTAGAAGAGCCAGCTGAAGAAGAAGAAGCAGAAGAAGAGCAAACTAACTAATAGACAATATATATGAAGAAAGCATTGCCCGAGTGTCCGCACTCTGGCAATGCTTTTTCTTTTTTAGTGTCTTTTTTTGGTGACTGACACCGCTCGTGGACATATACGGTAGAAATGTCCATTTGCGGTGTCAGTCACCTTTTATTAGTCACCTTTTATTTCGGCAAGAGGTTGACTTAAATGGAGATTAGTTCATTAGGTCAACCTTTTATTGATTTCAAAAAGCATGCCGGAATGTCGGTTGAAAATTGGTTGTATACGTTTAAGAAACTAGAGCATTATTGCTCGAGGAAGAGTTGAATGGAATTACTGGAATAAGAGCACCATTTTAACGTTCGTTGATTATATTATTCATTATAAAAATCTAGCAAAAAGATATGTAAAAGGGATGAAGGAGAACTTAAGCAATCGATCCTTTACTTAGAAGAATGGGAACAAAGCGCGAAAAAACTGGAATTGCTGATGAAAAACGTGAATGAGTCCAGTGAACGTGTGTCGTTACATGGGGAGGATTGATGGTGGGGGAGAGGAAATTCCTCACTGGTTTGAGGATTGCTCTGGTGAAAAAATGACCACCGCACAGTACAAATGCGGTGGTATTGTCTTTTTGCGGTGACAGTCACCTTTTAAGGAGATATTTCACAAAGGTTTTATACATAATAACGCAATACGAAACGAGGAAAATCGCCCACAAGATAGCGAGAGATGATCCGAAAAATTGTGAGAAATACACCCCAAATAAAATTCCCAACGATAGCAGGCAAATTTTTAACAAACTAAAATCCCACATTGTATAGTGCTTGGTAGCTCCGTATACTTTATGAATCCAACTTTTCATATTATTACGCCCCTTTCATATAAGGATTTGGGACAACGACAATGGAAGAATCTAATGTTCTTCCTTACTATAAGTATATACTTTTGCAAACTTATGGTTATGTGAAATTTTGAAGGATTTTAAGTAAATGATATTTTAGGAGTGGGAACATGCGGGAAGATAAGCGAAAAAAATGACCACTTCTTTTTTTAGAAGAAGTAGTCAAATTTGTTGATACAAATTAGTTGTTATAGATCACATTATAAATTTTCCAATCATTTGAATCACTTGATCTCTTTAAATAATACAGACCGCTTAAATCTTCATTAATGTACTCCATTTTACCATCAAGGTTAGTTATCATAAACTGAGTGTAAGGGTTTGGATTAACGACTTTAACAACAGCAAATGAATTGCTTTTGGATACGACTTCAGCAAAGATTCCTTGTGAGTTCATCTTAAACTGAATGCCTTCTTGTGCTAGTCCGGCAAAAGTCCCCAATGAATACACAGCAGATGTTTTATAATAACCTGTTGTCGTAGTTTCAATAATACTGGCTACCGTTTCATAATCTGTATGGTTCAAATATTGCTCTGTTTGGATATGCTCTTTGATCACAACATTTGTTAGTTCATGATCATAAGGGAGCACTGTGTACTGTTTATTTAATGCTCGTGTCAGCATGGAAATGGCTTCTGCACGTGTAGCATTGTTATCCGGACCAAACTTGCCATCAGGATACCCTCCAATGATTCCAGCTTTGCTTGTATTGGTTATCGGTTCGATTGCCCAGTGGCCTGCAACATCCTTAAATGGCTTCTCGTTTCCAGTAAATAAAATAGTATTTGAAAATGAGCGAGAAATCATTGCGGCAATTTCAGCACGTGTAATTTCCTTCTTAGGTCTAAATTCATTACCATCAAATCCATTTGCAATGTCCAGGGCGCTTGCAATTCGGATCGGCTCATAAAACCAATCTTTTGAGCTGACATCACTAAATTCCTCATCGATTTCTTCGGTATTAAGCGCTAATCCCCTTACTAGTAATGCAACAAATTCAGCACGAGTGATTGTTCGATTTGGTTTTGCACTAAATGAACCATCAGCATTTTCATAACCTACTAAAAGATTAGCACTAACAAATTGATCTAAGTTTTCATAAGCCCAATGGCCGTCAATATCAGTTAACAAATAATTGTCTAATGGCTGAATGTCTGTATAGGTCTGAACAGGAGCTTCTTTTTCAATAACAAATTCTGATCCATTGAAAACATATTTTACTAATCCGTGATTTTCAATTTTGAAATAAGTGTTCTCATCTAACGGTACGATGTTTGAATAATAGAGAAAACGGTCATCATCACTATGATAGGTGATATTCATTAAGTCGTTTTTGTCATATTTTCCTCTTGAAGTATAAAGGAACGTATCATCAAGATGAGATAAGTTTTGCTCTAATCGATACGAATCAGATGTACTAATCAAACTGGAATCATTTAAATTGAATGATTGGATAAACGTATCATTCTTTTCTTCCATTTGGATATACATCACATTAGTGGAATCATCAATGATTAAATCGTACGTATAGCCTCCTAGAGAAAATAACACCTGATCGGTTTGTGATGTTCGGTCAAAAACTCGAATTCTTTCATCTCTTTTAAGAGAGTCACCCTGACTATTTAAATAGTAAATTTTTGTACCTACAACATCAAATTCAATCACATCTTCCTGTAATTGATGGATGCCTTTTTGCTCATATGTGTTTAAATCAACTTGTAAAATTTGATTGCCATGGATCGCTACATAGACATCTCCATGATCAATGACAAAATCATTCCATTTTGTATCGGTATGAAGATTGATTTCATGCTTTAATGATAAATCTTCAGGATCAATAAAAATCAAATGATTCTTTGCAACAGCAACAAGCTGGTTATTCTCACTATCATATAAAAAGTCTTGAATTTCACTTTTTGAATAGTAAAAGGTATTTGCAGCTAAGGCTTGTGAAGTGATGAACAAGGATATAAATAATAACAACATGGTGAAAAAGATTTTCTTCATTATACAGCTCCTTTCCCAACAGCCATTGTAACATATAGAAAGGACGTTTTTGCTGTAACATTATGGGATGAGTTTTCTAGTGACTGGTACCGCTCGTGCTATTTTTATATATGCTTACAAATGGATGGTGCTGTGAAAGGTTATGACTAGATTTATTGGGGATGGGATTATTGTGAGGATAAGGACTGGAGTGTGGACCACTAGTAACGAAATAAGAGATCAGTTGTCTGTGAGACCCAGTGTTGGTGTTCTCGCGGACAACAGATCCTTTATTTGCATGAAATAATACCGTTTTTGGTGTTTGACGGACATACGTTCCGTTATTGAGGGAATTAGAGGAGTTATTGGGCTGATTTACGTCAAATAGCGTACTATATGTCCGCTTGGCCATTCAAAACAGGCCTTTTCCGGAAAATAGCGTACTATATGTCCGCCAAATCGCCAAACTGCCAAATTCAAAGGTTTGGCAGGCAACAATGCTGACGGCGAACACCCTCGCGCTCAACCAGCTCAAACATTGCCCACCTATGCCTTCGTAATATCTGAAAACATGCCAACGTAGCCATCGATATCCCCTTCATCATTTTTCAGAGGGCTAATGGTCAGCCATTCTAAATAAATCTCACCGTTCTTTTTCTTATTCCAAATTTCACCTTGCCAAAATCCCTTTTTCTGCAAAACTTTCCACATCGAATCATAGAAATCCGGGTCCATCTTGCCTGACTTTAGTATACTTGGTGTTTTCCCAAGGGCATCACTCGCTTCATAGCCTGTCAATAATGTAAATGCTGGATTTACCATCGTGATCGTCCCAGTCTTATCGGTAACCATCACAGCTTCTTTTGTTGTTTCGATGACCCTATCTGCTAAGCTGAGCTTTTCTTGGTAGTACATCCATACAACAAGAATCAAGCTTGCTAGTGCCACCTGTGACAACGCCATAAACCCAATCGCATAATGCCCGGTTAAATTATGGAGAAACGTTAGCATGAGTGGAGGAAAGAAGCCGCCTAATCCCCCTGTTGCAGCAACAATTCCGTTCACGACACCTGCTTGCTTTGAAAAATACATCGGTACCAATTTAAAAATAGCACCGTTCCCAACACCCGCACAAAGCGCAATCGTTAGGCAGCCGATCGTATATAATGTCAGGTTCGGCATAAACGCTAAAAGCACTGCGGCAATCGTCATTCCAAAAAAGACAAACATTAAAATAATGTACGCATTGAACTTGTCAGAAAGCCAGCCTCCGAGCGGCCGAATTAAGGTAGCCAACAAAATAAACCCGGCTGTTCGTAACCCGGCATCAACGGTGTTTAAGCCAAAATGATTGACTAAAAAATTCGGCAGATAAACGGTAAATGCTACAAATGAACCAAATGTAATGAAATAAAAAGCACTGAGTAACCATAATTTATGATTGCGATAGACACTTTTTATTTGATCAACGAGTGGTGTTGTCACCTTACGTTCTTGCTTATCACCTAAGAAAAAATTGAGGAGGGCAAACAGAGCAACCAGGAACAAGCTTAGTTGTACTGCCCCTGACCAGCCGAGGCGATTGGCGAGTACGGGTGCCAGAAAGGCCGTGATCGCTGTTCCAAGATTCCCAAGGGCATAAATCCCGTTGATCATTCCTAGTTTACTTTGTGGATAATATTTCGGAAGGGCCGTAACACCAACGGAAAAAATAGCCCCGCTAAGCCCAAGAAATAACCCGCCAACGAGTAAATCGGTAAATGTTGTGGCGATGCTGATATAGTAAACAGGAAACAGCAAAATAACAAAGCTTAACGAAAAAATACGCCGTGCACCGAACCGATTTGTCCAATAACCGAGTGGAATCCTCAGCAATGATCCGAGAATAACCGGAACCGCCGTTACCCAAGCAATCTGACTAGCCGTCATTGGAATATCTTCAAGGATATACGGCATAAGGGAGGAAAGAATGACCCATACCATAAACCCCGCTACAAGACTCAGTGTTTGTAACGGCAACTGGATCTTCGTCACATTCATTGAATACCCCCTTTACTATGTAATCTTATAAAAAATCCCTATACAAAAATAACATATATGACCAGATTATTGTAACTAATACAAAAATATTCTCTAGTTAACTATGTGCAATTTTTAAGAAAATATGAGTGGCAATTGGTGAAATTTGGTGACAGACACCGCCCGTGGACATTTTCAACGCAAATGTCTTTCTTTGGTGACTGTCACCGAACATTGTGTCACCGAACATTGGGAGAAAATCAGTCAGGAAATCTAACACAATAGTTTGACTTTTTTAAAGATATGTTTTATTCTTAATATATCTTAACTGGTATACCACATACCTCACACCACATATCACATACCGTGCACCAAATATCACTTACTTATAATTTTACTCGAGGGGATTGAATTTAGTTTTGCGAAAGATTGGTAAATTTATTTCATACACTGATCAAGTTTATAAAGAGCTTAAAGAGGCAGTTATAAGTGGGAAGATTAATCCTGGTGACTTTTTACAAGAGCGTGGAATTGCAGAGGAGTTAGGAGTTAGTCGAACACCCGTTAGAGAAGCGCTGAAGAAGTTAGAGTATGAGGGTTGGGTTGAAACGATTCCTTGGAAGGGTGTTATCGTTAAGGATATCGAACTGCAAGATGTCATCGAAGTTTTTCAGTGCCGTTATGCGAACGAAAGATATGTCGTTGAGCTTGTTACTGAAAAAATTGAAGATAAACATGTCGAAGATCTAGTAGTCATTCATGAAAAAATGAAGGCATTACAAAGTGTCGATCGTGTTGCATTTATCAATGAAGACCGCGAGTTCCATATGTATCTTGCTAAACTTACAAATAATAATCGACTGATCAATTTTCTTGATTATTTAAGTGATCAGATTATCCGTCTGGGTATCCGTGCTGTTGAAAATAAAGAACGGGTAGCTGAAACGCTCGAAGAACACGAAGCAATTTTACAAGCATTACAAGAAAGATCCGTTGAAAAAGCTGTGAAAGCGATTGAAGAACATATTGAAAACAGTCAAAAAGTTTTACTTTCAATTATAGAAAAAACAGTAAAGAGTTAGGAGTGCATAGTATGACAACAAAGAATATCAGTATTGCAGTGAACGGTGAGGAAAAAGACTTTTCTGTTGAATCCGTATACTGTATAGGTTACTCAGGACGTGATACGAAAAAAGTAAAGGAACATATTGATGAGTTAGCTGAATTAGGAATTCCAGCACCTCCAGAAGTTCCAATGCTATATCCAGTGAGACTTTCAAGCTTAACAAATGAAAAAGAAATTGAGGTTCTTGGTCAAGAAACATCAGGCGAGGCTGAAATCGTCCTTATTTTTGGAGAATCAAATGAAGATGTTTATGTGTCAGTCGGAAGCGATCACACTGACCGAGGCTTAGAGACGGTTGATATTAATAAGTCGAAACAAATTTGTGAAAAGCCAATGGCGAATAAGGCTTGGAAGCTAAACGATGTTGTTGAGTATTGGGATGAATTAAAACTAGTTTCAAAAGTGTTAGATGGTGGAGAATGGAAGCCATATCAGGAGCAGAATGTAAGCGCTATCCTTCCGCTTGAAGAAATACTTACGTACCTTAAAAATAAATCAGTGCAGTTAACGAATGCGGTTGTATTTGCTGGCACAGTTCCTCTTTTAAATGGGTTTGTTTACGGGGATGGTTATAAAATGGAACTGATTGATCCTATTAAAAACGATTCAATTAGCTCTGAATATCTAGTTAGTAGCTTAGTTGATTAGGAGGGTTTTTCTTTGAAAATCTCAGTATATCAAATGGATATTGTCGCTGGTAATCCAGAAGAAAATCGTAAAAAAGTTAAGGCATGGGCCGAAAAAGTCGTTAAGGAAGAGAATTCAGACACATTAGTCCTGCCTGAAATGTGGACGACAGCTTACACATTGGAAGATTTAAAAACTATTGCTGATGACGAAAAACAAGTAACGATCGACTTTTTAAGTGGACTAGCCTCTGAGCATCAAGTCAACATCATTGGTGGCTCGATTGCGCAAAAGGTAGGAGACAAAATCTATAACCGAGCCGTCGTGTTTAACCGAAGTGGGGAACTTATTTATCAATACGATAAAATTCACCTCGTTCCGATGCTAGATGAGCATCTGTATTTAGAAGGTGGACAAACAGGTGCAGAAGTTTTTGAATTAGAAGGCGTAAAGATGGGATTAATCATTTGTTATGATATGCGCTTCCCAGAACTGGCTCGCTCACTTGCCCTAGAAGGCGCACAAGTGTTATTTATTCTAGCAGAATGGCCGTCAGCGAGAGTAAATCATTGGAAGGCACTCCAAATCGCCCGTGCGATCGAAAATCAAATGTATATCGTTTCTGCAAACCGAGTTGGCGTTCATGATGGAGTAGAATTTTGTGGGCATTCGATGTTTGTTGATCCATGGGGCGATGTGCTGCTCCAAGGAACAGAAAATAAAGAAGAGACACTTACAACAGAACTTGATCTTCAAAAAGTACTCGAAGTTAGAGAGAATGTACCCGTATTTATGAGTCGTGTTTCAAGATTATATAAATATATTAATTAAAAAACAGGGGGAATTACTAATGAAGAGATTTAAAAAAGCATTTATGGCATTAGCGGCAGTTGGAATTCTTAGTTTTGCAGCAGGTTGTGGCGGAAGTGAGACGTCTAATGAAGGTGGAGACACTACAGACAGTGGAGCAGAGCAAGTGACATTAAAGTTAGCGCATAGTGGTTCAGAAACTCACCAATACCATGTTGCTGCTGAAAAATTTAAAGAGTTAGTTGAGGAAAAAACTGAAGGTAATGTAAGCATTGAAATCTATTCAAATGCTACATTAGGAAGTGAAGCTGAGGCAGTAGAGCAAATTTTGGATGGAACAATTGATATGACGACTGTTGCAGCAGACAGTTCATTTGCCAATACAGTTCCAGAGATGAATGTGTTTGGCTTACCATATTTATTCCGTGATCGTGATCATGTGTATGCTACGTTAGATGGAGAAGTTGGCAGCAGCTTACTAGATATAGTGAACGAAAAGAATATGGTTGGTTTAGGATATTGGGAAGTTGGATTCCGTCACTTATCAAATAACGCTAGTGAAGTTGTGAATCCTGAAGATGTACAAGGATTGAATATCCGTGTTCAGCCTGCACCAGTATGGGAAGCACATATGAAAGCATTAGGTGCAAACCCAACACCAGTTGCCTTTAATGAATTATATTCTGCACTTGATCAAGGTGTTGTAGATGGACAAGAAAACCCATTACCAACAATTAATTCAATGAAATTTTATGAAGTTCAAAAATATGTATCACTTACAGCACATACGTACAGCCCGGCAATCGTTGTCATGAGTAACAGAGCATATGATCAATTAAACGAAGAATATCGTGAAATTGTTCGTGCTGCAGTAGCAGAAACAACTACGTACCAACGTGATTTCTTATTTGAGAAAGAAGAAGAAATCCTTGCAACACTTGAAGATAGTGGCGTTACAGTTACTGAGCCAAACCGTGAAGCATTTGCTGAAGCAACAAAAGATGTGAAAGATACGTTAAGTCAACAAGTACCTCAAACATTAATTGATGACATTTTAAACGTTCAGTAAGGAATATAATAGGCGGGTCCGGATGGAGCTCCATCCGGATTTGTTTTTCAAAGATGTCTAGCGCAAGCGCTAGCCGCTCGAGGTCTCTTCGGGCTGAGCAAGGCACTTGCGCTTTTCAAGCAAATCTTAAAGATTTGAGGGGATAAAAATGGAGAAGGTTGATTACTTCTTAGGAAAAATTTTAGAGTTACTCGTTTCAACTTTTTTGGCAATTACCGTCATTGTCACTTTTTTACAAGTGTTTTTTAGATATGTTCTTAAACAGCCTTTAGGATGGTCCCAAGAGGTATTATTAATTAGTTTTGTCTACTGTATCTTATTTGGTGCTGCTTTATGTATTAAAAATAAAGAGCATCTCCAAGTTGACTTGTTGGATAATGCTCCTGAATGGGTAAAAAAGCTTGCGACGATCCTAGAGTTTGTTGTTGTCGGGATCATCATTGTCATTTTTATCTACTTCGGTTATCAGCTTGTTCAAGCAAACTTTTCGTCGGGACAGATTGTCGGACTACTGCCAATTAAATATGCTTACGTCTATTTATCAGTTCCAATTAGCGGTGTCATTATGTTGTATTTCCACATTAGGCAGGTGATCAAATGCTTTGGTTAGTTCCGTTACTATTCGCACTCATTCTTATTCGTATTCCAATCGCTTTTGCACTAGGTTTTGTTTCATTTGTAGGAATTATCCTAACTGATCCGTCAATGTTGGTTAATATTCCGAGAAGGGTATTTAATGGAATCGAAAGTTTTACATTAGTTGCCGTTCCTTTATTTATTCTAGCAGGGGAGATTATGACGAAAGGTGGAATTTCCAATCGTCTAATTCGATTTTCACAAATGTTAGTCGGATTTTTACCTGGTGGACTAGCAATGGTTGTTGTTATCTCAAGCATGTTCTTCTCAGCACTTACAGGGACAGCGATTGCTGCAGCGGCGGCAATAGGTGGGATGATGATTCCTGCCATGAGAAAAGAAGGATATGATGACCGGTTTTCATCTAGTTTAGTTGCCACTTCGTCAACAATCGGGCCAATTATCCCTCCGAGTATTGTCTTAATTTTATTCGGGGTAATGGCAAGTGTTTCCATTGGTGATTTGTTCATTGCAGGGGTCGTACCTGGAGTTCTGATGGGAATTGGACTGATGATTTACTGCTTTTATGTCGGAGTCAAAAATGGCTATAAAGCGAGAGACAGTTTTCCTGGTTTTAAAGAATTTCTGATTGGCTTCAAAGATGCATTGCTCGCTTTAATCATGCCGTTAATTATTTTGGGTGGAATTATTTCTGGTGTTTTTACAGCTACTGAATCTGGAGTTATCGCGGTATTCTATGCAATTATCATCGGAATGTTTGTTTATAAGGAATTAAGTTTTAAAGATTTAATGCCGATTCTATTAAATACGGCTAAGACAACGGCTTCAATTGTATTCCTTATTGGTAATGCAGCCTTGTTTATTTGGATTTTAACGTATCATCGTATTCCTGAAATGATGATCGATTTACTAGGACCAGTTGCAGATAACGCATTTTTATTACTTCTATTAATTAATGTGATCCTTCTTATTGCAGGTACATTTATTGATACGATTAGTGCGGTTTCTATCTTTACACCATTATTCCTTCCACTCGTCATAGCAGCTGGAATTGATTTGGTTCACTTTGGGATTATTTTATCAGTGAACTTAACGATTGGAATGGTTACGCCGCCACTTGGTGTCTGTCTATTCGTTACGGCAAAAATTGCAAATATTAAAGTTCCGGCAATGTTTAAGTATCTCATACCGCAAATCTTAATCTTAATTGTAGTTTTATTATTAGTTACCTATGTTCCGCAATTAACATTGTTCTTACCTGAAATGATCGGAAATTTAGTTAAGTAGGATGTTAACTCACCAATTTCATATAATGATAAAGAGCAAGCCAACCACTGCCCAAGAATAGGGGCAGTGGTTTTTATGTGGTGACATTTTTTTGGTGACAGTCACCGCCCGTGGACAATTTCACTACAAATGTCTTTCTATGGTGTCTGTCACCATATCATGTCACCATATCATACTCGAGAACCAATTTGGAAAAAGTCTGATACAATTACTTAATTCCTACTAAAAAGAGTACATTTTCCCAAATTTTTCACATAAGCTTTGAATTTTCGACACCTTTTTACCCATGATTGGATTATAATGAATGATAATGATTGTTAAATTATGGAGTGTTCTGTTTGTTATCGTAGCAAACAGCTGCTAACTTTAACAAAATTGTAATGGAATTTTAGTGTAATTATTTTATGTTAAACAAAATTATATTGTAGAATGAGATATAGGAAAATTCTGAACATTAGGAAAACACACGAAAGACAGGAGGCGATTACGATGGCAAATCAACACATACATATGAAAGGAATTGTTATTTCAACGGTAGCAGCCGGGGCATTTTTAGCGGTGCCGAATGTAACAGACGCAGCATTAGGCGACCAAACACTTCGATTAGGGATGGATCACCCCGAAGTAAAAGAGCTCCAGGAAGCATTAAGAAAGAAAGGGTACTTTACACACCACACCTCAACAGGTTATTTCGGTGAAATCACTCGTCAGGCACTAATGAAGTTTCAGCGGGATCACAAAATCCAGCAAACAGGTGTAGCGGGTCCACTTACATTAGCCGCCTTATTAGGTACAAGTGACAAGCAAGTATCTGTCAACGAAACCACACAAGCTGCTCCAAAGTCCGCACCGTCTCCTGCACCGTCCCAAGCTGCAGCACCCGTGCAGTTGACACAGTTGCTCCGAGTTGGTTCAAGTGGACAAGCAGTAACTGAACTGCAAAATCAGCTTCGAGCTGCAGGGGTGTTTAACCAAGAGGCAACTGGCTATTTTGGTGAAGTGACAAAAAAAGCTGTTGAGCAGTTCCAAAACAACAACAACTTAACGGTTGACGGTATTGTCGGTCCACAAACATGGAGCAGGCTAAGTGGTGTTAAAAGTGAAGAAAGAGCTGTACAGCAAGTCTCCAATTCTAATACTAGTCCTAATCCTACAGCAACTCCACCGGCAGCGGCACCACAGCCAACACAGCCGGAGCCATTGATTAAAATCGGAACCAGCGGACAAGCCGTAACCCAGCTGCAAAACAATTTAGCTTCAGCAGGTCACTTTAACCGTTCTGCTACAGGCTATTTTGGGACAGTTACCGAAGAGGCAATCCGCAGCTTTCAGAGGGAACAAGGCTTAACAGCAAATGGGTTGTACACTGTTGAGACTGCGGCCCAATTGACTCTTGTTTTAAATACAAAAAGCGGGAGCGCAAATGAAGAAGCTCCAGCCCAGAAAAAAGTGGATGCATTCAATATGATTGCAGATGCAGCAGAGTATGTCGGTGTGCCGTATATTTGGGGCGGAACGACGCCTGCCGGATTTGATTGCAGCGGATTTCTTATGTATGTTTTCAACAAACAAGACGTTAAGCTGCCAAGAACGGTTGCTGAAATGTGGAACAAAGGATCGGACGCTTCTGAGCTGCGCGTCGGGGACCTTGTCTTTTTTGAAACGTATACAACTGGCCCATCGCACGCCGGTATCTACATTGGCAACAACAACTTCATCCACAGTGGCAGCTCGACTGGTGTAACCGTCAGCAATTTACATACGAAATACTGGAGCGACCGCTACCTGGGTGCTAAGAGAATGTTTTGACGAAAAAGCACATCGTAATTTCTAATTGAGGAATTGTGATGTGTTTTTTTGCGGTCTTTTTTAGACGGTGAGTATGCCGCTTATGCCGTTGGCGGACACCAGGGACGTTATCATATCAAAAATCAATTAAGAATTGAGCTCCGCGGCCATGAGATACCTTATTCCCCGAAAAATAGCATAAACCGAACAAAAATTAAACGAATAACGTCTCTGATGTCCGCGCAGCATAAATAATTGCTGATTTTAACTAAATAAGCGTTGTGGTGTCCTCTCCGTAATCAACAATCCTCACAGGATCAAACTGCAATTCAATAAAGCAAACCGCAATCTTTTACCAGGAACGTTCAGCAGTTATGTTGAAAGGGTATGTCAAAGAACGCCATACAAACTGGTACAAAGAGATGAAGCGAGGAAAGTCGTTATAATTTTTAGATAAAAGTGGCAGGAAAATCTAAGCAGATTGACCCCGCCATGACTGCAAACTCCAAACTAAATTCACACTATTTTTTTCGCCAAAATTGGGCCTTTTTAGTGGTATTTCTACAAAATAAATTATGATAGACTCATAGTTAGAGTGTTTAATTTAGTTATGGAGGATAAAGATGAGGAAATTTGTTGTATTAGCTTTGGTGTTCGTCTTGGCTTTTACTACTTTTGCAGATTTCAAGGGTAGTAGATCCGTAGTGGAGGCGAGTACAAAATTTTCCGATGTTCGCAATGAGCACATTAATGAAGTGAGTCGGTTAGTCGATGACAAAATCATTGCAGGGTTCCCTGATGGAACATTTAAGCCGAATGCACCTGTAACGAGGGCAGAGGCAGTCACAATGATTGGCCGGGCAATTAACATGAATGGGACACAAAGAGCAACCAAATTCTCAGATGTTCCTGCTCGCCACTGGGCTTCAGGTTATATTGCTTCAGGTTCAGATCAGAAAATCGTTGGCGGCTATGAAGACGGAGCGTTCCGACCTTCAAAAACAGTAACAAGAGCGGAAATGGCGATGTTTTTAACACGGGCGTTCCCGTTAACAGAGGGAGGCGCAGCGAACTTTTCTGACGTGCCAAAAAGCCATATGGCCTACCCCTCAATTGACCGAATAGCGACCGCACGAATTTCAACTGGGTACCCAGATGGAACCTTCCGTCCGAACGGTGCAACAACAAGAGTAGAGTTCGCTTTATTTTTAGCAAGAACGCTATATCCAGAATACCGCCCGCCAGAAATTGAAATCAGTGGGGCAGATGTGAAAGATGCTATCGTTGTCAATGCAGCAACAGGGCTTAATGTTCGCCCAACCCCATCCACAGATCAGGATCCCATTGCTCGTCTGCAAAATGGAACAAGGCTGCAAGTGCTAAGTGTTCAAGGCAGCTGGGCTGAAATTGTGTTCCAATCGATCCATGGATACGTTCATACTAGCTACATATCGTATACGAGTGATAAGCCGCTTCATGGAAAAGTGATCGCAGTCGATCCAGGACATGGCGGTCGTGATCCAGGGGCATCAGCTTTTGGTGTCACTGAAAAAGAAATCGTTCTCGATGTCGGTTTACGACTACAGAAAAAGCTTGAGGCCGCAGGTGCAAAAGTGGTGATGACCCGCTCGACCGATGTTTTCCTGACACTTGATGAGCGAGTGCAAATCGCCAAAAATGCAAACGCTAATTCCTTTGTCAGTATCCATGTGAACGGTGCGAGTGCCGAGTCTGCAAACGGAACGGAAACGTATTGGGACAGAACGAACAGTAGTGCCGACAGTAAGAAATTAGCTGATTTGATTCAAAAGCAACTAACCGAAAAGCTAAAGCTGCGTGACCGCGGCGTGAAAGAAGCTGGCTTCTACGTCATCAAAAATACAACAATGCCAAGCGTTCTCGTCGAACTTGGTTTTGTCACAAACCAAACCGAGGCAGGGAAAATGAAAACAGCCCAGTTCCGCGAAGATTCCGCCGAAGCAATCTATCAAGGGTTACTGCAATTTTATAAGTAAGTAGAAAAAAAGCGCCGAGAGAGGCGCTTTTTTTGGAATATGCGTATCAGTATTTTAACCTGATGTCCGTTACTACTAAAGTTTAGGGCTTACAAAAGAAAGTCGTCTAAGAAACCAAATAAGTGTCCTAAACCTAAATCTTACAATGTATATTTTTCATCCCATTTATCTGCAAAAAGCAGGTTTTCTAATGGGTAGCGATTCCCCCAACCGATTTTTTCCAACAATGGTTTTTCGGGATAATGATAGGGGTATCCTATCGAAATCAAAGCAACGGGATCAATGTATGGCGGGATCCCCAGTATTTGGCGTATATCTCCCTTTTTGTAGAAACTTACCCATCCAGCAGATAACTTTTCTGCATATGCAGCCAACCAAAGGTTTTGAATTGCACACACAACGGAGTATACATCCGTTTCTGGTATCGAATTTCTACCAATAACGTGCGGCCCTTCACGGGTTGGATCGCACGTCACACATAAAGTGACAGGTGCTTCTAGTAGCCCTTCTACCTTAATGGTTTTGTATTTTTCCGCCCTTTCACCTTCAAAGTGCAAGCCGAGAGCTTGGATTTCTTTATCGACTGCTTTTTTCAGTTGTTGTTTCGTTTCATCTGATTTAATAATGATAAAATTCCACGGCTGCATGTATCCTACAGATGGAGCGTGGTGCGCTGCATTTAATATACGTAATAGTACTTCTTCGGGAACTGGATCCTTACGAAAATGCCGAATATCACGCCGGTTATAGATCGCCTTATACACGCCTTCTTTTTCTTCTTGATTTAACCACATACTTACCACTCCTTAAAAATAAATATAAAAAAACCCCAGTCTAAATAGACTGAGGTTGCTGCCAAAACCCAGTATAATTATCCCAAGCGCCGGGGATATTACATGTTCTTAAACTGGCAGGTCTCCTGACTCTGAATCATTGTCCAACTGTCTCCTTCCCGGATTACATCCAGTGGTATCAACAGCGACTCATCAACTACAGTGGCGGGCTCCGTATCGTTTTTCGATTTCCCTATTCTCCTCAACATGAGGCACCAGTAAGAAATATTAAATTTTAAGTAATTCAATTCATAAGCCGTTTAAATATTCTAAATAAAAAGTATGCTTTTATATTATCATTTTTTCTAGTGTCTGTCACCGCTCGTGGACGAAGATTCCGCCGAAGCGATCTATCAAGGATTACTGCAACTTTATAAGTAAAGTAGAAAAAGCGCCGAGGGTGCCGCTTTTTCTGTATATAGTAAACGATAAATTTTCAAATAAATTAAATCAATAGATAACAAAATGGAATATACGTTTGGTATAATGGAAGTGCAACTATATATAGCGGATGGCGGTTGACACTCCCTGCATGAGAGGGGGTGAAAATATGGTGACATACGAAGCAATGAATATGCTAATTCAATTTGGAACATTAATCGTTACAATGATTATTGCAGTTGTATCGATTATTACACTTGTCGCCAACAAAAAGAAGAAGTAACCGCCCCTTGCTCCGACCAAAGAGTTGGGTAGTTACTTCTTACTAAATAAACTATCTAATTTCGGTCAGCCGTTCTTCATGCGGCATGTAGTTGCATTGACTAGGCGTTCGCAGCGCCTAGTCTTTTTTAATATACAATTTATCTATTTATATTATACATTAGTTAAAGTCACAATTGCAATTTAAGTAAATATAGAACTATGTTGGTGCTACCGATCTTGTAGGTATCAAAGCCTATCAGACTCATCGTCCTCATCATTTAGCCAAACTCATAATTCTCTCCAACAACGAAAGCATCTTTTGGAAGTTGAAAATATTTTTCTTTGATTTTCTTAAGGAACTTTTGCTTCTCATTATCTCGTAGTTGATCAATTTCATGAATGATACGTTCACTTAATGACATTGTATACACCACATTTGTTATATTATAACAAGTGATTAATCTAAATGGTACATAACCATTTATTACTTAATTGATCAGTAACCAATCACAATAATAAGATAAAAATGAACTACAAACATTTCATGATGTCTCCACATATAGACATCATCACCATATCTGTCTACCGCAAGAGAACATGCCTCCCACCGACCATCCCACACCCCAACTTATAAGCCAATTTCACACGTTTATAAGCCAAATCTACTACTTTTTAAGCCAAATCTGAGTATTTATAAGCCAATTTCACTCATTTATAATCCAACTCCCAAATATTAGAAAAAATGCACCATCTCACCCCACAAAAAAAGAGCGTTTGCACCATCTCACTCTGGCGCAAACGCTCTCAAACAACAATCATCTTACATCGCACGGTACACAAACACTGTAAACTGTGCACGCGTTATTTTTTCTTTCGGCCTGAACGTATTATCTTCAAAGCCTCTCGTAATCCCACTCGCTGTAATGCGCTGTATTGCATCCGCTGCCCAATGGTCAGCACGAACATCTGAGTATGTTGTTTGCCCATTAGATTCGGCTATCGAAAATGCTCGTACCAATAACATCGAGATTTCCTCACGCGTTAGCACCTGATTTGGTCTGAACGTACCATCTTCATATCCTTTAACAATCCCAGCTTCCTGTACCGCATAGATCGGTGCTGCTGCCCAGTGATCAGATTTCACATCAGGAAACACGGACGTCGTATTCGATACATTTAATTCTAACGTCCTTGCAATCATTGATGCTGCCTGTGCCCGAGTTAAATGCTCATTTGGCATGAATTTCCCTTCGCCAAAGCCACTGACAATACCACGCTCACTCATGATTTTAATTTCATGACGAGCCCAATAACTTTCAGGAACATCAAGATACTCACCAACAGCCAATGCCGCTAGTACCTGCTGGTTAGCCGCTTCCTCATTAATTACACGCTTTGCTCCGATATAGCGCGATCCCCAATAATAAGGGTCATTAATCGATGCAATCGCCACACCACGTGATGATTTAGCTGAAATAAACTGATTATTACCTATGTACATACCGGAATGCGATGGACCAGGCTTGTACGTTTCAAAGAAAACAAGATCCCCAACCTGTAGGTCAGACTTTGTAACACTCGTCCCTACCTGAAACTGCTCACTTGCCGTACGAGGAAGAGTAATCCCATTCTCCCTGTAGATATACCTAAGAAATCCTGAGCAATCAAATCCACTCGTCGTCGTCCCACCCCATAAATACGGTACGCCTAACTGAGCCCTGGCACTCGCGACAAGATTCTCCCGCGTACTCGCCTCAGCCTTATGAGGAGGAAACCCCATCATAATGATAAGTAAAGCAATGATTGAAGTAAAAAACCTTCGTGCTGACAAACAACATCACCTCTATTATTTTGTAAAACTTACTAGCTAGCAATCTCATGTTCTCATCCAATTCTGACACTAGCAAACAACCAACTCGCTAACATGTCGAAAGATGACGAATTTATAATTTTAAGTCTACCATATGGCAAATGATTGTAACATTACAGTTTCGTAACAAAAAAACATCCTTCCGCCGCCATACATTTTCTGAGCCCTTTTTTCCGTTCCACGTCATTTACTGCAGCATCCTCCAAACCCCGCACCCCAACCAGCATCAACAAAGTAATAAGGGTGCATGCACCTAATTTCCACAATCAACCAAAAAATTTCTTAAATATAGCAAAACTAGAAGACTCTAGATATAGTATAATAAAAGATATTTTAGCTGAGTTTAAAAGGGGCCATCATTATGAAAAAAACAATCTATTTACTATTACTTCTTTCTCTGCTAGTTTTATTTCCTAGCTTTTCGACCGATAATAGAATTCAAGCAGAAACCGGTGAGTTCGAACGAGTCATCATTACTTTTCATGACAAAATTTATGACCACATATTAATAGAAGGTAATGGTGAGATCCACCACCGTTTTCCTAGTATTTCAGCCGTCGCTGCATCCATACCAAGCGACTATCTATCAACATTACAACATCATCCCCGTATCAAATCTGTTGAAGTCGATAAGCAAGTGTCTGTAACACAGACGATTGATTGGGGAGTACATAGAACAAATGCACCACAAGTATGGAAGAACAGTGTCACTGGAAAGGGTGTCAAAGTAGCGCTTATTGATACGGGAATTGCCAAAAATCATCCTGATCTCAAAATTGCTGATGCGGTTGCCTTTACAAATTACACAACAGACTATAATGATGACAATGGCCATGGGACACATGTGGCTGGAATTGTCGCTGCACAGAACAATGACATTGGGACAGCTGGGATGGCACCGGACATTGATCTTTATATCGCAAAAGCTCTTGATCAAGAGGGGAACGGCTATCACTCTGATTTAGTCAGAGCGATCGAGTGGGCGATTAACAAAGATGTGGACATTATTAACCTTAGTGCAGGCGGGATAGAAGGATCATTGCTTTTAAAAGCAGCCATCGATCAAGCCTATAATAAAGGTGTATTAATCGTTGCCGCAGCGGGGAACAGTGGACAGGCTGTTGAGTATCCTGCCGCCTATTCAAATGTTATTGCCGTGGCCGCCGTTGACCAACGTGACCGCCGTACTAATTTCTCAGCCATAGGAAAGGAAGTTGAAGTATCAGCTCCTGGAGTTGCCATCTATAGTACCTACTTACGCAATAGCTATAAGTCGATGAGTGGAACATCAATGGCGGCCCCGCATGTTACAGGAATGCTTGCTCTATTAAAACAAGCGAGACCAGGTATTGCCCATACGGATCTCCGTGAGCTTCTTCATAAGCACACCTTTGACTTAGGGGAAACTGGAAAAGATGAGTTATATGGGTACGGAAGGATTGAAGTACCGCAAGACTTAAAGGTAGAAAAAGCACCACCGTCTCCACCAACAAGTGTTCAAGCAACGATGATTGACAATAAGACGGACAGCAAATTACAAGTCCAACTGACATGGAAAGCATCAGAGAGTGTAACAGGAATCGAAAGCTATCAGCTGTACCGAAATGGAGAGTGGATCGCCAAGGTCGGAAACCAAACATTCACCTATATTGATATAGTAGACGAAGGAACATATTCCTATGAAATTATTGCGATCGACCGTGATAAGCAAGAATCAAACCGAAGTCAGCCAATCAAAATCGAAGTGAAAAGAGATACAAAGATTGATGTCATTGTCGATGATCCAATTCTTTTGCATTCCTTTAAAGACGTGACAAAAACAGATTGGTTTGCCCCGCATGTGGATTATTTAACGAAAACTAACATTATCGGCGGCTATGAGGATGGTACATTCCAGCCGAACAATGAAGTAACAAGAGCAGAAGCCATTACAATGATTGGACGTCACCTCGGTATTAACGGTGCAAGACGCGCAACAGACTACAGTGATGTCAGTAGTAGCCATTTTGCATCAGGCTTTATTCAGTCAGCACAAGAACAAAATCTGCTCGCTGGCTACAAAGACGGAACATTTCGTCCAAACCGATATGTAACTAGAGGGGAGCTTGCGGTCCTATTTGTCCGCGCCTTTTCACTTAACAAAGCAGCAACCATAACATTTAGCGACGTATCACCAACCTACTACGCCCACGGAGCAATCCAGCGACTCGTTGGTGAAAACATCACCGCAGGCTACCCAGACGGCACCTTCAAACCAAATCAGCCCGTCACAAGAGCCGAATTCAGCGTCCTCCTAACAAGAGCCATCAACGACCAATTTAAATTAAAATAATTTGAATTTAGAATTTAGAATTAAGAATTTAGAATTAAAAATTAAGTTCAAGAGATTAAAAAAGATCTGGAAGCGTTGCTCCAGATCTTTTTCTTTATTTCTTTAATTCTAAATTCTAAATTTAATTAAGCGCCCTATGTAAAAACACTGCAAACGATGCACGCGTCACATTTTCTTTCGGACGGAAAGTATTTTCAGCATTTCGAGGTGTAATCCCACGTGCTGTTACTTTTTGAATATCCTCATGAGCCCAGTAGTCTGTAGCAATATCATTATAAGCTTGTCCATCTTCAGGTAGTTGCAGACGGAATGCTCTCGCAAGTAGTACTGCGACCTGTTCACGGTTAAGAGTCTCTGACGGCTTAAACGTTCCATCTTCATAACCAGTTAAGATACCAGCCTTATATACGGCATAAACCGCTCCAGCTGCCCAGTTATCACTTTGGACATCTTTATAAATCGAAGTGTTTTCTGACGTATCTAAATCCAAGGCTTTTGCAATCATTGAAGCCACCTGTGCCCGTGTTAGTAAGCCATTTGGTTCAAATAAGCTCTGCTCATAGCCACTAATAATTCCAGCTGTACTTAATTCTTTTACCGCTTGATGTGCAAAGTGGTTCTCAGGAACATCATGATACTCTCCGACTGGTAATGTCGCTAACACTTCTGTTTTTGCAACTTCTTCTGCTTCCTCATCCTTCACAATACGTTTTGCACCTAAGTAACGCGGTGCCCAATAATATGGATCATTAATGGAAGATGTCGTTACACCTTTTGAAGAAGAAGCATGAATAAATTTGTTATCTCCAACATATATTCCCGAGTGGGATGGACCTGGTTTGTATGTTTCAAAGAATACAAGGTCTCCAACCTGCAAGTCAGCTTTTGCTACTTTCGTACCAGATTGATATTGTTCACTTGCAGTTCGAGGTAATGTAATTCCATTTTCACGAAATACATAACCGATCAGGCCTGAACAATCAAAACCGCTTGTCGTCGTACCGCCAAATTTGTAAGGAACACCAATTTGGGCTTTCGCACTTGCGGCCAACGACTCTCGAACACTAGCATCTGCTTGCAACGGGTTTAAAGTAAAAATCATAAGAAGTAGAGACAACAATGATGGAAGGAAAATTCTTCTGTACACACTATCACTCCTATTTTTTTATGTAAATTTTCGACATATTGCCTAAGTTCAACAAAACTCTTTCTATTATTTAACAGTTACCAAAAACTGTGAATGAAATTATCAGATAATGGCGAAATAACCAATTTTAAGTCTAACATATGAAAATCTATTAAAACATTACAATTCCGTAACAAAATGTTCAAAGCTGCCTCACAAGGTAATAATTGCTAAAAGTAAAAAATAGGAAATCCATTGACTAAAAGGGTCAATAATGGGAAAATAAACGTGTGCTCATGATGCATAGGCAGATGCATCACGAGTTCGCAAAGAGTGTTGGTTACATTATCAAACTATGACACTCTACATACATAATTAAAGGTCAATTTTGTGTCATCTATTAAAATATTAGAAAAACAACTTTGAAATTTTGAATAAGTATTGTAGAATAGTCATAACTGTAAAAGTTGCCAATTACATCTTTGCAAAATGACTGGTAAAATTTACCGATGAATGTTTTGTCGAATATACCATAATCTAGTTGACATTATATTTTCAGGAAACTATACTAGTCTTGCAGGTAAAATTGGACTTTGCTAATTTGAGGAGGCGAGGTTTATAGATTAGAGGATTATATAGATAGATAGTAATCTCATAGTCTTAGAACTTAGCAACAACCTTGAATTAGAAAATACATCGTACACATAGTACATATTAAAGGGAGGATTTTTTCTTATGGCTTACCAACCAAAGTCTTATCGTAAGTTTTTAGCAACATCAGTAGCGGCTGCAATGGTAGCAACAGGCGCTTCAGCAGTAGCTGCAGATTCTTCATTCCCAGACGTAACTTCTGGAATCTGGTATGCAGATGCAGTAGATTATTTAGTGGGTAAAGAAGCAATCAAAGGTTTCCCAGATGGAACTTTCAAACCAAGTGAAGGTGTAACTCGTGCACAAGCGGCTCAAATTCTTGTTGACGCTTTTGGACTAGAAGTTAGCGAGAACCCAACATTAGGATTCTCTGACACTAAGAACGATGCATGGTATTCTGCTGCTGTTGAAGCATTAGTAGAAGCTGGTATCGTAGAAGGTTTCCCTAACGGAACATTCCAACCAAATGCAACAATCACTCGTGCTCAATTAGCTAAAATGGTAGTTGAATTATATGAGCTTGAAGCTGATGCAGACGTAACAATCCCATTCACTGACACAGTTAAAGGTGCATGGTATGAAGCTGCTGTAAATACACTTTACTCTTTAGGAGTAGTTGAAGGTACAACTAAAACTACATTTGCTCCAAACGCAACTGTAACTCGTGCTCAAGCTGCTGTATTCGTACACAGAACTGAAGTTGAAGAAGTACGTGTAGAACTTCCTGCACCTCCAGCTCCAGCTGAACTTGCTGTTGCGAGTGTAAGTGCGATTAACTCTAAGCAAATTCAAATTAAATTTAATAAAGCTGTAGAAAAAACAACAGTTGTCGATACTTCAGATGACACTTTACAAGCTGGTAACATTACTTTAAGTAGAGTTCCTCTAGCTACTGCTGCTGGAGAGTTAGATAAAAATGTTGCTGATTTTGATGATTCTAAAGCTGAATTAAGTTCAGACGGAAAAACTCTTACATTAACTGCTCCTACTACACAATACTTTGATGGCACTTATGCAATCGCAGTTACTAAAGCTGTTACTGATGAGCTTGGAAACGAAATTAAAGAATTTACAAGTACTTTCACTTCTAAAGATACAACTCGTCCTACATTAGGTCAGTTAACTTATAAAAATGTTGCAGATGCAGTAGTTGCTTTTAGTGAGCCTGTTAAGCCAGCTAATTCTGCAGGTGTTACATTCGAATTTAAACGTGCTGATGGTAAAAGCTTCAATTCAAATACAACATTAGATGCTACAAAAGTATCAAGAAATGCTGACGACATTAGCAAATTTAATGTTGATTTAAGTGCTCTAGACCCAGCGGATAGAGATAAAGATATTGTTATGACTATTGTTGGTGTAAGTGACTATAACGGCAATTTAATTAGTCCAAACCCTACTACAGTAACTCTTAAATACAATACAACTGATAGTGCAGAGGCTAAAGTTGAAAGTATTACTAGAACAGGTACAAATAAAGTTGAAATTTTATTTGACCGTGACCTTTCAATTAAACCAACAGTTGATATTGGTTCGGTAACAGTTACAGCAGCAAATGTTGAAATTGATAAAGATAACAAGAAGAAAGTTGTAGTTACTTTAGACGCTAGTACTGGCGGGGACTTTGAAACAGCTGGATTACCAACTGGTTTAACTACTGTTGTTTTAGATGATTTTGCAGGTGCTAACCTTGTTACTCCAGAAAACGCTGTGTCAAGAGTTGTTAATTTAACAGTAAGTGATGTTAAACCTAAAGTAGAAACTGCAGTTGTCCAAAAAATTAATGGTGTAGAGCATTTAATTGTTACTTATGATAAAGAAGTACAACTTGCTAACTATGGTGCTTCTACTGACACTCCAAGATTTAATTCAAATAATATTACTTCTGCAAAGAAAACAAAAGACTATGTAACATCAGGTGTTACATTAGTTACTACTGGTGTTACTACTAATGTACAAAACGAAGTTTTTGTTTCTCTACATGGAGTTAGTTCTACTGCTACAAAGTCTAAGCAGATTAAAATTAATCTTAAGAACTTAGAGAAAGCAGATTATTCAATTACATTACCTGAAGGCATAGTAACTGACTTATTTAGTAATGTAAGTGCAGAGAAAAAAGATATCAACTTCAAACGTGATGTTGATAGTACAAGTAACAAACCGGAAGTTACTGCAGTAAACCAAGTAACTAATAACACAGTAGAAGTATTATTCGATAGAGAAGTAGATGGAAGCTCAGCTATTAATGCTAACTACAGCATTGAAGGTGCATCTATTAAGAAAGTCGAGTTAACATCAAATACTGCAACTGCAAGAGTGTTATTAACATTAAATGATGATTCAGTGACTACATCAGGTAATAAAACAATTACTGTTAGTGGAGTTAAATCTAAAGCAGGTGTATTAATGGATTCTAAAACTACATCTGTAAACTTAGTTGAAAATGTTCGTCCAACTGTTACACTTGCAGAATTAACTGATACTAATGAAATTACACTAACATTTAGTGAAGCAATTGATGCTACTACTATTGACGGTAATAATGGTGTAGATTTCAAAATTGAACATGGTACTACAGCTTATACAGGTACTGTAGAAGCAGCTGCACATGGTACTAATGATAAGAAAATTGTAATCACTGTTGGAACTGCATTTACTGTAGACCAATTAAATGCTGGATTAAAAGTTAAGACTGGAACTAACTTCGATATTAAAGACACAGCTGGTAATAAAGCAAACTTTAGTTCTATTGAAGTGAAGTAATTTAATAAGTGCTTATGGGGTTTAATCCCTCTACACTTTAAGCAATAAAGAAGAGAGTTATCGTTTAACGGCGGTAACTCTTTTCTATTTTCTTCCTACATCCTAATTGTTAACTCAAACTCCTTCCTCAAAAAAACTAGCTCCAATTCATTGAATGTAAAACTCCTAAGTTTCGAAACATAAGGAACATCGGTGCCAGGCACCATTCGTGGGCAGAAGTGAAGATGATGTTCTTTACGGATGAACACAATAGAAGAGTTATCGCTTAGGCGATAGCTCTCTTTTATTTCTTTTTAATTTTTCCAATTACCCACTCAATCCATTTTCTCCAAGTGACTTCCAATTCATTTCTAAGTAATTATTAATCCAACTTATATCTGAATTTCTCACCTTAAACACAAAGGCAATAGTTATTCTAAGTAGATGTAATATCAAATTACTTTTATTAAAAATCGCTTAATAATTACTCAAGTTTTTATTATTGATTAACTCCTCGATGAATATTGGGTGTGCTCACATGTGCCCTTCAAAAAGTCGATCCGAAGCAAAAAAAAGTGTATTGGCCGTTACAAGATTGATAGTTTACAAAGTAATAGGTTAATTTTAGCCAATCATGGCGATAGATATTCGAAAGTAGAATGAGCACAAAAAAGAAAGGCATGTCAAAGAAGCCTTCCCTCAGAAAAGTAAAAATATGTAAGTATAAAGGTGTAAGCATTTAAGCTACTTTTTTGTATGTATGGTAAAGCCCATTCAGTACAGGATTAGCTTTTAATTTTGTGTTCTTTACAGTTGTCGGTAGGTAAACTGGAGAAGGTACTGGTGTATTCCCTCGTAAACCTTGATGAGTTCGATTTGTATTGTAGTAATCGTAGATGTATTCGTAAAGAATCTTATGTAAGTGTAATTGGTTAAGCGGAATAATTTGATTTATCAATTCATGTTTAATTGTTCCAATCACTCTTTCTGCATACGCATTTTGCCACGGTGATTTATATGCTGTTTTTTTGGATGTAATTCCTGATGAGGTTAAAAATCCTTGAAATGCTTTGGAGCGAAAAATGGTGTCGTTATCATGGATGAGATACTTTGGAACATATCCATAAGGTGTAGCGTTTCTAAATTGTTGTATTGTCCATTCAGCAGTAGGGTTACTCGTCACTCCAAAGTGAATAATCTCACGAGTTTGATGATGAATAATCACCAAAACATACAAAACATCAAAGGTTAAAGTAGGTACGGTGAAAAAGTCAGTTGCCCAAGTATCACTTTGGTGAATTTTAAGGAATGTCTTCCAAGATTGAAGTTGTTTGTTAGTAGGTGGCTTTCTAGTACTAGGAACGTATTTAGCAATTGTATTTGGCGCAGGAGGTTTTTCTATTCCTAATAGACGTAGTTTCTCGTGAATTTTTTCTGGTGAAAGTATTGGGTTTTCTTTATGTACACGTTTGATTAGGAGGATAGTGTCTCGAGATATTTTAGGTCTTCCAGTTTTTCTTGATTTTAATTTCCAATGAAATTTGAAAGCTGTTCTATGCCATTTAACAACGGTTTCAGGTTTGACAAGAACTAAGGAAGACTTCCAATTGTCCAAATGCTTCGATAGGAAAACCCAAAGCTGCCTAAATGCAGGAGTTGGTGTCGGTTTGGGTAGTTTCTGTTTTTCATAGTGCTGGATGTAAAGTGCTAATTGACTCCTAAGTGCAATGTTTTCCATTTTGATGTTGTGAGAGGACTTAAGGTAAAGTATAAGAAAGTATAAGAGGTAGTGTAGCGACTCTTTAATGAACAAATATAACGAACGAAAAATAGACATAAAAACCTCCACTCTAAATGTTTTAATATTATTGAATACATAACTAATAAATGTAAGTTATTAGAATGTTAGATACAATTATAGCAAAGTCAGCGAATGGTTAAAGGGGTTAATTATGTTTAAATTTTTGAATTTGTTAAAGAAGAGTAAAGATCAAATACAAACAAAAAACAAAGAACCGAAAAAGGAGACAAAGGCTGCAAAGCCCAAAAGAAGTAATGAACAAATCTCGAAAAGAAAAGGTGAATTAGGAGAGTACAAAATTTGTATTCAACTGGATCAGTTGCCAAAGGATTGTCGGTTTCTAAGTGATCTACTTGTCCAAAATCCAAAAGCAAAATCAGGGTATTCCCAGATTGACCATGTAGTTATCACACCCTATGGGGTGATCGTCATTGAAACGAAAAACTATCAAGGTACTATCTATGGTAGCAAAGACAGAAAGACATGGCTTGTCAACGGAAAGTTTAAAATGATGAACCCATTTGTGCAGAATTATGGTCATATTCAAGCACTTAAATCTATCATAGACAAAAAGTATCATAAAAATTTTGTATCTATGGTGTCTTTTACAAAGCGATGTACGTTTAATGTTGATACGGAGTTCCGTAAAATTGCTTCAGATGAAATCATTGTTTATGACATTGAGTTGTCTGAATTTATACATAGAAAAGTATCTGTATTGAAGTTGGAACACAAAGAGCCATTACTTAATGAAAATGATATATCAAAGATTTACGCTGCATTCTCAAAAGCGAATATTGCCGATCCAAAAATTAGACAACACCATGAGCAATCCTTAAAAGCGCAGAAAACAGATAAGGAACCAGGAAAAGAGTCTCAATGTGAAACTTGTAAAAAGGTAGTCTCAGAGAAAGTGAAGACTTTTTGTCTAAAAAATAAAAAGTTTGAAGGTAAAGTCTATTGCTACGAACACCAAAAAATGATCAAGTAAATAAATGAAGTAAATTCAAAAATATATCGGGTAACGGTGACACCGCCCAAATGTGTGAAAAAACCTGTGAAGTTAGGAACAGTGCCTATCACCACACGAAGCTTGTCTAAAGAGTAAATAGTTAAATAAAATAAGAAAGGCTCTGTAGGGATAATCTCTGTAGGGCTTTCAAGCCTAATCACAAAGAGTCATAGTTTTAAAATGATAAGTCCCTACCAAGTATCTCGATCTTTGAATGCTCATATGCTTACACTCCATACTCATCCCTCTAGCCATGTACCAGTAACACAGCCAACTCCAAGCACTAACTCAATTAACTCTCTAACATATTCACTCTCAAACTTCTTCATCAAAATCCCATAAAAATAAGCGATTGGTTTTCGAACTGTTCGCTGCTTTATCCCACGGATCATTTGCTTGAACGATTGAATGGCAATATCGGTCATTGTTTGTTGGCCATTGTCGTAGTTGTTTTTGTAGGCAGCGATCTGGACCATTCGCCAATATTCCTCAATTTTGTCAAAACGATCACAGAAGGATTTCATTAGGTTTTTAAATACTAGTGGGACTCGGTCGCTTGTATAGGTGTGATCAAGAGTAGATTGTTGAACTAGCGATTCTATACGTTTATTTATCTTTTTATTAGTAGTAGTTTTTAAAGATAAAATAGTTTTTTGGTGGTTCAATTGTTCACTGTTTGGTGGTTCATGTTGAGTATTTATGTTGTCCATGATGATCAGTGTTGTTTGCGGTATGCTTGTCGTTCGGTAGTTCATTATGGTTTCGGAATGCTGGATAGCGTTGAAAAATATAGAGGTTACTTGATTGACCGCCGCTTTCACGCTTTAACTCAAGCACTTCAACCATTCCAAGCTGTTTTGCTTTGACACCCATTCGCTTGAAGGTAGAGCGGGAGATGCCGTTACTGTAATATTCCTCATTAATGACCTTGAGTACGGTGGCAATTTTGACATTGGCAACACCGATGATTTTGACAGAATAACGAAGTAACCGTTGAAGGCAAATGAGCTCTCCCTTTGAAAACTTATGACCATGTTGTGAGAGCCATTGTTCGACATGAGCATTGAATTCCTTCACAGTTGTAAACTGTGAGTAGGCAGAGAATTTTTCGATTGAACCGTTATTTAGCATTTTGAACTCCTCCTTTAATGTGTATATAGCAATAGGCTAGGAAAAAGTGCTAGTGTTTGAGAATAATTTAGTTGAGATATTCATTTATGGTGAAAGAGCGTACAGGTATGGTGGCAGGAGTAAATGGGAAACAGAGGTTTTTTTTCACAGAAAAGAAGGCTGGTAGAAAGATGATGGAGCAGTTCGATGGCCAAAGCGCAGCATGCAAAACGCTGTACGATGCATTTGCTTTTCAATAACATAAGGAGAGACATCAAGCTCTAGTTGCTGGTAATCCTGAAAGGTAATGATTGTTTGCGATGATGGATTGTTTGCATCAAAGGATTTAATGTGCCTGTAAAAAAGCCAGCTGCACTCAAATTGGGTTGCAGAATGAGTTGGAAAGCAATAGATCTCTTCAAGCGGATGAATGGGGATCGGTACTTTACTATGTATACCTGTCAGATGAGTGACATCCGTTCGTCTACCGTCATACGTAGAACCACCATCTAAGCAGGACTCCTTAATAAGTTGTAATGGTCGTTTATTTGTATAGAGTCTTCTGCTATAAATGTCAACTATAGAATGTACACTTTTGATCATTTTAGAATGTACATTTTTGCTCAGGAATATTTTTAAGTTTCCCCCAGCCTACAAACCTTGATGCTGGGGGAGGTTATAACTGATTAAAATGGAGCTAGTCCTAGCTTATCTTCTATATTTGCTTTCTCATTTTTTAACTTGGAGATTTCATTTTTTAGATCCTTTATTTCCTCTAATAATCTTGCGATTTTAGTTTGATCATCAATGCCATCTTCATATGCCGTGCCTTTCCATCTGCACCACTCATTAAATTCGTATAGATCTTCCTCACTTACTGGTAAATTAAAAGCCTGTGTGTTTGAAATAGCTTTTAACCATTCTTCTATTAGCTCATTATTACTTTTTATTCCATATGAACGAAAGAACTGTATTGTTTCTGCTAGTCTCGATGGATTCATATTATCTATCCCCCTGTTTGGTGTTTTCTTTTTTAAAATGATCCTTTAGACGGTATGAATCTCCAATAATATTTACTACTGTCGCGTGATGTAGAACACGGTCTAAGATGGCATTGGCGATTTTGGTATCCTGAAATATGTCTCCCCAATTTTTAAAACTAGCGTTTGTTGTTAGAATGGTACTTTTCTGCTCATATCTCAAATCAATTAACTGAAAAAATAACTTCGCATCTTCTGCGTCAATAGGGAGGTATCCGATCTCATCGATAATAAGCAACTTATATTTTGCATAATGTTTCAGCCTATTTTCTAGCCGATTTTCAAGTCTGGCTTTTTTTAAGTTCATAATCAACTCATTACACTTAATAAAGTACGTACTTGTCCTTTTTTTGGCAGCTGCTATCCCAATTGAAGTTGCCAAATGCGACTTTCCAACTCCGCTTGGTCCTAAGAAAACAATGTTCTCTTTTTGTTCAATAAACCTTAGAGTTGTAAAGTCTAATATCTGTTGTTTGTTAATCGTCGGCTGGAAATCAAAATCAAAGTCTTTTACTTCTTTTAGATGAGGGAAGGCTGCTACCTTCACCATTGATTTCACCATGTTTATTTCTTTCATATCTATTTCGTAATCTGTAAGCTTAATTAATGTATCTGTAAATGACAATTGATTATTTGTCATAAAATCAATCGTATCATCCAAATGTACTAGCATCTGTTTTAACTTTAAATACTCTAAATTCTCTACAAGCTTGTTATAACTGCTATTCATTTTTATACACCTCGTTAATTGCTTCTAAATTTTTTCTAGCCAGATCTTCTATGTTGGTGGAAGACGGCAGCCCTCTAGCCAAAGTCTCAATATAATGTTCAGGTTTGTAATTAATCTTCGATTGACTAATAGGGTGTTTGACAACTAACTCCGTGTTATAATAAATATAGATATGGTTATCGTATACTTGTAAACTAAGAGTTTTCCCGATGTATCCAGGTGGGACTGAATACTGGTTGGATTTGAAAGGAACCATATTTGATGGATTTACTTTCACTTGTATACGATCAATTTTATAGAAACCTCTTATTCGTTCATGTGGTAATGGAGATAAGAGGTTTCTTTCTTTTTGTAGTGCTAGTATTGGTATTTTCCCTGTCCCCTGATGATAACTACTATTGATACGATTACACAGCTTCTGTACAAACTGATGAAGTTCCTTATAATCAAACTTTCCTTGATAAGCATGAATCTCATCGAGTAGTTTCATCGGAGCTTCTACCTTCGCTTTTGTCCTTGGTCTACCAGCAATACAAGGCTTCACTTCAAACCCCATATCTTTACTAAATTGATAAAAACGCTCATTCACTGTTCCTTTTTGATATTCTGTTCGTGGCTCGTCCATAACAGTTTTCATGTTGTCTGTTAGTACCATTTTAGGTACTCCTCCAAATGCTTCAAAACTTTCCGTAAGGAATGAAAATAATAAACTTTGAGATTTAGAGATAGCTAGGTGAAAGGTTCGAAACCTTGAATGAGCGAGTAGGAGTACACAAACATTTACATATAGGATCTCACCATCCTTGGTAATGTACCGAATATTTTCCTTCCAATCCAATTGTGCTTGCTCAGCTGGTGGTGTTTCAAAACGGATCACCTCACTATTTGAACTCTTACGTTTTCCTGAATCAAAATAACTTTGAAATTCCTCTTTAGTAGATATGTACCTTCGGAAACTAGATTGGGCACAATCAAGCCCATGATTATCCTTTAAATATTGCCACAATACTCGTTTGTAATAAAAAACCTGCTTTGACTCTTCTGATAAAAGAAGTTTAATGACTTCGTAAAAGTCATCAAGTTTTGATGACCGTTCCCTAGTACTTTTCTGTTCATAACCCTTTAAGTATTTGTCAATTGTTCTCCGATCAACGCCCATATCACGAGCCAATTTACTCTTATTGATTTTCATCTTTAAACTCTCCATCAACATTTTTAATTTAGGTAGATCTAAAAGACTAGTAATTTCGATATCTGTATTTATATTTATCTGCATATGCATAATATCCACCTCAAGAATATTATGCAGCCATATTATCGAATCTGTACATACTTAAACGATCACTTATTTACATTCTTAATTTAGCATTTGTATTCTGCCAGGTTCTAAGACAATTGTACAATAATCGATATGGGCAACAGGGAGTAGAGCCATAGTTTGCTTAGAAATCTCATAATCCTGTACTAATGTGGTCATATTGGAGAACTCCTTTATTTGGTTGGATATGTTGGAGGGAAGTGGTTGTTGTGGCTGAGGAGAAATATATTTGCCTTAATCTTGGTGATTAATATGGTTATAAGGATCAGTTTCCTGTTCTACATACTCAATAAGGTCCGAAAGCTTCACCTCAACTCCAATGGCTAAATGAAATAGTGTTATGGCGGTTGGTGCTTGCTTGCCGTTTTCAAGCGACTTATATATCTCATCGAAAGGTTAGCACGAAATGCTAATTCCTCCTGCCGAATGTCGATGGCCTCTCTTCGTTGTTTGATATACTTGCCGAGGCTTTTTTTAATTGCTTGCTTGTCAACCAAGAGGACCACCTTCCTTTTTGCACCTATTATCTATGTGCAATAGGAATCAGACCATGAACTATAGTTCATATTGGGAAGGTTTTTAGAAAAAATGTTCGAGGTATTGTGATGATAGTTAGAGGACATAGGAGTAGGTCTATAGCAATCGTGCGCCAGGTCACATTTTCAAGAAATGGACATAAAAAAGACATAAACACACACAGATATACCCTTAGATACAAAATATAATCGCGTAAAAAGTTGGATGTTGTCAAAAAATGTAGAAACTTTCCAGAAATAACAGTGGTTCGACAAATGGTAATAATGGTATAATTTTCTATATATTAGTCATAATGACTTACGTAAATTACAAGACTATTAACCTGTTAATTTGGAAGTGCACTATCAATTTTTATGAAATAGGTATCAATAGACCTAAAAAATAATGATTTTTAACTAAGGTTCATTACTGGAAAAGGAGGTTTTTTACAAATATATAGTGCACTATTCATATATTACTACCTACTTAAAAGGAGGAATTTTGTAAGATGTCATATAACCCAAGGTCATTTCGTAAATTTCTTGCCACTTCCGTAAGTGCCGCTGTAGTTGCAACGATCGCAGCTCCTATTGCCCCTGTTAATGTATCATCAGCTGATGCTGCTAGTGCAAGTTTTTCCGATGTTCAAAGTAATGCTTTTTATTATGAAGCTGTTCAGTATCTGGTTGGACAAGGTGTTCTTAAAGGCTATTCAGATGGAACATATAAACCACAAGCAAATGTTAAGCGTTCAGAGGCTGCACAAATGCTAGCAGAAGTACTCGAACTTGATACTTCGAATACGTCAAAATCAAATTTTACCGATGTGAAAGCTGGTGAATGGTATACAGGTGCAATCAATGCCTTAGTAGATGCTAAGATTATCAATGGATACAAAGACGGAACCTTTAAACCAAACGAAACAATTACCCGTGCAGAACTCGCTCAAATGCTTGTAACTGCATATAACCTAGATTTGAGTGGTTCAAATAATAGATTCTCAGATGTGAAAGCTGGCGCATGGTATAGTGCTGCGGTTGCTACTCTCGTAGATTATGAGATTACTACTGGGAAGACTTCAACGACTTTTGCACCAGGGGAAAATGTGACTCGTGGACAAGCAGCTACATTTGTTTATCGTTCTGAGTTACTTGGTGGTTCACAACTTCCTGCACCAACTGAAAAGCTAAAAGTGTTGGAAGCTGTAACGAATACGACTGTTACTATTAATGGAGTAACGTATAACATTGCCGATAATTTAAAAGGCTTACTTAATGAAAACAATAAAGAAGCACTTAAAGGTGCAAAAATTTTATTTGGAACTTCAGACAATACAATTAATAAAATTACATACTTGGTGCTGACTAACAGTGGAAAAGATTCTACAGATGCCAACTATAGCGGCAACGTTGTACTAGATTGCGGAAATACGAAAATTGATGGCCATGTGAAAGTGAGTGCTGACTACGTAACTCTTAAAAACGTTACGATTACTGGCGACTTTGAAGTTGGCGGTCAAGCTGAAAATGTTTTCTATGCGGATAACGTAACCGTTCAAGGAAAAACATTTATCACAGAAGCTAAGGTTAAAGCAGCAGCTGTATCCATCCTTAATACGAAAAAGAATACAGTGATCTTCAATAATTCATCGCTGAATTCCGTTGATGTAAACAAAACGGGTGTAAATGTAGAAGCAAGAGGGAACACATCTGTAAAAGATGTGAGTGTTTCTCGAAATGCGAATATTACCGCAGCAGAAGGAGTTACACTTCCAAAGGTAACAATCCGTGACGGTGTTAAGGAAGTAGAACTTAGCGGAAAGGTAACCGATCTAGCTGTTCAATCAAAGGGCGATATCACACTATCAGGTAAAGTAGATATTGAACGAGTAAACGTTGAATCCAATGCATCAATGAAGCTAAATACGGACGGTAAAGTTGGCGAGATCACTGCTAAAAATCCAGATGCAAAGTTGAACGTTGGTGATAAAGCATCCCTTGAGAAGGTAGTTCTTGCAGATGGGAAGAAGGAGTCAGACTTTATTTCGAACTATGATAGTGTGAAGGATCGTGTTGGTAATGTTACACCACCAGCTGGAGGTGGAGGTGGAAGTAGTACGCCAACTGTTGATCAAGTCACCAGTCTTACTGGAAGTGCAGGGAATGGAGAAGTTGCGCTAACATGGACTGCTGTTTCAGGTGCTGTTGGGTATGAGGTTTATTATTATCAAGGAACGAGCGCTCCTAGCAACGCATCTGGTTGGATTAGTGGAATGAGTACTTCAGATCCAATAACAGGTACTAGCTATACTGTGACAGGACTAACTAATGATTTACCATATTTATTTAAGGTGTTGGCATACAAAGGAAGTCAAAGTAGCCCTATTCGTGGAGAAGCAGGGATATCAACGTCAGTTACTCCTAGTGCCCAAAGTGCGGTAACTGTTACAACCAAAGAAGAGCTAATTGCAAAATTGGCAGATTCTAACGTGCCTATAATCAAACTAGGAGCAGATATCGAAGTAGATGGCTACTTGAATGTAACTAGAGATGTAACAATTCATGGTAACAATCATAAGATTACGAGAAGTGTG
>NZ_JBJMAU010000022.1:0-48555 GCF_052119505.1 Anaerobacillus sp. MEB173
TCAATTCAGATAGTCTTTTCTTTTCGCGTACTTATCAACACATAGGATGCCCGAACCGTTGATAAGTACGTAATTAAAAACCCTTATATACCAACGTTTATTATAATGCTTCTTGTAACTCATGCCAACTACGACCAAACATTCTTGCATGACGTTTCGTTAAAAATGAATTATCGTACTTCTTCTCTACTGGAGGTTTCATTTTACAAATAAAAGCATTCTGTATGCCCTTCCCTGCTCTCACAGAAACAATGGCGTGATGCACAGGCAAGCGAGAAGCGTCTTCTACTGTAATTGTAGGCTCAAGTCTATGTTTGGATAACTCGAAAGTTTTAGTGTGGTCATTTGCAAATAAGAACTGCTGCACTCCTCCACCTTGTAGATTTTCTTGTAAACTTTGCGGTAACTTGTTCCAGTGATGAAATGCATATAATGATCCGAAGCGTTCTTTTCTTCCCTCTGTTCCAATACGCCCCATAAGTTTAGTTAATCCCTCAGTTACATATTGCTCAGGCTCATTAAATACCATAAAACAACCATTTTTTTGATCTTCCTTGCTCATAAGCATTCTGGTCATAAATGTTTTGAGGGTTACCCAGTGTACCAGTGTTTTCGTTGCTAACTCACCGAGTTTGCGATTTGGGATCCGTATAATGATAACCTTTCCTTCTTTCATCCACTTTTCAAAATCAACTTCTTTTTTAGATGGCTGAGCAAAGATATCAAAAAGAGTATCATTACCAAAAAACATATCTAACCGGTTTAAAATAGCATCCGCTTTGCTTCCTAGCTCTTCATTTGTTCCCCAACTCTCAAGATCTTGAGCTAATCTAAAATTTCCTTCATCGATTAAACGATGTTTGATTTCCTCCCTAAAATTCTCATCTTCAATAATCCGTTTAATGTTATATAGTGATCCACCAGAAGCTTTAGCTGCTTCTCTTAAATATTTTTGTGAACGTGATAAACCTTCTAAGTTAATGAAATCAATCATCTCATCACCAAAACGAGAAGCACCTTTCCTTCCTAATTTAGCTATAACCTCTGTTAGATCCATCGGAACAATCCAATCCTCATCACCTAAATCAATATCGATCACTTTATCTGGTGGTAATGCATCACGTATCCCATCGGCCATCCCTCGTTCTCCTTCTTCCACAATTGCCTCTGGAATAACAGCGCTAATCCCATGATTTAAACACCCATCAACTACCCAATTTTTAATGGCAGTATCTTTTCCGGCTCCTTGACCTCCGATGAACACATAACCTCTATAAAATGTATCAGGATTTGTGACGGGCATAAATATTTGTATTTTGGCATCTTTAAACTCAGCAACTCCAAGTGGGATGCCGCTCTTTAATGTCATGATTTTAGGTATATCAACCTCAACTTTCTTTTTCACGCTTAAAGCATCATCATAACGTCTTTGCAACTCACTAGTTGGCATTTGGAGCGCTAGCTTATTCATTTCATCTGTTCCAATTAGGTTTACATCTGTATCATATTTTGTTTGTTTAGAGAGTCTTAATTCGTTTATCTCTTTAATCGCTCTTATTCTTTTTCCGTTAACTGTAATTTTAATACCATGTAACTCGTTATCCTCTGCGATTTCCCCCATAGATAAAGCTAATGTTTCTCCTAATGTTTCCCTAGTTAATTTATCCTTACTATGTGCTGCAACTCGAATACGACTTTTAAAAACAGGTTGATTGATCTTATCTCTATTTTTCATTCGTGCGGCATCGATCTCGTCTTCTAGACTGTATGCCTTTTCTATAATCTTATCTTTCTTAAAATCCTTATCTGATTTGAATAACACATTTGAGAAAGCTTGGAATGTATCAACTAAAAGTGAGTTTATTTCATTAATAACCCCAGCTACACCTGTTTTAACGTATTTACTCACCTTTTTTCCGCTCATATTAGCACGTTGAGGTACTTTACCTTTACTCATCTTTTCCATAGCCCATTGAGCATTCTTTACCCATTTTTGACGATTTTCAGCCTCATTGCATATGCTAAGTCTAGCAACATCACCATCATATTGAAGCTCATCAACTGTATTTAGAATCGATGCTATAGGAGTCTTACTTTCATTAGAGTTTGTGTTCATCGAAAAAATATCGTGCTTTAAATATTTTAGTTCTTGAACTACTGTATTTGTTTCGGGGATCTTTAAGTTGTTGATAGAGGATTCTTTTATTGTCACGTTCATTTTGTTTGCTAATTTTCTTTTTAATTTGAGAGCTTGATATTCAGATGTAGAAACATAAAATTCAATTTTCTTTTCCTCTTTAATTTGCTTAAACACTACATCAAACCAAAAGTAATCCTTTTCTCTAAATGTAAACTTAAATCCATTACGTTCTAGCCTCGATCCAGGACTTTCATACATTTCATACATCTTATAAATAGCTCTCCATAATCGTTTATTGTTATTGGTTACTCCGCTATGTGGGATAATGCGGTAAGTGACCATTTTGTTTTTCTCTACTTTGAAAAAATCTCCCCATTTAATTGATTTTAGGGCACGATTATACCAAGGGTATTTCCAATCAGTTACAACCTTTATTGGTCTACGTGGTCTGGAAGGGCCTGGCAAATTATTTTTACGTACAACTGGCACATTACTATTTTCATTAACTAAGGTAAAATTAACCTCTTTCAAGCCTTCACCCCCGTTAATATTGCCAAAGCTAAAATTAATAACCCTGCATAAATACCAAGCGGTTTCATCATTCCACCTTTACCGATCATCGAAAACAAAATAACGAAAGCACCAGCTGCCATTGTCGTATATCCCATAATGTCTGGTAAATTTACAATTATCCAATTCCAAGTATCAATTGATACCTGTTTCAAAAAGTCTCCAAGTGGTTTAAAAACAAATTCAACTTCTTTACCAACAACCCAATCAGAAAATGCATTAAATTTTTCTAAAAAGAAATTGCTTTTTTCTGCTTCAATATTGCCAGTAATTGCATTAATTCCGTCTGCATATGGAGTAGGATCAATATATTTTCCGTCCGGTGATTGCAAACTAAAATGGAGATGGGCCCCTGAACTATTCCCAGTGTTACCCGAATAGCCAATTGTGTCCATGAAATTTAATTTCTGGCCTTTTTCTACTGTGATTTCTGACATGTGCCCATACACAGCCCTTGATCCATCTTGAAGTTTTAAAACAACACCTTTACCTGCATTTTGCGATCCATAATCAAATACTTTTTCAACGATGGCATTTCCAACACTTCTTAGTTCTGTTCCTTCTGGCATGGCTAGATCAATACCAGTGTGAGCTCTTCCACCGCGGATCTCTGCAACCTCTTCAAACTTCCCGGTCAGTATAAATTTCATGGTACCTCCTCCCCTATATAGACTTTAAGAAATCACGAATATCAACAGCATGACGGGCCAAAATATAACCAATACAAACTCCGATCAGTATCTCAATTGCTTTCGTCCGATGTCCTAAACCCCAAGCAGCACCAGCAAAGATTATGACAAGTACTACACCTGAATCAAACATATTCATGATGGCACTGTGTACATTTCCAAACGTACCATCTACACTTGCAGCAAAAACTGCATTCGGCACTAATATAACGGCGCCAGCACTTGAAGCGGTTAATATTTTAATTTCCGTATTCACCTTTGGCTTCTTCCAATCTCCGTTCATAAAGTTCTTAAAATTTATCGTTTCCGTTTTACGCATTACAATCACTCCTTGAATATTTGATTAAACAAACGAACATAATACAATTAAACCTAATTAGGAGGTTAGAGATATGCATATTGCAATTGCTATTGCAGCTGGCTATGCAATTGGCTCCCTTGTTAACGTTTTGGTTGGTTAGGAATAAATACATGCGGCTTAGTATTTTTACTAGGTCGCTTTTTGTGTTGTTCCAGACGTTCCGCTACTGATAATTTCTTTTCAACTGGTTTTTCATTTACTGCAACATCTGATTCCTCTATATTAGTTTCTTGATAATTTTTTCTCTCTATATCATCTAGGATTAACTTTTTTACATATCCACTGAAATTCTTTCGCCTCTTAATTGCTTTCAAGATTTTCTCGTCATCTGGATTAGTAACAATAAAACCGACCGATTTTATAATTTTGTTTTTACTCAATATGATCACCTCATTGGTTATTAACGTTATTAACAAAATTAAATAAATGGGTACTTGCAATTTTTACAACACTCCTGCATAAGTTATTAACACAACGTGTTAGTAACTTTTTTCGGCAGCCGCTTAGGATCCCTAGGCGGTTTCTATTTTTGTCGTTGCAACATATCACGTTCAATCAGCCTCTTAATATAATTGCTAAAATTAGTTTTTTGAGCGACATAATCAAAAATTTGTTTTTGGTCATCATCCGCTACGTTAAAACACACTTGCTTTCTTTTTAAGATAACCTTTTCCATTACCTTTACCTCCCTGTGTAAGTGGTTAATTACTTAATTCACTTTATGGGCTAATGCCTGTACAGTTGCCTGTCCACGTGAAAATATTTTAAAGGAATTCAAACTATGCTTGTAGAATGGAAACTTTGGTGATGAAAATGAAAAAAATTGAACATTTACTAATTGATTTAGATAAAAATAAAGGGTGGTTAGCTAAAGAAGCTAAAATAGCACCTGGAACACTATCTAATATTTTGAAAGGTGCCACTCCTACTTTGCCAGTTGCTCTAAGAATCGCTAAAGTATTAGGCACAACTGTGGAAGATTTATGGGGGCATTTAATTCAGTAGTAAAAGGAGGATAAAAATGAGCATTAATAAGTTCAGAAGTTTTCTCTACAAGTTGGCTAAAATTTTAGGAGACGTCAATGCAGTTAAGAAAGGAAAGGTAGGAAAGAGGATCGGTAGGCGAGTAGCAGGTAAAGCTACTGGTAAAGCCCTGAGAAAGTTGTTTAAATAGCCCCCACAATAGTGAGGGCTTTTTAATATCCCCTTAATACCTAATTAAACATGCGTTTTCAAATGAAATAATCTCTTTAATCAATTCATAACACTCAACTAAAAATTGGAACTCTTTATCAGTGATAGGCTTCATGTGGCATATTGCATTACGGATATCTTTTAATTTGTAGAGTTTTTTATTTGTGTGGGTATCGATATGAGGGAAAACTCTGGGGTACTTTACGAAGTATCTTATCAATCCAACGTAGGTGGCTTTATCAAAATTACCTTCTTGATCTATATACCTCCTCCAGCTACCACCATAATAATCTTGGAAACAATCAACAATGTGATGTACGATATTGATTTCGATATCGTACAGTAATGCATAACCTAGAACCATTAATTCTTTATCATCTTTCCAGTCCAATAGCAAACTCCTCCTTTCATTTTCGATAATATTCTACACATTTATCTGATTTCCTTTAGAATTTTATAAATGGTAATAAATTATTTTATCACTTATAATAAGAACAAACGTTTCTAAAATGAGGTGTGGATATGAGATATAAATTACTGGATTTTAGATGGTCTGCTGCACAAAGGAAATTCTCAGTTATGGATTTTAAAGAAGGAAGGATTATTAATTTTACGGAAGATGCTTTGATGGAGCATAAGCTAGACGAAGATCTGATTGAATACATGAGGTCGATCTGGAAGAGTCATATTGTTTCAGGACTTCATGAGTATAAAGGGAAACATTAAAGTTCACCAATAGGATAATATTTTATCAATTAAGTCAATAAATATTCAATTCTTACTCATGTCTTGTTTTGTCGAATCTATACTCCTTTATTACCAAAACTTGTATAATTCAATTGATATAAAAAAATGGTAAAAAGGGGGAGATTTTGTGTTTGGTTTGTTTTTCTTTTTATTTTTCATTTCTTTAATAGGTCTTATAGTGGGTCTAATTAAGCCAAATATTCTTAAAATGGAAGGGCGTAAGAAAGTTTTTAAAGTACTAGGTGCTTCGACGCTCGTGTTTTTTATTATTTCTGTAATTGTAGTTCCTGAAACTACTGAGGAAACAATTGCTGAGATCGATGAGCCAGAAATAGAGGAACCTGTTGAGGAAGTTGAAGAAGAAGTCCAAGAGCCTGAGGAAGAAGTGCAACCACTGGAATTGGAAGGTGAATTATCGGTAAAAAATACCGATGGACAAATTACTTTAACTGTAAATACTAATGCTCCAGACGGATCTATTTTTGAACTATCCGTGCTGAATACAGAATTTGATGTTGAAAGTGATTTTGTAGAAGTCAAAAATGGTATTGCTGAGGTAACATTTGATATATCTAGCTGGAATTATGGGTATATTTCGGCAATGGCCAGCTTTCCATTCAACTTCGAAGATAATCCACAACCTGATCATATCAAAGAAATATACGGTGAAACAGGAGAAAAAATGGAGGGTACTCTAGCTGTTGAAAATCATCTGAATGGTAAAAATGGCAACTTTGAATCAGTAACTTTGGCTTATCCCGATGAAGAAACACTTGCTGCAAAATCAAAAGAATTATTCAATGAAGCAATCGAAGAAATGAAAACCTTATCTGAAGGTGTCATTGTTGATATTAAGCCAGCCTTAGGTGATTGGAAGATTGTTGATGTTATAGTAAGTGATGCGTGGTATTATTCTCAGGATTACGAAAAAGAAAGATTTGCAGAACAAATAGGTGGCCTTGTTGAGAAAATGGTCTTAAATACAGGTCAAGCAGAAGGATCAATTCAAGTTTACTTTAAAGATTCTTACGGTAAAGATGTTGCTAAACCTAAACTGTTTGGTGGCTATGATATAAAAAATTAAACATAATATGGGGCCCCTACGAAAGTGAGGGCTTTTTCTTGTGCTTTAGGGCTTCCGGCTGCTCTCCATAACATGGTCCACATTTTCTTATCTTTACTAAACGGAAGTTTTTCGTTATAATTCTACAAGATTTGCAAAAGGCAAACTTATTGAAAAATAAGGACGCAAAGCTATAGGAACTAAAGGCTGTTAGCCCATGTTAGCCAGCTGCCAAATGAAAATAAACTCCTTTAGAAACTTACCTAACCTAGAAAATTTGGTTTTCATATGGCGCTATTAAATTTTAAAGGAGTAATGCTAAGCAATGAAATTACAAGAACCCGAACTTAAGTGTGCATTAATTCAATTTGAATCATTAATGCGTGAACTCCCCGATAGAAGGGAGTCTTTACCCCAATTCAAAAAATTTATTCTCTTTTTTCTACGTATTAAGACGAGATCTGTTCCACTACCTACTTCAGAAATTATGTCTATCCTTAAACGTGAAAAACCAACATTATTTTCTATAATGCGAAGAGAGTTAAGTAACAATCTTATTTTTAATATAATTACTCATATTGATGCGGAATATTGGGGTGCAAAGAAAAGATTAAATGAATTACTACAAAAACTTAAAAGTTAAGCCCCCACACTAGTGAGGGCTTTTCATTTTACTTCTTTTGACCGTATCGGTGAAGCATTGTAATAAATTCTTCTCTAGTTAGTAGATCCTTAGGACGTGTACCGTCTGTGATGCCTTCTTTAGTTGCCCATTCCCAAGATGATTTAGCCCAATTACTAACTGTTTGATCTTTACTCACTTGAACACCCTCCTTTCTCTTTAACCCAAATACTTGTACTAATCCATTTACATGACCTTGTGCTGCTTTCTTTAAAAACTCAGGTTCTTTTAATTTTTTTGCTGAGGGTGCATGATCTATAAACAGAGTTTCAGTTAGAGTTGCTGGCATCTTTGTTGCTGTAGTAACAATATGATTTGCCCGTTTTTTTCCTCTGTCATTAACTCCTATTTCTTTTAGAATCGCTGCGTGAATAACATTTTGATACGCTATTGATTTAGTTGAAGCATTTTGAGATATAAATGATTCAAATCCATCTCCTCCTCCACCATTTAAATGAATCGAACAAAAGAAATCTGCTCCCCAAACATTTGCCATTCTCGCCCTTTCAGTGAGCTCAATAAAACGATCATCTTCACGACTTAGGCGGATTTCCACACCTTCATACTCACTAAGCATTTCCTTTATATGTTTAGAAATTGTTAATACTAAATCTTTTTCTTTTAATCCATTAGCTACTGCTCCCGGATCGCGGCCGCCGTGACCAGGATCGATAAAAACTTTAATCATTCCTTATCATCCTTCCTGTTATTTTTTTCATTGTGATTCACCATTTGTTCAAAACGTTGAGAAAGGAAAGCTGGGAATTTTACTCCTAACTTGTTCATGTTTTCTAAAATCGAAATACCTTCTGTTCCAATTAGAAAGAAAATCATTGCATTTCTTAAAAAACCACTCTCACTACCAGAAATCACATCTAATTGATTTGCTACAATAACTAGTGATATCATTGCACCCTTCTTCATTAAACCTTTGAATGCCCTTTTGGAACTTGTTTTTTCTTTCCCCCAACCAGCACCTACCCCGGTGGCAAAGTCTACCGCCATAATAATACCAAGTGCTATTATTAGATTATCTATTCCCCCTAATAAAAAGGCAGCGCCAGCAAATGCGCCACCAGTAATGTAGGTATATAGTGTATCTGTTTGATATTTCATGACCTCTCCCCTTCCAAAATAAAAAGAGCCCCAAAAGGACTCTATTGTACAAGATATTTTTTATGTTGTTCGCGTTTTTTCTTTTCATAAATTCTTAAATTAACATAAGATTTCTTCTTTGATCATATATTCCATGTATCAAATACTAAGGAGTGTTGCTCATGGATGAGATAAAAACATTGTTCCCGAAAGATATTGACCCGGAAAATGATATATACCTTGGTGAGACAAGTGTTCAAATCAAAGGCTTTCATGATGGTTATCCTAGTATCCATTTAGTCAAGTCATATATAAAACGTGTAGATAATTCTGAACATTTTTATCACATTTTTGAACATAAAACAGGTACTTCGGCTATGAACTACGGCCCTAGACAATATGAGCAAGTTGCTAATTACCTCGACATATCTGATTATTGGACCATCTTTTATAAAGATGACACATCGATGATGCCTATTAATAAGTCGTGGAGATACGAATAAAAACTAATCAGAGCCAGGAACGTATTACGTTTCAAAGGCTCTTTTGGTTTTTTAATATTTACTATCTAACCTGCACATAATGTTCCAAATTAAAAAAGCACCTGAATTGTTAGGTGCTTAAAGGTCTGTAACAATTACTTACTTCTAAAAAATAAACCTTCTGTATGACCTTGTTTTTTTCTATAGTTATCTACACCTTCAATAAAATGAAAAATAGAATCTACAACAGTTTTATAAACCGTCAACGCCTCATCTTTTGTAGCAGTAACTTTAGTTCCATGCGCTATTCCATTTCTCCATTTTAGAGCTTTTCTTTCCCAATCTTTCCATGATGCTGAAGAAGCCAATTTTACTTCAAATAAGTTATTCATTAAAGGATTAACTTTAACAGGAATTTCTGTTGCTACTAGCAATCTGGAGATACTATCTTTATCCAATCCGATTTCCGAATAACCTATTGTTAATGTTGAATCGACATATGCCTCTAATGCTATTTCGGATAGCAAAATACTTGTAAGATACTCCCCGGAACGAAGTTGATCGAATGCGTATTGAAGTAAGTGTAGCCAGGGTACCTCATAATCTTCTGATTTAAAGTGAATCATTGCCATTACTTTACCTTGATCACCAACAATTGAAGGGTCACTATCATTAGCTAACGAAGTAAATAAATTAAAGCCGTTATTTGTAATATCAGTTGCACCTGAAACAAATGGGCCCATTGGGAACAGCATTATTTTATAAATTTTTTTGATATCTTCAGGTAAATGAACATAAGCAGAATAGCCAATTTTAATATCAACCATAAGACTATATGCATTATTTGCTAGAAAGAAATTCGGTGTTATATGATCTTCCACTTTTTTTAACCCATTCTTTATACCCTCATATATGGTGAATTCACTTTTACATTCTGGATCTTGGCAAATGATTTTTTCTTTAATTAAATCCTCTTCTGAAACTGACCAACCTCTTGAGCATTTATTACATTGAATCATAAATGCTCCAAATTTTGAACGATCCATATATTCCCCCACCTATAATAATTATTAACTAAGATTCCACTTCAATTTCATTTCCACAATTTGAGCAAACGAAATAAATAGATTGGTATGGGTAAGAACCAAATACCGTAGTAGATAATTTAGATTCATCTTTATCCTTTAGGTAATCTTCTTTTAAAATCATTTGTTCATTGCATTCAAGACAAATTATACTAAAGCCTTTTTTCATTTTAATCATCCTTTTCAGAATTATAACACAGAGGGGGATATTGGAAATAGTCCATAAAAAATACACCTACTCTGAAAGTGGTGTTTGCTGCACATAATCTTCCTGAAGTGCATTAACTAAGCGCAATTTCTTTCCGTATTCTTGATTTGTTCGCCTTGCTCTACAGTAATATATCTGCGTTCAACTGCTTTATCGATATCTTCCTCATTTGCCCTGCACTCGTTCCATTGTCTTAAAAAGAAGTTGTAATATACGCTCATAATATACCCTCCTATCGTTCCTATCGAAATAATAATTCCATGATAATCATGTCTTGCTCGGCTTGTGATTGTTTTAGCGACTCGTTTTCTTGTTTTAATAATTTGACTTCTTCTTGTTCCGATAAAGATCTTTCCTCATACTCATACCACAATTCTTTATTCTCTGAATCACCTTTCAATATCGCCACTTTTCCGACTTGTTCAATAGGTTCTGGAATATTTTCTACAAAAAAACCTTCTTTTTCTAACTCTTCTTTACTTTTGTTTAAACCGTACTCGGGGTGAAAAGGCATGTGATGTTCATTCGCACGACCAAATTCATTAATTCTAATATAAATCATTACTATGCACTCCTTTAAATTAAATCCAATTTTGAATAATAAATATTAGGCGAACCGATAATATTCTGTTCTTTAATGTTTATTGCCGACAATGATATAGAACCAATACCATTAAATCCAGTAGACGCAATAAAAACATCATTATTAGACACATCGTGAAATCTTATTGCATTACTATATAAGATTAGAAGGTTTTTACTGACTTTGTCGTAGATCAAGTTATCCGCGCCACCATTAATTGATGTCGTTCTTATTTGCCCTAGTGTACTTTTAGAATAAACTCTAAAAAGATTATTTCCGGTGTCATTTAAGTACAGTTCATTTTCTCCTACCGCTAAACCTTGAGCAAAAAAAGAACTACCGCTCGCAAATTCAAATACACTTGAACTAATTGTGTCCCATCTTATCCTCACAATTGGTCCGTTAGTATCACCACTTTTAATATAAATGTAATTGCCATCCATATGCGCTTGTCTAGTTGCATAAGAAGTATAAGTAAAACTGGGGCCATTAACTGTGTAAATAATTGTGCTAGTCTCATAATTTATACACCTAATAGCGTTATTACTATAAAGTATATAAATAAGTTCATCTTTAAACCATGCAAAAACAGGGAAGCCTATATTGGTTGTAGTTAAAGAGGTGTGACTCGCTAAATTTTTATTTATTTTATGAACTCTAGCATTTTCTATAATGTAATAATTCCCTTGTTCGTCAGTTGTTGCTACTTTGGGCGCAGATTGTTGTGGCGCACTAACGAATGTAATATTATAACTGCCGATCCCTACCCCTCTTTCATTTCTAAAAGATAGTTGATGGGTAGTGGTCGTTGAAGCGTTGCCACTACTAAAAAAATGCCCGTTCGGTAGTGATGAATTAATGAAATGCGCCGCTGCTCCTGAAGGTACAGAAATAAAAGGAGACACATAATAAAAGCTAGTTTTAGCCGTTGGTATGTTTTTTCTTTTTCCACCTCCACCAAAACTACCGCCATGTTCTCGAATATCAATCATGTCTACACCTCACTTACTAAAACACCATCAGCATCATACGTCAAAGTACGGGTACTTGTTTTTTCAATCGTAGTACCATTTAATCCGTAATAGGTGATTGTTCTTGTAGTATACTGTGGAGACGTTCCACCACTTAGAACAGATTTGATTGCTAGTGTGTTATCGTTTCTTCTGTACTCAACCATTGTAAAAATACCCTCTGAATCTTTACTACTTTTGTAAACTTTATAGTCTGTTTGTTCTACTTTTTTTCTAGTTCCGTCTGTTGTTTCTTTAGCGTTCCAAGTTGTGCGTTCTTCTGATGTAATATGCTGAATATCATCGGCCAAATGCGTAGTAACTTTATTGTCTACTTCTTGCAATTCAGCCTCTGTTACATATAATAAAGAGCTATCAATTGTTGCCGTTACATTAACGGCATTGCCTACCAAAGTTTGTACATCAATACTCTTTTCAATGATGTCACTACCATCACCCGCTGGTATATATTCAGCAAGAGCTCCAGCATTAGCATAACAATATAGGATTTCACCAGCGTCCGGGTCTTGAGCAAACACCCCAATTTCACGCCAATAAAATCCTGAATTCATTTCCTGATTGGATAGTACTGTACCTATAACAGCCCTACCACCACTCATTATTTTTAATTTTGTAATAGGTAGTGATTTCTTTTCATTTTTTAACGCATTTAATTCCAATATAGATGATGATCCCAACTCTCCATCACCTAAAGCTATTCGTGTGTAATTTAGCTGCACACCCGTTTGGGCTTTTGACTGTAGCGTTTTTCCTCGATTAGTCAAAGTTAAACCACCAAAAGCACTCATCGTTATTCACCTACCTGTTTATATGTTTCATAACTTCCTACATGCAGAAAACCACCGTAATAAATGTCCATCTGTTCTGTTTGCAAGATGATGACACTGTCGAGATGCGACCTTCTATTCTTTACTGTATTTAAAGCCCGAACGAATTCTTCAGCACGTTCATTTGTGACTGATTTATTAGTGGTGACAACTCTAAATGTATAAGGATCGCCACCATATTCAAACCACTCAGTCACTTCTCCTTCGTCAAAAAGAGTCTCAATGAGTATTTCAACTGCTTTAGGCGTCCCTTTAATTTGGTGGAGATAAACTGATTCTTGTACTAGCTTTCTTTTTGTGTCGATATCTAATGATTGATCATAAAAATCAACGTGAAGGAAATATGCTAAGTGATCTAGGATATCTTCACACATGCTATTTACTCGAGGTAACATGATAAGTTTTTCAACATCATCAACAATAGCTAAAAACCCTGAATCAACTGCCTTAGATGCAGCAATGATATCAGGGTTTGATCGTAAATTTTCTGGCAACAATTCTATAAGAGGTAACTCATAAATGGTCCTATTGCTCATTATTCGAGGCCTCCATACGTAATGGTTTTTATACCCACGATAGCTATCTCATCGTCATTAATTACAGTAAAAAGAGGGGAAGGTATTTCTGCTCGTTTACCTCCAGCTAATACGATTTGTGCCATTAATTCAGAAGGGTTTACATCACGACCAATTTTTGAACGCTGCCATGTTACATAATCATCAATTGCAGATTCGATTTTCGCTTTCATTTCTTCTTCCTTATCAGCATCGGAAGAGCGGATATAGTAGATTACATCTAAATCATACGTAACAGTATTTGGTGCTCCGACTTGAACGTTGTCAGTTAGTGGTCTTTTATCCTTTGCACTTAAATGCTTATCTAAATCTTCAAGAAACGTTGTCGAAGGGAGTTCACCATTATTTAATAATACCCGAATATCAACTACACCTGCGTTTGGTGATGTGATTAAAATATCTTGAATAAGCGGGCTAAACTGTCGTGCAAAATACTCATATGCACCTGTTGGCCCTGCTGAACTAAATCCCTCTGGAGCTAAGTGGATTCTATTACTAAAACTCTCATCGCTTTCTACATCCACTCCCCCTTGGCTTTCCTCAACATTCTCTACACTTTCTATCCAAGGTAGTGGATCAACAAGTATGTTAATTTGTCCTGGTAAGAATCCATTACCGATGGTGCCGGCTTGGGTACACTCGGTTGTAAATTCAACTTCCGTAGCACCGGCTGGAACAATAACATCATCAGTAGGAATGAAATAAATCTCGCCACCAGGACTTGAACGTGTTCCTGCGTTTATAATCTCATTAGTAGAGCGAGGCATACTTAAATTAAATTTCATTTTTACTTTAGATGGTGCGGATTGAAACCGTTCTGTTCTTGAAAATGCCGCCAAACCTTCAAGGTTATCCCCACGACTGTACTTCAATAAATTTTGCTTAGCTGCATCCTCGATCATGATCCTTAATTGCATTTCCCTTAAAGCCTGAGAGTACAAGAAAATACGAATAGGGTCACCAGGACGTAATATTTTTCGTTGTCCAGTTTGTTCAAAATAAGCTTGTTCGTATCCGGATATCATGTCATTTAAAATTTGGTTAATATCCTTTTCAGTAAAACTGACTTCAGGTAAATCACTCAGCTTCAATGTCAATTCTAATCACCACCCTCGGAACTAACTTGCCTGTGTTTACATCTGTATGAAAAAAAACCTCGTCTACTGTTGCACGAGGTTCAAAACGCCTAGTCTTATCTGTATATTCTACTATTAAACGGCCTTGGGCTATCGGGATAGGTTCATCGATAAAGTCTGTATTAATACCAAACTCACGATCAAATGGAACGGTACCTTCAGGAGTTGTATAAAGGACTTTTAAATTTTGATAAACCTCATCGATTCCTATTGCTGAAAAGTTAATAACTTCAACATTAACTGCTTTATAGTCAATCATCACAGCACCTCTACATACTCTTCAAGTTCTATGTCTACTTTGCCTGAAAATACTTCACCCTTATTCAATACAACGTCCCACATCTGCGATACACTCTTAACCACCCATTTGCTTACACCTAAGCCTTTATTTCCGATAACTAATGTTTCTGCCAAACCATCGCGCTCTTTAATAAGCCAACGTTCCATTTCGTGCCGTGGTTTAACACCGTGGTTACCATTTAATGTAATGGTAAATGATATAGTATCAAGACCCGGTCCAATGCGTTCAGTAACCGGCCTTCTGCCTATTAACTCATGCGATACCCACCTACCAGAAGAATTTCGTTGAAACCCTGCAAAAGTAAGAATGCGTTTGTCATTCGCTTCAAAAACAATATCACCAAAAAAACCGATCATGAGGAACCACCCTCTCTAAATCCACCAAGGCAAAACCCATCTTTAATTGCATTACCTAAAAATACACAAACTACTTGCTGACCTACTATAGGCATTGGGGAACTATTAAGCACTGGAAGGTCATTACTAATAGAATTATCTCGATCTTCAAACAACACCCTTACAGTACCCATGTTCATGTTAATGCTATTTACTTGTCCAACTTTAATAATATTTCGAACAAGAGCAAGGGTAGTTTTATCATCCATTAATATCCCTCCAGTACTTTTCGCACCTCGATGTCTGTCACATATCCTGAGCCTATTGAATGTGTTGATTTCTCAACAAAATACTTACCATCAAATTTGCCGAAACCTTTCAAGTTAACACATGTAGCACCAAGAATCTCTACGTTACCAATTACCGAAAGGTTTCCCGTTACCTCTTTTTTATTAAGATTTCGTAATGTACGCTTGGCTAACTTCATTGCCTCAGCACGTGATTCAACCTTTTTATTAAGTTGATAAATTTTATGGATTTTAGGTTTATAATTCGGAGCTTTATATAGATATTCTATTGTCTTTTTTGTCTTAGTGTCTCGAAATTTAACATTTACACCTGCATAGCAAGTATCAGCTAATGAAGACTTAAAAGAGTAATGGAGTGTATTTTTACTCCACTCTTGGATCATGGCCACAGCATTTCGCTTTTCGAATTCTTGTTCATCAAAAATGACAAGCTTTTTGTCTGTCACTTTCATTGCAAGACCTTCCTCTTCACACAATGCAGAAAGGAAGGACGAATCCGTTGTTTCAGTCTGTTCTACACTCGAAAACCTCGGGTTGTTATTACCAATATATTGTAATGTTAAACCTGCTCTTTTAGCTATATCGCTTGCGATTTGTTTGAGTGTTATGCTATTCCAAGTTCGACTTTTATCAGTTTGGGAAAAGTCGGTGAACAATGGAGAAGAAATAGCGCGAATTGTCACTTCACTGGGGCGCCCACTAAATTCTGGTTCATCCACAAAAAAACGACCACAAGGTAATTTTTGTGTGTCGCCATTTTTCCTCCAATTTAATGTATGAATAACAGGAGTAATTACATCTCCTTTTTCAGGGAACCAATCATTTATCCATTTCTTTTTCTCGTCTTTAAGTGTGAGACTAATATCATCTGATTCTCCTGATGCATTATCTGTGTAGACGAAATTTTTTAGATCCTTACTAACTTCTTTTGTTATATCAATACTTTCATATTCAACTGAAACACTAGAGCGACGTGATAACATTAACTGTCACCCCGTTTCCAAGGAGGAAGGTGGGTCGATTGTTGTTCTGAGGGCTCTGGGATTGTAAGTTTTACACCCGATTCAAAGATAACTATGTGAGCATAATCAATATTAGCCTCAATAATAATCCCTGCTAATTTTTCATCGTTAAGTTTTTCTAAAGCTATCTTATCAAACGTGTCCCCAGAATTTGTTGTATAAATCAAATCCCCCACCTCCTAAAGTTTCTTACGGTTACGTTCGGATTCAAACTTTTTCATCCATTGTTTGAATTTGTTGTAACCTTGATCTAAAGCCTGATCTATTGTTTGTTTGTCTGTATTACCATGAATTACAATTTGCGGACTATATACAACTTGAAGTGATTGATCATTACTACCTGGCATATTCAAAAGTGATTTAAGTTTTGAGAGCGGCAAAACTGCTTCTTGTTCTGCACCCTCACCAATCATCGCTAGCGTAGGTCCAGTAGTGATACCACCTTGAGCAAGCATCGGAATTCTACCCATGCTAACTGTAGGTATATTAGGTATACCATATTCATTGCCCCCATATTTCGGTACCCAATCAGGGATTTTTACACTAGGCATTTTATTTACAGCATTAGCTGCCCCATTTATCATTCCTTCAAAGGCTCCAATAATTCCATTAATAAAACTAATTATTCCGTTTGCAGAAGTTCTAGCTACAGATTTCATCCCTTCCCACGCTTGACCAAATCTTTCTTTAACAGTATCAAAATTTTTGTAAAGTGAGATGCCTGCTGCAATTAAGATCCCAATAGGTCCAGCTGCCAAAGCTAGCATTGGGTTATCAAGTAACTTTTGCCATAATTGTGCTGCCTTCTCTTTTACCCAATCAAAATTTTTCACTAGTAAGTAAATGCCAGCTACGAGAGCGATAACACCAGCAACTACCCAAGTCATCGGATTCATAAGCATCGCTGCATTTAACCCCAACATTGATAATCTGGCGGCTACAGTTGCCGCTTTAAAACCTTTTAAAAGTGTGGTGACCGTTTGTGTTACTGACATAGCTATCATTGCCAATTTCAAACTACCTAGTGCAATTGCAGCTCCAATAACAATTGGTTTAATGGTCGACCAATTATCTTTAACTAGATTGTAAAAATCCAATCCTTTATTAATTAATTCAACAATCATATCCCTAGCTAGTGGAATTCCTTCATTACTAAGCCATGAAATATAGGGTTGAGCGTTATTAAAAGCATTCTTAAGAACTTCACCTAGATCGTACCCTAATTGGCGTACTCGTTCTATAGTTGGTTGGTTGTCTCTTATTGCCGATTGAATTCCATTAAAAGCCTGCATTCCTTTTTCTCCAACCCAACTAAGTACATTACCTGCTACACTCATTGAAGTTTTCACTGTTTTTTGAAGGGCAGGTAATTTAGACATGCCCATATCTAAAAATTTTTGCATTGTAGGGAGTACACCTGCAGCAATAGTATTAAATAAACCACCCATTGCCCTTTTGGCCTGGTCCATGGTATCAGTCCACAAGATTGCAGCATCAACAGCATCATCTCCAACAACAATCCCTAATTCATGGGCTTTCTGTTTCATTTCATCAACACTACCTGCTGCACCGTTAAGTAATGGCATAAGCTCTTGTCCGGCCTTACCGAGCAATTCTGTTGCTAATCGAGCCTTTTCTGAACCGTCTTCCATTTCTTGTAAGGCAACAACAGTCTCCTCAAACATTTGCTCTTGAGTTTTTAAAGCTCCTGTACTATCGTATGCAGAAAGCTCGAGTGTTTTAAAAGCATCTGCACCTTTTCCAGTTCCTCTTGTGGCTTCCTCCATTCGTTGATTTAATGTTTTAAGTCCTGTTTGCATTTTTTCAATATCGGTTCCACTCTGAGAAAGGATAAATTCCCACTCTTGAAAAGCTTGGCGGCTTAATCCTATCTTTTGGCTTAACTTATCAATTCTATCACCAGTAGCGGCAAATTTATTTGCCATTGCTCCAGCTGCACCTACTACGGCTGCGCCAGCAACTGCTAAACCCGCTGCCATCTTTGCGCTGGTTTTAATAACATTACCGATATTTTTTTTCATATTACCTAATTGTTTACTAGCATCTCCAAATGCTTTTTTCACAGATGGGTTAAGTTTGGCGCCAAGTTGAAAGGCGATCTCAAAATTTTTCTTGCTACTCATTTATTTTTCACCGCCTTTTGTACCTCGTCTGAAACTTCACAAAGTTCTAAAAGAGTTAAGTTTAAATAGTGTTCAATATTTGTGTAAGTTGATAAAGAAAGGCGAACGCATACTTTTCTAAGTAAACGTCCGCCTGTTGGTTTAAAAACCTTGTGGCCATCAAATGTTAGATGACCTATGCGTTTAAAAAACTCATCACCACATTTTTCACTTTCAACCCTTCCGAAGCAGGTAGTTTTTCGAAAAATTCTATTGGTTTACCTGTTACCTTAGAAGCTAAAATACATGAATATCCAGTCGTCATTTCGTTCATTAATGCCATTTGTCCAGATGCATTAAATTGTTTATCAGCACTAATAAGTTCATTTGTTGTAAGATCTTCAAGTCCTGATAAATCGATCTCCTTATAATCCTCATTTTCAAAACGATAGGGCTTTTTAAAAAAAACCTTATATTCTCCCAACATAATCACCTCAGATTAAATCATATTTCGAATTTCACCTAAAATATCTTCACCATCAACAATGTAAACAAAATTCAATTTATCAAACTCAAGTAATGTTTTACCTTCTTCCTCAACCTTAATATAAAGAATTTCCATAACGTTTGTAGTCTCAGTCATACCACCTACAGCAACAGTACCTAAATTTAAGTTTTTAGGTTGACCTCGAAAAGTGATTTTAAGAGCTCGAGGACGCGACACCCCACCTGCCACATCGTAGCTAGATTGAGCTGCTCTTAATACAATAGAACGGCCACGCTGTCGGAAAAGTTTAAATGATTGATCATTTAGTGTTCGGAATTGAATCTCCAACTCTTGAGCTCCAAAATGTCCAGGTGTAACTGATTCGAATTCACCTGCAATTCCTGCTCCTGAAATTGTCTCAGTCATACCCTCGAAGTTCGGTAGTGTAACTGAGGCATTTACACCCATTAGCTTATCTGTCTCATCATATACGTTATAGTTAATCACTTTTTCTGGGATTGGATTACTCATTATTATTCACCTCCAAATAAGCTATCTTCAAGAATAGTAGGATCAAATTCAAGCACATTAACAATTTCCTCTGCCGGAGTATAGAACCCTACCTTTTGGATAAATTGAATCTTTCCATCAAGAATTTGATTAATTGGGTTGTCAATTCGTCTAAACTCAATGTGAGCTCCTGCGATTTGTCCTCTTGCCTGAAAACCATTTGCTCTAATATTCTCACTATCTACAACACTTTCGATAAGACGATAGTTCGTTGGATCATCTACCTTATCAAAATAGTTTTGAATAAATGAGTTACCCCACCAATCAAACATACGACGTACTGCGATGAATCGGTCTTTAGGGTCCATGATACCTTCTTGATCTGTATCAAACGCAGCAGTACCATTCCCCCATGTGCGCCACCCTCTCATATTGATGGCAGTAAAAATTCCTTTGGCGTTTAATACATTTGCTTCCACTTGGTCTAAGAAAACTTCTTGTCCATTTTCGTTAACCATTGCATTAACAGGAATACGTTTATTAGAAGGGGACTTAAATGGTACATCTTCATTTTCTGCTACAGCTCTTGATAAAGTTGCAGCTACTATTGCACTGTACCAGTACGTTTTTCCCGAAATTTTAGCTTTTGGCCAGCAAACTATTGAAGTCTTATCATCATATAGTTTTGTTTCCTTATCTTCGATTGCATTTTCTTTTGTAATCCCTGTTACATCCAGAACATTTGTTGCATTGAAACAACCGTTAATTTTCTGTGATTTAGCAACTAACACAGTGCCGACTTCTTCGTAATGAGAAAATCCTGGTGCCAGTAAAACTGTTGGCACAATGTTCAGTTTAGGATAAATTAACTTAATTGTTTCAATGCCTGTGTACGTATTACTTGCAGAGTCATATCCGCCAATTAAATCTGAATTTGTTACTGCTGAAGGATTCAACTTATCGAATGATACTTGTATTTCTGAACCCGTAATGTTTCCTCCAGTTAGAATCGAGATAACAACCTCACCATCACTGTTAAAGTTAGCAATGTAGTCAGTTTCCTTTTCATAAGTTGTTGATCCATCAGCGTTTTTAACAACAAGTGTATTTAATATTACACCTTCTTGGTTAATTTTAGATTCTTTATTAATTACATCAACTGTTAAGTTAGTGACAGATTCCTTATGCATGCTTGGGTCTAATACATTTACAAAAACAATAGGAGATATTTTTAATTGTTTGAATGTTGCGTCCATCGATTGACATAAGGTGAAACTTTCCCAGTCATCTGAATAGCCAAGTTTTCGTTTTGCCTCATCAAATGAACGAATTAATACAGGTTCATTTACAACAGAAGTTATATCCTCAGACAAATTAATAGGTGCAGTACCAAACACTACTTGAACAGCAGACATCGCCTCAATTGGTTGCTCTATTGATGTGGGATTTTCTAAAATGGATATTCCGTGCTTATAAGTCATTAATTATTCGCTCCTCTCGCATACTCAAGAGCCTTCAAATATAAATGATTTTCTCGAGTTCCTTGTGTTTTTATATTCCTACGAATACGTCCGAATTCCCCAGTTTCAACAAAGAGTTCCTTTACAATACCACTTTGTTTCATATGCCATTTTACATATTCCGGAGGTTCGCCTCTGAAAACGCTATATTGAGGAAGATTCTTTAAGGACGGTCCACAATAAATAATTGTTTTTATCTTTTTATTTCTACTCATATCATTCCCTCCACATCTTCGCGTAACGAACTTGGTATTTCAAAATTAGATTCAACCCAAGCGAAATGATAAGGTCCATTTTCTTCATCACTGTACTTCCAGTTGATTGGGTATTGTAATTCAAATTTGTTATCAATCCTTGGATTACGCTCTAAATCCTGAATTATTTTTTGTGCTATTGTAAGGGTATCTCGGTATCCCTGGTTATCTAGTTTATCGTCATAAACACCAACGACAAAAAAGACTTTTGTAGAATGGGAAGCGTCAATTCCTCCACGCTCTCCCTCATCAAGATAAACGATTATACAAGGATAAAGATCAGTTTCTGGATTTCTAGATACTGATTTAGTTTTTGCTGGAAGGTGTTGTTCAAAAACTTGAATTTCTTTTTGTTCACCTACTGCAGAATTTAAACGCATACCACTAACTAAATGTTCAATACGTTTTTTTAATGCGTTTTGTAGCTCAAGCGGTGTCATGTCTATGACCTCCCCTTATCAAGAATTCGAGAGATTTCATGTTCAAGTCTTTTCTCGAAAGTCTCTTGACCTTTGCTATGAATTTCCTCACGAACCCGTTCGTTTTCCAACATTTGCGGTACAGATGGACCAAAAAGCCGTTTAATAGGTAGTCTCTTTTTACCGGTACGTTTAAAAACTTTTGCACCATTAATATCAGCCATAAATCCACTAGCTAACGATTTAGCACTACCCTTTTTAACAGCTGCCTTTATTGGTGTTTTACGTTTTGGATTAATGGTTTTAGGGGACACTTTGAATTTATCGAGTCCAATAACCTCGCCGTTAGATCGCACTTCCCCACCTAATGTTGATCTGCTAGCTCTAGTAACTTTGAGTGTTGGATTAACATCACTTGCTTTGATGTTGTAATCTTTACGAACTTCCTTCTTTGTGTTGGAATTCATATTTGTTATTCCGCGATTTAGAGCATTTGTAATTGCATTTGGAGCTTTCTTATGAAAACCCCCTAGACGTTCTTGGACATCATTTAGCAATTTATCATCGCTCGTTATTAATAATTTCATGCTCTCACCATCTTTGCTGTAATGGTAAATAGCCCTTCATCTTCTTGAACGTCGGTAATGTTCCATAACGATCCGTCCACCCTAACACGATTATCCGGTCTTGGATAAAAAGTTAGAGAAATCTTTGAAACATGAAAAAGGAGCTCCTCTGTATGGAGCCCCTCGGCATGATTATTTAATTGACGTTCAGCAAGCTTATCATTATCGATTACTACACTTACTATTTCATCTTCTATAATAGCTTCCGTTGCAAACTCATCTTCGTTTATAAATGTGTTTAAATCAGAAAAAAAATAATCACGCAATTTAGGCATGATTACTTCTCCTCACTATTTTTAGTTTCAATACCTTGTTCAGCAGCACCTTTATCAATTAATCGTTTTTCCTCTGTTTTGTTTAAACCAGTGATAGCTTTACCAGCTTCAAAAATTTTTAGATTACCATCTTTGTCACGCGTGCTTATATTAAACTTTGCAATTAAAGCCATAGCTTTTTACCTCCTAAATATTAGATCACTTCCGCTACAAACCATCCATCTACATCATCTGGAACTGGTAATGGACGTGCTGTTAAACGTAATTTTCGAACTTCATTATCTTTGTCCACCCATGATTTAGGAATACGAGTACCTTCAATTGTTACAAAGTTCTCTCCTTGTTCAATTTGAGTGACTGCGCCATAGATACGTTTATTCATCCCACGAGATCCCATCATAATAAATCCTTCTGGAACCATTGGCTGTTCATTTCCCTCATCATCGATATACCATTCATCATAGCTATAAATTTCTAAACCAAGTGAAGAGATTTTTCCAACAAATGTAATAGCCTCATTCCTGATAGAAGGCTCGATAGCACCAACATTTAATCGCTGAAGGTCCATCATTTCCTTTACTTCAGGGTTTTTCAAGAAGGCATCAACAACACTTGATTCAAATACCGCAATATTTGGTGCCTTACCTGTTTTTTGAATTACCGAAAGTCTCCAACGTTTTAAGTCTTCTAGCGGTTTAGAAGTACTTTCAGACCATAATGCTCCACCAGTTAAAACTTCTTTATTTGTAAACTTATAATCTACTTCCTGTTCAAATTCTTCACCAATCATTGTAACTTTTCCACCGAATAAAACTTCACGACACATCCATTCTTCACGACGTGTAATGTAGTCATCTAACTCAATGATGTCTGTTGCTAACAATTCTCTTGCACGCTCTTCTGGTGTTTTAGAGCTGTATAATGATTCACCCATACTACGATATTTAATATCATCAGTTGATAATACACGCTCAGGAGCAATCTTTGGTACAGAATAGGTTTTAGTTTCAAAACCTTGGCGATCCATTACCTTCCCACCGACTCGAGGGGCAACAAATGGAGCCATTTTACGTTTTCCTTTCTTGAAATCTACGTCTACATTTTCTGTAACAACCGTTTCAAAATTAGGAAAGAATGTACTCATTAAGAATGTGTGTGTTGGTTTCATGAGGCTAATCGCCCTCATCATTGTTCGAGTGCTGTAAATATTAACGTTTCCCATAGTTATAATCCCCCTTTATTAATATGCAATATTTTCTTTCACAAAGATTCCACGTTCACGTAATCGGTTTTCGTGGTTTTCGATTGTATCAGTTCCACCAAAAGTTAAAGCAGCGCTGTTAAACAATCCCGAAACATAACCAGTTGATTTAACATCAACATCTTGTTCAGTATTAATGTCATCTGTTAGAATGCCATATGGTACTTCACTGCCATCTGTTTTTGTACTGTCTACAGGAGCGGCTAAACCAGTAGCTGAAATAATACCAATAACTGTTCCTCTAACTAAAACCCCTTGCCCTTTTGCAACTGTTACACCTTTGACTAAAATAGGCACTTCATGACCTGCAATTAAGTTATCTGGAGTGTGCTCTCCAATTGTTTTGTGAAGCTGTTCCATTAGTAAATCCCCCTTTTTGAATTCATAGCATTAGCAATTGCTTCTGCTTCTTTATCCATTTCTTCTTGACTGTTTCCAGTATTATTTTCAGGTGCTGATGATCCTTTAACACTATTTAATGGTTCTGCATCTGATTGACGATTCTGCAAGTAATTTGTCCCTTGTTCTTTTTGAGCTTTAATAATATCCATAGCTAATTGGGCTGCGGTTGTTCTATCTTCAAATTTAGCTTTGTTAACTAAATCCTCATTACCTGGCAAACTCAAATCCTCAATTTCTTTCATTCTTTCATTCTCAGCATTTACACCTTCTTCATAACCTTCTTGCTTTACCTGGTTATAAAGTTCAGGGTAATCGTTTTTCAGTTTTTCAAGATTCATGGTTTCTTTTTCCCCCTCTGAATGATTTTGTAATGGCTCATCATTATTTGGTGCACCCTGTTCTTGATGAAAATTAATAAAATCAGTTTGTTTTGCTTTTACAAGCTCATTTTTCACCTTATCGATAACTTCTTTTGGTAAAAGTGTCGATTGATTAGCACTTGCAACTAATTCATTTTCATCATCGAACATGATTTCATCAGCAAAGCCTAATTCTATTGCCTTTTGAGCAGTCATAAATGTTTCTTTAGACATCAAATCAAGTAATTCTTCTTTTGACTTACCAGTTTTAAGCATATAAGCATTAGCAATGGCTTCATCAACACTCGCTAGCATATCCGAGGTCTGCTGAAATATTGTTTTGTCACCTCGACCACCCCATGTAGATGAATTGTGGATCATAATTTGGCCAGTCGGTGACATTTTAACTTTACCAGCCATAGCTATAACTGATGCAGCACTTCCTGCAATACCGAATATTTCTGCAACAACATCACCTCCATAGGCTTTTAATAAAGTGTAAATCTCACTGCCAGCCCAAACAGACCCACCACCGCTATTAACCTCAATTTCAACTTGTTCCCCTTTTGCTTCTTTTAATGCATTAGCTACATCATTAGGACAAGTCGATTCCATTTCAAACCAATCGTAAATCCATTTGTCGCTATTACTAACTATTACACCTTTTACTGGAATCCTCATTGTTTACACCTCCCCTCTTTTAGTCCTCATTATTTTCTTTTGGTTCAGTAGTGGTACTTTCCTCATAAACATCAGAAGTCACTCCACCTTCCCTTCTCAATTGTTCTTCAACTACTCGAAGTCTGTGGTTTCTAAAGAAATCACCATTACCCAACTCAACAGTTTCACGAGTACGCGTACTAAATCCATTTTCAACACGTTTTTGTGCAGCGTTAACTTCTTTCAATGGATCAATCTGCCCTTGGCTTGGTCCATTCCACTCTGCGGTACTATATGCCTTCCTAGCAAGTGGATCAGTAAAGAAACCCGGCGCATGAATACGTCCTTTTGCAACGCCCTCTGCTAAAAATTCTTCATAAATCGGTTGGCAAAAATCCGCTGCCATCCAAGAGCGTCTCATTTTGAACATCTTCCACGCTTCAAGAAGTGCGGCACGGCTAGCTGAGTAAGATGCTGTGAAATGTTTAAGTAATAGCTCATAAGGAACCTCAAGAGCAGAACCAATTTGACGACAAATGGACGTTACGAAACCATCAAAAGCTGTATTCGGACGACCAGGATTACTTTCTTGAATTGATTCGTTTTCTCCCAAAGCTACAATTGATCCGTTTCCAAGTTCATAAGAATCGTCATCATAACTATCTAGCTGTTCCTCTTCTGGTATTGCTTCACCCAATTGGTTTTCTTGCGGATTTTCGCTTTTTATAAAAACAGTAAACATACCACTAACAACAGCTGCCATTAATTCAGCCTCTGAATAACGCGCTAACTGTTTTAATGATTCGATTACTGGAGCAAGAATAGGAACTCCTCTTCTTTGTTCCGGCCTTTCTGATTCCATTAGGTGAATTATGTTCGGTCTACCTGTTGCTTTACCAAACTTAGGCACCCGCGTCCAGTCATTACATTTCAATGATATCGAGTGAGGATGGTTCTGAGCGATATGATAGGCAACTACCTCACCTAAATGGTTAATCTCCACTCCATTAACAATCTTGTGGTCACCACTTAACTCTTTTCGTAATGGAGTACAAACTCGATCAGCTTCGATTAATTGAACGCGTATATCATAAGGCATGTTAGGTCTTGGTATAATCGGCAAGAGACTAAAACAATCTCCACTCATCAACCAAGATAGAAAAGCTAATTGCTGTAACTCATAAAAGTTATTCATTCTTTGAGCATCGCAATGAACGCTATCTGCCCACAATGCAAACTCTCTTTCAACTTTGGTTTCCCAATCGTCAGCCTCTTGAAGGGTCATTCCTAAATACTCATAATCAATTTGAGAATTTAATTTCAATCCTGAACCAACTACATTAGTACGGATTGTTTTGAGAGCACCGGTAGCTAATGGAGCACCCATGAACAAATCACGTGATCTTTCACGAAGTTTAGGTACATTTCTTTCAATATCCTCAAGAACAGAACCAAGGCTACTCATCCAACCAGCTAAACTGTTTTTCCTTGTATTTGCCCCATGTTGACTGTACCCCTGATTGACTACCCTCGCTCTTTTTCTACCACTAGGACTTCTTACTCTGTTTATACTCAATTCATATCACACCCTTACAAATCTCTAATAATTGCTCTCGTAACCTTCCTGCGGCCGCTACCTTGTAATTTAGCTATTTCACTTCTCCAGTAGTTAATTTGTTTGCGGATTTCCGGTAAATTTGCACGTTGTAGTTGCCTTGTACCTAATCGATATGCTTGCCCTGTTGAAACAGCTAATTCGGCATCTAACCATGCTTGTAAATGTTGTTTTGCTCGATCTAAAGTTATTCCATCCATCGTTTCACCTCATTCCAATAAAAAAACACCCATGATCAATGGATGTTAAACTTTCACGCCTTTTGATACCACTTTCCTACGTTTTGAAGGGCGCTTTTTCTGTTGTTTAGGATCACTCTTATATTCTTTTTCTAAATTAGGATTTATAATCTCGAGTGCTGCTGTATTATAAACACGCAAATCAATCGGTTCATTTCGTTCTCTTACTTTCTGCCAAACAAAATAAACGACACCGTTTTTGTATCGTTTAACCATTTTTTCTGCAGTTAGTCCCTTGAAATAATCTAAGTTGTAACCTCGGTCAATCGGAAAATGACAATAACCGGGTCCCACTTCATTAATTTTCAGTCTAGACATAACCTTTGCTTTTCCTTCGTCTACGCCTATCCTGAATAGATTGACTTTTTCCCTTTTCTTTTTTGTAACCCCATTAATAAGAGGGATGTATTGACCTGTAGTTCCTTCTCCCTTGATTGCGAATATACGCCTGGATTCTCTTGGTGAAACAAATCGATATACTTCTTGAGTATAATGTCCACCTGAGTCAATACATGTACAAGCAATCCCAAAATGATTGCCATCTTCATTAGACCAGGTTCGAGAAAGAAATTCATCAAGCTCGTTCCAAATCTGTTTTGATTTTAAATCACCGAAAATCGTATGGTACTGTATTCCCCATGATTCCTTATCAGCGCCCCAACCAACAACTTCAATTTCAAAACGATTATCTTGTACGTCAACAGCTGCAGTAAGAACTTTCACACCTTCAGGAACATCAGCACGATACCCTTCTGAACGCTTAAGAAGATCATCCTCTTCAAGTTGATCTCCTTCTTCTTCCCATGTTTCCCCTAATGAAGTATTAACCCATACCTTCATTGCTTCAGGGCCTTTCCGTTTTGCTTCTAAAAAGTCCCTGATAATCTCTTTCCACTTACGCCAAGGACTCACCAACTCATTCAAATGAAATCCACGGCTTTCAGCAACTGGTTTATCAGCAATCCATTTCCCTTTGCCAGCTTTCCATTCATATTCGTTATGCATAGATCCACAATGTTTACAAGCGTGTGTCACAGAATCAAAGTGAATTTGTGCCCATCGTAATGGTTGATACTCATCACATGAAGGGCAAGGTAAATTCCAATGCTCTTGAGTACTTAATTCATACTCAGCCTCTATTCTTGATGCTCCTTTAATTGTTGGAGTAGAAACCATTATCTTTTTTCGGTTATAAAAGTTGTTTGTTCTTTTTTCTGCTAGCGATAAAGGATCACCCTCAGTTCCAGCACTAACAGGAAACCGGTCCACTTCATCAGCAAGCAATATTCTTATTGGTCTTGATGCCAAACCAGAAGGAGCATTCGCACCAACCAACGCAATATAACCACCAGCAAATGACTTTTGAAGTGTAGTATTACCGCCATCACGTGTTTTTACATCGGCAACTTTATGCTTTAATGCTGGAGAATCTCTTAACATAGGTGCCAGACGCTCTTTAGAAAAACTTTTTGCCAATGCCTCAGTAGGTTGCATTAAGAGAATAGGAGCTGGATCAAAATCTATATGATATCCAACCGCATTTAGTATCAATTCGGTCTTACCGACTTGGGCACTTGCCATTATAACGATCTTTTCAATCTCTGGATCATTAACAGAATCTAATATTTCACGTTGATATGGAGCACGATCTGTCCTCCACTGCCCAGGCTCAGCTGATGATTCACTAGAAAGTTTTCTATATGCATCGGCCCATTCTGAAACTGTCAAATCAGGAGGAGGAGATAGAATTTCTTTAGCAATGTCCCGAAAAAGAGCTTCAGTACTTTTAGTTCTTCTTCTTTTTTCGACCATGCTTGAACTCCTTGTCCGCAAGCTCGTTTTCTTCCGGTTCCTCCTCTAGCTCTTCATCATCTAAATACAGCTTGTCCTTACTGTAATCATAGAAAACATGAGGATCATAATCAGACAGTTCGTTCATGGCCTCGTATACAGCATCTTTTAGAATTTCTTTTATTGCCGGTATATCAGTTTTTCCTAATATTTGAGGTGACGTTTTAGAAGGGAGTGATAACAACCTTGCCCTAAATGCCCCCAGCATATCATTCATAACCCTTTTAACATCTTCAGAACGATGAAGTTCACCCTTCATGATTTGTAATTCAAGCTCAGTTTTTTGCCGACGAGCACGAGTCCACTTCGCTTCTTCCTCATATTTATCCAATTCTTCATCCGGTTTTTCTTTTTCAACCAAATAGTCTATATAGGCAATAATTGAGGCTGGAAGGTCGAATTTTCCACGTGACGATTTTACAAGAGCATTTTCGTTTGCCAATTGCTGAATTCTTCGGGTTGACAGACTTAGGATTTCGCTAATTTCCTTCGTTGTTACAATATAGTTTTTTTCTTCTAAACCCTTGACAGACATGGACTTTTCCCACCCCCTCAAATTATTTCCCACATTTTTTTTGACTGAAAACGAAATGACCTTTTCCGCACAGAAACTGGACCATTTTCGGGCTCGTACGCACCCGCATGGTTTATAAATGCTCAGAAGGACCCAAACGCTTGAAACCCTTGGTATGACTGGCCTCATGGCACTTTCAGTATATCAAATCATATTTGCACTTATACGGACAACTCATCATGGTTTTAGATTTCGTTGCAACACAGAGCCTGTCTCCAACACATATTCTCACTTATACTGATAATGACTACACCATATCATATATTCTGTTGCATCTAGATAATTTCTCTAAGCCTTGTTATCACTACTTTTATTTCACTTTTCTAATTGACTGCACTCTTTATTAAATTATGTTGTAGTGAAGGTAAAAAAATTAGATTTTGAACTTTTCCATCGCTTTGTCCATTGAGTCCTGGTTAATTCCGATATACCTCAAAGTGACACTTGGACTCGAGTGATTGAAAAGTTCCTGCAGCATTGCAACATCTTTTGTTTGCTTATAAAAATGATAGCCAAATGTTTTACGTAAAGTGTGAGTGCCGATCTCTTTAAGATTTATAAACTCGGCTGCTTGCCTTAATATCCGGTAAGCTGTTGAACGATCAATAGGATTATTACAACCTTGCCTACTCTTAATGATATAATCACCATCATTTAGACTCTTTGCGTACTCTGATAATTCGTTTCTGGATGATGGCGGTATTCTAATGCGCTTTTGTTTCCGTGTCTTTCTTTCCCTGATAATAATATGTGTTCCTAACAAATCTTCTTTTTTAAGTTGCAGTATGTCAGATATTCGCAATCCAGTGCTAATACCCAATAAAAAAAGGATGTAATTTCTTTGATTACACCTTTTGAAATACTCTTTCATCTTACTTATTTTTTCTTGATCACGAATAGGCTGCACAAAATTCATTTAATCACAACCTTATTTATCATATAAGCCCCTACCAGGATTCGAACCCAGACTCTAACGATAGAAGCGTCATGTGCTTCCGTTACACTATAGAGGCACTGAATACATAGTATTACTCTACCCAATACTCCGAGAGGGCGGGCTTGAGATTGAGAACGTAATACATGCATATTGAAAAAATTAATACACAAAGTATTAGTCCCCGCATCGACCGTCGCAGATCCAAAATAGGACCTTTTTAGACTAGCGCGTTCAGATCTCCAAATGTTCCTCTCGTTCAGCCAACATTTTTCACAGATCTATAGATCGCATTCGAGTACGCCGTTGATAAGGGAGGTCGACGTATCTCCCCTTATCCATAAGGATACAAATTTCTCCAATAAAAAAAGGTACCCAATTTGGTACCCTATTTGTTCGGTTTTTGTCCGAAATTTCTCCAAAAATTAAATTTTCCCAAGAGATTTAGCTAAACTTAATAATGCTGACCTCTTCTTTTCATAAAATTTCCCTTTTTTAAGGCCAAGATCCATATATATTTGTATGTCATTAGTTTCAATTGAAGAAAGATATTTTTGTTCAATAATCTTTCTTTCTATTGCATCTAAGCTGTGCTGAAGAGCTCTATTTATTTGTTTTACTTTTAGTTCGTCCATCACTTCATTTTTTTCACATTTTATTACTGGGGTAAATAAACCAGTGATGCCAAAGCTTTCTTGTTCAGTTTTGTTTTCCATCCAAACTCTCAACGCCCTATAATTTCGCAATTCTTCTATTACATCCGACTGTATATCCTTATCATTCATGAAATATTACCGCCTTTATTACTGTTTTAATGCTCCTCCACGACCGCGTTTATGTATCCTCCGGTTAGTACCCATTAATTCAGCTAGATCTTGTCGGCTTAGTGTTTCGTTGTTTTATTTGCTTTTTCTTCGGTGGTGTTTTCTTTATTGTCATGCCATTTTTATCACACCAAGATATTAACTGATTTTTAAACATATCCATCATTATCACCTCTATGTAAAAACGAAAAAGAGCACTAATTAACAGTAGCTGGCAAACTACTATTCAATCAGCGCCCTCCGTTTTTCGGTTAGGCTTTATTTATTTTCTAATGATCCGTCATCCAATCTTATTCTATCGGCAATACCTGTAACAAACTCACTAACAGTTGGTCTACCACTCCTATAGCTAATTAACGATCCTATACATGTTTCATTTCGCTTACTCCAAGCCACTTCAATAGCATGTCTCATCGCTCGTTCTGCTCTGGAAGGTGTAGTATTGAATTTTTGTGAAACATTTGGATAAATTGATTTCATCATTTGTCCACAGCCATTATAATTTATCATAATTGCTTCCCTAAGAAAGTAATATCCTTTCAAATTTGCAGGAATCCTAATTTTGCGAAGCAAGTTAGTGACTTTTTCTTCTAGTGAACCACTACTTTTATATTCAAGTGAAGTTTCAATTAAGTCAGTAGCTTCTTCCATTTGAGAAGCAACAACCGTTCTTTTTAATTCGTCTAGCTCTTGGCGAACTAACCTCAGCTCCTTAAGCACTTGGAACATCATTTGGTCATTTTTGGATAAAATATTACTGGTAGCAAATACAGTGTTCATGGTTTTACACTCCATTTCAATTTTATTGAATAGCATTTATCTAATCATTTCGAACCTTAAGTAATCAAATCTTTGTACTTGTTTTAGTCTCAATCCGATCAACTTTCCCTCCAAAAGAAATCACTTCCGATGAACCGAATGCAGGTAATTCAAATGAAATTACCTTCCCTTGCTTAACAATATATAAAGTATTTTCTTTCATAACATCAATTTCAGCTTTCATAGTTTTTGGATCAACTTTAATTTCTTTTGTCATTAGAGTCCCTCCACATATAATTTATTGGTATTAGAACTTGGTAAGGTCTATCCAACTTTTACAGGGACTTTATTTTTAAATCTATATCCCATTCTTTCAAGCTTACCTCTTACTCCTAGCTCGCTTTTACCTAATTTATTTGCGATTGTATTAAATCCATATCCTTTGTGATACATCTCAATTAACAACTTAACTTCTTCATCCGTGTACTTAGTATGATTGTTACGTTGAACGGGGCGCCCTTTTAATCCTAGTTCTTGTATCCGTCGTTTAACCGCTCCCTCTGTACGATTTAAGCGATTGGCAATATCGGCATAGGTATAGCTGAATGCACTAATCATTCCTTTTAGCGTTTGTTCATCCTCTGTTGACCAGGATCGTTGTTTTTTTCTTTGTACATCAATTAAATCAGCGTTCCTTTTTTCTTCTACCCAGGAAGGCTCAGGTCCTAAAGATAATGGCTCCAATTTCGCGAAATTAATCATTTGTTTATTCGCTTCAGCCCATTTCCAGAAATCATCGTATTTTATAACCTTGACCTTACTCTTCTCGGCAAATATTTTGTGTTTAATGGGGAGATTATGCTTCTCTATCCAAACCTTCATCGTATACGAATAACTAACATTTAGTACGTTACAAAGTTGACTCACAGTTATCCCGTCATAGTGAAGCGATGCATCACCTAAGCCTAGTTTTCGTGCCTTTAATTTAATAGCATTTACTGACCGACCAAGCTGATTCGATATCGCTTTTATCGATATGACACCCCACTTATTTTGCAGGTAATCTAATTCTTCTTGAGACCAATTTTTAGCTTGTCCCATGTCTTTCCCCCTTTCTTAAATCACTTTCCAACCATTTCTCTTCCGGCTATTCAATTCGTGTTTTTGCAACGGTTCATACAGAAAAACTTCTTGAAAATTCTCTCGGCGGTATAACAGATACCAAGTCGGTTTTCTTTTTCGCTTTCTAGACACCTAATCACCGTCTTTTGTTTGATTTTTCCAACGTTTTTAACCGGTCTAATTCTATCCATCCGTATGTAGAGTCATTGGTGACGACTGTTAATTTATGAGGATACTTGGCGTGGAATAATTTCTTTTTAAGTAAAAACTCCTTTGTTTCTACTCCTTTTACATCAATAATCTCAGTTGTTCCATCAAGATTATGAATCTCAAAATCTGCAACATATTCAATCTTCTTAAATTTTACGCCATCTTTTTCAAATGCTTCCTGGAGTACAAATCTTGGTTGTAGGATAAATCCTTTGATTTGCCGTGCTTTTTTTAGCCATACGAGTTGTTTATAATACTGAGATTCCATTATGCTATCGAATTTATATCCATCGAGTTCAACTTTTCTATTTTTGTATTTCGAATGCTTTGCATTTTTTTTCGACCTATATTTAACAGCTGACATTAGTAAGCCTTCCCGCCGTGTTTATAAGATCTTTGCTTATTCCGATCCATCTTCTTTAAAATTGCAGTTTCTAAATCAATTTCCTTAGATCCACACAAGTCAAAAATTCGAATACATACATCAGCCAGCTCTTCAACAAAATTATCTTTATCTCCTATTCGATCGGCTTCCAGTGCTTCCGATACCTCAGAATGAATTAATGCTAATAGAGTACCAGTTTCTCTTTCTTCATCATGCCAACCCTTAGACTTAGCAGTTTCATATGCTTCTAAACATAATGTATTAATATTTTTTCTAACCATTATTTCTCCTCCATTAATCAGTATTTCTCAAATCAGATGACGGTCTAGGAATATCCGGATAACCGTTTATTAATTGGAATCTCGGCATTTCTATATCGTCTACCATAACTTTTTCATTCCACATTTCAAGAGGTCTAGCCCACACATCTCCGTTTGCTTCACTTTGGTAAACTACCAGTGTTTTCAAAGTTTCGGAACATTTTGCATATCTTAAAAACCTATAAATTCCACCTTTGTAATGAACAAATCTCATTATTTACCTCCGTTCAATTGCTCTAGAATATTGTTTTCATCCATCATTGGAAAACTCGCTAAGATAAATTCATAGTTCATTGTTATTACCTCCATTTATCCATTAAATTTTGAGCCTCTACGGCCGTTTTTGTAGTGATTCTTTTGTTTTTCCTGCTTTAATTTATGAACCGAGCGTTTAAGAGCCCTGACTTCATTTTTCAATTTACTATTAGCCTTTCGGAGTTGCTTTGACTCTTGATGTAATTGATCAAACTTCTTTTGGTAGTGCTCATTCGTTTCGTCCATTAATTTGTCTACATCCATTTGAACACCCCTTGGAATGTTATATGACTAGCCCACCATCAACAGCAATAACCGTCCCATTCACATATGCTGCATCGTCACTGGCTAAGAATAAATAAGCTTTAGCTACATCACTAGGTACTCCCAAACGTTGCAAAGGAATTTTGTCTTTCATCATCGATAGAACTTTATCTGGCATTTTTTCCGTCATTGAGGTAAGTATGAATCCTGGAGCAACAGCATTAACATTTATTCCTTTTCGGCCTAACTCTTTAGCCCATGTTTGAGTCATCGCAATTACCGCCGCTTTTGCAGCTGCATAATTTGTCTGACCGAAATTTCCTAATCTTCCGACGATTGAACTTGTATTTATAATTCTTCCCGATCCTTGCTTAACCATATAAGCAGCTACAATTTGACCACAATTAAAAACCCCGGTTTGATTAACAGAAATGACTCTATTCCATTGTTCTTCGGTCATATTTAATAACTTTGCATCTGCTGTAATTCCTGCATTATTCACTAAAATATCAATTCGATCATATTGCTGGACGATCGATTCTATTGCAGCCTCAACTTCATTTCTGTTTGATACGTCCACTTTTACATAATATGAGGAGCCGCCTTCTCTTTGGATTTCATTTGCAACACGTTTTGCTGAATCTTCGATGTAATCTGCAACGATCACCTTAGCTCCTTCACTCGCAAACAAGAAGCAAGTTTCTCTACCTAATCCAGATCCCCCACCGGTAACAAGTGCAACTTTACCCGCTAATTTCATACTCAAATTCCTCCTCATATTTGGTTTTTAAATAATACCTGCTTTTATAAAGATGTTTCTCCAGCACTTATTTAGATGAATATTAGAACGACGTTTCAACGCTTTCCTTAATCTCCTTTTACGTTTTGCTTTATTAACCATCCTTTCACCTCATCACGTATGTTCACGTATCATTTAAAAACTCGCTATTCGCTAACTACTTCCGCACCTTTTAACCACTTTTGAAAAGGACACACCAGTAGTTCCTTTTGAAGACGGTGTATTGTAATATACAAACATTCCATCAAAACCAACAACAATTCGTTTCCTATTGTCTTTTTGTAAAACTACACCTTGTTTCATTTGTAACAGCTCTTTAAGTTCCACGTTTATTCCTCCTTCGCATAAGATTCGAAATGCGTATCAGTCATATTCGGGATTAGTTATTTCTAATTCACATTTATCTTCATCAATAACCAACTTTGCTCCACTTGCATAAATTTTAAATAAAGTTTCTTCAAGCCCATGAAGTCCCTTCATTACTGTTTTAAGATCAAAATCTTCACTAGAACGATTTCTACTATACTCTTTCTCATTAATCTTCACTGAATAAAGCAGACCTTCTTTACTTACATGTAATCTGTATTTACAAGAGTATTCGCTAATATCATTCCTCGAATCTAAACCTATCCAGTACGATCCGTATGAATCGTCTACATGAAGAGTCATTTCATGATATTCCTCATAACCAAGTTCATCTAAATCTTCAACTTCTTGAACCAGTTCCTTAACAAGTTCTGATAATTTGTATTTTCGCTTAGCGTCAGAGAGCAACCCTTCGATTTGATTTTTAATTTGAGCGACACCTTGATTCGTAATTTCATCGTCTAATTTATCTTTAATAGCTTGTAAAATTAAATGGTTGTAAGTTTTCAAATTCAACTCTTTAAAGTTAATTTGTAAAGCTTCTTTCACTTCATTTTTAAGTTCTTTAGAAAAGTCGCTCCAGCTACCAAATAAGTCTTTAACTACATCATTTACTGTTGATGAAACGTGTTTCTCAACAATTTCCTGTACTTTCCCTTCAGCTTCCATTTTCGCTAAACTTTCCATAACCATTTTATTTAAGTCCATTTCGCTACCTCGTTTCATATATTTTTTATTGCGCTTCATTTGTCGACTGTTCATTAACCGTTACATGTTGTGATATGCTCAAAGTAACCATCAAAATCGTCGAATTCATCTTCATCAAGGTTGTTTAATTCAAATTCCTTACCACAATGCTCACATTCAACAATGTCACCTAAACTAAATTCTCTAATTGACAAATCGCTCATCCTTTCGTTGTCGACTATTCACTAAACAAACCAACTAAAGGGAGTACATGATCTTCCCAGGCGGTATGCTCATAGGTGCTATCATCTACCGGAACAAAATAAGCTTGTTTTACTCCACAACCATTCCCTGAAAGCCAACGTGAAATTCTTTTAAGTTTAGTTCCAGGAAGCCAACCGTAATTCAATTTATAATGTTTGTATTCAGGTGTTTCCATTAATACATAAACGTCTTGCTCTTCTTCTGGAAGACGATCTTTCAAACGCATTTTCATTCCTCCCTATTCGTCTAACAGGAATCATTCTTTTAACGTAAAAGGTAGTTTCATTTCTTTTGGTAATACCCAAAAATGATACATATTTGCGGCATCAACTAGCTGACTTTCTTTCGGGAACACTTCTATAGCTTGACTTTCTATACCGAACAATTCATTCTTTATACGTTGCTTTTCAGCCCAAGGTATATCAGTTCCCGCCTGATTTCTCATGCAAGCGTGAGTAACGGATCCCCACACGGTATCTACTGCTCTTGTCATAACGACGTATTCGTCCCCTTGCCTATATACCTTATTCATTTCTGTAAACCAACCGCTTCCAAATTTCTTTAATTGTTTTGGTGACGGATGCTCAACCCAACCTTTAATCGTTCTTCCGTTTTCTACTTCCCGTTGCATCCTACGACGATCCGCTCGATTCATGTCTATAAACCTCACTCTCTATCTCGTTACATTACGGCGTTTCAATTCTTTTTTGATGATTTTAATTTCACCAAGCAACATTTCCGCTTCCGTAAACTCATAATTTTCTTTAGCTGTTTTATAACGATTCTTAAAGTCTTTAAATTTTTTGATCAGTTCATCGTCACTCAATTCAACAAATGACGGTGCGATGTTCTCGACCTTAGCACTCATCCACTTCCCCATTGACTTAACTGAATTCATTGTTTCCCCTCCTTACCGGTAAACGTGCTATAATAAACGTATTGCTTTTAAATTTTATGAAAGGCAAAAGGAATGAGCTATTCTACAATCATTCAACCGCTGCATAGCGGTTATTTTTTTTGCCATTAGATGCGTATTTCCCCTTCACTGACATCTTTCAACTTCCTATCGGTTAAACAAATAGGACACTGTACTGCAGAATGGTCTTCAAAGTCTTGATCAACTGCAAAGATCGCGTCACAATCATTGCACTCGTAGACATGGACTTTAAGCAAGTACTTTTCCATCATCGTCACCTACCAACTCTTTTATTAAATCGGTCTGAACGCCTTCCATATCTGCCTTTTTAGCACAAGTTGGACCCATGCCAATTGCAATGCTCTTTGGGTCTTTCAACTTTCTACGGCAAACAGTACAAATCTCAGAGTAATTATTCATGATCCCCAAATCCTTTCTGTAACCACCTGACCTCTTCTTTTAATTCAGTTAAAGTAAACTGTTCCAATGATTCACGATCTTTCTCTTCAAACTGATGGCTAGACAGGAGTTTTCCGATTAGCTTGTCCTTTTCTCTTGCTAGTGCGTTTCTCAGGTGACCCATCCTTATCACCTCGTAACCCGCCCGAACGCGGTTTTATTTTTCCTTCAAACTCTCGATCAATTACAAGAGCTCCAATCACAGGTAACGTCATCTCTAATTGCTTTGCGATTGCAACAATGGAATACCCTTCCTCCCACAATCGGTCAAACTCTTTAACGTCATCATAGTCCACAACTAAGTCATGCTCTTCTAGAATGATATAAATCTTTCTTCGTGACTTTAACTTGTCACCAGTTTGAATCCTGGCTTCTGGGTATACTGGACGGGCTGCACTCACAATAGCGGCTCCTGGTCATTGGTTTTAGCTAAAAATCTATTCCACTCAGTTATCATTTCTAACCGCTGATTTTGCCTCTTCTCCCGTTCCTCTAATGTGCAATAAGGACATGTCAGAAAAATCGTTATTGATTCTTCTTGTTCATGAAGCACGCCTAGATCATTGCAGGTCGCGCACATCTAAACCAACCCCTCAAGCCTATGATTAAGTACTTTCCGATCACCTTTTACGACTACAGTGTAATCCTTGCACATTTCACAAATTCTTGTTCCTAGTGCCTCGTCAACTTCGCATAGACCGTCAACATCAAGTTCAGATGAAATCATGATTGGCTTATGATTCAGGTATCGATGGTTAATTACAGCGTACATTTGTTTTATTTCCCATTCGGTCGAACCTTTTTTGAATAAATCATCGATGAAAAGAACATCAACTTTTTTCATTTTCCCGAGCTTCTCCTCAAGGGCTTCGAAATCATCTCGCAAATCATTAAAACCCTCTACGTAAGGGAAATACAGAACGCCTAGGTGTTTTTTTTGAATTAGATTGTTAGCTATTGCAGTAAGCAAATGGGTTTTACCCGATCCTGGCTGACCTAAAAGCGCGACACTATTTTGACGATTTTTCTGAACGTGATCGAAGTCTTTGTAGTAATCCATTGCACATACATACATAGCAACTATGAGGGGATGCTTACCACCCGTTAGGAAACTTCCAAAACTCATTTTTCTAAACTCTGACGTAATCTCGCTGGATTTCATCAACTTTTCTACACGTTTAAGGGCAATACAATTACACCTCGTCCAAACTTCTATACCGTCCTTAACGTTTAGGTAACCAAGCTGATCTTTGCACTTTTCGCATTGATAGTTATGGTTTGTTTTTTCTTCCGATCCTACCGACTGCTCCGCCAGTGATGCTCTCTCCCGTAGCTTGTTTAGAACCTCCTCGATTCCGTGCATGCTTTCCTCCCCCTTTATAAGCTGACTTCTTTGCTTGTTCTCTTGAAACAAGTGCCTGGTATTTATCCAAAATGTATTTTTCACAATAAACAAATGCATTTATCGTATCTCTAGGTCTATTAGGCTTGTAATCTTTAAAACAACTGTCTAGCAATTGCAATGCTTGTCCAATTGGTACCTCTTCTACAACTCTAGAAATAGAATTGTAGTCATTACTGTTAAGAAACAATCCTTTTCCACGTAATTGGACAAATCGGTTAGAAAGTGTGTCTACATCATCGTGTGAAGAATTTGTTATGCCATCTTCATTTTTGTGTTCAAGGTTTTCTTCTTCAGTAGCAGTAGTAATACTATCTGTAGTAATATCTGGTATTGCTTTGTTCAAGTTGACCTCTTCCACTGACCAACTTGAACGCATCGACTGTTCATTTTGAACACATGGACTGTTCATTGATGAAACCTCATTAGAAAAGGATTCTTCGTGGTTCTTCGACTGTTCATTTTGAACACATGGACTGTTCATTAATTGGTCGAACTTTTCATAGTCAATTCGGTACCATTTTGTTTTATCCATTTTGGCTTTATTGTAATTTCCTGTAACAATTAGACCGTCTTTTTCCAATTCAGTAATTGTTCTACGAATAGTACTAATACTCCAAAAAGGAAATTGAAGTTGCCAATCTTCATAAGTGTTATAAACCCACTTGTAGCCATCGATTAGGTTATTGCTCTTTTCAAGCCAGTAATGTAACTGTTGTAATACAATTGATTTATTCAATCCCACTTCTTCAGCAAGAGACTTTATTATGATCAATGGATATTCATCAAGTAAGTACTTCCTCACGTTCTCACGCCCATTCCGATGTTTAATAATTATCTACTGATTTTTCTTTTCCGGTTTCTCGATGAACTAAATAAAGCTTGTCGGATAAATTTTTTGTTACCAACCACTCACTTGGATTTAGTCCGTTTTCTTGAACTAGCACTTTTTGTTTTTTGTTTAATCGCTTTCCGCTCTTCAAACTCTTCATCCCTTTCACAAATGACGTATATCCCGCGAATTTGTTTAGGTCTTAGTTCTGGATGGTTTTTTCTGATAAAACCTTTCACATAACCGATAAACAGCTCTTTGTTTCCATTCGCTAGACATTGATATTGATGTGGTATCGTAATCATGACATCCGGTAGCACTCTCACCTATACCTTCCCCTCTATTTACAAAAACATTGATTTAAATCTAAATGTCTCTTAAACTATATTTATAATGTTTTTGTTAACGGATCGACCTCTTACACTGCCATGTTTGAGGCCCTTTTCTTTTTCCTCGAAGTACTTATACTTTATATGGATTGGATCCATGTTAAGGCGATGAGAAATTTGTAAACACCCTCTGTCTACTCCTAACACATCAATGTGATTAATCATGTAAAATAGTTCCCCTTGTGATAATTCCCTTTTTGAAACAAACTCTTTGTTCATAGTTCCCTCTCCTTTCTGTTTAAAAATATGGGTGGCCACCCATTAATGCATACAACATGTTTTAGGTCTTTCAAAAAAAGTAAACTCCCTTCTGAAGAATAGGTGTCCCGGTAACACCGTTGGAAACACGACTAAATTAAGTGCTGGGGGATGTACAGTCATGTTCCCAACGGCATGACCAGAGTATTGCCGCCCGCATATGTAAAGTGGTATAATTAATTTACGGATCAATCGTTAGTCGCCAAACTACGATAAACATGTGGTGGTAAGTGCTTTAAGCGCTTGCCACTTTTGTGTTTTTAGCCTCTAATCGTACTCGCTCCCCTCTGACTCGAAGCGCCTCCTCCATGTATTCAACATAATTCTCGTAATCACCAATTCTATTAAACTCTTCAGCTAATTGAAGAAACAAAATTTCGTATCTTAATAAATTAGGCATGTCCACTTTTCCTTTCGCTTTCAGTTTTCTTAAACTGGTAATACTTAAGGTCGTTCACTGCCCTTTTATATTCATAGGTCCAGAAGTCGACATCATCGAAATTCCCTAACCTTACAGCACAACTTAATTGCGCTGCGCAATATTTAGCCCAATTACGTAATGTCACAGTCATTGCTAAATCTTCTTTTAGTACCTGATCTTCTAAACTCATAATCTCCCCCTAAAAAACTCCGAAACTTTTTAACATACCAGCAAACAATGTAATGGACACAATTACTAGACCGACAGTTAGACTGATTTTGTCCTCTTTTGTAAATTCCATTTCTTATTCACTCTCCTAAAAGTTATTCCAATTAGTTATCGTATTTTATCGACAAAATTCAGCTAAAAAAATTTAGGGATTCACATCCCTGAACCGCATTCATTCTATGCACTGCTCTCTTTATCTGATTGACTCTCAAGTTGTTCCCGAGCAGCTCGCTGGCGATCAGCTTGGATTCGCCTAGCATCATCAATAAAACAAGCTTTGAATTTTTTCGTTTGTTCAGCATTCAAACGAATCTTTACTCCCAACGATGTCATCCCCTTTCCGCTCGATATTAATTTATATGTGTATCGAAAGTTGTCTAACAACCTTGATTTATTTACCTTTGTTCTCCAGGTTATCTAGAGATTCAATTAATTTTTCAAAGTTGCTTTTCACATCATTCAGTTCATACCCATTTTCTAATTCACAAAAGATTTGAAGGACCAAGGTCTTAATTTCGCAAATTACCCATTTGTTGTGGTAATCCATTACATAATGTCCCTCCTCATTTTGAATGTGGGTTTGGGTAAACTAATTAAGTGTTATGTTCGCAATGGATTAAGCAGGTTCTCCGTTACCCTTTTTGTGTAACTTTTCTTCAAAAAAAAGCTCATTCACATCAACACATAAAAGGTCGGCGATCTCCTTAGCTTTATCTATGCTTAATTTGTTTCTACCCATTTCAATGTTTGCATAACCGCTAACCGATTTATAACCAAGTTGTTTTGCCATAAAGGTTTGGCTAACACCCTTTGAAATACGTGTATCACGCAATTTTTCTAAAACCATTTTATCCTCACTCCTTTTTACTCGTTTTGTGTAACTTGTTAAGTTTATAATACTTACTCATTTTGTGTAAGTCAACACTTTTTTATTCTTTTTGTGAAAGTATTTATTTACTATGTGTAAAACGTGATAAAATTTACACATATAATGCAAATAAGGGTGATGACATGTCCACGGTAACAGGCAAAAGATTATCTGAATTACGTGAAAGAAAAGGTTGGACAAAGTCACATGTAGCTAAGCTATTGCACATCAAAACTGTTTCCACTTATGCAAATTGGGAATATGGACTTCGTCAACCTGACAATGAAACAATTGTTAAAATCGCAGAGCTATACGATGTTTCTACCGACTATCTCTTAGGCAGATCTGACAAACCCAATTACGAAGAATCAGATAAAAATGATGGACTAGCCTTCCTTGGTGGTGGCGAGGACATAACTGAAGAAGAAGAGGAATACTTGAAGGAATCGCTTGAATTGTTTAGAAAGATGAAGGCAAAAGCTAATAAGAATAAAGACTAACGAGAGGCACGCAGCATGTGAGAGCGTGCCTTTTTTTAAAAGTTTTAGGTGGGGATATTTTGAAAAAACTGAATAAATTGTATGTCATTTATGAACTACTCATGTTTTCTGCGGCACTCATCTCTGTAGCTTTTATATGGAATGACACAACTATTTGGATGAATCACCTTGTTTGGTTTATATTTTTTATCGATGTCAGTACACGCTTTATATTAACCAAGGATAAATTGGCTTATATAAAGAAAAATCCTTTCGATATAATCGCAATTATTCCATTAGATTCTATTTTCCAATTAGCTCGTTTAGTTAGGTTAATCCGAATACTACGATTTGCTGCAATAGCCCAAAAATATGCTAAACCAGTGGTTGAAATATTAAAAACAAACGGACTTCATAAAGTGATTATATTTACTAGTATTCTCATATTTGTTTGTGCAATACCAATTACAATAGCTGAGCCTTCAATGGAAACATATGCTGACGGTCTATGGTGGAGCGTTGTCACTGCTACCACTGTTGGGTATGGAGATATATCTCCTGTAACTGGTATAGGTAGAATAATCGCAATAATTCTCATGATTTTTGGTATTGGATTAATTGGCATGGTTACTGGTTCAATTGCAACTTACTTTCTGATCGGAAGTGAAGAAAAAAACTCAACAATTCAATACATACAAAATGAATTAAATCATTTTGAAACTTTGAGTAATGAAGAGATCGATCGGATTATTTATTTAATTGAAAGTATGAAGAAGGATAAAGGAATCAGTTAAAACATAAATAAAAAAAGACCTGGTACGCAGCATGTGAGGGCGTGTCTTTATTCTAAAAAGGTGGTGTTAGTAGCAAAGGTAAATAACTGGCACTTTGTAACTTAAAAAATAGATGTTTAGGTGTAGCTTTATACATTTTTTAGGAGGGATTCTATTGTCTGTAAAAAACCTAGAAAGCGATTTTTTTTCAGCACTTCAAAAACATAGTAATATAAAACTCACAATTATGAGGGAATATTTAGTTCCTTGGATGAGGAAGATAGTTCTTGATAGATGGAATCATAATAATAAATGCTTAATTATTGATGGGTTTGCTGGTGCTGGGTTATACCAGTCAGATCAACAAGTAGGTTCACCAATAATTATTTTAAAAGAGGCACTAAACTTCTACGACCAATGCGTTAGTAATAACTGGGAAAAACCTCAAATATACATTCTTCTAATTGAAAATAATAAAACTAATTATGAACAATTAAAATCTAATATATTTGAGTTCACAGGTTTAGATATCCCAAATGATAAAGATTACTACCCAATACCAGGGAAAAGTATATATGTTAAATGTCTAAATAATAATTTCAAAGAAGCGATGAACGATTTATTAAATAATATTGAATCAAATGAGACGTTGATTCCTAGCTTTTGCTTTATTGATCCGTTTGGTTTTAGTCATACTCCATTCTCATTAATTTCTAGGTACCTTCAAAATCAAAAAGCTGAAATATTTCTAAACTTTATTTTTGAAGAAACTAATAGATTTATAAAACTTCAATCAGAAAAAATTGAAGTACATATTAGTGAACTTTTCGGCGTTGAAAACCTAGAACAACTTCGAGAAAAAATCGGAGACAAATCTGGCCAACTTAGAAAAGAAGTTGTTGTCGATTATTATTCTTCTCAATTACTTAAAAACTCACCAATTGAACATGTATTAAATTTTGAAATAAAAAAGAAAGGCAAAACAAAATTGATTCTCTTTTATGGAACCAAAAGCAAAAACGGTTTGAAATTGATGAAAGATGTAATGTGGGATGTGGACGATACAGGATCTTACATGTTTGATGATAATTCATTAACAGACGAAATCCAATTTACTTTTTTTAAAGATTTCGAAAAAGAAGAACACATTTCGCATTTATCATCTAAGGTATTTGAAGAATTTAGAGGAAAAGACCATATCACAAAAGAGGATATCGAAGATTTTGTATTGTTAAAAACAATTTACCCAATAAAGAATTATTTGATTCCTTCTCTTAAACTACTTGAAAATGAAGATAAGATAGCTGAAGTGGTAAAAATAAACGGACAAAGACGGAACAAAGGTAGTTTCAAAGATGTATTAATTAAATTTAATAATTAGGAACATACATTCCCTTCCGTGTGTTACAATAACTTATAAGGAGGGATTATTATGGCCGGAAACTCTAATATTGAATGGACCGAAGTCACTTGGAATCCCGTCACAGGGTGTACTAAAGTTTCTGAAGGATGTCGAAATTGTTATGCTGCAACAATGGCAAAACGACTTCACGCTATGGGTAATCCAAGGTATGTAAATGAATTTAAGGTAACTCTGCATCCTGACTTAATATCTAAGCCTCTTTCTTGGAAAAAGCCCAGAAAAATTTTTGTTAATTCTATGTCAGACTTATTCCACCATGAAATTCCAGTAAATTTTATTAAAGATGTTTTTAGAACAATGAATTTGGCATCGCAACACTCTTTTCAGGTTCTAACAAAAAGACCAGAGAGGTTATTAGAGTTATCTCCTCAACTTCATTGGTCGCCAAACATTTGGATTGGAACGAGTGTAGAGAATGATTCCGTAGTAGATCGAGTTGATTTTTTACGAAAAGTGCCAGGGCATATTCGCTTTTTGTCCGTTGAACCCCTATTAGGTCCATTAAAGGATTTAAATCTTGATGGAATACATTGGGTTATAGTTGGTGGAGAATCCGGTCCTGGCGCAAGACCAATGGAAGCCGATTGGGTTCGAGATATTAGGGATCAGTGTAAAGAACAGAAAGTTGCATTCTTCTTTAAACAATGGGGCGGTGTACAAAAACATCGTACAGGTAGGTTACTTGACGATAAGGTTTATGATGAGTACCCTGAATTAATAAAATCTTAGCCTATTATTTGGGCTTTTTCTTTTATTTACAAGACGAACATATATTCTTAGAATAGTATTGAGGTGATTACAATGAATCTAGCACTATATAAAACTACTCCACTTGAAGAATGGATATACCACAAATATCAAGCGAATGGAATTTACTCTGTTGACGACCTGGATATGGAAAAGATTATTACAATTTTCGGGGGCGAACTAGCTAGTACAAAAGGAACTTCCCACGCCCGTTGGATTGATGACGGTTCAAATTATTTTGTAATATTTTTGAATACATATCAAAGGGTTGAAAAACAGCGTTATGACTTCTTTCATGAACTGTGCCACCCATTGAAGCATGTAGGCAGCCAACCTAATGTATCAAAATTATTTAATCAGCTACAAGAAGTTCAAGCAGGAAACTTTCAATTGTACGCTGCACTACCTATCTACATGTTAGAAGAATTTAACGATATCCCCTTCTCTGTTTTTGTCAAAATAGTATCAGAAGCTTTTGCACTTCCAGAAGTACTCGTAACTAAAAGAATGGAACAAATAAAAAATCGAATCACTTATGAAGAAAATCATCAGGTACTAGTAAATAAAATTCAAAGTCAATACAGGAAAGCTGATCCTAACAATTGGTCATATGAAACAAAAGAACTGGTAAAACTAGCAATCAATCAAAAAATGATAAAGAAGGGCGCTGTTATAAATGGCTAGAGCGACTGTTTATTACGATTACCATGAGGGAGAACAAGTACCCGTTTGGTTTGTGCTCTATTTTGGCGCTGGAAAGATAAAGTGGGAGGAAGATTATTTATATGTACCTGTTTATGCTCCCTTTGAAAAACAGGCTGCCCAAGACTTTCATGATGACACCCTTAGTTTTTCAATTTCAATTGGAGATTTAACTAAAAGAAGTGAAATGCCTGAGCATGTTGGAGTTTATCTTCCGAATGTAAAGAAAAAAATAAAGGAATTAGGTGGGGATCCGCTTGACGTTGAACAGTTTATCTTCCTCGTTGCTGATATCGAAGAAGTAATGCAAATGGATGTAAAACAAGACCTCTTTAACATTTAACAACCTTTACCAGTAGTATGGCAACGCAAAGAATTTTAATATGGATTGTGTCATATCCTTAGACAAGTGAGGTGTTTTAATATGCGTTGCGCTATTTATATTCGTGTTTCCACAGATGAACAAGCCAATGAAGGTTTCTCTATTCCTGCACAAAAAGAACGACTAAGAGCATTCTGTAAAAGCCAGGGATGGAAAATAGCTGGTGAATACATCGAGGAAGGTTGGTCCGCAAAAGACTTAAATCGTCCACAAGTTCAAACGCTACTTAAAGATATAAAAACAGAGAACATCGATATCATTTTAGTTTACCGTTTAGACCGATTAACGCGTTCTGTTCTTGATTTGTATAAACTATTAGACACTTTTGAAAAGCACGGATGCCATTTTAAATCCGCTACAGAAATTTATGACACTTCAACAGCGTCAGGTCGTTTATTCCTTACCTTAATTGCGTCCTTAGCTCAATGGGAACGTGAAAATCTAGCTGAACGAGTTAAATTCGGTACCAGGCAAATGGTTGAACAGGGAATAAGACCAGGATCCCCGAGGCCATACGGTTATGATTATAAAGATGGTAAACTTGTCGTCAACAAAAACGAGGCTAAATGGGTTAAATGGATATTCGAGAAGTATATCTCTACTGGTGCCGAAACTATCGCAAAAGAGCTGAATCAGATGGGTATACGGAATAAAAAAGGAGATCACTGGAGCGGATCTAGTATACGGTACATTTTAGATAACCCTCTTTATGCTGGTTTTCTACGTTGGGACTATCGCGGAATCAGTGGTGGAAAGCGAGTTTTCAATGATGAACCTATACTCACTGAATTGCAGCAAGAAGATTTTAAGCCGATTATTACAAAAGAAGTATATGAACAAACACGTTCTCTTTTGAAAGAACGACACAAAAATAAGATTAGATCAACTACACACTATCCTTTTTCAACCATTTTGCGTTGTTCTGAATGTGGTCATAAATATATTGGTCGTACTGAAATCAGGCAACCCGGCAATAGAAAATACCGTAGTTATTCATGTTCAGGTCGCAGAAAATACGGAATATGTAATTCCTCCTCTTTTTCAGAAGAATCAATGAATGAAGCGTTTCTAAATAGCTTAGAATACACATTAGATCAGCCAGATGAAATAGCAGCTGATCGAGATGTAGATCCAGTTGATCTCGAACAGAACATAATAAAACTTCAAAATAAAAAAGAACGTGCTAAGGAATTATATATTGAAGGTGACTTATCGAAAAATCGCTACCAGGAGTTAATGGACGGGTACGCCCAGGAAGAAAAAAAGCTTCTTGAAATAATGAATGAAGCCGACGAACAAATATCTACGGAAGCCATAAGTGAAATTTTAGAAAATCTAAAAGATGAGTGGAATGAGTTGAATTTTGAAAATCAGAAAAAAGCCATACACACGCTGTTTGAATCCATTACTGTTAAAGTCATAAAAAAAGGAACAGCCGGTAAAAGCCCACAACCAGCCGTCCTTGAGATTACCGACTA
>NZ_JBJMAU010000023.1:0-45032 GCF_052119505.1 Anaerobacillus sp. MEB173
AACGTGTCGTTGTTAGCGACAAGATTTATTATATCACAACATTAAATTCTGCGCAACAACTTTTTTCGAAGGTTATTTCGTTAGAATCAAATGTATTTGCTCGCTCATCAGCGACAAGTAATACTTTATCACACAATAAAATTCTGCGCAAGGATTAATTTGAAAAGTTTTTTCTTCTATTAAACTCCCACTTGTACAGAGTTATAAATTTATCATAACCGAACTAATATAACAAGACTTTTGATACTAACTAGTTTGTTAGCACATGATAATATTAACTAAGTGCTCTTTCATCATTTCATTTTCATATGTCTTAACAAGTCCGTTTTTATTGATATCATCTTTCTTTATTTCTTTATATTTTATTTTTATTTCAAAGTTTTGTTCAAATGGAAAATTTGTGACTGTTAACTGGGATTTACTCACCCATTTAGCTACGATTTTGTTGCCATTAGTAAATGGGAGTAACTCAGACCGGTTCATTGCGGCTTTCGTCGGGACACCCGGTTCACTGTTACATAAATAAATTGATAAATGGTCACAAAATTGAAGGATATTCAGCTGGGTTTTTATGGATTCTTTCTTCTCATACGAATTTATTCCAGTTAGTTTTTTCAATTTCTGTTGTCTTTCTCTTTCATTTATCAAAAACCACTTTGCTTTCTCTGGATTTCGTCCAATCAGAGCGCAATAGTGCATACTGCAAAGTAATGCTGCATAAGGATTTTCATCTTCAATCGTGTCAATTCCGTGTTTATAATGTACAAGCCTAGGAACTAAAGGAAAATCAATAAAAGAATAGGGTGCATTGATTTCGTCATTCCAGAATGGTGAACTGTCTAAATCGATCCAGCATTTATCGTGTTGATAGACTCCATAAAGAAAATCTTCTCTTTTTGATAAATCACTAAGAAGTTCCTTTTTCCAATGTTCTGCTAACTGCCCTGATATTTCCGCATGATCATGTTGTGTAACCAATATAAAACTACTAAACGTTTCACGTACGATCATAATACCAACTCCTCTTGTTTCACTTTTCACAAAATTCCAAAATACGTTTCATTTCTATTATGTTTACTTTTCTTCTATTCTTGATAGTACTAATAGCACCTAGTACCCCTTTATTTCGTCCCTTTTTAACAACAACAATTCTTGCAACTTTTTTCCATTCAGCAACGTCTAATTTATAAAGGGGTGATCTATATGAAATTAATAATGAAACGGCATTTCTCTTTGTTGTTGATTTTCCTTATATCTGTCTTTACTATTATTAGTTGTTCTGTTAATCCTGAAATTGATCAATCAGAAAATACTGAGGGTGAAGTGATGAGTGTATTAAATGATCTTGGTGACGGAACATTCGAATACAAATTGACCAATCTGAATGAAAAAGAAATAACGTTTTATTTTACGAGTGGCCAACGTTTTGATTATTCTGTGAAAACAAAAGATGGTAAGGAACTCTTCCTCTTTTCCAGTGTGGCTTCCTTTATACAAGAAACAGGAAAAGAAACCTTAAAACAAGGGGAAGAATTAGCCTATACAATTGATTTAAAGGATTTGCACCTTGATAAAGGAGAATACATCCTCGAAGTCTGGCTAACTTCAACAGAAGAAGAAGATTGTCGCATAGCGATGGATTATAACGTCTACTAAATAAAAGTATTCTCAATAGACTGATATAGTAAATTGGCTATATCAGTTTTTTATCGTCAAAAAGACTGTTACTTATCAGACATCGCATAAAAACCCATTCCTATGTGGACGTTGAACTTTGACCCACCTGTTGATTAAACCTAGTATTAGAAAGCTTAAGTTGATCAGGAATAAGGTATGAAATAATTCCTGCGCTAATTAATATCAATGCCGATAAACCAAAAGAAAAGACATGGGTGCCAAATACCTCATAACCCCATCCTCCAAGAAACGATGAGATCGCTCCTCCAATTTGATGACCAAGATAAGCCCAGCCGTAAAGCACACCAAGAAGCTTTACACCAAACAGATCCCCTAAAATTGCCGAAGACATCGCAATACTTCCTGACCATACCAATCCACCTAAGGCAGCAACCAAAAAAAGTTGCCACGTACTCTGTGAAAATACTAACCCTAAAAACCCTAGACCACGGATAAAATAAATCCAAAATAATAGCTTCCTTTTAGCAAAACGATCAGCAATTGAAGCTAAAACAAGTGTACTAAATATAGCAACAATCCCAATCAATCCAACTCCAAATGAAGCAGTCGCAGCTGCAAAATGATGATCTACTAACATTGGAACTGCATGGGAACCTAGCAAATTCATACTGAACCCACAAGCAAATAATCCAGCTATAACCTGCCAATATGCTTTTGAACGAACGGCATCCCGCCAAGTAAGATTTTCTGTTACAACTAGAGTTGAGACCTTTGTTCCAGAAGAATCAACTTCTAAATCAGCCCCTTCTGGAACATCTTCTTTATAGATGAACATTGCAGCAGGAACAATGATCATGACGAAAATCAAGGCAAAAGTGAATAAAGTCCCTCGCCAACCAATTGTTTCAATCAAAAATGTAGCCAATGGATTAAAAATAGCAATACCGGCCATTGAACCTGTGGAAAGAGAAAACAATGCCCGCCCCCTTTGACGAACAAACCAGCGACTAATAATCGGTGTTACAGCAACCGGGCTTGTAAATGAAAGCCCAAATGATAATAGAACTCCATACATTAAGAAAAAGATCCAGACATTGTCTGTTAACACCGTTCCTACTATCGATAACTCTATAATGACAAGGCCGAGTAGAAGGACAAATTTTGTACTATATTTTCCACATAAATAACCCGCCAGAGGCATACCAACACCATACATGATCATACTGACAGCGATGATTGTTGAAATAAATGTTCGTGTCATTTGTAAATCTTCCATCATCGGTAACACAAATGGCCCTATCCCTAAGCGAAGCCCTACAGTTAACATCGTGATGACCATGCTTACAATAACGATATACCATCCGAAATAAATGCCCCGTCGCTTTTCCTCCATTATATTAACCTTCTTTCTGGATCACTCATTTATACTACGAATCCATCTATTTTTGACTACATTTGTATATCATTTAACAACTGTTTTTCATCTCCTTAATTTTTTAGTTCTATTCCAATGAACGATCCCCACTTTTCTTACATGCTTTTTACTTATTTTACAAACACTCTTTCACATATACAAGTCATCAAACTTGCCTGATATACTAACACACGTTAAAATTATAGTTTATATTAAACCTACAATCGCAGTATCTCTATCATTCTCAGTCATACTCAAGGAGATGATCTACACATGAACGTCATAGAAGTTCAAAATTTACGGAAAGAATTTAAATCATATTCAAGTCGGGCTGGATTAGCCGGGGCTTTTCGGGACTTATTTACACGAAATTATAAAGTGCTTGCGGCCGTTGATAATATTTCATTGAATGTGAAGCAAGGAGAGATGGTCGGCTATATTGGTGAAAATGGAGCGGGTAAGTCAACAACGATCAAAATGTTGACTGGAATCCTGACCCCGACATCAGGTTCGATTGTCGTAAATGGGATGAACCCTCATAAAGAACGCGAACAATTTGTGCGAACGATCGGTGTTGTTTTCGGGCAGCGATCACAGCTATGGTGGGATATCGCTGTTCAAGAATCGTTCAGGTTATTAAAAAAGGTATACCGTGTATCAGATGAAGATTATGAACGACATATGGGCCATGTCATTGAAACGCTAGAAATCGCCCCTTTATTAGATAAACCTGTTCGAAAGCTGTCGCTTGGGCAAAGAATGCGTTGTGAGTTAGCAGCTGCTCTTATTCATAATCCTCCACTCCTTTTTTTGGACGAGCCGACAATTGGTTTAGATGTATTAGTAAAGTTAAAAATTCGTAAGTTTTTAAAAGAAATCAATGAACAATACAAAACTACGATTCTACTAACAACACATGACTTAACTGATATCGAGGCATTATGTGAGCGTGTAGTCCTATTAGATGAAGGAAAAATCATTTATGACGGCAAGCTCAATCAGCTTCAAGGAAAGGCAGTGGAAGGAAAACAAGTCGAATTTGAATTTCTTCGAGTTGTTGGAAGTGAAGACCTCCCTTCGATCGCCAACGTAACTTGGGAACAGAAAGACGTTACGACATGGCTTGCCTATGTCAATGGTGACGAACAGCTTGTCTCGCAATTGATCAGTATTGTTGTCCAGAAGAACCCAATTAATAATGTAAAGATTAATGAAGTCTCAACAGAAGAAATTGTCCGAAAGATTTATGAAGAAGGAATGGCGATCTCATGAGCAAATATCTTGAAATGATCCGAATTCGTTTTTTAATGATGCTCGCCTATCGGACGAACTATTATAGCGGGATTTTAATTTACAGTATTAACATTGGGGCCTACTATTTTTTATGGTCAGCGATTTATGGCGGTAAAGAAGAAATCCAAGGGTTGTCGGTCCTGCAAATGACGACGTATATCGCCGTGGCCTGGATGGCACGAGCATTTTATTTTAACAATATCGATCGTGAAATTGCTGCTGAGATCAAGGACGGAAAAGTCGCGATTGAAATGATTCGTCCTTACAACTATTTAGGGATGAAAACGATGCAAGGATTAGGTGAAGGATTGTTCCGGTTATTGTTTTTCTCTGTCCCTGGCATGTTCATTGTTGCACTCATTTTTCCGATTAGCTTTTCAGCTAGTTTATCGACATGGCTGTTTTTCTTTATTTCGCTAGGGTTCAGTTTTATCATCAATACGCAAATTAACCTGCTTACGGGCATTATGACTTTCTTCCTTTTTAATAATACAGGGTTAATGCGAGCAAAACGTGTCATCATCGACTTGTTTTCTGGACTTCTCTTGCCGATCTCCTTTTACCCGCTTTGGGCTCAGTCAATCATGGCCTACCTGCCATTTCAGGCGATCAGCTATATTCCGAGCATGATTTTTACTGAAGGCTTTGTCGGCCAGGAGATTGCGAACGCCGTGATGCTGCAAGCGATGTGGGCAGTACTGCTACTAGTCCCGATCTCGCTATTATGGACACTTGCGAAAAAACAATTAATTGTACAAGGAGGCTAAACAATGTTTCATGTTTCAATGTTTTTTCAATATGCCTCTCAATATTTAAAAACAAGATTAACATACCGTGTGGATACCGTTGTCGAGATTCTATCTGATCTCTTATTTCAAGCTGTAAACTTAGTTTTCATCTTGGTCGTCTTTGGTCACACGTCATTCTTAAGCGGTTGGAGCCGTGATGAAATTATCTTTATTTATGGATTTTTCCTCGTTCCTTATGCGATCTTTTCATCCTTTTTTAACATCTGGGATTTTAATGAACGCTATATTGTCAAAGGTGAAATGGATCGTGTCTTAACCCGCCCTGTTCATAGCCTTTACCAAATTATTATGGAACGGATGGAGCTAGAGTCGTTATTCGGCGTCATCACGGGGTTAGTGATCATGGGGTATGCCGGGGCAAACCTCGGATTAACGTTTGCTTGGTACGATATTTTTATCTTTATTATAATGGTTGTTGGAGGGGCATTGATCTATGCCGGGATTTTTATTTCCCTTGCTGCGATCAGCTTTTGGTCAGATAGTCGAACAGATATTATGCCAATGATGTATAACATCGGCAATTACGGCCGCTATCCTGTAGATATTTACCATCGCGTCATTCGTTTTGTCTTAACATGGATTTTACCATTTGCCTTTGTCGGCGTGTATCCTGCAGCCTACTTTTTAAATCGAGAAGAATGGTATTTCTATGCATTTTTAACACCAGTGATGGGCATTATTTTTCTAACGATTGCAATTTCCCTCTGGAATGCCGGGGTAAAAAAGTACCGCGGTGCCGGTAACTGATTATTAATAGCGTCTCTTTTGTCCGCATAACAATGCGCCAATAGCATTATGCGGACACAGGGGACGCTATTTTTGTTAATATTACTATTTTCATAGCCTTCACGGACACCAGCGCTCTTATTTGCCATATTCAACCTCAATATTCCCGCTTTTCCCCTCAATAAGTGCTCACACGTCCGCTTACTCTCCAATTCATCTTCTTTTTTCATCAATGCGTCTCTCTTGTCCGCGTAGCCTCGCGCACATGCTCCATATAGACTTAAACATTGTAATTTCAATTGCAGTTCATTTCTTCTTTTTTTCATATAATAAAGTTATGTGTTTACATTATAATGTAAAAAGGTTCCCATCTTGATATAGACTTAAAGGAGATGCAACAGTTATGAATGGTAAAAATACAGTCTTAATTACGGGTGCAAGCAGTGGAATTGGCTATGAACTGGCAAAAATATATGCAGCTAATGGACAACATCTTATATTAGTGGCTAGAAATAAATCGAGATTAGAGGAAATTAAGGAGGAACTCCACACTCCTGAAAATAGCATAGATATTGTTGCGATTGATTTATCTGCTCCTCATTCACCGAAAGAACTGTATGAAGAAGTAAAACAAAGACAATTGTATGTTAATATTCTCATTAACAACGCTGGCTACGGCATGACAGGTAACTTCGTTGACATGGACATAACACAACAATTAAATATGATCCAATTAAATATTGTTTCATTAACACACCTGACTCACTTGTTCTTACAGGACATGGTAAAAAATAAGCATGGGAAAATATTGAATGTAGGTTCCGTAGCTTCATTTATATCTACACCATCAATGAGTGTTTATGCCGCTACAAAGGCCTTTGTTCTCTCTTTTTCCGAATCTTTAGGATCAGAGCTCCAAGGGAAAGGCAATTTCGTCGTCACCGCTCTTTGCCCAGGCCCGACAAAAACGAATTTTGCAAAAGTGGCAAATGTCGGGAAATTGGAAAAGTATTTTAATCAATACGGAACATCAGCTGCCCGCGTTGCTGAAGCAGGATACCGTGCTTTAGAAAATGGACAACCCGTTGTTATCCCTGGAAAACGCTTTTCCGCAGCAATCCGGCTCACTCGTTTTTTACCGAGAAGACTTCTGCAAAACTTACTGGCAAGAAACACATAATTGTTAAATTGGTCAGAATACAAATCAAATAAAACGAAACACTCTGTCATTTGGTTTAGTCATGACAGAGTGTTTTTTAAAGTATATCTCTATTCAATAAAAAAGCTCACCGGCTATCCTGTTCACCTTTTCGTCGGCTGTACTAAAACTTCACTATTTTTTACATCATATAAACCTATTTGTGTTAATCGAATAAATGGCAAATGAGTGGCAGAGAAAAATAATAATGTGAAGGCAGGATCATCATATTGAAATCCTCTTTCCTTTAGTAAAGCTATCATTTTTTTCTCATCGTTTATTAAAGTGCCCATATCTAGGTTAGACATCATTCCCCGTAATTGCAGAGGCATTTCGTGAATGATTTGATTTTCTTCCACCAAGACCATTCCGCCGCCGATTTCTTTCATACGTTCAAATGCCATTTGCATATCTGCTTTTCTCTTCCCAATGAGTAAAATATCTCCCGTACCGGAATAGGAACTCGCAAATCCTCCAAGTTGCTTAGCAAATCCTTTGACCAATGTATTGATTCGCCAAGATCCATCTCTGGCAATCCTCATCATGAAACATTCATCATGGTCTAATGATAATTCATCACAATTCACATCAAGATTGCTTTCATATGGTTTAGTAATGACATTATTTACTAAGTGAATACCAATTGAGTTTGAAAACTGAAATTCTTCCGCTTCTAAATTCCACTTTATAGATAGGGGAGGTAGTCCGTACTTGTCCCAATCGATCGACGTTGTATCATTCGTATCATTTCCATCTTTCTTTATCCACTTCCCTTTTGCGATGACACTAATCGGTGTCGGATTATCTTTGCTCTCTAATAGATTTATATTCGCGATTCTGCCAGTCGCAATGGACCCATGTAAATGTTCTAAATTATAATAGCGGGCAACATTATAACTTGCCATTTTATAAGCATCAATGAGTGGAATGCCATGATCAATCGCTTTTTTAATCAGTACATCATTTAATCCGTTTTCATAAAAGTAAGGATGAGATCCATCGGTGGTAAAGAAAAAACGATCAAATTTTTTCACACCTAACTCTAGTAATTCTTTTAAAAGAATATCTAAATCTGGACGTATAGATGAATGTCTAAGAGATACTGTATATCCTTGCATGAGGCGTGTAAGTGCTTCTTGGCCTGTCATTGCTTCATGATCGCAATCAGCGCCCAACAACATAAATTTTGCTAACGAAAGTTCGGAAGCTCCAGGAAAATGCCCTTCTATTTTCTTATGCAGCTTCTTTGTCTCTTGTACCCAGGAAAGCATTTGGTCGTCTCCATTTAATAACCTCGGCCACCCCGTCAGCTCTCCCCCTTGCAGCACATCTTCATGCTCGATCCAAGACATTACATCTTCATTATTAAAAATATCGTGATGATTCGGCAGCTCAGTTTGTGCATCAAAGCGACTCCACCAATACATACTTGATGGAATGTTTTTAAACTCTCTCAATAATTCAAAAGCAACATTCGTAGGAAGCTCAACGAAAAGTGCTATATTATCACTAATTAAAGTCGTTGTCCCGAATTGCCCGGCATATTTTGCAAACGTAACAGGATTGCAAAGCTGATAAGGATGACAGTGCGGCTCAATATATCCAGGTACTACATATTGCCCCTGACAATCAATAACTTCCGTTTCCTCTGCATCTTCCGGAAGATTTTCGCCAACATAAACAATTCGATCTTCATATATCCAAATATTTGCCACAACCCATTGATCCAAATACGTATTTAAATAGGTAGCGTTTTTCAGAATCAGATGCGGACTCCTTTCATTATCAATGACCGCTACATGGTTTCTTATTTGTTTATTGCTCCATCTATAATTTTGATCTCCCATCGTGTTCCCCCCAGATATGTAACTGAATTGAAGTATTGATACTACGAAAAACATGATTCAATATCTCTTACCGCAAAAATGCCACTAAAAACTATTATACATCCCGTTTTAATAGGATTTGATATTCTTTCTATAAAATTTTCTAAAATATTACAGTTACTAATCAGAATATTACAACATTTTTGACTATCAATCAACTATTCTGCATCTCTTTTACACAATAACAAAAGACTATATTCCTAGATCCGCAATGGAAAAAGTTCCTGCCTTATGACAGGAACGCACTCGAAATAGAAAAATCTATTAATCTTATTCTCTAAAACCGTTAAAAACAAGATCTTGACTGATACCCAATTAATTAATTCAATGACCCAGGTATTAAAGCCTTTATTTTAACTCTTTTTCTCTTGCTCTTTGTGTATCTCTAATATTTTTTTGAACCGTTATTGCTGCGAATAAACTAAGAACAAAGGCCATACCATAAAAACCTTTTTCACTTAATATGATACTTTCAGCATTATATAAACCAATTGCCATTAATGATATAGCTATAATTAGTGCAAACCAACTAACACCATAATAAATGCCAGTAACAGGGATACCTTCTTCTTTATCTCTTACTGCTTTCTGTAAAGAAATTGCTGAATATAATCCAAATACTAAAACGGCAAAATAATAACCTTTTTCATTCAGCTGCATTGTTGCATTAAACAATCCTATCAAATAGGCTGTAACACCTACTAATAACGCCGCCCAAGATGCTCCTTTAAATGCTGATGTCGGTTCACCTTCCTTTCTTTCCATTTGAGGTTCAGGTTTCTTAGGTTTGTCAATTTCCAATTCAACTTCATTACTTTTAGACATTAAATTTTCCTCCTTATTTTTTTCTATTTATTCTGTTATAGCTAGATCTTAACAGCCTTATTACATTTTATTCCTATTTTCCTTGTAATTAAAGTAAAAAAAGCTGTCGAGTTCATCCCGACAGCCTGACTTCTACATTATTATGAAACTACCTGATTATCAATCCAGTGGAAATCCGTGAATTGTGTGTTTTCTATAATTTCAATCGGAAACGCTATTTTAAAATAGGCTGTTATCATTGAACTTTCAAGTGTTTTAAGCAGTTGTGCCGATGAAATGTTATTTTTATTTAGAAACTCACGTACGTTATACGCCATCGTTGGGTTGGATTTATTCAATTTAACATGTTTATTTAGTCGTATCAGTTCAATAAATCTAGTAATTATTTCTTTCTCTACCACAGCATCTTTATTAACAAATTTCACTATCCATCAATCCTTTCCTAATATGGTTTGAAAATATAACCGCTATCTACTAAATCTCTTCCGTTTCATCCTTGTCACCTTTTCTAGTATCAAACGACTTATTCACGTGTTCATCGGATCCGTTTAGATTATGACACGTTTTCTGCTTGTCCAATTGATACTTAGCCCAGTAAAGTTCTTCTTCGGTATATAGGGATAATTCGATATTTGTCATAATCATCACTCCTTGTTTTGTTCATACTGTGATTATAAATTAAAGTTATAATTTTCAGATAAAACAGGTTAGTTTATATGACAAAGAAATATTCATAAACTTCTATTTTATAGAAAAACATTTTTAATACGAAACGTGAATACGATTGGTAGTAATACAGATGAAATGCAAGTTTAAATGGAGGATTGTATGATACAAATATCAGGGTTTCCGTTTCAACTAAATAACAACTGGCAACTTGGGGATATTGAAAAAACAATCATTAAACATATGCAAGACGCACCTGTTTCTTTTTCTTATTCTTCCCTCACTGAATTATCGTTTGAACTCAAAGTACGAAAAAACATCATAAACAGCGCAAAAGAAATGAAACAAAGTCAAGCTGCTTTTACGAGCTTTGAATATGCACGCTGTAATCCACAATACTGGCATTTAACACCGGCAGGAGGATTCCAATTAAAACCTGGTGTGAAACCTTCTGATGCGATTCAAGACATTTACCGAAACAGCTCATTATATGCATTTGAATGCGCAACCGCTTCTGTTATCGTCATTTACCATGCTGTTCTCAATAGTATTGGCACTCATTTATTTGATTCTCTGTTTCAAAATCTTTATTTATATAGTTGGCATACTGATTCTGACCTTGGTATTTTCACCTTTTATTCAAATCATTTTTTACCCGGCGATGTTGTTTACTTTAATAATCCCGACTATGATCCAAGAACGCCATGGTATAGAGGAATTAATGCCGTTCTTCTTAACGATGGCAGATTTTTTGGGCATGGATTTTCAATAAGAACTGCTGAACAAATGATTGAAATTCTAAACGAAAAGAGAATACCGGGCAGTCATCAATCTTCTTATTTCACAAACTTAGTAACAAGGCCTTCATTTAGCTATTTAGCCAGATTTGTAAGTCCAGAGCGAAGTCAACGCGGCTATAAATTGCAACATCCTATAAGGCACCATAACAAAAGTTCCATATCATATGTACAATATCTGCATTATCTAAATCAATTAATAAAGGTGTAAAAATGGAATAGATTCGCACAATCCCTGACATTAACCCAATTTTATTATAGACGGGCTCCAATTTGACCTCTGTGAGTATGATATGTAGTGTCAGATATACTAAATGAAAGGAAGATGGAAATGTATTCTAACGTAAATGCAGCTCCGACACTTGGCGCAAATGTTCCACCTATGCCTACCTATACAGCTCCTGCATATTCTTATGGCTGTCCTCCTACTAAACGTTACGATGATTTTATCTTAATTGTAGTGTTATTTATCTTATTAATCATTGTAGGGGTAAGTGCTTTTAATCATACAAAATGTTAACTTAATACCTCTTGCTAAAAAAGTTCCTGTAGAGTATTACTCATACAGGAACTTTTTGATGTTTTACGCTTACGATAATCCGCATCTTGACAGAAGCGGATTTAAACTCTGATTGATTATTGAGTTATTTTTTCATAACTTTTTCTAATAATTGTATGGCTTTCACAATTTCTTCTTTTGTCGTATATTTACCTAAACTAAACCGAATCGTTCCTTTTCCGATATGTTCGCTAATCCCCATAGCCTTTAATACAGCTGAAAGTTCAACGGTTCCTGAATGACATGCCGATCCCGTCGACGCTGCGATCTGGGGAACTTGCGCTAGTATATCTGCTCCCACTCGACCAACAAAGCTGACATTTAATGTATTCGGTAATATATCTTCTAATTTACCGTTCAAAACAACATCATCTCCGAACAAATTTTTAAGTTCTTCCCAAAAATAGTTTCTAAGTTTCTGAATACTGTCTATCTGCACCATATTTTTGTTTGCTAATTCACTGGCTTTACCTAGTGCAACAATCAGAGGGGTATTTTCAGTTCCAGCTCGCCTTCCTGCCTCATGACCGGCTCCATGTATGAATGATGCGATTGGGGTACCCCTCTTAATATAAAGTGCTCCAATGCCTTTTGGGGCATAAAATTTGTGTCCGGCTATTGAAAGTAAGTCAACCCCAAGCTCACTAACCTTTACTGGAACTTTACCGATTGATTGTGCTGCATCACTATGAAAAATAATGTTATGTTTCTTTGCTATGTTTGCAATTTCACAAATCGGCTGAATGGTTCCAATCTCATTATTTGCATGCATGATCGATATAAGAATGGTATTTTCTTTAATCTCATCTTCTATTTGCTCAATATTCACTACCCCATATTGATCAACATCAATGTAACTAACTTCTGCACCAATTGACTCTAAAAATTTGCAAGGATTTATAATCGCAGGATGTTCAATTTTCGTCGTGATGATATGGTTTCCTTTTGCTTTTAGTGCGGTAAACACACCCTTTAAGGCATGATTATTTGACTCACTGCCTCCACTTGTAAAAACAACTTCATCCGGCTCACAGCCGATTAAGCCAGCCACATTGCTTCTCGCATTTGTAATCGCTTCACGTACATCTGTACTTGCCCAATGACTTGAAGAAGGGTTCCCAAATCCTTTTGAAAAATAAGGCATCATGACTTCAATAACGACTGAATCAATCGGTGTGCTTGCATTGTAATCTAAATAAATATTATCCAACGGTACCGCTCCAATCCCATTATAAGCATTAGTTGTATTGATAATTTATCCCTTTCCTATGGGGTTACTTAAGTTGTTTTAATTATCATACTAAAGGCAAAGAAATTTTAACAGTAGAAGAAGCATTAATTCTATCTAAAGGATGAAGAACTCTTAATTAATCTGATATTAAATTGAATAAGTAAAGTTATAAAGCATTTCTTTTTAATGAGGAATTCTTTTTATATTCGCCTATGATTTTTACTTGAATAACAACATAAATATTATTAAATTAGATAAAAATTTATTGTAAAACGATAAATAACATGGTAAATTCAAATTGACAATAAATAAGTGAGGTGCTTTTTATGAAACGAGGATCAACACTCTTTTTAAAGATCGCTGTTATTCTCATTGGACTCCCAGTTCTTGCTTTATGTATATTTGGCTTACCTTGGATTGCTAAGGATGCAGCAGAAGGCAGTGTAAAGATGGCTTATGTGCTGTATGGAATTTTAATCATTATGTATGTATCAGCGCTACCGTTTTACGGTGCATTATATCAAGCGTTTAAACTTTTAAGTTATATTGACAAGAACAAAGCTTTCTCGGAATTATCTGTTAAAGCTTTAAAGAATATAAAAAACTGTGCAACCACAATTAGTATTTTGTATGTTGTTGGTCTGCCACTCTTCTATATTGTAGGTGAGGTAGACGATGCCCCAGGTGTTATATTGATCGGAATGATCTTTATCTTTGCTCCTATGGTCATTGCTGTCTTTGCTGCCGTTCTCCAAAGACTTTTACAAGAGGCTATTAATATAAAATCGGAAAATGACTTAACGGTCTGAGGTGAATAACATGGCAATAATAATCAATATTGATGTGATGCTGGCAAAAAGGAAAATGAGCGTGACAGAACTTTCGGAAAGGGTTGGAATCACAATGGCTAACCTATCTATTTTGAAAAATGGCAAGGCAAAGGCCATTCGATTATCAACTTTAGAGGCGATTTGTAAGGCTTTAGAATGTCAACCTGGTGATATTTTAGAATACCGTAGTGATGAAGACATCCAAGATTAATAATACAGTATTTGGAGCTAAAATATAAAAGCACTAAAACAACTCGTTCGTTTAGGTTAGGAATGCATAACGTTTAATTGATCAGGCCAACCTAACTCCATATGAAATTATAGCCTACTTATTTACAAAATTTCATTGACAGCAAATGGCGTTTAGTAAAATTTAGGAGTGACATCATGGATAACGTTTTTGATTATGAAGATATTCAGTTAATCCCAGCAAAAAGTGTCGTAAATAGCCGAACTGAATGCGATACATCAGTAACCTTTGGAAATCGTACTTTTAAATTACCGGTTGTACCCGCAAATATGCAAACGATTATTGATGAGAAGATTGCTGTTTATCTGGCCGAAAACGGTTATTTTTATATCATGCATCGGTTCCAGCCTGAGAAACGGATCTCTTTTATTGAGGATATGATTTCACGTGGCTTATACTCATCGATTAGTGTCGGTGTCAAAGATGATGAATATGAATTTGTCCAACAATTAGCTGACAAACAGCTTATACCAGAATTCATTACGATTGATATTGCCCATGGTCATTCCAATGCCGTTATCAAAATGATTCATCACATTAAGCAACTCCTGCCTGATAGTTTTGTTATTGCAGGGAATGTCGGTACACCTGAGGCAGTACGAGAATTAGAAAATGCCGGGGCAGACGCGACAAAAGTAGGAATTGGACCTGGGAAGGTTTGTATTACGAAAATAAAAACTGGCTTCGGTACAGGCGGATGGCAGTTAGCGGCACTTCGCTGGTGCGCAAAAGCAGCAAGCAAGCCCGTCATTGCTGATGGCGGAATTCGAACACATGGTGATATCGCGAAATCGGTTCGATTTGGTGCATGCATGGTGATGATTGGATCATTATTTGCAGGCCACGAAGAATCTCCGGGAGATACAATTGAGATTGAAGGTAAGCTTTGTAAGGAATACTTTGGCTCAGCTTCAGAATTTCAAAAAGGTGAAAAGAAAAATGTAGAAGGTAAAAAGATGTATGTTGAGCATAAAGGTTCATTACAGGATACATTAAAGGAAATGGAAGAAGATCTTCAGTCTTCAATTTCGTATGCAGGTGGAAACAAACTCGATGCCATCCGTCATGTCGATTATGTCGTTGTGAAAAATTCCATCTTTAACGGCGATAAGATTTATTAAAACAACAATCGTAAACAAAGAATGGGCATCTCAAAAACCTCTTTAATGAACTGCACCCCAATTGTTGGACACCATCTAACAATTGGAGGTGCAGTTTTTCTATTCTATTAAGCTCCAACAAAAAAAGTCCCCTGCCTCTGTACAGGAAGACTTCATTGTTGCATTCAAAATTAAATCAGCGCATCCCTTGCCATTCACCTTGGTTTTTGGATGATTTTTGCTTTTTCACTTTTTCTTTGTGTGCTCGATTTGCCGCAGCACTGCCAAGTTCTTTCGAGAACTCTGAATCAGTTTTACCTGATCGTTTATTCTTTTGCTCTGCATCTGTTTTCCCATTGCGTTTTGCCATATGATCACCCCTTTTTTATTATGAGGAGAGAAAAGGGAATTATACATCGCACTTAAGCAGCTTTTGCTTTTTCGCTTCCTCTGAACACTTTCTTTCGCGTCCTAATTTTCCCAATGATAAATGCACCGAATGGCAACTTAGATAGAAGGGTTATAATGACGATTGGAACAACAACGCCAGCCGTATACTGAACAATCATATATGAAAATTCTGCTGACTCTGGTATATGAACCATTCGGCTTACTACATTTTGAATAAACGGATGCAGTAAGTAAATCCCGTACGAATAGCCGCTAAATGAAATAACCCAGCCAGGAATTCGTTTTACTTTTGAAACGAAAAAGAAAAAAAGCAGGAATAACATTATCGTATAAGGAACCATATCAAAACGAGCAGATGTCACTCGCATGAGCATTCCCGAATGGTAAATGTATTGAACAAGCCCAAGCGAGACTACAGAACCGAAGCCAATGAGCTTCCAATTTCTATTCAACATTTCAATCAAACGATCATAATTTCTACCACAATAATAGGCGACAACATAATAAAATAACCATCCTATAAAGACGATTCTTGAAAAGAAAAGCGTCAGATAACTCGAATGATTGACATAGTCAATAAAGTAAAAATAGAAACTGCCCCAGTACCCGACGCTAATCAAAAACGTCACAAATAGGACATGCGAAGCTTTAAACCTGTGCATATATTTGACAAATAGGAAATGTAACATATAAAACTGAAAAATAATTAAAACAAAATATCCGTGCCACTGACCGATGAAGTTATAACCGAGTTCTTTAGTAAAATCAATGAAAGTCCAGTTATATCTGTAGTATTTATCACTCGCATAAAATGTTGCCATAACTAAATATGGGATCAAAATGTACTTTACTCTTTTTAACAGGAAGCCTTTCGGAATGTTTTCTTTGTATGCATGTGTCATCACGATCGTTGAAATTAACACAAACATCGGTGTTCCGTATAGTAATATCATTTGAAGTGTCCGATAGACAACGCGTAAATCACCAGATAGAGAAAAGTCAGCGATAACCTTACTCACCGCATGAGTTAAGACAACACTTAAACAAGCAATGACACGGAGCCAATACACTTCTTTCATTTCTTTTGTACTCACATCATCACCGCCCCTTCCCCAATCAAAAAAGTAAACACACTTTACCTATTCTCTTCGATATCGTTCACTTTCTCAATTAAAAAAGCCATCCTTTTTTGGATATTTCTTCTATGATTTTAAGTAATATGTCCTACACGATATTCATCTCACTTGAATACTATAGGATGATTTTATATGAAAGGAGCTTTGTGATGTACCATTATTACTTACCTGGTTGGGATCCTTTCAGAATGCAGCGTGAAAAGTTATATTGTTGCATATACTGGGACGGTCGTGGCTATTGGAAAAGATGCGAAAAAGGAGGCTGCCAGCAGTACGGGATAAACAGCAGTATCCTATGGCAATCATACGAAGTTTCAAACTGCAGCGAGTGCAAAAGAACCCGCTATCGCTATTTCGGGTACTAAAAGAATAGACACGACAAGCGAAAAAAACTTGTCGTGTCAAAATTATTTTTTATCACAAATACCCCAAAATTATCCTGCTTTTTCTAATTTTCTCTCTGCAATTGCATTTTTCTCTCTGATGATCTTTTTAAAATAACTAATGACAGCAGAACAAACAAAGATACTTAATAATGTATAAAACCCATTTTTCATCCCTAAAAAATAAAACGTAATGAGCGACACCGTACTATCAAAAAAGAAAATGACTTTTCCTGGGTCCATTTTGTATTTTTGCTGTAGGAATACCGCCAATATTGTTGCTCCACCCATTGAAGAACGACTTAGAAAAATCACAACAGCCCCCACTCCAACGAGACATCCTCCAAACACAGCTCCTGCAAAAGGGTGGATGTCAAACTCAGGTAAAGTGACAGCGAGAAACGTAAATAATGATAAAAATCCGACTGAGAACGTTGATGTTAACGTATATTGCAACCCCAATTTCCAATAGGATAAGAGAAAAAAAGGGAAGTTCACTAAAATAAACATGAAAAAGAATGGAAGTCCCGATACATGGACTATTGTCAACGCAAGCCCCGCTGCTCCTGATGTTGCTATATGGGCACTTTTAGTCAGCCAAATCCCCATTGCTAAAATAAAGCACCCGAATCCGTTTAGCATATATGTTTTCATTTTATCCCTCATTTTTTTCCAAAACTAATTTGTACCCTTTCATTATAGCATTATGTACATAATGATACAGTGAAATATGTGATCGGTATAGTATTCTACAATATTTTCTAGTTCGCTCTTGAGGGGTTTTGTGTAATGAAACAAGTAAAGCTTGGAATGATATGAATGTGTGGTAAAAAGGAGGTGTAGGTCATGACAAAGCGTAACAATCGAGGCAGTAAAAATCAAAGCTCACCAAAAAATGGCGGAAAGCTGAACACCGAGTTTGGTCAAGAAGTAGCACCTGGTGATAACAGCAGAGGTAAACATTATAACTCCAAACGTGGCAGTAAGTCTCAATTGAAACATCCTAATAATCATTAATGTAAAGGATGTCTCATAAGGTCCAGCTCTCCTCGAAAATCACAAAATATAGTGACTTTATCACAGTATTTTGTGCTCGAGGTGACTGTTCCTTTGCTATGAGACATCCTCTTTCTGTCCGTTCCTATTTCCAAATGAAACTTTAGTGGATCTGGGTAAATAAATGGTATTTCCGCAGTTTAGCTTTCAATATCCCGATGATTATAGCCGACAAATCCGATCACAAACAATACAAATGCAACCATACATAATAACATTAGTGTCATAATAGAGAATTCCTCAATTGGTGCCTGTGGCACATGACCAAATGGCGACATTTTACCGACCCATTCAGAAAATTGAAATAAACCACCTAAATACAAAACGATAAACGAATAAAATACATAGAACCAAATGAAATTTGTGAACTTTGGCAGAACACCAATAAGAAAAACGGCTATACTAATCATGACAAGCATGGCTGGATAATAGGAAAGTGCTGCGCCAAAAATCATTGCAAAGGAGAGGCCACCTTCCATAACAGCAGTTCCTGCAGACCAAAGTCCAAGAGCAGCTAGTGAAATCATCACAAAACCATTAATTATCGCGATACATAAGTAACTGCCTAATAGCTTTTTTCTCGAAACAGCTCTACCCAAAAGGTGAACAATTCGTTCTTTCTTCTCCTCACCACGTAGCTTATTCATTGCCATCACAGGCGGGATAGTCGCCAATAAAGAAATGACGATCATTAACATCGGAATAAATTGCTCTGTTAATGTAACCCCCTCTGCAGGCTGCAGAAGTTGCATCATCATTTCGTTATCAGCAAAAAATGCTTCAAGATCACCCAAAACAGAACCATAAGAAGCCCCTAACACAAACATACCAATCGCCCAAGCAATCAACCCGGTTCTTTGCAGTCTTAATGCCAGACCTATTGGACTTTGCAGGAAACTTGAAGCATATTTTCGCCCTGGCTTTGAAGGTAAAAACCCTCTATCTAAATCACGAATAGCGTTCAAATAATTCGCTGTAAGAAAAAGAAGTAACGATGCTCCAAACATTAACCCGATTGGCCACCAATTGTTTGCTGAGTAAACTTCTGCTTTCGTTACCCACCCTAATGGGGAAATCCATGATAATGATTCGTTACTTACATCAGTAATGGCTCGAACAAGATAGGCTATTAATAGTACGGCAATCGAATAACCAATCGTTCCCCGTGAACTTTCTGACAGCTGAGCAAAAATTGCAGTCACTCCTGCAAAAAATAAGCCAGTAACTCCTAATGCCACACCATAAAGTAATGATCCTTCTAAATCCATACTTTCAATTCCAAGTGCATAGAGGCCTAGACCATTAATTAATGTTAAAGCAACACAAGTCCCTGTAATCACCACAAGAGTTGCATTTAAATATGAAAGGCGACCAGTCGGTAAAGAACGGATCATTTCCAAGCGTCCATCCTCCTCATCACCTCTCGTATGACGGGCAACTAGCAAAATACTCATTAATCCTACTACAGCAGCTGTCATTAGTAACATTTGATGAGCTGTCATTGCACCTATCGTATAATTCGCTAAATCACCAGGGCCAACCATTGCTGTCATTGCAGGATTCACCATTGTTTGTGCCATAACATCTCTTTCCTGCTGAGAACCATATAAACCCATAAACGAAAGAGGAACAATAAGTGTAAAAAAGGTGAGCCCGATTATCCATAACAGAATTCGAATCCGATCAAGCCGGAAAATAAATGCAGCAAGAGGAGCAGTTTTGTCGAGTAGATTACTATGCATTATTTTACACCTCCCACTCCTGTTCCCTCCGTTCCTTCGTAATGGCGCATAAATAAGTCCTCTAAAGTTGGCGGTGCACTTTCCAGCTTCACAATTCCAAATTGACTAATATGTCTGATAACTAAATCTATCTGCTCAGTATCAACTTGAAAAGAAACTCCTTGCTCTTTGTGATCTATTTCATGAATACCCGTAAGCTCATCCAGTCCTGTTATTGGTTGCTTTGTTTGGACAAGCATATGTGCACGTGTTAAGTGACGAAGCTCGTTTAGCGAACCTGTTTCAATGATTTTTCCTTGACGTATAATGCAAACACGATCACAAAGCTTTTCTACCTCGGATAAAATATGGCTAGAAAGCAGCACACTTTTACCTTGCCTTTTTATATCCAGCACGCATTCCTGAAAAATATTTTCCATCAATGGATCAAGACCAGAGGTTGGTTCATCTAGAATATAGAAATCCGCATCCGAACAAAAGGCAGCAATTAGAGCCACTTTTTGCCTGTTTCCTTTCGAATACGTCCGGCATTTTTTTGTAGGATCTAAATTAAATCGTTTTATAAACTCGTCTCTTCTTGCTTTATTCACTGTTCCATTTAATTTGGCAAAAAGATCTATAACTTCACCACCGGTTAAGTTCGGCCATAGATTAACATCACCTGGTACATAGGCAATCCGTTTATGAATCTCTACAGCATCATCCCAGGCGTCCTTGTTAAAAATTTTCACTTCTCCTTTTGATGCCTTGAGAATACCGAGCAAGACACGGATGGTTGTAGACTTACCTGCACCATTTGGACCAATAAATCCAAATACTTCTCCGCTTTTCACCTCAAAACTGATACGATCTAACGCCGTAAACGTTCCAAATTCTTTTGTTAAATTGGTCACTTTTAATAAACTCATATTATTCACCCTCTTTTTTATAAAAACAACTCTTCAGAAGCTCTGAATAGCTGTTCCATTCGTTGAGTATATCCATATGAATTTCACTAAAAGAATTTAATTTCTTTACTTCTCTTTCTCCAAATCCAATCATTGTCCAATTAAGAATATCTATTGCTTTTTGGATATCAACATCTTCCCGGAATTTTGACCAATCTATGTTTTCATAAATTCTTTCTAAGCCGCTTTCAAGACTTGCATTCGTTTTTTGATTAATGTCTTCAATCACTACAGGTGATTTTTCCTCTCTAATAGCCTTAAGAAAATCAAATATTTGGGGATATTTTTTTTGGAACTTAAACTTTATTATTCCTATCTTTCTCAGTCTTTCAAATATGTCACTTTCACTAAAATCAGTTTCCTCAAAGACTTTTTCAATGATCTCAATCGCATGTTCAAGTAAGAAATTATACAAATCCTTCTTATTATTAAAATAGTTGAAAAGTGACCCTTTCGATATTTTTGCTTCTTTTACAATTTCATTGGTTGATGCTTTTTCAAAACCACTTTGAACAAATTCTTTAATACAAGCATTGATAATTCGTTCTTGTTTCTCTAGCTCCAGACTGTAAAAACTTGAATTGATTATAATTAGCTCCTTTCTTCAGAGAAATTGACCACTCCGGTCATGTTCAATATAACAAAAGATGACCTGTTTGGTCAATGTATAATTTGTGAATTGTTTTCAATGAATATCCTAATAATTTTTTTTCAACGCAGTCAGTAAATCAGTGTCTAAAACGATCTTTCATCATATATTTTATATGGAGGGGTCTCTAAGATCATTGTTAAGTAAGAGATACCATATGAAATAGGTGAGAAGAATGATTACTGTACATTACTATGAAAACAAAAACCTGCTATTAAGTCAGCTGCTCGAAAACGTGCCATCCGTTGGTGATAATGTAAAAATCAAAAAACGTAAAGGCAAAGTGGTTAGTATTACTAAGTTGGATGAAATGACGCTACAAGTTCAAGTTACCTTAGAAGTCATCAAAAAGAATGTTACAGTAGATCCATCAAAAAAGAAAAAAAGGTAAGTAACACCAAAGATTTGATATTAACATTTCAAAGGTAAATTAAAGGGATGTCACTTATTAGGCATCCCTATTATTATTTGTCTTTCACTTCAGTTCTTTGATCAGTTCTTTGATCACTTCTTTTGCTACACGTTCTCCAGATGCCAACGCTCCTTCCATATATAAGCGCCATTCGGTTGACGTTTCACTACCAGCAAAATGGATCGGCCCAATCGGACGAAATAATGAATCTTTAAATTGCGTCAGCACACCCGGAGCAAAGTGGGCACCATATCCACCTCTACTGAACGGATCAGCAATCCAGTTTTTTTCAAAATATTCTACAGGTGTCTTTGCATCTTCTCCAAAAAGTTGTCCTACCGTCTGTATTACCGTATCACGACGTTCGCTCTCAGTACATTCATCAACGGCACGGGCTTCTTTTCCCGCAATAACAGCTGTTAACACACCAACTTCATTACTAATCGAGCTATCCATTGTCATATGGACCGGTCCTTCTCCTATATAGGAAAGGCCAGTAAGTTCAGACTCTCTCCAAAAGGGACGAGTATAAATCAGATTACATTTTATGACGGAAGATTGTCCAAGCCTCTGCGTCATCTGATCTCGTATAGCCGGCAGCGGAGGGTCATAACGAAGCCGGCCGCATAAAGCAGGTGGTAAGGTAACGACCACTTTTTTGGCATTCTATGTTTTATTGGCTTTACATCTAACGGTAACTACTCTTTTACCCCATTGAATCTCTTCTACTTCTATTCCTAATTCAATACAATCACGAGGTAGTTGTTTGACAAGAAATTGCACCAATGATTGGACTCCATCTTTCAACCAATATTTCTCGCCAGCCAAAATATCGTTAACCGATCCTGTTGTACGAATGCACCATAACAAATCAAGCAACGACACTTCGGTTAAGTCATTACATAACATTTCCTCGATTTTTCGCTGGATAAAAACTTTGTTTGTCTCTATTTTTAACCAGTGGTTACAATACGTTTCAACGGTTTGACTATCTAAAGCACGAGCGTTGATAGCCTCCCATGGGAATTGTTTTGGGATCGTTTCCGCTAGCTTTTCTAATTTTCTTTTAAAGCGAAACAACTCTACTTTTGATTGGAGTGAAAATGGCTGTGTTTGTATCTCCATTTCCTTGTCAAGGTTGGAATAGATTGTTTTTCCTTTCATATACGTTTTTGTTAACGTAAGTCCAGCGTCCTTGACCAACGACTTCACGCGATGATGCGTTGGGCCAATCCATTGTCCACCAAGTTCAAGTGCGCCCCCTTCATACGGGATCGAAAAAACTCTTCCACCTACTCGCGTCTGTGCCTCTATGACCCGGACTTGATAGCCTGCTTTTGTTAGTTCTACAGCCGTAGTAAGTCCTGCAAGCCCAGCACCAATAATGAGGACGTCAAGCACATAATCACCCTCCAGAAATTAACCATTTTTGTATAGTTTGTCCTTATCAAAGACTAACATCCTCGATAAATTTCATTTCCGTTCCAACAGGCTACTTAACGAAAACAAGCGGACAGTGCTAGCACTGTCCGCTTATACTTATTTTGCAAATGGAATATTCAATAACTCTGGAACAGTAACAAATTCGTAGCCCTGTTCCTGCAGTGTCGGAATGATTTGGTGAAGAGACTCGATTGTAAATGTTCGATCCCCGTCCCAATCTGCACCGTCATGCATTAGAATAATTGCTCCTGGATGAACGTTCTCTACTACGCGTGCAGCAATGGCGTCTGCACCATCTTCTTCCCAATCAAGAGAATCAAGTGACCAACCGATCACTGAATAATTCATTTCAGCAAGCGTTTCGACTAATTCTTCATACAAAAAGCCATATGGAGGGCGGAATAGACTTGTTCGATAACCAACAATCTCATTAAGAGCGTCTTCTGTTCTTGAGACTTCCCTCTCTAATGTTGGAATATCTGCTTCTTTTGCAAGGTTAGGATGGAAATATGTATGGTTTCCAATAACATGGCCTTCATTATTCATCCGTTGAACCATTTCCGGATAAGCAACAGCTCGCGATCCCATTACGAAAAACGTCGCTGGTACATTATACTGACTTAATACATTTAAGACCTCTTCAGTAAACCGTGGGTCTGGCCCATCATCGAACGTGATTGCAATTCGATTTTGATCAGTACGTCCACGTAAAAAAAACGTATCTGGATATTTCTGTTGTAAAATATTCATGTCAACCGGTGGCTGCTGGCGAGTTTGATCTTCAGGTCCCCCATTAAGATCAGGAAAATCCCTCTCAGCTTTATCTTGTTTGTCCCTTTTCCACCACCGCTGCTGCTCAACATCACCCGGACCAGTTTCATCATTCGCATGTGCGATCATGATATCCGAAATTTGAAAACCAAACAAAAGTATAACAGCTAACATCAACTTTAACATTTTCTCTTTCATCAATTCATCTCCTATCAAATAAATAACTCTCAGTTATTTTTAATAATAAAGAAGGGTTTATTCATGAAAAAAGAAATCTGTTTACTTTTTTATAGTTAAACTATTATTTGGCTTACTATACATATTCAAGATACCTGTCTAGATTAAAAATCCCTTAACCGAACAGTTGCTATGGACTGTCGGATAGAGGATTAAATCTAGAAAGTCTTATCTTCTTAAAGGCTTTCCATCTCTACTATTATTCTAATTCATATTCATCAATACTTACTATATGCTCGATGTGTCTCTCACCAAAGCCATACCCAGAGCCGTTAGGATTTTCCGGAAACCCTACTTCACCGTTTTCATCATAAGGTACCCAGCCAAAATATACTGAGCTTGGTTGAAAAAAGTCAAAAAAGCCTGGCTTTGAACCTTTCGATTTTTCTGCTTCTATAGATAAACGGTACATAAATCCTATCCATTTGGTAATAATAAACAATTATTAAAGATATTACAACAAATATTCTTGAATAATACAGGGATCATTACTATTGAATAATTTTCCCAGTTTGATTCAATTTGGAGACTTACGCATATGGTAACAATCGGAGTATTTATTTTTTCATGGGTCATATTTGCATTATTAGGGGATAAAAAAAGAATACCTGAATTATTTCCAACAGCTATCTTTTCGGCATTTCTCGGCTTGTTTACCGATTTAATCATGGTGCAATATGAACTTTGGTCTTACGAGGATCCGCCTCTTGCAAGCAAAAGTGTTAAACTATTTCTCGACTTTGGGATCTATCCTGTTGTAGCTTTTTTATTTATCCAATTTATCCCTGAAAAGCTTACGAAGAAAATAATTTACACAGCTGTTTGGGTCGTGTGTGCGATCATCTTTGAATATTTTTATCTCAAATACGGATTAATTAAACACCATCTCTGGTGGAATCTATGGATGTCTTTCTTTGCAGATGGGATAATCTTTGCATTTATTTATATACAATACTGCTTTTATGCGAGGATAGAGTTCAGGAGTTGATGATATGATGCTCATTTTAATATATAGTACAATTGCAATTCTTTTTTTTCTTATGTGGCGCAAACGTATTGATTTCCGCCACTATTATTCGACACTTTTAACAATTAGTTATTTACGTTTTTTAGAGCAGTTTATTCTCGTCCATATCCTTGAAGTGTGGGAATACGATAACCTGCCATTACCAGTTGCTTCTACCATCGGTGCTCCAATTTTGCTTAATATTACTTTTTTTCCGCTATTAGCCTATTTCTTTATAAAATATATTCCAAAAAGTCGGTTAAAAATTCTAGTTTACTATTTCCTGTGGGCATTCATTTTACTTGGTGTCGAAACTTCACTTATTTGGACGAACTATTTAGAGCATAAAAAAGAATGGAATTATCTGTTTTCTTATTATTTAGCCTTTTCTACCTTCGTTGTCGTTCATTGGCAATACAAATTATTTCTTACAACTGGCTGGTATCCTATCAAAACTGAGAAGACACAATTGTAATGCTTTTGTCCTTTTGAAGTAACGGGTAAATTTAGTACTCTCTATACGTAACCCGTTACTTTTCTTTTATTCTGTTTCCTTTTTCATCTGTTCTAAGTAATACTGGACAAGCTCAGGATACTGCTTTAACTCTTCGATCCCCTTTACACTAATGACATAAGTTCCTCTTTTAACCCGCTCGAACCATCCATAGAAGTTTTTCTGTAAAATGGATGACGTTTTACCCCCTGTTCCCATCTGGGTTAACCTTTTCGGAGATAGTGGTCCACATTGTTCGAGGTAGCAGGCAATTTGTATGCAGTTTTCTTTGTAGGCAGTCATAATTTTTGTTCGATTACTTCCGCCAATATTAAAATCAGCACTTCTCCCGTTTATTTCTTTCAACACATTCTCCCTTTTCCGCTTGTTATGTTTTTTTCGGTCAAATGGGGTCGGATGAAAAATAATCTCTGATCTTTTGCGTTTTGCAGTAAAAGAAACAACAATCAACCCTAATTCCAATCTTCGAACTAAATGACACAGATCCGTCCAACGCTTTGACCTTAGATTATATTTCGGTTTTGGGATGGCTATATAGACAAGATCAGTGATCCGTTGCCGTTTTGTTGCTTGCACGAGAAGATCAACACTCAACGTAAGCTTTAATTCAATTACGACTAATTCATCGTCTTTGACCGCAGTCATATCACAATCTTTCACCTCGCCATAAACCTCGTAGCCTTCCTTGATAAAAAAGGTTTGAATAGGCTTATATAAATCTGCCTCTAACAATTTTTTCGTTTCCGTCATAAAAAAACACCGTCCATTTCCCATAATGCCGCACCGCAATTCGAAAGGTTTGCAACCGAACCCTCTCCTCGATTTGTATATGTACGAAACTGTTTACGTTTATCGTAAACCTTTTTTTATATTTTCTCGAGCATTTTGATTTAGTCCTTTATTTTACGAGGATTCAAGTGTCAGTCACCAATTGGAATATAATACTATCGACTATTATGAATATCCTGTAACTATTCGTACACCTTAATGATTACAAGTTAGATATCTAACTTAATACTTTACAAGAAAGGAATGGTATAAGATGGCAAGCAACAACAATAGTAATAGTAACCAACTAGTCGTTCCAGGAGTAAAGCAAGCGTTAGATCAAATGAAGTATGAAATTGCCCAAGAATTTGGCGTACAACTTGGACCAGATGCAACAAGTCGTGCGAACGGTTCAGTAGGTGGCGAAATCACAAAACGCCTTGTTCAAATGGCAGAGCAACAAATGAACGGTTTCCAAAATAGCTAAATCTAAATCATATACAATACAAAAAGAATGGTGGTTATGGCTGCACCATTCTTTTTGTAATGACTGCAAAACTGTTCCTATTGATTAATATTAACTTTGGAGTATAATTTATTTTATAAAAATGCCTACCTATATTTTGAAATACACTTAACCTGACTCAAGGTGATAAATTTGAAAACATCCATTACTCTGTCTAAAATTTTCTTAATACTTACTTTATTGCTTGTAACAACTGAATCGAATTTGACAACCTCAAGCAAAGTAATAGGGACGGACAATACAATTGAACTATTTGATTCTGTGAATGACGCAAGTTTATTTTTCCCGCCAAATCAGACAGAAATCATTTTATTTACAATTATTTTATTTGTCATCACTCTTTTATTGCTTTGCAGATTCTTTGTAAACATAAGTAACGCTATCTACCTATTAAAAAGAAAAGAACTCCTCTATCCGATTAAATATAAGAGTAAGTATTTCATCTTGTCTCGCCAAAATATGAATTGATTACTAAAAATTTATATATTTTGGAGGAACAAATGATGAACGAAGAAAAAACAACCGAAAATGTATCTTCTGAAAACAGTTTCCTAATCAAGGAAGCATTAACAGGAGCCTTCATTGGGATCATAATGATGATTATTACATTTCTTGTCGTCCATTATGTGTTTGATATTAAAGCCTTTTCCTAAATGAAAAAGAATAGCGGGTCGCTGCACGATTCGCTATTCTTTCTTTATATTCTTCTATAGTATCCGTTTTGGCCTTCGAAATCACGAATAACAAAACTATTAATTACCAGAGATGCCCCCGAAAGACACTTCCTCATCATTGCGAAAAAGCCTGATCGTTTCATATTCTTTATTTATCTTCACTTTGTACAAAAGTTCATAATGTAATGACTGATCCGAAATGTCAGTTGTCTCTGCATCTCGATATAAAATGTCCATTGTGTCTCCGCTTCCTTCCACATCAAAATCTGTAAAATGGACAAGCATTTCACCTTCGTTAACGTTAGTACCATTCAAATACACATACATTAATTCTTGATTATCAAAATATAGATAAACACCATTTTCATCCTTCGCACCGTTGATAAATGATCGAATCTCTTTATGAACAGCTTCCTCGCTTACTTCTGAAAAAGTTAATTCTGTACTACATCCTGATAATAAAATGATCATGACGATTAATGATAATAACTTCCTCATTATAACCCCCTAAAATTTCCACATCTTTCTTTCATTCTACCATAAAAGTAAAAAGTGAAATGTTAATTTGTGTAAAGGTGAAGCCTTAAAACCCAATTACACAATATACAAAATGTAAGTTCGATTTCTAGACCGTAAACCAGATAGAAAACAATATTGGGTAATAAATATAGATGATCAGAAAAGCAAAATAGCATTACTGTAGTTCCAGTAATGCTACCCTTTACTTGAAAAAGCAATTTGAATTTATTCATCGAACTCCCAAAATGGATTCCAAACTACTTCCCACAAATGCCCGTCTGGGTCTTGAAAGTATCCAGAGTAACCACCCCAAAAAGTATCTTGCGGTTGAACTGTAATAACTGCACCAGCCTTTTTTGCTTGTTCCATTACCAAATTGACCTCTTCTTTACTACCAACATTATGACCAATTGTAAATTCGGTTGGGCTTTTTGCGCTCTGATTAACTTTTGAATCATAAGCTATATTTCTCCGATTCCAAAGTGCAAGTTTTAATCCTGATTGTAAGTCAAAAAATGCAACTGCACCATGCTCAAATTCCTTACCTTCAATACCTTTTGTTGGTAATCCAAGTCCATCCCGATAGAAATTTAATGACCTCTCTAAATCATCTACACCCAATGTTATTACCGAAATACGTGGCTTCATATACATCAACTCCTCTCTAGTAAATTCTATAGTTACTTCATTATATTATTTCACAACTAATCCACCAACTCTATTAAGAACTTTACCATAACATACATTCTAAATACTCCTACCCTAATCCATTTCTATTCGCAAATAAAACTGCTAAACTCCTTATGGTGTACATACCAAACTTTTGTTTTATTATTTTAGCTACGCGGACATACAGGCCCTTATTTCACTCAAAAACCCTATTTTCTTATGTTTCGCGGACATGACAGACCTTATCCCCCTAATTCTCAATGAAAATGAAGAGGTTTTATTGAAATAGGGCCTCTCATGTCCGCTCGGTTACAGAAAACCGTTCTTTTGTCACAGATAACGTCTCTCATGTCCGCTTCCTTTCAAGTTTCATTAATAGTGTGAGGGATAACTCTATCAAATGACCCAATGATCCTCATCGAAGAAACCTAGGTCTGCCTGATGGAGCGAGCCATTATGTAACGTAATGGGCAATCCCCATGTTTCGACTTCACAATCCCCTTGTAATGAATAAAAAAGAGACAGTCCCCAAATAGTTATATCATTAACTATCAAGGGACTGTCATGTATTTTAATCAAAGCTCAGATTACTTAATCGATACCTTTTTAGATCCTTGCCCGTATTTTTGGCTATATAACCAATCAGTATGACTATAGTCAGTTGCTGAACGTTGTTTGAAGATTGTATTTCTTAACAAAACAGAAATTTGGTCTTCCGCATGGATAATTTCTCCCCATGTACGTGCACTTGTTTGAACTTTTGCCGTTCTTGGCATACGTTCCTCTTGGTATTCTTTGAATGCGTCTTCATAGTTAGCACCATGTTTTTTAAGCATATCTGCTAAGTAAGAGGCATCTTCTAATGCTTGAACTCCACCTTGAGCCAAGTATTGAAGCATTGGATGTGCCGCATCACCAAGTAGTGCAATATTTCCTTTTGTCCAATTTGAGATTGGAAGTCTGTCATACATCGGCCAACGGAATTGGCGTTGAATAAATGAAAGGGCCTTTTCTACTTTCGGATGTGATCCTTCAAATACTTGGTCCATTTCTTCTGGTGTACCCCAGTCTTCTGCACCATCTTTATACGTTAAGCTCTTGAACACAACCACTTGGTTGTATAACTCACCACGACGTACAGGGTATTGAACAAGGTGGAGGTTAGGACCAATCCACATAATTACATCATCCATGTTGGCATCGTCACTAATCTCTTCAATTGGAATCGTTCCACGGTAAGCAACATACTCTGAACAAATCAGCTCATCATCGACAAATAGTTTGCGAGTTTTCGACTTAAGACCATCTGCCCCGATTAACGCTTTACCAACGATCTTTTCTCCTCTGGCATTTGTGACAACAACACCTTCTGTTGACTCCTCTACAGTTTCAATGTGTTGGTCTGTAACAAGGGTGATTAACGGATTTTTTTGACAAGCTTCTAAAAGAACACGGTGTAAGTCTGAACGATGTAACACAATGTATGGAAAACCGTAGCGTTCTTTAAATTCATCTCCTAAATCTAACGTTGTTAACTCTTCAGCTGTATAAACATCTTTTAAGACTAATCGTTTTGGAAATACAGCAACTTTTGCAATTTCATCAGCGACACCGAAGCGATCTAGAACGGCCATTGCATTTGGTGCCATTTGAATCCCTGCACCAACTTCTCCAAATTCAGGTGCTTGCTCAAGCACTGTCGTTTTTTCCCCAGCCTCAGCTGCAGCTAAAGCAGCTGCCAGACCACCAATCCCTCCACCAACAATAATCATTGTATCTTCAGATTTTAACATAACGTTTTCCCCCTATTCTATAATTGAAACGATTCTTAAACTAACACTGGCTGAAATTCACTTGTTACTTCTTGTTGACCGTTTCCGATTTCGTATGCTTCTTCTCTCTCAACATCAAAGTGTTCCATGATAGGTAAGTCACTAACTGAGAATAAGAAACTATCTTCTGACGCAACATGTTCATGCCATGCCCAGTTAGGAATAATGAAGTAATCGCCTTTTGACCAATCAAAACGCTGGCCATTAATAACGGTGTAACCTGATCCCTTGTGTACTTGATAAATCGTTGAATGTGTATGGCGATGCGCTTTCGAATGGAAGCCTTTCGGAAGCTTTTGCATCCAAGCGGCAATCGTTGGGTTCGCCGTCTGACCTGTTGATGGGTTAATATATTCGACAGCATAGCCATCATAAGGATCTGGGTCAAACTGACTTAACCCTTCAATTGCAGCTAATGTTTGTTTCCATTTATATGAACCAAGTGGAGCTTTACTCGGCTTGCGATCTGAAATCGGGCGAACCATCCCACCCAGATAACGTTGTGACGAATAGTTGTCAGGCACTTTCGGCTGTTCAAGCATTTCTGGATATGGTTCAAAGAACGTTCCACCCATCATATACTTGGTTGGAATATCAAGAACATCCATCCAAATCATCGGCTCAGTTCCCAGGTGACCATGACCATGCCACAAATCCTTCGGTGTAATGAGAAAATCTCCCTCTTCCATAAAGATTCGCTCACCTTGAACGATTGAATAGGCACCTTCTCCATGTGTAATAAACCGAAGTGCATTTTGCGTGTGTCGGTGAGATGGAGCCTCTTCACCTGGTTGGAGCAATTGAACAGCAGCATAAAGCGTTTGGCTCGTTGAAGCCCAGCCCCATGGTTGACGATAATCTAAACCTGGATTTTGTAAATAAATCGCTCTTCTCTCCCCACCGCGCTCCGGTGTGAAAATTTGTGCAGCTTCATCTAACTTCTTCTTTAATAGATCCCAACGCCAAAGATAGGCCTCAGCATGTGGCTCTGGTGTTTTGTGCATTAATTCTGGAATTGCTTCCCAAAGCGGCCCAAGGTTGTACTGCCGAATATCTCTCGTAAAATCCTGGACAATTTTACTTTTAAAAAAGTCATTTTTTTCTGCCATATGAACTCCACCCTCTTACTTTTTTTAGTTGGGTACTTTTGCTAGATTCCGATTGATTTGACCTTCATGTTTGTTGACGTGTTCATCAATTAAATGGTCAATAATCCATGAGATCGGTTTTGTACCAAAGTTCGGATTCACACTTGTCGCTTCAGCAGCAAGTTGTTCAGCCGTTAGCTTTTCAATTCCTGCTTGAACTTGTCCTTTTACCTCTTCAAGTGCTTGAATCATTTGTGCTACTGAAATCGCATTAAGCGTTTCTGGCTTCACCGCTTCTAAACGCGGCTCATGTAAATGGTTTCTCCCCCATACTTTCCCAGGTGTCTCAACAAGCTGTTCGATCTCATTAACCCAATAAGGCAATGCTTCTACAATATGGGCGATGATTTGCATAATCGACCATTCGTCCTCCGTTGGCTTCCAGCGGATCGTCTCTTCTGACAAACCTTTCACTGTTTCAAGAATGCGATCAATCGATTTATTAACAGACTCAATATTACGTTGTGTCATACCTTACTCCCCTTTTACAGAACGTACTGTATTCTCTAACACGCCTACTTGCTCGATTTCTACACGGACAACATCGCCATCTTTCAACCATACTTGTGGTTCCATCGCTTGAATGACACCACCTGGAGTTCCAGTAATAACGATGTCCCCTGGCTCTAATGTTGCAAGGCTAGATAAAAATGAAACGAGTTTCTTAACTGTAAATACTTGGTTTGCCGTATTTGTACGTTGACGTTCTTCTCCATTGACCGTTAAGACCATTTCTAATGTTTGTGGATCAGGAATTTCATCAGCCGTCACTAGCCATGGACCCATTGGTAAACTTCCATCAACTGTTTTCCCTTGTAACCATTGAAGTGTACGACGTTGAATATCACGATACGTAACGTCATTGGCAACTGCATATCCAGCGACATAATCGAGAGCATCTTCTTCTGATACATTTTTCGCACGTTTTCCGATCACAAATGCAAATTCTGCTTCATAATCTAATTGTTCTGAAACTGGATGGAATGGAATATCGTCTTGCGGTCCAATAATTGTATTCGCAAACTTAGCGAACAACACTGGATGTGATGGAAGCTCACGGCCCATTTCTAAAATATGTTCACGATAGTTATGGCCTACAGCAAAGATTTTCCCTGGTTGTGGAACCGGTGCTTCTACTTTGACTTCATTGTATGAATAAACAAGTTGGTAGCCATTATTTACTTTTTGTTCTAATGCATAGTTAATTGCTTTTTCAGCTAGTTCGATACTTTCTTGACCGCCTTGTAAAAATCCAGTCATGTCTGCTGGTACAAGTGCTTCAGCTATTTGCTTAGCGCGAAGTTTTCCTTCTGACTCTAGTAATGCTTTGTATGAAGCATGTAAATCGATGACTTCCTCATTAACAATTGCTCCGATACGTGAAATCCCTGCTTGTGTAAATGTAATTAGTTTCATAGTTTCTCTCCTCATCTAATCATTTGATTTATGTTTATTAATAAATTAACTAAAATTCCATTGCTTCAGTTTGTAAACCGTTTCATTTTCCTCATTCATTGGATCATTACTTACAATTTTTTGTGCTTCTTCCAAAGAATTGGCTTGAATAACGTAAGCTCCACCTGACTGATCTTCAAAGCCTCCAGCATAGACAAGGGAGGTTCCTTTTAGGTTCCCTAAAAATTCTCGATGGCCCTGAAGTAAGCTTCCTGTAAAAGTAGGCTTTCTTTCAATCATGACTAGAAATTTCTTCATCTGCACCCCTCCTTTCTAATTCTATTATCATTATAGATAACTTTGTTCACTAATCTTATAATTAATTTAATTTACTTCTGCTAATTTGTCAATAAATTTAAAATATTTTTTTAGTTTTATTGATTATTTTTAAGAAAATATTTTCTTTTTAGTTTTATAATTATTAATGTATAATTGGATCTATCATTTTAATTATCAATTGTACTGTCTGTGTTCATTCGTTATGATAGTAGATAGAGTTAGGAGGATATCATCTATGCAGGAACCTAAAAAAGGGACAACAATTCAGTCGTTACAAGTTGGGATGAGCATTATAGACTTACTTGCCAAACAAGGAAGACCACTGAAATTTTCTGACATTCATGAGTTAACGAACATTACAAAAAGTAATCTCTATAAATACTTAAATACATTCACTCAATTAGGGATTCTTTATCGTAATAAAGAATCTGGTTCCTATATACTTGGAAGTAAGCTAATAGAGTACGGGATGGCAGCCAGTGCTGAGGAAAATGTCGTTGATCGAGTAACACCTTATATGCAGGAAGTTAATATCAAAAGTTTAAGTACAGTTCTTTATTCAACATGGACATTCAATGGGCCAATGATTATCAAAGAAGTAAATACAAATCAAGGGTTTAATATCGGAGCTCAAGTTGGAACACTTCTTCCTGTCCTTTCTGCAACCGGCAAAATATTTGCCACCTTCCTAGAAGAAGAAAGCATTAGCGAGTGGCTCAGGAATGGCCTTTCTAATAGCCCAGAAGATAAAGTAAATCAGTTTAAAAAAGAATGTCATTTTATTAAAGAAAAAGAAATTTCATTTGCACAGGAACCAATTGTTTCATCTGTTTCATCAGTATCCTTTCCAATTTTTAACTACAGAAAAAAACTGTTAGGAGCGATTACAGTTGTTGGTTTCTCTGACTTAATTCCAACGCACGAAGAAGAAGAACTTAGTCAATATTTAGTGAAAATCAGTCAGGAAATTTCTGAAAGTTTTGGATACAAACGAGAAACAGTATAATTTGTGACCTCGGACAGTCTGGACTCAGTCCAGAAACCTGTCGACATACTTAAAAGCATCTCTTCTACATGAAGAGATGCTTTTTTATATCCGTTATACAACTTTGGTTATTACTGCCAATAATGTGAATATATAATTTTTTTAAAATTTTGACTTGTCACAAACTAAAACATCAGTTTATAATCACTATTAAGAAACATGTTATCTATTATTATAAACATGTTTAAGTTATAAATTGTATTTCTTGTAAACGTTAATCATTACAAATTTTATTCAGGAGGTGGATGTAAATGGCGAATATTAATACAACAGAGGTTATTAGTCAGAGTAAATTTAACCGTTTTCATTTCATACTATTATTTTGGTGCACATTCATTATTGCATTTGATGGATATGACCTTGTACTCTATGGTTCAGTAGTCCCCTATTTAATTGAAGAATGGTCGTTAAGCACAGTTCAGGCCGGAACAATAGGAAGTTATGGGTATATCGGTGTCATGTTTGGTGCTATATCCTTTGGCATATTAGCAGATAGAATCGGAAGAAAAAATGTGATTCTATTATGTATTATGCTTTTTAGCTTATTTACAGCCCTATGCGGTTTTGCTCCTAATCCCGAAATGTTTTCAATTTATCGCTTCATTGCAGGGTTAGGTCTCGGTGGGATTATGCCAAATATCATTGCATTAATGACTGATTATTCACCAAAAACGAGCAGAAGCACATTAGTTTCCATTGTACTTTGCGGGTATTCAGTCGGTGGAATGATGGCACCAACATTAAGTATCTTCTTAATTCCTCAGTTTGGGTGGGAAATTATTTTTTGGATTGCTGGAATCCCGCTTCTACTCCTGCCTATCATGTATAAGCAGATTCCAGAAACTCCTAATTTTCTTATATTGAAGGGACGTAACCAAGAATTAAGCAAGATGCTCACAAAAGTGAATCCTGGTTTTACCTATTCTAAATCTGTTCAATTTGAAATGAGAACGTTTACTGAAAACGGTTCATCTGTTGGACAATTATTTAAAAACAAACGTGGACTAAGTACGAGTATGATTTGGGTTACATTTTTCATGAGCTTGTTAATGATCTACGGATTAAATACATGGCTTCCTAAATTAATGTTTGAAGCTGGATATGCGATTGATTCAAGTTTAAGATTTTTAATAGTACTCAATTTTGGAGCGATTGTCGGGACACTGATTGTTGGAAGATTATCTGATAAGTGGGGTCCTAAAAAACTGTTAATCCCAATGTATGTAATCGGAGCCGTCTGTTTAGTCCTTCTAGGATTTAAAAGCAGCATGTTTATCCTTTATATACTAGTTGCAATTGCAGGAGCATGCACAATTGGATCGCAAAATATCGCCAATGCTTTTGTATCACAATACTATCCACCTGCCATTCGATCAACCGCTCTTGGAGTTTCTTCTGGAGTTGGAAGGATCGGAGCCATCATCGCTCCAACTCTTGGAGGCATCTTACTTGCTGCTGCCTTACCTATTCAATTGAATTTCCTTGCGTTTGCAATCCCGGGAATTATAGCAGCTATCGCATTATCGTTTGTACCAGAAAAATATGCTTATTATAAACAATTGGAGAAAAAAACATCTCAGGAAGTTTCACTTCATAAAGCTGCAGGAAATGACTAAAAAAAATACTATATAATAAGGAAGCAATTAATTTTATCAAAGGACTCAGCGCGCTACTGAGTCCTTTAGTATTCATAAATTGTTAATTATAATTTAACACTTTTAAATAATAATTAACAATTAAAGTTGTTCATGTTAAACTGTATTTAACATTTATTAAATTATTTTTCGAATAGTTTTGATGACTAATATTAAGTCAATGAGGAGGAATAAAAAAGTGAAAGAAATTAATTTTAGTGATCTACAAACATTGAAAGAACACTATCCTTTACTAAACAAACTCATCTCGATGGAGGAAATATTGTGGTTAAATCCTAATACTGAAAAGTTTAAAGCAGGAATAAATAAATCCCCCCTTACTCAAGATGATGTATGGGACGCAGAAGAAAGGCTAAAACGTTTCGCTCCATATATTTCCAAAGTTTTCCCTGAAACAAAAAAGATGAATGGAATAATAGAATCTCCTTTAATAAGAATTCCTTCCATGAAACAAGCCTTAGAACAGGATTATCAACAACCTATATTAGGGGAATTATTGCTTAAGTGTGATAGTCACCTCCCAATATCAGGGTCTATAAAAGCAAGAGGCGGGATTTATGAAGTTCTCAAACATGCAGAAGAATTAGCTCTTCAACATCAATTGCTGACGGTTCAAGATGACTATTCCATTTTAGATAGTGAAAAGTTTCGAAAATTCTTCTCACAGTATTCAATCGTAGTAGGCTCGACTGGAAATTTAGGACTTAGCATAGGTATCATGAGTGCAAAGTTAGGCTTTAATGTGACTGTTCACATGTCGGCTGATGCGAAACAATGGAAAAAAGACTTGCTTCGAAGCAAAAATGTTAATGTAATTGAATATGATTCAGATTATAGTAAAGCAGTAGAGGAAGGGCGACTCCAAGCAGATGCGGACCCTACATGTTATTTTATAGATGATGAAAATTCTCATGACCTATTTTTAGGATACGCAGTGGCAGCATCTCGATTAAAAAAACAATTAGAAGAGTTAGAGATAACAATTGATGAAAATCACCCTTTGTTTGTTTACCTTCCATGTGGAGTAGGCGGTGGTCCCGGTGGTATAGCTTTTGGTTTGAAGTTGTTGTATCAAGACCATGTTCACTGTTTCTTTGCAGAACCTACCCACTCTCCATGTATGTTACTTGGTTTAATGACGGGACTTCATGATAAAATTTCCGTACAAGATATTGGTATTGATAATGTAACAGATGCTGATGGACTTGCTGTAGGAAGACCATCTGGATTTGTGGGTAAAACCATAGAACCGTTTCTAAGTGGTAATTATACGGTTAGCGATGAACTGTTGTATAAGTTATTAAAGGAACTAATTGATACAGAGGGGATTCATTTAGAACCTTCCGCACTAGCAGGCATGATAGGACCAATTAAATTAAGTAAAGAAGGAACCGATTATTTACTGAAACATAATTTGACGGAAAAAATGAGTAAAGGTACGCACATTATTTGGGGGACTGGCGGAAGTATGGTTCCTGAAGAAATAATGATGCAATATTATCAAAAAGGTTTGGATTTAACACGGGGTTAGTTGACCCCGTGTTTTTTATTAAAAAAATTTGCCTATTTAGTAGTCATTATAAGTTGCATTTTCAATGTTTGCAATAGGTAACGGAACCGCCCGTTACCTGATCAATTGCAGATTTTACGGGAGAGACTTTTCGTATTTAACTTCATTTAAGAATACATATTATTATTTTGCTAGATTTGGTATCCATAATACGAGATCTGGCCAAACCGTAATAATGATTAATACGATAAATGATCCAATTAAAAACGGAAAAATAGCTCGTGTCAGCTCTTCAATTTTTACATTTCCAATCGCAGATGCGATAAACAATCCAGCTCCTACCGGTGGTGTTAACAGTCCTATCGTTAAGTTGATACAAATGATAATCCCAAAGTGAACGGGATCAATGTCATACATAACAATCATCGGCAAATAAATCGGTACTAGAATAATTAACGCTGCAATCCCATCAATGACTGTTCCAATTAATAATAATAATAGATTCGTTAGTAACAGAAAAAGTAACGGACTTTCTGTAATACCGGTCATTGTTTTGGCTAACATTTGCGGGATTCCTTCAAACGTTAATACCCAACCAAAGATATTCGCCATTGCAATCAGCAATGTTACCGTCGCTGTTGTCATTGCTGTATTGACCAAGATATTAGGAATATCTTTAATTTTTAGATCTTTATATAAGAAAAATCCTACAATTGCACCAATAAAACAAGCAATTGCTGCCGATTCAGTCGGTGTAAACACACCACTAATGATCCCAACAATAATAATTCCTGGAACAAATAAAGCTGGTATGATTTTGAAACTCGCTTCAAAGACTTCTTTCAGAGAAGCTTTCTCTGATCGGGGCAACTGCTGACGATAGCCAACATACATGATCACAAGGATAAACGAGAGACCTAGTAAAACCCCAGGCATTATCCCTGCCAAGAACATTGTACCGATCGACGTTCCAGATTGAACGCCATAAATAATAAATAGCATACTTGGCGGGATAATTGGTCCAAGTAAAGCAGCCGCAGATGTCGTCGCACTTGCAAAGGAACGCTCATACCCTTCCTTTTCCATTGATGGAACCATTACTTTGCTCATCATCGCAATTTGCGCAGTTGCCGATCCGATAATGGAAGCTAAAAACATATTCGCTACAACATTTACATACGCTAACCCTGATCGATAATGGCCAAACAAAACTTTTGCAAACCGTACAAGCCTTGTCGTAATTCCCCCTGAATTCATAAGTTCACCAGCAAGCATGAACAATGGAATCGCCAATAATCCATAGCTTTCTAAGCCTGAATACAGTCGTTGCGGAACTGTATGCAAAAGTCCCAGACTGCCGCTAATAACAATATAAGCAACACTTGTAATCCCTAAGACAATGGCTATTGGAACACGTAACAATAATAGAATAATAAATACGAATAATGCTAGTAACATATTAAACCACCCCTTATACAGATTCCTTAAGACTTAGTAGAAACAATTGCATTGAATGGATACTCATAAAGAGGAAGCCAATCGGAACACTTAAATAAGGGTAAATCATTGGTACTTGCATCGAATTTGATTTCTGTAAAACTATATTTGGTGAACTTAGCCATGTATACGAATAATAGACGATAAATACACAAAAAATAAGGAGAATGAGAAAGCCAATACTTGCTACAATCTTTCTTCCTCTTTCATTTAATTTATCAACCAAAATGGTAACGGCAGCAGCTTGCTGCCGTTTAATACTTATACTTCCGCCTATAAAAGTCAACCAAATTAGTGTAAAAATAGCAAACTCGTCACTCCAAATTAAGGGGCTGTTCAAAAAGTAACGGAAAAATACACCACCAGTAAGGATTAAAAACATGAGTGAAATCAAGACCATTACAATGGCTTTTTCAATTTTAAATACCGTATCACTTAATTTTCCGATCATAGTTGTCAAAGTCATTTTCAAAGCCCCCTATCATTCTTCTTACTGATTGTTTTCAATAAATGACTTAATGATGTCATTACTGCTATACTTCGAATAGATTTCTTCTTTAATAGAAGCAAAAGCTGATGTATCAAAATCATCAATAATCGTTAAACCTTTGTCTTTTAACACTTCAAGGTTGCTGTTTTCACGCTCGATTGCATCCTCAACTCCCCAATCAACAGCTGCCTGCATCGCGTCCACCACAATAGCTTGATCCTCAGCTGATAATGACTCAAATACTTGTTTACTCATTACAACTACTGATGGGAATGCCATTTGCTTTGTTAAAGTTAAATCCTGTGCAATCTCTTGCAGATTCATCGAAACTAATGCATCAAGGTCAATATCAATTCCATCAATGACACCTGTCTGTAATGAAGAATATACTTCTCCAAGCGGCATTGGTGTTGGGCTCACTCCTAATCCAGTCCAGAAGTCTTGCATGACTGGATTTCCAATGATACGTAATTTCTTCCCATTTAAATCTTCTGGAGAATGAATCGCACCGTCCTTCATTAATACATGTCGTTCCCCAGCAAAACTGAAGTCTAATCCAACTAGACCTTGTACATCCAGCTCAGCTAACATTTGTTTCGCTTCTTCGGAATTTCTAGCCTGACTCGCTGCTGCTAAATCTTCAAATAAAAATGGCATAAACCAAGCATTCAAAGATTCAGATCTTGTACTCATATATGCATTTGTAATAAATCCAAAGTCCAATGTACCAACTTCCATTAGCTGTACCATATCTGCCTCAGTACCAAGCTGTCCACTTGGAAAAATCTCAACACTCATACGTCCTTCTGAACGATTTTGAAGCTCTTCATTAAACTTTTCTGCCGTTACTGTCCACCCGTGTGTAGGCGGTGTTACTAACGATAATCTAAAATTATACGTCTTCTCTCCGTCAACTGTACCTGATTGAACATCCTCAGATCTCCCACATGCAGCTAGTAAGAGTACCATACTTGCTAAAAGCACTGTCAGAAAAACACTTTTTTTCTTCATCACAATCCCCCATTTTTATTTGATTTCTCACCAAATACCTATAATAGTTATGAAACTACAATAATTGCAATCGCTTACAATTATTGTTAAAACCAACTATTATATTATAAGTGAAACAAGTTTACTAATATGATAATAATTAAAACCTCACTAGTTGTCAATATTTTTAGACAATTTAACTTCTCTTATTTTAAAATTCTTATTAAGTAATAAACAGATTATCTTAAGAGAATTTTTATAAAATAATGATTAAGGATGCTCAAAAATATTAAGCCAACCTATTCGTTACTTTTCATTAAGGTTTTTTCGCACAAACTACTTTTCTTGAATATTTCTTGTAATGACACAAAAATAAAAGCATTCATTATCAAAAGATAACAAACGCTTGCTACTTTTTATTTCAAACAGGTATTTATGATCAGAAGTGTTTACCAACACCTTTACGTGTCTATGATAGATAAATAGTGATTTGTTTGAAAGGATGGATTTCTGCTTGGGACTAATACTTGTTTTCTCAACGATGCTGGTTTTTCTTATCATCATTATAAAGATGCAAAAACGATTAACGAAACTGGAAATGTATGCAACCATTTGGTTTGCTTTATATTTTGATTTGATTGTTGATGTTTATCTTAGCTTTAAAAACAATTTGTATGGTTATTTTAGCGAGGGAATTCAATATAAAATGTTACTTGTTTTCCCACTCTATCCATTATTTAATATTATTTTCTTAAATTATTTTCCGTTCGGTAGTATCCAAAAACAATTCCTTTATATCGGATTTACGACTGGTTTCCTTATCTGCTATGAATGGCTATTGGTTCAAACAGAAGTATTTTATTATAATCATTGGAAGCTATCATATTCGGCACTATCCTATCCTTTAATCCTCTATGTTCTTGTTTGGAATCTGAAAGCCGTCAGATACTTTAACCAGTAACCAACGCAATCGGGGTTCAGAAAAATTTATATAGAGGTTTCGTTTTGCCAGATTCATTCAAATCGTCCATCCAAAGATATGCACTTAAAAAATCCCGCATACAACTTGCTGTAAGCGGGATTCTCTCATCGATCAACCAGTATTTAGTACACCTGCTGCAATACCATTAATTGTTAGTAGCACTTCCGTTAATACTTCCTCTTCTTTCACATCAGAACTACGGAATTTTTGAATCAAATCGACTTGAAGGTAATTAAGTGGATCAACGTAAGGGTTCCGTCTACGAACGGATTCTTGAATATTAGGAGTATGATCCAGTAAATCAGCGTTCCCGGATATACGTAATAAAATGTCTTTTGTTTTCTTGTATTCTTCTGAAATTTCTTGATAAATACGTTCAGCCACTTCACGATTTTCAACTAAATTTACATATTCCTTCGCTGTTCCTAAGTCTGCTTTCATTAATGCCATTTGAAGATTATAGACCGTCGAACGGAAAAATGGCCATTTCTTATACATGTTTTGTAACAAAGTCATATTTTCATTACTTTGTGATACAAAAGCCGTTAATCCAGTTCCCGCTGCATACCATGCCGGGATTAACTGTCTGCTTTGCGTCCAAGCGAACACCCAAGGAATCGCCCGTAAATTTTCAAAGGATTGACTGTTTTTACGACTCATCGGACGTGAACCAATCTTTAATTCTCCTAACTCTGCAAGCGGAGTTGACTCATTAAAGTACATTAAAAAGTCTTTATCATCAAAAACGAAAGATTGATATTTTTTTAACGCATGAAGAGAAATTTCTTCCATCGCCTCTTCCCAAGCTTGTTCACGATGATGACCTTGCTCCGAGCTCTTTGATACTTTCGCTGAAGCTTCCAGCAGCGTTGAGGCTGCCTGCTCCAAGCTTCGATATGCGATATCTTCAAGGAGATATCGATTCGATAGTACTTCTCCCTGCTCAGTAATCTTTACACCATCTCCTAATGTTTCTACAGGTTGGGAGAGAATACTTCGGTTTAGCGGTCCGCCTCCACGACCTAATGAACCACCACGTCCATGGAAAAACTTTAGTCTGATACCAAAGTCTTTGGCCATATTATGAATTTCCTGCTGCGCTTTGAATAGTTTCCAATTTGCTGTTAACGTTCCGCCGTCTTTGCTTCCATCCGAATACCCAAGCATGATTTCCTGATGATGATTTCGTTTTTCTAAATGCTTACGATAAACATCCATTTCAAACAACGTCTTCATAATCGCAGGGCCAGCTACTAAATCATCAATCGTTTCCAGTAACGGCGCAACATTCATATTACTTTCAACGTCTCCGTTCGCATGTAAACGATAAATTCCAGCCTCTTTGGCAAGCACGAGCACTTCAAGCAAATCGCTTGCCGATTGGGTCATACTGACAAGATAGACTTCGATCGAACGGTTTCCGAACGTTTCGTGTGCCCGTTTAATCATCTTAAATACACTTATCATTTCTTGTGTTTCTTTCGAATAATCTTCTTCCGATAATAAAAGCGGTCTTGGATCATTTAAAATTGTCTCTAACAGGCTGATTTTCTCTACTTCAGACAACTGGCTATAATTGTGACAAACATTTACAGCCTGAAGGATTTCCGCTAATGCCGCTTCATGTTCCCCACTATGATTTCTAATATCAAGTGTGGCGAGATGGAATCCAAACAATTGAACTTGGCGAATTAATTTTCGGATCGTTTTTAACTTGTGATGAGCAGGTTGATGATGTTCGACACTTTGCTTAATTAAAATCAAATCATTGAGCAATTCATCGGCATTTTTATAACCAATACTCTCGTTATCAATATTTCGCAGACGCTTTAACATCACCGCAAACTTCCTGCGATACACTTCTGAATATACCGGCCACTCTTCCCCTTGTTCCAAGTATTGCTTTTCGTCTTTATCGACTGACTCGATGATTTGATCATTTGCAGAAACCCGAGTTGTCGATTGGCTAAACCTGCGCATTAAATCAGTGATTGCTTTATCATACTTTTTGATGACCAGCTTTCTCTGCATGCGCAATGTTTCCCATGTAATGTCAGGAGTCACATTTGGATTTCCATCACGGTCCCCACCGATCCATGAACCAAATCTCAAAAAGTTTGGAACACTCCATTTCGTATCAGGATAATATTCTTCTAACTGATCCTCTAACTCTTGGTGAATGTCCGGTAAAACATCGAATAATGTTTCGTCAAAATAGTAAAGTCCATACTTTACTTCATCGATGACTGTTGGCTTACGATTTCGCAACTCATCCGTTTGCCACAACACAGTGACTTCATTAAATAAACTTTCATCTAATTTCATACGTTCTTTCTTAGTTAATAATGGATTATCCAACTGTCGAAGAATCGTTGAGATACGTTTTTGAACTTCAAGCACCGTTCTTTTCGTTGCTTCAGTTGGATGTGCTGTAATGACAAGTTCTAAAGACAAATCGTTCAACACTTGTTGTATCACGTCATCTGAAACATGCTTGTCTTTCATTGAAACGATAGCACTTTCAAGTGAGAATGGCTGAGTTACCCCATCACCTTCGAGCTGATATTGACGTCTGCGGCGAATTCGATGATTTTGTTCTGCTATATTTACAAGATGAAAATAAATCGAAAAAGCACGGATGACTTGCTGACGCATCGGAGGTTTAAGCTGGCTAATTTCCTCTTTTAGTTGTATGTACGTTTCATTATCATAATTTTCCCGTAACGATTTCGTTGTTTTACGGATCAGCTCAACTGTATTTAGCAGTTGAATTCCACCTTGATGAACGAGAATTTCTCCTAGGATATTTCCTAGTTTTTTAACATCACTTCGTAATTTAGAATTACTCTCCGTTCCTATCAATTTATTGCCTCCTTATAAAAGATTAAGTATTCTCACTATTATACACAACTCTATCATTTTTGTAATATAAAATAATACTATAAATGTTAAATATATTACACAGTACAAAGGGGGATGTCTCATAAAAGACATCCCCCTTTGGTTAATCGTATAATTTTAGTGGCTCATGCTTGATTCGCCTTCAGGTCCACCTGATTCATTT
>NZ_JBJMAU010000024.1:0-44674 GCF_052119505.1 Anaerobacillus sp. MEB173
TTATCATGTCGTTTTCAGCGACAAGATTTATTGTATCATATCATCAAATTCTGCGCAACAACTTTTTTTGAAAGTTGTTTGAGTGGTTAACAAGAACGAAAACCAAACCGCACTGCTCATCAGCGACAAATAATAATATACCACAATGGAATTTTCTACGCAACACTTTTTTAATTAAATATTGTTTTAAAGTAATTCTCATTGTGTTCAGAGTTACTAATTTATCATAACCCTAAATATAAGACAATCCTTTTTTACCAAAAAAATATAAGCCATATTTATTATAGATGTTTTTTTCTATCGCTTCGTTATAGTTACTCTTTATATAGAAAAAGAGATACCATTCTAATTTGAACTGCACCCGGTCAAGTAGACAGTGGAAATAATAAAAAGGACTTAAGCGGCTTTAGCTCTATATTCGATAGGGTTCAGGATGTACCTCACCTAACTCTTTGAATATAATACTCTGATAGAACAGCAGACAATTTATTCTTTGTATTTTCCACTTCAATATTAGGATACAAATCTTTTAAAGTAGCCACTAAATCTGATAGTACTCTCTCTCCTAAATTCATATAATCAACTTTCCTTAGTTCTTATTAGTAACTAAGGATTACCTATTCAAACAGCAAAAATACCAAATGAGTATTTTCTTAGATTTTTTATCCTTTGAATAAGAAAGAGATGATTACCTTTAGAAAAAAATTGTCTATTAACGGTTGAATAGCTAGTAAATTTGTACTGGGCTGCAAATAAGGAATAAGCTTAATAATCTGCATACATGAATCCAAAAACAAATAAACGACCAACTATTGTTGATCGTATTACTTATTGGGTATTCTGCTGACATACATGAAAGGTAACTAATAAACGCTTAGTTTTTATAGAAACTTTTTTTGTAGTATTCACGTAATTCAAGTGCATTATCTTCCCATTCTATTGTAAGACCATGGATTAATTGACCAAGGACATCCAAGCATCTATGCCATCCTGCAGCAGTATAAATAGCCATTGCTCGATCATCAAACGTATGACTAAACGTCAAGATGCACCCTTTATCCTCTTCATGTAAACTTATGTCTAACAAATCATCAACTTCCCGAAAACAAAAAGTATATGGAGGATTTAATTCGGTAATAACAGCCTCATAGATTGACCCTTCCCCATCATCGAACTTTATCTTTCCGCCAACGCTAAGATCCATATCTCCAGTTGCAAATGGATACCACTGAGTAAAATAATCAGAATCCGTTATATAACGAAATACTTTTTCAGGACTAAATGGATATTTACGTTCAAAAACCAAAACCTGTCTTCCTTCTTTTTCATAGAGACTGCCATAGTTACTCATGAATATTACCACCTTTTTCGAATGTAATAATGTAATACGGTTTCCAATACTTCTCTTTAGCTATTAAAACCAACGGAGTTAACAACATTACTTTCGATACAGATGTTAATTACTCCTTCTCACACTAATTGCTTCACTGGTTTAGTGTAGCAAGATTGAAGGATATTTTATTCAGCTTCTTTCATAGGTGAAACTAATATGCTTAGTCCCATTTCACCATAATCCCAACCCAGGTGGCCGCTTAGACATAGCATGTTAGCTAAAAAAGAAAAAAGTGTTGTACTTACTCAACTCAATCGTTCTTTAACTATTGCATCCGTTAAATGAAGATGTTCACAATCTATATATTTTAGCCCATTTGTAATCAAAAAAGGACTGCTCATTGCAGCCCATCTATACAAGCATTAATTACTATTTTATTAAATGTTCTATTTTAGTTCGTACACTATTTAATACTTCTGTGTTCACTTTGCCAAATCTTTTTCTGATGATTCTTTTTGAAAGTGTATAAACTTTGTCTACTCTCACTGCTGATGTAACTTTTAGAGCACCTTCATATAAATCCTCTTGTTTAATCACGACTGAATAATCAAGGTCTTTTAATTGTGATGTAATAGCAACAACAAGAACATCATCAGTCATCTGATTATAATCATCGTTTGAAATAATGAGAACAGGGCGTTGTTTTCTATTTGATAAGTCACTGAATGGTACTGGAATTAAAACAATGTCACCTTGTTCATACATCATTCCAAACCTCATCATCTATATCATTATCCCAAAAGTCAATGCTACTTTCGCTCGCTTTTGTTAAATCTTCTGATAAACTTTTTTCTCTTTTCAGCTTTAAATATTCAGCAAAGTCCAAAATTTTATCGACTTCTTGCTCTGGAATTTCATCAATAATCTTTAGTAATCGTTCTTTAGCAGTATCCATGATGTTCATCACCTCTTCCATGAATATTTTATCTAATTATATCATTTTGGATTACTTCAAACCATTGATGATTTAGTAAGGCTCACCTATAGTTGAATAAGATTTTGACATTCAAGCAATTAAATATTATATTTTATGGATTTATGGAATACCTCTTTCTTTTTAAACGAATACCAAACAATAACAAAATTATGCTATAGATGCTAAAACATACTATTATAAGAATTGCTTCATTTGTAAAACTAATCGGTTCATATCCGCTATGGTTGTTAATATGATATTCTTCACCTTTGTACGTGAACCAAATAATAGTAGAAATAAAAACATATAAAATTATTATGAATGCTGACTTTATATAAACTGATGCTTTGTTCTTTGAAGAAATTGAATGTAATGTATATAAAAAAAGACCACCATATACAATTATAAAAATGATTATTTCATAAATCCCAATTTTCAGTTCCAATTCACTTCCCCTTATTAGGCAATTCTGCCCCTTTATTTCAACATTGCTTCCTTCGCTAATGCAACCGTTCAATAAGCAAAACCTTTCAATGATAAAGACTATCTGTTCCTATGCTCCAATCCAGAAGGAAGAAAAACCATCGTCCTTATATTTCCTTAGCATCTCCGCTAGCTTTGGCACATTTCGGAAATCGCGCCGTTCCTATGTATTCATCAAGTCTATGATCATCATGAATGATATCTTCTGACACCTGGACCCCGGTACAATAAGCAAACAACGACTTCAGCACTTCAAATACAGGCTGATCACTTCGGGATATTCGCGGTAAGATCTTCTGATGAATTTCAATTTCATCACGAACTCGCTAGCCAACACTATTCTCCAAACTCGTTCAAGTAGCGGAACGAATCACAAAAAACCTTTAGGGAAAACATTTTTAATCATTTCTTCCATTTTCATTTTTCTTTCTGTGTCTATTATTGCTTTATTATATAAATCAATATCCTTTTTTAATTTTTCAACAGCTTCTTCTTCAGTTTGACCTATTTCTCCGCAAGCGCGATATATAGGGCACTTAGCGATAAAAAAACCTTCTCTTTCTTTTTCCTGTTCAATAAATATAGGTAAAAAAACAGGAGATTCAATCATTCTTACATCTGTTACGGTTTCCAAGGTACGTTTAAATATATCGTGAACTTCATCTTGCGATATTGAATTTCCTCCTTTAGATCTTTCTGAGATCTTTTTAGCCACTTCACTCAAAAAATCTAAATTGCTATAGCTATTTTCTTTTCCCATTACCTCACCTCTTTTATTTGTAGCTACAGTATTGTTAAGAAGATTGCTTTTCTACATCTAGTTAGTATAGTATTCTTAGCATATTTTCCGTAGTTGTTCTTTTCGTTTGCATTCATTTTTTAATCCCCACTACTTTGTTAATTTTACTATGTTCAATATTTCTATTTTTGCAAAAATATAGTTCTAACAAATTTGCCTAACTGTTCATCTGACATTTCTCTATTTTTCACTGCATCTTCTATTGCTTGAATTTTATTTTTATTAATTTTAGTGTTTTGCTCTTTTCTCTTGTGATACTCTTGAATTATTTGATGCTCTGATTTTGCAAACTCCATCGCTTGTTCAGCTGTTTTAAGCTTTTTTCGTGTCCAATGTCCTGCGATCTTTTCAACGTATGGTTTCGGAAGCTTCATGTTTGTCGTCATTAGCACATAATCTAACAACACGTTAATCACTTCATCCCTCAATCCCATTTTTCTTAAAGTATTAATTAGTTGCACATCCTCTTTAGGAACTTTTGCACCAGGAACTTTTGACATTAACAATTCTTCAGGTGAAACTGACTTATACACTTTAAGTATTTTTTCTATTTCTGTAGACATGCATCTCTCTCCTCTCTCCTGTTTTTTATTAGATTATTTTAATCAGTTATGTCGTATAATGCCATCATATGACTAACTGTGAAATGAGCAAAATATTAAACTGAGAATTATTATCAACTTCAGTTCATGACTACAATTTCTAAATTCAGGAAGTATTAGCATTTAATCTGTACACCCATTATGCCATGTACATACGTTCTAAAACGGGGGTTTTTCAAAATATTCACACAATTTACACACAAAAAACACACAGACCGATCCCCCCTCAGCCTGCGTTTCCCTACCTATTCTATTCCACCATCCCCACCAATTCCTTAAACACAACCGACGGCTGCCTCTCAAGCAGCACCAAATCCACAGTCTTTCGCACCTGCCTATTACTGACCAACAACTGCCCCCCTTCCACACTCACCGTCAAATTCTTAATCTGATAACTCTTAATCTCAGAAGCAGTATCCAAATAGCGATCATCCAACTCCATCTGAACTCGATTCGATAACCGTCGCAACATCCGCCATAATGTCACCTCTGCCTTTGACTTCATAAAAATCTCCGGCAATTCTTTTGCGTCCAACAAGGTCTCAAGCGTTGTCATCGCATAGACACGAATCCCATAACGAACGGGCCGAATTACTTCTTTCAATGGCTTCCACTCTTCTACTTCAAACCGGACATACTCTTCATCACTGCGTTTTGGCAACTCACGGATGTCCGAACGTCTAACCACCTTCACGTCCTTGATCTTTCCATAACACGTAATCCCATTTTGTTTCGCCGCCCCTTTCCTTGGATAAAGTGCGACATACTCCACTTCCTGCCATCCCTTCCGCAGCTGCTTCACTGGAACATGATAAAATTTATACACCAAATGCACTTTATAATTCTGCTCATATGGCACCATCCCGACAAGCACTTTTTCCTCAAGCGACGACTGCCATTCCTCCAACGCCCCGCGCGGCAGGATTCCCTCGGCTTGCAATTCCTCTGGGCTCTTTTCAATTAACCGCTCAACAAGCTGTTCAACCATCGCTGTCGTTCCTGGTAAAAATGGCAACCCGCCTATGTTTACTTTCTCAATGCTTTGAAAAAAAGGATGTTCCTGATAACTTGCTTCATCGTGCCATGGAAACAGCACATATGCGCCAAAGGCATTCCGCTCAAATGATCCACCGCTTTCAACAACTAATGCATCGCGGTATCTGTGCATCGTATTAATGTCTTCCTCAAGTGGCCCAGGTGTCGCGTATTTACTATCATTTACCGGAAAATCAATTCGGTATTTCGCATCAAATATATAATTGTATGTAAAATCCTTACCCTGTTTCTCAATGCTTAGCATCGTATCCGGCTTCTGACTTAACGTCGGTAGCTTTGACTCATATTTTTGAAAGTGCAAGACGATCTTCTCCTTCGTCATCGGGTGCACATACTTACATTTCGCCGACGCCTTCTCAGACAAATTCACAAACAATCCGTTACGATCGACTTTGATCAAATCATGTGACAGCAGCTCATATTTCTGCTTCAAAATCTGCCCAAGCTTCAAAAACGTCCAGTATTCATACAGTGTCGCCACATCTTTTACCGACATTTTGTACAAATCCCCCTGCAGCGATAACCCACGGCTGACAATCAAATAGATCTGGTACGCATTCCGATAGCCTGGTGCAAGCTGCATAACAAGACTCACCATCGAACGCTCCAACTTGCCGATCCCTTGCCAAAACGGTTGACTCAGCTTTCGCTCAAGCGTTGTGCTCATCTGCCCAATTCGAGTCACTAACCACGGATCAGGTTCACGCTTATACCTACCCCTCTCATCCGTCAACTTCCTCTTCAAGTCCGCTAACCGATGCAAAAAACGTCCAATCATCCATTTCACAAACCGGTTTTCCTGCGTATCAAATGTCAATTCCTTCTTGATCGCAAGCCCATGCGTCGGCAGCATGTTCTTCTCCTTAATCATAATCCCGCGCTCAACCTCTTGAAACAAATGCGGCTTCTTCCGTAACTCATTTCGGCCCTTACTATCTAAGCGCCGCAGTTGATCGCCACGTGCTTTCCGGTGCGTCTTCATCAACTGATGATGCGGTTGCCGCTCAATCCGCTCTAATGCTTGTAAAAAAGAGCGATAATGCGCATCAAACAAACGGTAAAACTCACTCTGAGACGGCTGGCGCTCAACCGTTGACGTCGCTCCCAAATACGTTTTCTTCACAAAATGATAAGCTAAATTGTACACTTCACTGTTTACTTCATCTAGTAGCTTACGATAATCATCCTTATAACTCAGCTTCGACGGAAAGATCTCCAGCTTCACCTTAAGCAGCAACTCGCTGCCGTCATAAATCTCAAACGACGTAAAACCGACTTCATTTTGAAACGCCAAATTACCCATCAAGAACGGCTGTGGTGCCCGTGTCACAAGGCTGACCGCCTGCCTTAACTTTGGATGCTCATGATGAAATGCTAACTTCTTTCCATGCTTTGAAGTAACAACCAATTGATAGATTCCATTTTCAAAAAAGAGCGGTGTATACTCTTCACTCTGTGTCAACTGCCCTTGTTGAACATCAAAGACATGGACTGACTCCACTCCCTGTCCACTAACGTAGAACTCCATCATTTCATTATGATCAAGCTGTTGGTATTGCTTCAAGCTCTCGTAGCGTTCATGATACGGCTTCCCTTTAATCCAAAGCGAGAGTTCTGATGTTTCAATCACAACGAGTTCATGTTCCTCACGCTCCGATCCAGAAAGAGGTGAAACCATCATCTATATACCTCCTTAGCATCTCAGCAAGCTTCTTTGCACATTTCGGAAACCGTGATGCTTCTATGTATTCATCCATTCTATGATCATCATGAATGATATCTTCTGTCACCTGTACCCCGGTACAATAAGCAAACAACGACTTCAATACTTCAAATACACGCTGATCACTTCCCGAGATTCGCGGTAAGATCTTCTGATGAATTTGAAAATCCAGTGCTTTTTCAAACGACATCAATCCTGCCTGTTCGTTATAAATCATATAAAAGGAAATTTCATCACGAACGCGGTAACCAACATGAGCGCCCAGCTGCTCTAATGGCTTATTAACCGATATAAGCTCATTCGTTACCTTTTTAATTAGATCACTGTAATCCTCATAGGCATCCTTCAGGTGAATGAATTGACTCGTAAATTGATTATTCCCGATATGTACTGCCTCTATTTGTTCTCTATCATTCTCTAAAAAAGCAAAATGATCTAACTTAACCCGATTAAATTCAATTGTATTCGCCCGATCGAGTACCTTCTTACTAAAAGGATGCGTCGTTTCATCCATATTCACCGTACCAATCACATACACATTTGCCGGAAACCGCACTGCCTCACCAATCACGTTTGGATCAAGAACCGTTGATGTTATAATCTTACCATCCTGCCATTCCCGACTTTCCATCACACTTAAGAGATCACTGAAATAATACTCAACACGAGCTAAGTTCATCTCATCCAGACAAATAAAATAAGGCTTGTCCGGATTATCCATTGCCGCCCGTAGCACCTTCGTAAATGGCCCCTCTTGAAACTCCCCTTTAATATCAACATAACCGAGCAAATCCGACCCATCACTCCAATCCGGTCGTACCGGAATGAGTGTATACTGTCCATTCTCACTCGTCGCCCCAACACTTTCCGCAAGCCATTTCACGATCATTGTTTTTCCAGTACCGGATATACCAGAGATAATTACAAACGGCTTTGTTTTTAAAGAAAGATAGAGGTTTTCTACTTCTTCACGTTCATAGTAGAAACCTTTGGAGTTGATGTAGGAGTGGATGTGGGTGACGAGGTCATGATCACTCATTTCCGTTGGTTTACGAACTTCTATCTCTTCAACTTGTCCTACCTTATGCTTAATGCACTCCTCATAATAGCGAATCATGCGCTCTAAATCAGTAATTAATACCTCTTCGGATGGCATATTCGCTAACGTATAAGGAATATAGACAGCTGTAGATTGTTCATAGCCCCTTCCTTTACTACTAATCCCAATCGATATCTCCTGATCACGTCGGACACGATCACCCGAAATCAACCCTCGAATTTGCTGATTAATTCGTTCCATCTCATCCCTTGATGTCTCAGTAATCCCTTGAGCAATCGTCAAATACACACGCTCCATATCCTCACTAAACAGATAAACAACATAATACCCCCGCTGCGTCGTTGTCGTTACAGCCTTGTTCATAATCGCCACCCACGGACAAGTAGCCCAATTGCCCTGTCCAACCGAACCTTTGACAATGTATTCTGTTTCATCAATAAATGGTAGCGAAATAAGCTCAGCTGGGAGAACATTGCGAACCTTCCGACCAAGCTCATGCCCAGCAAATGTTTCACGCTTGGCATCTATGTAATTTTCCATGACCTCAATAAATAAAGGTCTAAGTCTTTCTTGCATGATCGGATTCAACTCCTCGTCGATGAGATTGGCGGATTGGAGCCAGTTTAGTAAATATACAGTCCTATCTCTAGAAACCCCTTCAACCATTAGATTATCCCCCATTGAATTACGAACAATTAGCGTACCTAATTCAATAAGGGCTTCTTTCTTTTCTAGTTTACTTATTGAGTGTACATTTTCTAATAAGTCTAATATCATTACACTATATTCATGTTGAACTAACTGCCTTTTAATAATATTAATTTTGTTAGAGGCACTAGTATATTCTGTTAATAAATCTCTATTTGCTTTGTAATTATCATCAAAAAACCCAAGTAACCTTAAAGATTGACGTATTTTATTTTTGCTACTTTTAGAAAGATTTGTCTCAAGGTCACCAATTTCATTAGTATCATTCTGCCTAAATACCGTCATAAAATGTTTTTCCGCTTGATTAAAATTGGCTTCTGGTAACTGGTTTGTCATGTATTCTTTTAACTTAATAATGTCTAGGTCATCTTTTGAAGACTTTATAACAAAAGGCAACTTTTCAAAGAGCATAAGCATTATTGAGGCTGGCCATTCTTTTAATTCCGGCAGGTCATTTTTGGATATAGCTCTTAAATTCCTAAAGTTATTCCATGTAGAGATTATAGAATTTAATTCAATAGTAAGATTACCCTCAATTTTATTTTCTTCTGTATTTATTACAGTAGCAGAAATTGTTTTTCCATCTTCCTTCTTTAATAAATATGTAGTTTTACCATCTTGAGTCTGTAGTTTCTCAATAGCGGTTACGTAATCTAATATCAATTTGTTTAGCAAATCAAAAACATTCCTTCCATGCTTGACTCATTAAGTTCCATTCTATCAAGATTAACAAATTAATGGTAATTACTAAATGAAAAGTGCAAAATTTGTTAAAAAATTGTACTTTAGATATAAAAAAATAACACCATAATAACTTGATTTTTTTCCACAAAACTTCATCCTAAAGGTAGTAAAAATTTAGAAGTAAAAGAAAAATCCACCCGAAAGTTAATAATCGGTGGATTTCTATTTATATTAGTATTACAATTTTTAATAAGTAGAGGATTCCTTAAATACTTTACAATTCTTTCATGATGCGTAAAGCTCTAATGTATTTTACAGCTACATCAATTTCTTCTGGTGTTGCAATTTTGTCATCAATCTTGAAATTAAATTTTTCTTTTAATGTCTCTGGATTAAGTTCTTGCTTATCATTTTTCACTTTTTTTATTTTCTATTTTTCTATTTATAAGGGCTACATCGTCATTAGCAATCCTTTCTGTAGGACTCAAAGCAATCTCTAATATGAGGGGCAAGTGACTACTTAAATTAAACCATTCCTCTAAGTCACCCAAATAAAATTTTTGAATGATTTGAAGAATATCCTTAGAAACAAAACAGTAATCAATATGGAAAGGCTTTTCTAGCTTTCTTTGATGAAAATAAGTTGGTTTACTCTCCAAACCAAATTCTTCATTATAAAAGTGATGATAGCAACTTTTTAAGCCATATTTATTGAAAAGAGCAATAAATTGATTAAATCCCTGAATCCCAGAATAACTAGCTTTCAAATTTTTATCAACGTTAAAATCTCCAATAATTATAACCTTGCTGTTATTAAGTAGGATCTTATACTCTTCTATGGCAGTGTACAGTAAATGTCCGTAGGAGGAATAACCCGAAACTCTTTTTGTCCACACTGCTATCATTACAAAATCAGCTTTCCCAGTGACCTTTATTGGAACAATCCATTCATATTTAATTTCATCATCAAGCACAGTAAGCTTATAATCATCTGAAAATGATATAACACATAATCCTATGCCACCTTCTTTACCTATCCATTTAGCATCATCATAGTTAAAGTCATCGTTAAATTTGCTAGGTTCGGGACTCTCCTGTATAATTGCAATATCAGGTGAAAACTCTTGTAACTTTTTATACTTCTCTTTAGTTAGCAGACCTCTACTACAATTCCATGAAATAAGCTTAATTATTGACACCCTTTCTCACTTTATCACATCACATTCCAACATTTATTAATGATCAATACATAAAGATTGATCCGGGGATTCCACTTCACTTCATAACTTAAATAAAATGATTCAAGTAAATTAGGCTCAGTTTAAAATTTTAAATAGCTAAATCAGTTTATTTCATATTTATAAAAAATTCTTCCAATGCTTTTTCAACTACTTTCGATTTACTTATTTCATTTGCTTCAGAATAATTCTCGATCTCTTGAAGCAATGAGTTCTTAACTATAAAAGTTGATTTTACCTTTTCATCCTCAGTATGATTTCCATCAATCCCGTGCCATTCTTTTATTATCTTCCGAAGTTTAAAAATTTCATCATTTGATAATGAATTCTCAGCGGTTGTAATTACACTATTTTCAACTTTTGATAGAGGTTTTATATCTTCTTTTATAGTAGCAATTGTATCATTATTAATTGGTGAAGGATTTAGTGTAGCTAATGGCTCTGGATGCGGCTCTTTGTCTTCATCCTTTATTTGAGAAGGTTTATATTCCAGACCATTTTCTTCCAACTTTTTCATTAGCGCTTTAGTATAAACACCAGCTTTTTTTAATTCGTCAAAAGTTGTAATCCCATTTTTTAAATCATGTGCCACATTTTTTAATAATTCATCTCGACTTTTATTCGACCATGTATCAAACATGACATCATACGTATATCCATGGGCTTTTAACAATAGTCTAATTTTCATACTGTTGATTCTAAACTTTTTTTCAGCCAGTTTTATCGAATTTGATTTATTTAAAAAGGCAACGATTTCTTCTACATTACCTGCATCATTATTCACAGAAGTGGGATCGTTATCCTCCTTTTTCTCGTGTGCCGATTCCGCACTTGAAAGAGGACCTTCTTCTTTCTTTATGATATTTTGTTTTACAGTTGGTTCATCCTGTTTACTTTCTGGAATCTTCACTATTTCTTTTTTATATTCAGAAATTTCAGATTCCCATTTCTTCGTATCTTTATTAAAAAGATATCCTTCTTTTTCTAATTTTGATTGCAAGTTTCCTGCAAATTTAGCACGATATTTTCTATTTTTTGTATAACGTTTAGAAATATCATAAATTGTTTTTCCCTTGTTTAACTCTTGAACAATCTCCTTTAAAATTCCTTCTTCTCCATCCTTACTCCATTCATTAAAGAAGTAACTATACTTTAGTTGTGGATCTTCCTCAGATGTTTTTTCCACCTTTCCAGGTTCCTGAGCGTCGTCATTTAAACTATATGAATCTTCACTACGCACCTGATTTAAGCGTTCGAGTGATGATTTAATTTCTTTCCAACTTACATTTTGATTTGTTGTATTTTCCTCAACCTTATCCTGTGATTCTTCTTCAACTCCCGTTCCAAATAGCTTTTCCAGTTTATTACTTGAAATAAATCCTTTTCGATTCGTGACTCTTTCAAATAATTCAAGTCCCGCTTTTGTATAAAAAGAAACGCTTACAAGATAATCAAGATACGGTACAGTGCCTTTTACTTTCTTAAGTAGCACTTTATCAATCTCCACATAGTGTATATTTTCGATGAACTGATCTTTTGATACGTTAAAATAATACCCTGAGTTTATTCCTAATAAACTATTTACTTGTAATGAAATAATTACTCTTTTTCCTTTATACTCAATATATTTTAGCTTCCCATCGTCAGCATTTGTTACAAGTGTTAGTGAAGAATCAATGGCTGCATAACTTTCATTACCTTTTCTTGCTGTCTCTAACACCCAAATTTCTCTCAATGCGTTTTTCAATGTAATTAACTCTTCAGATAATTGATTTGAAACATCTTCTAATGTCTTCTCTGTTGTATTTAGTTCTATAAGAACCTTATTTAGATTTGATTGTGAACGGTGGCTTTCTTTAAGAATCCACCGTTTTATATAATTGTACTTATTAAGTTCATTTTCTAATGTCATTTTGTCTAAATGAAGGTCATCAGCGATTTGATCCAGCGTTTCCCCTGTGAAAACTCTAATAATGATTTCCTGTATTTGTGTTTGCGATAACGATTGGCTTTCCTGATGATTTGACTCTTCATTTGTCCCAGATGCGTCGTTTTGGGTGGCTAATCTATTTGTGATAAGTTCAACTTCAATTTCATACTTTTGAGCAACTTCCTCTACCGTACTGCCATGTCTAAGTAACATTAGGATATCTTCCCAATTTTCGTTTAAGCGATTATCTTCATTCTTATTAACCACTTTTCTTACGATATCTAATATGTCCATTTCAAAATCATCCCTTTATTATTTTGACTTAAAATGACAACATATCTGCTATCCCTTTTAGATTCCGATCCTTGTCGTTCACTTCATTTTTCATGCTCATAATAAAGTCAAAATATGTATTTAGCGCGAGTTTTGGATTCTCCATTATTTTATTATTTATTATTTCAAGGCCGCCTGCAGCGTACTCTTCAAATATTTTCATCTTCTCATCAAATTTTTCATTATCATCATTCAAAATTGTAATGTCCTCTGTTTCAGCTAGAGCAATTGCATTTATTATTGTTTCATCGGTTTCTAAAGTAAAAACATTCCATGGGATCCCTTCTGCAGATCCGGTAAATTCTTTACGTTTTTTTTCCATAAAACCTACTGCTCCTGCTAACATAAAAACATCTTTATAGGTAGCAAATATCCCAAATTCATTTGAGTCAGTTAATGATTTGTATATATCTTCTTGTTCTTTTGGACGGCGAATTCTTCTTCTAGACATTTTGCTTAGTCACCTCTATAACCTCTGTAAATTCATAAGGTTTTTCTTTATTTTGACGTGGGTCATTATATGATAATCGATACTCTTTTCCAATTAAACCTGCCATCTGTTCTTGTACTTCACCTTTCCATTGTGAAGTAGAAACAATTACGATTACTTGATCAGCAAGCTTATGAATTCCTTTTGCAATTCTTTCACGGTGATCAGAATCAAGAGCTCCAAATGGTGAATCCATAACGAGCGGATAAATTCCACCTTCATCAAATTCTGCCTTTTTTTCTTTCTTATATTGTTCCCGAGCAATATCAACGATTGCTCCAATAAATGATAAGCTAGTTATTTGTCGTTCACCTTGAGACATCCCTACAAGATTTCCATTGTCATTAACTACATTTAATTCATAGTTATCAGCTAATTGTACATGGTAACCTTTTCTCAAAAACTGTGAATAAACACTTGTAATTCTTTGCTGTAATTGTGCTTTGACAATTTTTTCACGAACACTAAGAATCCCCTGCATTGTTGTTTCTAGCTGGAAACAAACATCCATTCTCTTTTGTGTTAATTTTCCTTTTTGTTCCACAGACTGATGCTTTTTGGCTTCATTATTTTTCTTTATGATTTCTTGATTTATTTTATCTAACTCTGCTTGAATCGCACCGATTCTTCTATCAGTTAAACTCTTTTGTTCTAAAAGCTTTTTCCTTTTATCTTCTAGCTTTACAATCTCTTCAGAGTCTTTTCCTGATAATTTTTCACTAATCTCATCAATTTCCTCAGAAAGTTTTTTCTCTTCCTGTATACCCCTAATTTCAATGTCTTTTAGTTGTTTCATTTCTCTCAAGAGATTTTCTTTCCGTTCTTTCATCATCTTTAAGTTACTGGCAAAATCAATTATTTGATAATTGGATTGACTTTTTGCTAACTTATTTTTAATATTATTTATATGCTCAAAATGGCTACTACCTTCCACAAGTTCTTCTCCACAGATACAAACTCTTTCTTTTAACAATTGCTCAATAAACTTTTTACTAACACCACTAATTGTTGTTGAGTCACTATTTTCTTTAATTATTTCATCTGCTCTCTGAATAGCTGAATATGTGAAAGCTAAGTAACCCTTCTTACTTAGAAGATCAGTGATTTCTTTTCTTATCTTTTGTAAGTTTTCTTGAACTTCATTTAGCTCATCTGTTTTAGAATCCCTTAGATCTTGAAGTTGCTTAGCACCATCTATTTGTTTCATTCTTGTCTCAACTTCGTGGATTTCTCTATTTGTAGCCTTCATATTTTCCTGTTGTAGCTCTTCTTGCTTTTTTAATTCTTCTTTTTGAAGTTCCAGTTTATCTAATTCTTCAATAAGGTTTATTGTCTGTACATCACTATACTTTTTTAACTCATTTCTAAATCTAATCCTAGCTTTTTCTGTGTGATTTATCGCTCTCTCTAAAATTTCAAGACCCATAATATTTTTTATTGCTTTTTTTACATCTTCAGACCCACTATCCTTAGATAAATTATCAATTCTTTCCCCATCAAAAAAGAAATATGTTCTTAAATCTTCCGGAAGTATTCTGTTTAATTCTACTGTTGGATTATTTACAGATTTATATAAGCCAGCCTCATCTTTATACTCAACTGTAATATTTGTTTCTAAATATGTAACTCGTTCAGATGAATCTTTTTTAGCCAATGCTTTGCGTTTTGCATAATATGTTTTTCCATTATCGATAAAGACAATCTCTACCCAACCTTCAATTGTTTCACCAGGTTTGGCTATAGAAATAGCATGTTCGTTTATAATATTTGTTTCATTTGGCAGATTAATAATTCCATAAAAACACCAACTAAATGCATTTAATAATGCAGTTTTTCCTGACCCATTTTCTCCATGGATAACAGTAACATTTCTAGTTGCTGATTTTGAAAAATGAATTGTTTGGTCTTCAAAATATTGACGGAAGTTATATAAAGTAATTGATTCAATAAGCATTATTCAATGATCCTTTCCTTAACAATATTAACAATATCGCTAATAATTGTTGTTCCTTGTAAATTCTTTAAGTGAAGTACTTCTTTTTCAGCTTCAAGTATTTCTTTAAGAATTAATGTATGTGTATCTGGTAATTCAGCTAACAAAGCTTCAATCTTTTCTCGTTCTTGGTTCATACTTATCCCTCCTTGCTAAGTGTCTAATAAATGATAGGCTTTCTTAAATTCAATTAATGATTCTTGTGCTAATGGACCGTTGATTGCAAGGTCTGCGAATTCATTAAATCGATTCAGCTCACGGATAACCAATTTTCGTTCCATATTAAATAAGGCTGGTTCAATAAGGCGAACTTCATCTAAATATCTTGGTATAACAATAAAATCATGAATATATGAAAACTTTTTATTTTTATGCTTACGAAGAACTCTACCTCTTCGTTGGATAAACTCTCTTGGATTTGTACTACTTGATAAAATAAATGCTCTTTGTGTAGCGGGTACATCTACACCTTCATCCAAACATTTAATTGCAACAAGCACTTGCAAATCTCCACTTTCAAATTTATGTAAAAGTTCACTACGTTGTTCCTTATCTTCTCGAGATGTAAATGTATGAACCTTCATATTTAATTCATTCCCTAGTATTTTTACTACGGCATCAATTTGCTTCTCACCATCAGTCCAGCTATCGCCACAGTATACAATATTATACTTAGACTCAGTTTCTTCTTTCATTAGTTTTTTTAGCACAGACAATTTATTTCGTGCACGACTCAAAATTCTCGCCCGCTCAATCAAAAGTCCTTGAACTGATTGAGCATTATCCCCTTTAATGTTTCCATCTTTCGGAAACACTTTCACTAATTTCCTTGTAATTTCATAATATCTTTCACTTTCATCTTCATCCAAATATACAAGGTGAGGGTAGTAAAAATATTCAGTTAAAAACTCGCCAATTGCTTTATCTAAACCAAACTGGAAGACCGTTTTATTCCCAAAATAATTTATGAGTTGACTTGTTCCTTCGTCATCGTACCATCTATTAGGAGTTGCAGAGAGAGCAAGTCGAAATGGAATTGTATCTAGGAGCTTATTTCTACTATTTTCAGCACCTAAGTGATGAGCTTCATCGGCTACAAAAACAACATTTCCACTTAACCTTTTCAAAATAGCTTGCATATGTTTTGTTGAGTACGTAGCATTTGTTGTGATTAAACAAAAGTGTTTAATTACTCCCGATTGAAATGCAGTAACATAATTGGATAGATCCGATTCCCATAGATTTCTTGAATTATAAGCCACAATTGGAGACATATTGAATTTCTTTATATCTACTACCCATTGATCAACTAAATGAGTATACGGACAAACAATGATAACCGCTAAATTCTTCGTTACTTCCCATAGTTTAGCCACTGCTGATAATGCTGTAATTGTCTTTCCAGTACCGGTTGCCATTTCTAGTAACCCCTGACATTCATTTCGAAACCAACTTCGAATCGCTTCTTGTTGGTAATCACGAATTGTGAATTCTGTAGGTATTACTGGGTAATTATTTTCTTTTAATTTATCACTGGTTTCCTCTATTGCTTCAGGGTCAATTCCTTTATAGTCGCTAACTTTATATGTTAATATTTTTTCTTTGACAGCTTGTGGAAATTCATAAACCTTAAGGTAATCAGTATTATTCTCCCAAAGCTTATTAAAATCGGCATCCTTTTTTTCGACCCTTATTTCCTCATTAGGTTGCCATGAACAAAATACATCTATCGATTCAAAATTATTGTATAAACCACCCTCTGTTTCATTTGATGAACCTGAAAAAGCAATTTTATTACCATCCGTATCCTCCATAATACCGAGCTTTTCATGATAAATACCATACTTTACTCCATCAGAAACAACAGCAATCTTTATATCCAAATTATTATTAGCAATAAGCCAAGCTAAATAGTTAAGCCGTTCCTTATGAATTGGAGTAGTTACTTCTTCGTCCAATACACGAAGTAAAGATTCCTCCACTACCTTCTCCCGTGATTTATAACCTCGTTCTATCATTTCGATATCCTCTTGCTCTAGTTTCGGTGATGCAATTAGTTGCATTTTTCCGCCATTATCAATAAGTTCAGAAATCCCTTTAGCTGCTAACATTAATGATCCACTAGAGAAGTACCCTACTGCTCTTTTATATAAGATACTTTTTGATAAAACAGGTATGTAAAATTCCTTTATAATATTTCCTGGTTTTTGATCTGTTCTATATTGGTAAGAGACATTTAATTCTTTAAAATTCATAATTATCTCCTCTCAATTTTTCATCATGATCTAATGGTTTACAATTACCATTTTACAATTAATGTAATAACTTGACAATTTGAAATCAAATTTCAATAAATTACACTTAAAAGTTGCCTTTCTCATCCCTTCTACAAAATTTGTTCGTAGTCCATTTTTCTCATTTTAATATTAATAGATTTAATTCTATTAAAACTCTTGTTAAAATTTACTACATTTTTTATTATAGAAGTAGATAAAATTACGTACGTAAAAGGAGAGTGTTATATTGTGGATGCTAATTTTTCATACAGTTTTCCTGCTTTAAGAGGGAAACAAGCAGGGAAAGAATATTTTGTTGTCATGTGCCCATTACGTTTAATACCAAAAATCTTCTTGTTTGATGAAGAGGAAATCCCACCAGAGCATAGGGCACAACGAATTATCAACAAAACTAGAGTTCCAGAAATCGCTAATTATATGCTGGAAAATCCAACAGATTATGTTTTTTCATCGCTTACAGCATCTGTTGATGGTAAAATGGAGTTTCTACCTTATTCAACTGAAGATGATTTTAAGGATCTTGGTAAATTAATTATTTCTCTAGATTCAAAGTTTCTAATTAATGATGGACAACATCGGAGAGCCGCTTTAGAAGAAGCCTTAAAAATGTCTCCAGAATTAGGGAATGAATCTATTTCAGTTGTGTTTTATAATGATAAAGGCCTAAAAAAATCACAACAGATGTTTGCTGATTTGAATCGTCATGCTGTTAACACTACTTCCTCGATTGGGATTTTATATGATCATCGTGATCAAATGGCTACCATGACGAAAGATGTTATTGCTGAGATTCCATTATTAGAGAGGTATACAGACAAAGAACGTGTTTCCCTTTCTAAGCACTCTCCTAAAATATTTGCATTAAATCATATTTTTAATACAAATTGTAAACTTTTAAATAAGAAAAAAGGCGAACTAGTATCCCAACAAGAAAAAGAGTTCATTAAAGAGTTTTGGGAGGTTCTCTGTGACTCAATTCTAGAATGGCAGCAAGTAATAAAGAAAGAGCTAACACCAGCACAATTACGTGCAAACTATATCGTTGCTCATGGTGTTTTTCTTGAAGCAATTGGTACAGTTGGTTACTATCTTTATCAGAATCATCCAACCAACTGGCAAAAATATATTAAACAGTTATCTAAAATTGATTGGAATCGTTCAAATAAAAAAGATTGGATGGGACGAGCTTTTGGTACAACTGGGCGTATTAACAAAACGAACCAAACCATCCTGTTAACTGCAAATCTCATTAAAACAAAACTATCCTTACCTCTATTGGAAGTAGAAATAGAGATGGAAGAAAAATTAAGGTCTGGTGATGTATAATGTCAACCCAAATCATAAATGATGAGATGATTAAAGCCACTAAACAACATATTCAAGAAATATATTTAGCTGATGATCGCCCTTGGGTTGTTGGTTATAGTGGTGGTAAAGATTCGACTGTCGTTGTTCAACTAGTTTTTGAAGCACTTTCAGAATTGAAATCAGATCAATTACAAAAGAAAATCTATGTGATTTCTTCTGATACACTGGTAGAAACACCGCTAATTATTTCATCCATCAATACAACGTTAATGCGAATTCAAGACAAAGCTCTTGAACTAGGTTTACCAATTGAAACACACAAGGTAAGACCAGAAACGAATAAGACCTTTTGGGCATCGTTAATAGGAAAAGGCTATCCTTCACCACGGCAAAAATTCCGTTGGTGTACGGACCGCTTAAAAATCGATCCAGCGAATCGGTTTATTCTAGATAAAGTATCAAAATTCGGTGAAGTTGTAATGGTATTAGGTGTACGTGATAATGAAAGTCATACACGAGATCAAGTGCTAAAATCCCATACAATTGAAGGTAAGGCGTTAATGAGGCACTCTTCACTACCAAACTCTTTCGTCTTTGCACCGATTCGTCATTTTTCTTTAGATGATGTTTGGGATTACCTGCTTAGCTACCCTTCTCCATGGGGGAATGATAATCATGAATTGATGGCACTCTATCAAAATTCAAATAGTGAGTGCCCTTTAATCGTTGATAAAGATATTAAAGAAAGTGCAGGTTCTTGCGGAAACAGCCGCTTTGGTTGTTGGACATGTACGGTTGTTACAAAAGACAAAGCATTAATTGGTTTTATTGAGAACGGTGAAGATTGGTTAATACCTCTATTAGCATTTAGAGATTGGTTATCAGAAATCCGTGATAACCCTAAATATCGTCAGAAACACCGTATGAACGGACAAGTGTACTTACTTTCAGCAAATATGAACGATATTAATATAGATGACTATACAGTTATTCCTGAGAAGGACTTAGGAAAATATCTTGAACAAAATCAAATTGATTTAGCTAGTATTGAAGAATTAAACTTACTTGTTGAAGACGAAGATGGAAACATGAAAAAGTTAGGTCTTGGGCCATTTACGATGAAAGCTCGTGAAGAAATTTTACGTAGGTTATTAGAAACGCAAAAAGAAGCTCAAGCAAAGCACCCGAATGATCCAAACTTTGAATTAATTCGCGAAGAGGAATTAAAAGCGATTCGCAAGTATTGGTTTGAAGACGGTGATTGGAATGACCGTGTTCCTACTATTTACGAAGAGGTTACTGGAAAACAACTTGATTGGGAGCAAGATGATCGTCCCCTCTTTGAAGAAGATCAATTAACTGATTTAGAAACGTTGTGCCAAGAGTATGGGCTGAGCCTTCAATTACTAAAAAAATTAGTAATGATTGAAAAGGACTATGCCGGTTTTAAAGTTCGTAGAGGCCTACAACAAGAAATTGAAAAAACATTAAAACAAGACTGGCTACATTTGTAGCGAAAGGACTTGAGTTATGAGAATAAATAAAGTAATTCTTAGTAATGTCGGAGCTTATTTCGGGCATTATGAAGTTGATTTATCAATCAAAAGTCCAACAAAAAATGTAATTTTATTTGGTGGTAAAAATGGCGCAGGGAAAACTACTCTACTTGAAGCCATCCGTTTAGCATTATTTGGTCCATATACTTATGGATTTCGGACAGAAAACGATCAATATTATAAACGAATTCAATCGTTATTAAATAAAAGAGCGATTCAAAATAAAGAACAGAATTATCAAATCATATTAGAATTTGATCGTGTTGAAAATTATGAACGCTCAACATACAAAATAAAACGTAGTTGGACATATGCCCAAACGAAAATTAAAGAAAATGTTGATGTAATTAAAAATGGTCAATATCTAAGTGAAAGAGAAAATGAGATCTTTAATTCTAAGCTCCGTCAAGAAATGCCACCTCAATTGTTTGAGTTATGTTTATTTGATGGAGAAGAGATTTCTCGAATTATTACAGACAATAAGCTTTCAGTTTATTTACAAGACTCTGCCCGTGTATTATTCAACTTACACCTATTTGAAAGCTTAGAACAGGATATCGGTCAGTATATGAAGCAAGCTACAACCCAAGGAAATAAATCGGAACTCGAACTTCAATTGGAAGAGTTGGAAAATCAATATACTAACGTTACCGATGAACAACAATTGCTTTTAGAAAAAAAGGAAGAATTAGATGAATTGATAGCAAACAATGAAGGCGAAGTTCGTAACTTAAAAAATGACTTTGATGTTCATGGTGGGTTAGTAAAAGAAGAACGTGACAGTTTATTAGAAAAATTAAATGCGATAGAGCAGCAACGAAAAGAAAATATAGAAAAGGTGCGTTCTTTTATTACAGGTCTTCTCCCTATATTTTTAGTACAGGACTTATTAAATGATGTACAAGTTCAAATGACAAAAGAACAAGAAAATGAAAGCTTTGAATATGTTTCGGAGGCATTAAAACCGGATAAATTAACCGACCTTGTGGGATCGCTGAAACAACTAGGTATGCCAGAAAACACTGATGACAAAACGATTGAACAGGTTCTTTTAAACGGAATCTTGTCAAGCATAAAACCAGAGGATAGTTCTTTAATTCACCGTGCATCCTTTAATCAGCGGTCAGAAGTTACAGCTTTAGTAAATCAAATTAAAAAAGTTGATTCACCACATTATTTACAGCTTTTTAATGAAAACCAAAAGCTACTTAAAGAAGCTCAAAAACTACGTAAGAAAATTGAAAACAATGATAAAAATGAGCAGTTCAAAGACATGTTTGAATCAATTGAACAGCTTAATCAGCAAAATGAAAAAACAAAACTTGAGCTTATACAAATTGATGAACAGTTAACTAGTAAAAGCGATCGACTTATTCAATTAAGTACTGAAATTGACCGATTAAAAGAAAGAATTATTCAATCTGCTAAATCTGAAACAACCCTCTCCCTTTCAGTTAAAATCGGTGAGGTAAGTAAAAAATTTAGACAGATACAGCTCCAGAAAAAACTGCAACAAGTTGAAATCGAAGCAACGCGAATGGCGAATAAACTATTCCGAAAAGAAGAATTCTTGAATCAAATTAAGATTAACCCAATCGATTTTACTGTTACTCTATTAACACCGAGCAATGAAGAAATTGACCAGCAGCATATTTCTGCTGGTGAAAAGGAATTATTACTACTTTCAATTATTTGGGCCATGTTCAAAACATCTGGAATTCGAATGCCGTTTGTATTTGATACACTTCTTGGTCGACTTGATCAAACACATCGTGAACGACTGTTGACAAAATTAATTCCTAGTTGTGGTGAGCAAGTCATTATTCTAGCAACTGATTCAGAAATAGACACTAACCTCTTCCAGTTTGTCAAACCAGTTCTATCTAAAACCTTTACACTTGATTATGATAAAGAACATAGAAAAGTTGAACTAAATGCTGGAAAGTTTTTTGATATTAATGTATTGGAGTTGAGTTCATGAATTTTAATTTAAAAACATCTAATTATGCACATGAAAAACTTAAACAACTCCAAGGAACTACTAATATTACACCAAATATTCTAGTTAGGATTGCAGTTTCTCTTTCGTTACGTGATCCTAACCCTGTTCCAATTGACATGAAAATCAATACAAACAACGGACTTGCCTTTAATCGTACAACACTTACAGGTGAATATGATTACATTTATAAGACGCTCATTGCTCAACATGCAAAGCGTGAAATTACGGATGATGAATATTTCCCCGGGCTATTTAATGCACATTTGGAACGTGGAATTCGACTATTAGTAAACGAGTATCAATATGCTGGAAACTATGAGAAATTAATTACAAATTTAATCAAAGTTGATCAGTAATGGAGTTGTTTATATGATTTATTTAGATAATAGTGCAACTACCAAGGTTGCTCCAGAAGTATTAGAAGCCATGCTCCCCTATTTACAGGAGGAGTATGGTAATCCATCTAGTAAATACTACACACTTGCAGAGAATGCAAAAAAAGCAGTTGAAAATGCACGTCTTCAAGTAGCTCAATTAATAGGCTGTGAACCTGATGAAATTGTATTTACTAGTGGAGCTACAGAGAGTAACAATATGATATTAAAAGGGGTTGCTGACTTCTATAGTAATAAAGGTAAACATATTGTCACATCCAAAGTAGAACACCCTTCTGTTATTGAAACGTGTAAATTTCTTGAGACAAAAGGTTTTAAAGTAACGTACTTAGATGTCGACCAATATGCAAGAGTTAACATCAACCAATTACAGCAAATTCTCACTTCTGATGATAAACCCATTTTGGTCAGCATCATTTGGGGAAATAACGAAATTGGATCACTGAATGACATTGATACAATTGCATCACTTTGTAACGAGTATAATGTCTTTTTTCACACTGATGCTACACAAATTATTGGTAAAGTGAGAGTAAACCTTAACCAAACACCAGGCATTCAATTCTTATCTTGTTCAGCACATAAGCTTCATGGACCGAAAGGGATTGGTGTATGTGTAATCCGCAAACATAAACTTGGGTTTAAAACAAAAATCACTCCCCTATTTCACGGTGGTGGACAAGAAAAGGAATATCGAAGCGGTACACTTGCAGTACACAACATTGTTGGTTTTGGTGTAGCTGCCAAAATAGCACTAGCTAATTTTGAAGACAATGTAAAAAAATTGACCGAACTTGAAAAACTTACTCAGTCTATTTTAGTTTCTAAGTTTAGTGACATTATTGAGTTTAATCATGATGACACAAATAAAATTCCTGGATTAATTAGTATTCGCTTAACTGGGGTTAATAATGAACTTTTCATTCGTAAAGTCGCTGATAAATTAGCACTTTCAACAGGTTCTGCCTGTAGTTCAACCAAACCCAGTCACGTGTTATCAGCAATCGGTAAAGATCTAAATGATGTAAGAAATACGATCCGAATTACATTATCTCCTGATACTGAGAAGTATGAAATAGAGAGTGTTTTAAAAAAAATATGATATTACTAGGAGGAATGGAAATGCCACTCCTCCTAGTAATAATTGTAAGTTTATATTTTCTACGATTTCACTTAATCACTTTCCATAATGTGGCTTCAGAAAATTTAAACTACATAAATTCCTACATAATATTTTAATCAAGCTCTTGTTATCCTAACTAATGAGGTGATTTAAGAAATGACTACATGTGAACATTGCAAGCAAAAGCTCGATATAGATGAGGTTGTCCAGTTTGATGAATTTGGATCATTAGAAAACCCTATGATAATATGTAAATTATGTTTTAAAAAAATTATTGAAAAAGGTGTGCCAAATTTTGATCCTGGGAAATGCGAAACATGTAATAAAACTCTAGTCCCTCATATCGACGATTGGGATGATGTTTTTAAAGAGAAATTAATATGGTTTATGTGTCCAGAAGCAATAAAAAACCCTGAGCTTTCTGACCATGAACAAATTGGATATTATATTGTTCAACCTCCTGATGATTCAGAACCAACATGGAATGGATAGCCAACTTACATGCAAAAATAAAAACCAAGTCCCAAAAGAATTTTCTTTTGGGACTTTTCACAAACTAGTAACAAAAAATGGATTAATATTAGGAAATATCTGTTACTACTGGTACATATGTATAGTAAACTTATATGGTAAGTAACTCAAATAATAAAAGGTGATAAAAGTGAATAAAATAAGGCTGCAAGAAAAAGCACTTTTAGAAAAAATTTGTAACGAAAATAATTTATCGGTTAAATTAGTTTCTGAATTGATAAAATCTGCAGAAAAATTTTCGTACGAGAATATTTCCCTAAATGTAAGAATTAAGGAGTACTTAGACTTAATTAACTTTTATGCCACAAATGATAAAGGTGATTCATAATGCTATTTAAAAAGTTAGTGTTTGATAATTACAAAACTTATTATGGACATCAAGAAGTTAACTTTTATATTCCCAAAAAAGTTCGTGAAGAAGAAGGCAAAAATATAATCCTATTAGGGGGCTTAAACGGTGCTGGTAAAACAACCATTTTAAAAGCAATTCTTTATGTTCTTTTCGGAAAACGTGGAATTACTGAAGAAGAGCATAAACGGTTATTTTCTAATGTCATTAATAATACTTTCTTTGATGAAGGTGGTAGAGACTGTTCCGTCTCACTTACTATTGAAACTGATAAAGGTGAAGATTGGGAATTAAAGGTGAAGTGGAGTTTTGATCATAATAAACGATTAATATCTGAAAACCGAAATATCTCTATTCGAAAAATTGGATTGCGTCATCAAAGACATGTTCAAATAGATAATATAGAAGCTTTCAATCGATTTATCGATAAAATGATTCCATATCATGCTGCTCCATTTTTTATTTTTGATGGAGAAGAAATTAAGGATATTATTTTGAGACAGAATAGTTCTGAAATGAAGGAAGCTATCCAAAAAATAACTGGTATGGAAGCATATAAACAATTATTAAATGACCTTACATCAGTAAAATCAAATCTTCAAAATAAGCTTGCAAAAGCAGTCAGCCAAAGTAAAAAGTCAAACCTACAAACTCAATTAAACGATATTGAATTGGAGATCTCAAAACAGGATAATAGGAGAATTACTCTTTTTACTGAAAAAAAAGAATTAGAAGATAAAATTACTGTAGCTAAACAAGCTCGAAACGAAAAAGTAGCTAATAATTCCAAATCACGGGAAGTCATTGTTAAAAAACAAACTCAACGAAACACTGAACTTAAGCATACAATAGCAGAATTTGAAAAGACCTTTAAGGAAAATGCTATTTATATTATCCTTAGTAAAAAAATACCCAAGTTAAAAAAACAATTAAAACTAGAAAACGAAATAAGAAATAAAAAACTCATACAAGATGCATCGCTCATACCGTACCGTGACTTTATGAATCAACTTTTAAGCCAAACAATCACTCCCCCACTTACAGAAGTGCAATTAAATCAAATCCAAACAATTGGGGAAGAAATCTGGATGAAAGAAAATGACATTAAAGAAGTTGACGATGATTTTGATGAAATTCATGATATTTCAACTAAAGATTATAGTTACTTAACTAATCTACCCATAAAAGATAAGAATTTAATAGTTACATTAATAAATAAAATTGAAAAACTAAATCATGAACTAGAAAATATTGAACATGAGATCCGAAATGCACCAGAGGTAGTTGATATAAGTAGCGAAAATGAAAAAATTGATTTGTTAACAAAGAAATATGGAGAAGTTGATTTAAAATATAAAGTTTTAATGAAGAAGATAAATACTCTTAAAGATTCAAGATCATCTTTACTCAACCAAATTACTAGACTTTCTGATCAAAATGAAAATAGTGAGGAATTAAATAAACAATTAGAATCTGTAAATTCACTCATTAAAGGAATGAATGAATACGTAAAAGAAATGATTACAATGAAGGCTCATTTTATTAAAGATGAATTTGCGACAATGCTTAAAAAGTTATTTAGAAAACAAGATGAATTTGGAAAGATTGAATTTGATATTAATACCTATACGATTCGTTTATTTAATGATCGTAACCAAGAAATTAGTATTCAAGATCGTTCAGCCGGTGAAATGCAAATGATATCGTCAGCATTAATTTGGGCTTTAACAAAAGTGTCAGATTTAGGATTACCAATGGTTATCGACACCCCATTAGGCAGATTGGATAGTTTCCACAGAAACCATTTGATTAATCATTATTATAAAGAATTAAGTGAGCAAGTAATTATTTTGTCAACCGATACTGAAATTACTCAAGAATATGTTACTCTAATGCAAAACAGCTCTTATCGTCAATATATGTTAGATTATGATCAAAAGAGAAAATACACTATCATTCGCGATGGTTATTTTGATTTTGTAAGGGTGTGAAAATATGTCAAATAGAAGAATGAATCTAACTGGTACTGGAAAGGAATTATTAGACAACCTATGTGACCGTTTAGAGGTAGAACGTCCATTTGGAATCAAAATAGCTCTTGCAAAAGGAATTGCACATGCTAATGGCACAGTAGAGGTTAATGTTATCGAAAATAAAGCTAAATGGACAATACCTGATAATATAATTCGAGATAAAGAATATCTTCTTTTTAAACACCTTTTAATAAATGAATTAACAACTCCTTTGAACGAAGAAGAAGTTAACCAAACTATGCTAACTTTTATTGAATACGGATTACGAATTATTTCAAATGAATTAAGCGAAATTTCCTCTATAGAAGATTATCGTATTAAGGTATTAAATTAAAGAAACTAAGGCACCTAAATACAGGTTCCTTAGTTTCTTTTTTAATTTATTCTTTCTGATAGTGGACTAATATCAACGATTACAGCTGTAGGGTTTGACAGCTCGTTATTTTCTTTTAAGAATGGCCCTTGGACAACACATTGACCTTTTTTTAGTGAAGAAAGATCAGCTATCCAACGTTTCTTCTCACCTGGTTCATTTGACAAACTTGCTGCAATGTTTGAAACTTCTTGCTCAGGTGGTGAAAAATATATTTTTTCAGAAGAATTTTGTAAACGAGCTAGTTCATCTGCTTCCAATTGAGATTTCAAAAACTGAGTTGCATACCATCCTGACCATCCAAACTTTCTCCCTTCTGTTAAAATTCGGGCTGAAGGAGACTTTTCTGTATGATCCAGATTTTGTGCTTCATCCAACAGTACTGGCATTGGTTTATTTTTATTACCATACTTTATAGAGTAGTTCCATAAATCCCATAATATAAACTCTGAAATTAACAATTGAACTTCTCTTGGATACTGTGTTAACTGTATGATAAAGACTTCTCCGTTGCTTTCTATAACATCTTTCCATTCAATAGTTTGGTCATTACTAAATGGATTACGGTCAATTAATTGCCTTATTTGAGATAGAGCTGTCTTAGCATAATTGGAATTGTCTTCTTCTAAGACTTCCCTTAACTTTGGTAAGCTCATATTTTCTCCATGCTTTTCTAATCCTTCAAGTAATGCTTCATAGATTGCATTTAACTGTTGGATCCCTAGACTGGTGTACACTGAGGCAAAAATACTCCTAACTCTTTCTGCAATATCAATATTCGTTTCAGGGATTGTAATTCCACCAATGTCGCGAACGTTTTTCTTAAATGGGTTAATTGGTAATTGCTCACTAAAAACAATTTTATGCTTTAGTTTATCACCCATATATTCAACGAATTCGGGTTCTAACTGATTAGGTAAGAAGCCTTCGGTATAGTCAATTACGATACTCGAAATCCCTTGTTTCGTCATTTCTAATAATAAACATTGCATAAAATAGGTTTTACCTTGTCCTGACTTTCCAGAAATTAACAAATGACGATTCGCTAATCCGCGGTTGCCATATTCCCAATAAATTCTTTTATTTGAATTTTTAGCCTTGCCAATTAATACCCTTACTTTTTCAAGATTACTCCTACTTTCTGCTTCTACATTATCTTTCAAAGTAAGTGGTTGTTCCACTACATTGTCTTCTATAACTTGTTCATCTGGTAGTGGTTGTTCTTCCTCTACTGTAGGGTATTCTTCTATAGTTTGCTCTTCTAGCAGTGATAAAATCTCTTTAATATTTGTAGACGGTTCCTCTTGCTCTCTTTGTCCAGGGATAACCATATTAACTTCTTCTGTTGCATCAATTTCTATATCTTTTCTTCCTTTATAAGTATATGACAGTAAGTTTTCTTGTACAAAATCCGTTTTTCCGGCTTGAATTCTTTCTGTTAGTTCTTCAATTTCTTTCACAATTCCACTAAATCCGTCTTGCTGTGTTAAGTTTACAATCATAACATTATCTTCTAAGTAAGATGAACGAAGGTATGCATCTTTCTTAAATGATAATATAGCGCCTTCTCCAATCATCTCTTTTAATTCTGTGGATATTTCATAGTCATCTGACAATAATTTCTTAATAATCTCTTCTGACAAATAATAACTTCTCTCAGGCCACAATTGACTTTGCTCAATTTTCTTTGCATTTGCAATAAAAATTTGAGCAAAGAAATTACGATAAAATAAATTCTTGAACAATGGTTTTCCATCTTCGTTGGCCTTATATAATTCACGATCTAACAACTTACGAGTTGCATAGATCTGCTCTTTAGCCTTATCAAATGTAGTACTTGTGTTAATACCAATTTTTACTTCGATAGGATAATAATGAAATTTTAGTGTGTCTCCAAGTTCAAGCCCCACCAGTAATAGATCATCGCTATGCTTTCCAGTAACCCCCAAATTCTTTGCAGTAAATACCCCATCTCGTTTGTTCAAGTTTACTGCTCCAGCAACTCTAAGGATTTCTTCTAGAGAAATTGGTACCCATAATATATTCGGATGATTGAAAAGAGCTAAACTATATTTTATCGCAGATATAATACTTAACTTTTCCCTATCAAAATGACCTTTGCTACCAACTATACGTAATAACCATTCTCCATTAAATGTATTAAATGCTTTTATAGTATTTGATACATTTCCTTCTGTAACATCGACCTCTTTAGACTTTAAAAATTCACTGATTACTGCATTAAACTGATTCGATTTGTCCGTGACAGTTATAGCGTCATATCTACTAGAAGAAGTAAATTGGTCATTATAATGAATAACAACTAGGTTCCGGTCATAATTTTGAAAGAATTCTAAATCAACACTTGGGTCAATAAAGGTTACCCAATATGAAGAGTTAAAAATCTTTGACAACGTTTCCTCATCATCAGTAGCAGTTCTAGTGACAACTGACTCTCCTTTGTGATAAGTATTGTTACCTTCATTATTCATATTAGCAGCAAGTTCATTAACATAATATGCTGTTTGTAATAATAAATCTTCTTCATTTATCGTACAGCCCTTAATGCCAAATCCACTTCGATAATTTTCTTCAGCTTTCATTGATGGTACAGTTGAAACGACTCCTTTTAATGAAACACCAGTATTCATATCTTTCATTGGTTGAAGAGCATAATGTTCTTGAGCATACATTTTATAAAAAGAAATGTGTGCATATCGATAAGAAGGAACATTTTTACTACTATGTTTAAAATATGATAATTTTTCTCTTATAAAGCGTACAATATCACTCTCGTCATATTTTGATGATTTTAGTTTAATATCAAAAGTAGTTTTTATTTGTTCTATCGAATCCAGCCGAGAAAACTCATCAAATGCACTTTGATGTCTTTCATCAACATATAAAGATACTTCTACTGGCTTCATTTCTTCAGGACCATTTTCCTCAATTCGTTCAATCATCCAGTTTATAATACCTCGTAATACTTCTCGGTCATTCGTTATATTAATAACATTAAACTGGTACGGTGCTTTTGATTTTTCTAAGAATAGATAATTAAAATGTTCTTCAAATTGATTAATTTTTTCATGAACTACTTTAGTTAAGTATTGGCTAGCATCAGAAACAGTCACTTCACGAACTGGTTTAAAACGCAGCCACTCCAGCGCTTCATTTTGACTATCTGGTTTATAGAGTTGGTCAGATTGACTATAAATAAATGGGATTAAAGAATCGGGCTTCAATCGGTTAAGGATCGTATTATCTAATTCTTCTTGACCAAGAACTTGTGAAAGTGATAACTGGTATGCAGCAACTATCGGATGAAAAGGCGTAAAATATATCTCATTAGGCGTTGTCAACACTCCCAATTTCATTAAATTACGACCTTTACTCCCAGCTGCTTTCCCTTCTTCGAATAATCGAATCTGATTAATATATTCTTTAATATAGTCTACAGCACGTTCCTTTAATTCTTCTGAATAATGACATAAGCTAGGAATACTATGAATACGAAAATACGTAATAAATCGGCTATATGCCTCACGTAAATTCTCATCAAGATCGATGCTTACTTCGATTATTTCATCAGAGTCAATTGTTGCAGACTGGATTCCTCTATTTACCCACTCTTTTTCCCAATCGAAAAAAGTCTTATAGCCTTTATGAGTATAAAAAGCACTATTCCCAATAATAAGTCGGTTATTTTCTAGATTAAAGTCTTTATTTAGTTCCCTTTTTAATTTCCAAATCCTCATCCCTGTGATTGGAGTAGACTCAGGTAAATCATTTTTGAGGACAATTGGAATTCTACTATTGTCTCCTTCAATATAGATCCTTAAAGTGTCATCCTCATCAAAAGCTTCAGGTTGTGGGATAAGTGTTACTTCAGTATCATCAGGAATTGGGATAATTTCATCAGCACTCGTTATTTCAATTGTTTCACTATTATATCCCTCGCCAAACTTTAATTTATCAATATCTGATTCAACTTCTATACATTTATTACTAACATTAATAAAATATTTTGTTTTTATATCTTTAAGTAAGGCTTCATTACACGGGAAAACAGCAATATGAAACTCAGCTCCAAATGAAGCTTTACCTTCATGTTTATATGATACTTTTATAAATGTCGGCTTCTCTTTAAATGCAGGTATATCGATTGTTGCATTGACCTTCCCAGCTTGAATATTTGCATGCACCCCTTTCGAAATAGAAAAATACTCTTTTGACAAACTTTTAACTTGACTACCTTCTATTTCAAAATTGGCTTTTAAAGTTACCGTATCATGATGGTTTGGGTTAAAGATAATAATATGTCTTTTTCTTCTTCCAGCAGCTGTTTCTGAAAGCCCCTTCTCCCAAAGAACGAGAGATTGCTCTACATTCACTTTTTTTAACTCTACTTTTGTCTTCTTATTTTCTTTCTCCTTCTCTTCTGCATATCTAGCTACATCAGAAAATGGAGTTTCTGTCCACTGTTCTGTTTTTAATTCTTGAACCCCTTTTAAGACAAATTTCTTTTCTAAATCATCTTCAAGTGATCCAAAATCATGAACTTTTTGCACATAATCAAACAGTTCCTTATTTTTTTCTAAACGGTCATCTAAATACTTACCTTTAAATGTAGATAATTCCTCATCTTTAAACATTCCAAAATTTTTATAATCTTGATCACTTAAAGTACCCTTGGATAAAACTTTAAAAACATCTTCAAAATCTAATAGTGTTACTTGGTGAAGATAGTGATCATCCATTAAATGATTTAAATTATCTTGTAATATAATTTTTTCTGTTTTTGTAAGTTTGCTTTTTTCAATGTCATTTTTAAGATACTTAAATAAGGAGTTAGGATGTAATGGCATTCCTTCTTTTTGAAGATTACTACTACCACCTTCAATGCTATCTAACTGTTCAGATACAATACTAAATAACGCTGTATTTTCCCAAACATCTTTTTGTTCACCGACCTGATTTCTAAGCGTTACCAGAAAATCCGCCTTAACATTTTCGGAAGTAAAGGCAAAAACTAGCTTTACATCATTAATATTGATAAAAAATGTTTCATACGGTTCTCCCATTGAATGTTGGTATACAAAATCATGTGAATGATCAAACAACTTGAAAACATTAATTAATTGCATAACGTCATCATTTGAGTCTAGTTGTAAATAAAAACGGTCTCCGCTTTTTATTTCAGTATCTTTAAAGAAACTTATTAAAAGATCTCTAATATACTCATAATATTGGTTTAACATACTGAGCATCACCACTATCACTTTTTTTGTCTATTATATTTAAATTATCCAATAATTCAATTACTTCTTTTTTTGAATAACGGTCTAGTGCAACTCCACGTTTCTCAAATTCTTCAAATAATTGCTTTAATGGTATACGTTCATTCTTTACACTTATTGCGGTCAATAATAACAAAAAGTCTTGAGTTATATTTAATGTATTACCGATATTACCTCTAGACTTTAAAAATCTCGGTGACGCAGCATCTTCTACCCCTTCACCATAACGCTCATATACTTGTGTATTCATCCCTTCACGCAAGCAATCGACAAGCTGTTCAAAAGCACTAGTAAGGTCAGTAGCTGTTCTAATGTTTTGCTTCAACTTTGCTTTTTTTGCATACTGGTGAATCCAATCATTAACGGTTTCTAAAAAAGCCAATTTTGCCTGTTCATCTTGAACAGTATCTACAAGATCACAATAAGTCATGAATCTCCTTGAATCTACGTTGTTCGTGTTGTAACTTAATTGTGACATTGTGTGCATATGAATAAAGAGTTCACTGGATTTATGCCTTAATCTTTTATAACCTTCAAGGTCACTAGCTGCCTTTCTTCTTTTATTAATTGATTCCCAATCTAAGGCAAAGTATAGTGGATCGACTTTTTGATAATCAGCTTTGTCATACTGAGAAAATTTTAAAGTCAATTGTGTCAAGTAAAGAAAGTAATAATATTGCGCTAAAATAGGATAGTGTTCAAGAAAGTAATCTCTGTGATTACTAATAAATATAAAATCCTCTTTAAACTGATTTGAAAGGATAGGCAATAAAGGTGCGTATGTTTGTTTACTTTCTTTCTGTTTTTCCAACCCCTCAAGGTTTTCTAAAACTAATGAAATAAGTAAGTTTTCTTCTTGTTTTTTTTGAAAAACCTTTTGAAAGGCACTAACATCTTCAACCAAGACGTCACGCATAAATTTAGCAACTTTCTTTTCTTCATTCGCCTTTACATTTTGTTTAGAGACCGCAGTATAGTTAAAAATATATGGATGAATTTGTTTTAATTCCGTTTCATTTCCAAATAGAAAATTATCTAAAAAAAGATTTAAATCAAAGCGATCATCATCGTTTTCACAATCGACAACCTTCGATATAGATAAAATAATTGGGTTTTCATCTTTAAAGGGAACTTCTTCTTCATCTGGTTGAGTATATTTAACCTGTGAAATGAGGCGTGTAAACTCCCCCAAAACATAGGAAAACCTTTCTCTTCCTATCGTCATTTTCTTACTTGAAAGTGGTAAGATACTCTCTATATTTCCTGTATCATGTGTTACACCGTCTTTATTCTTTTTTTCTTTTATTAAATTATCAAGTTCCTCGATTAATAACTTCATCTACACATGCCCCTTTTCAAACACATATCCACCAAAGAAACCTTTTGTGAGTTTATAAAGCTTGTTCTCCACAGGAATATGAATCAGTAACTCCTCATTCTGATTTCCGAATTTCATGATTTGATCCAAAAATTCAACAAATTTAATTGCATCTTCTTCGTCCTTTTTATTTGGACAATATCCTTTTTGGACATCTGAAAGTAGTCTGTATAATGGGTAATCTACATCTAATTGAACTCTTTCATCATTATTTTTCCCAAGGAAAACTAAAGTCAGTGTAGTTTTAAAACTAGTTAAAACATCCTTTTTGTGTGGTGATAAATGATCCATACTTGGTGTTAAATTCAATTGTTGAGCAATACGATAACGTTCATTTGGCTTATTAATATAAACATATCCATTTTTAGGACTTCCACGCCATTTATAAATAGTTTGAATAACCTCTTTATAGAAGTTTTCTATTTGTTTTTTACTCACTTTATTAAATGAGTATAAGTGACTCATATAATTCTTATATGATGTTGGAATAATGTCTTTTGCAAACGATGGGTTCGTTAAATACGCTAATCTAATTAAAGCTTGGCTGACTTCTACTGTTGAAAATTCTATGATTTCTTCTTGATCAGTTAAAGGTTCTAGCCACCCTTTAGCGATTGAATGCTCAGTATATTTCTTAATAATTGTATTCCAATCACTCAACGTATTTATTTCAATAATAATTTGATCAATTGCATCAGAACGAATATGAATCGGATCTAAATTAGACATCGTTTTTAAAATGACTGATCGTTCTTTCCGTTTAAACAATAAATAAGGTACTGTTTGATTTAACTTTTCAAAATCATTCCATTCAAAATCAAGAATCTCGGAATACGACTCGGGTATGATTAAATCGGCAATAAAGTTGTAGAATGCCCTTGATGAGATAACAAGTTTATTTTTAACAATCCCTTGGATTACAAGTTGGATTATTTCATATTGGACATCTTCATTCATTAAAAACTCAAAGTTTTCATGTATAATACCTTTTACATTTCGTTCCAAATCATTCTCGTACGCCTTATAAAAGGGATTATTTGCATCATCTGAAAATACTTTTGAAAATATCCCTGAATAAAATGATGAAGTAGGTCCTTGTTCAGTTAACTCATACGATTGATAATCACTAAATCCTATTAAATGAAAAGACTCACTACTATATTTAGTTGTTACCTTTTGTGTAAATAGTTCACTTTCTTCAACAAATATCTTAAGTTTGTTAAATGTTTTATCCTCATGGGTGGCAGTTAAGAAATTATGTAGGACACCCAGATTAATTGCCAAAATAATCTTTGATTTAGAAGTTTCAATTTTTTCATCGGAAAATTCATCAAGTAATTCAGAAAGCGTTTCAATTGCATTTTTATTTGGACTAAAACTTTCTGTAGCATCATTTAGAATGGTATATTTACTTAATTTTTCGGGTGCTTTTTCATTAAAATAAGCAAGTAGATGAGATTTTCCGTCACCAACACTCCCAGATAATAAAATTAATTCCGGTCGTTCAGTAACACTTGTTTTTTCTAAAATTTCTTCAAAATCTTTCTGAATATCTCTCTCAACATGCATATAATTTTTAAAGGAACTAAAGGAATTTGCATTTTCAACGGCTTCTTGTGAAGATTCTTGAAGTCTCTTTAATTCACGAAGCAAATAGCTTCTTCCTTCTGGTAAATCCATTTCAAAATAGTCGTCTGTTTGATTAGTTGTTACTTTCACTTCTTTTTCTTCATCAGGATTACTTTTATCTTCTACTACTGATTTATCAGTTTCAAATTCATTTTCTAATTCATTATCTTGTTGTTCTTTATTTTCGGCCTTCGAAAGATTTAAATATTGATTTAATTTACCTTGAATAGCCTCATCAATTATTGACTGTATTTCATTAGGATCTAAACTTTGTTTCATCGGTTTTGGATCTCGGTAAGTTGGAACAACAATATCCATAGAATAAACTTCAGTATACCAAGAACCTAGCTTGTACATCATTTTAAAAATTTTCAATGCTAGCAGTATATCTACTTCAAATGTTGCATCGTGAACAGCTTTGTTTCCAGTTTTTCGTATTTCATAAATAACTTGTTGAATTTCTTTCTCAAAAATCCCTTCTCGAGTAAGATAAATAATCCGTTCGTTAAGATCTTTAAAATAATCGTAGTTGTATTCTTCTCGTCTAAAAATATCTTTTATGATCTCTTCAAGAAATAAACGTGCACGAATAACAGTACCTTTTGGATCCTCATAAATAAGTCTCTCGATCTCTTTTGCACTGTCAGCCGCAGTTTTATTAATTTCTTCTAAGAATGAGAATAGGTATTGTTGTATTTCCAAGTGTTTCAACTCCATTCAATGACATAGTATTTGTCATTTGCAATGTATATGTAAAATATTCCAATTACCATTTTAACATACATATTTACCTTTTCTAAACTCTTTATTTATTGTTTACTAAATAACAGGATTTACAAAATGAACAAATATTACTCGAAGTTATAGTTTCCTTTCTATCATTAATCATAAGTGAAGTACTACAACCTAAAAAAACCTTTCGAACAAATTGCTCGAAAGGTTTAACAAATATTTTATTAATCCTACATTTGAGTTTATATGTCAGCCCCTCTTAATGAACACCTACACTACCTAATACCTCATTTTCAATATCGAGGTCTTTACTTGGAATGATGACATTACTTGCTAATTGTTGTTTATCTTGTATAATTTCATCGACGACTTGCTCGACGGTTCTGAATCTTGATGATTTTACTATTGGATAATAAACGACAACTTCTTTCTTTTGACCAATACGATAGACGCGGTCTGTCGCTTGATTTTCTACTGCTGGATTCCACCAACGTGTATAATGAATCACATGGTTAGCAGATGTGATCGTTAATCCTGTTCCTGCTGCTTTTGGGGAGAGGATCATAACATCGAACCCTGATTTCATGTTGAATTGGTCAACTACGCCCTGTCGTCTTGGTGTATCACCATTTATAATTGGAGCAAGAAAATCGAATTCACGTAATATATGTTCTCTTAAGATCGACTGCTTTTGTTTATACTCGGTAAAATAAGGGCCTTTTCTCCTTTATTTTTTATCGCTCTTAGCTGGTTAATCGTTTCTAATAATTTAGGGACATCTTCTAATGCCAGGGCCGATTGTAGTGCCTCTTCTGTTTTGAACAGCTCCTTGTGACCGTTCAATGTGTTTCCCCATTTTTCCCCTTAAAAAGTATAGTTGGTTTTATAAATTCTTCATTATCTCATATTTTTGTCCGAGTTTTAGAATAAATTAACTAGACCTTCCAAACTATCTTTAATATAAAAAAGAAGATAACCGATCAACCAAGGTAAAATTATTAATATTATTTTTATTGAAATAACATTAACTATATTAAGGTATATCTTTGACTTAATTATAATTTTCTTAAATTCATTTTTTTTATTGTATTTTTCTCTTTTTTGAAAATAAATATAATTATAGTAATCTAGTTCATCATGGTTCTCACATGTTTCTAACAAGATATTATACTCTTTTTTTATTTTTTCTAATTGATATTCTGCAACTTTAGAATTATCTATATTCTCTATTTCTGAATATAGCTTCGATAGTGCTATATAATTATTTTTAAAGTTAAAATATTTTTCTTTTAGATTTAAAGAATAAATTACTATTGAAAATGTAAACGCAAGTATAGAAAATATTAATAATGTTTGAGCTAGCTGACCTGTGGGATCTTCAATATTTAAGTTTATAATTGATAAGACAACTAAAAAAACTGCATAGTAAATATTAATAAAGTGATAAAAATTTTCCTTTTTTTTATATCTTTCTGCTGCTAATATTCTAGCTTTCCTAGTATCACTAATTGTCTCTTTAAACTTCTCCAATCCCATATTACTTAAGCCCCTTTTTTATATCTCTCAACTTTTCTAATAAAACTTTCCCTATAACTTTAATTTCATCTTCCGTATAAAAATCGCTTTTTTGACTATTACATAGCCAACATGATTTAACTATATTCTTTATTGAATAACCTTTACTATTATCTACTCTATCTATAGTCATATCATTAATTTTTGAATGATTTTCCAATTTAAAAAACTTTTTAAACCTATTTATATGCCAATCATTTCCAACATAATTCAGGATCATGTCTCTTAATTCACGATACTCCTCAACATTAACACCACAATAACTACATGAATCCTCTGTATCTTTCCACCATTTTTGAAGTTCGCTTTCAGTTAAATCAAAAGTTATTCCCCTTTTGTTCGCACTATTTGACATGTTTATAACTGCGCCTTTACCGTATTTAAAATAACCACTATTTATTTGCTTTTCCTTAGCTTTTTTTATATTTTCTTTACCTTTTAATTTATTAAATAATTGCGCCTTTTTATAGTTACACTCTTTACAATAAGAATGTAATCCATCTTTATTTCTTTTATTTTTGTGAAATTCAGTAACATCCTTTAATGTATTACAATTAGCACATAGTTTTTTCAATAGCAATTTCCCAACATCCTTTTACCTTTTTATACAATATTATACAACACTATCCAATATTATGGTATATTTATGAATACGCGGAGAATTGTGCTTATCTTTCATAAGAAAGGTATAGGTCTGATATTAGTACATATGTTTCTACTTTAAAATGGATATCGGAAAAATCTAGCATGTTTAATATTTGGAACTAGTTCCAGACTCTTTTAAAAAGGGTATCTATATACAACCACCTTTCTCCGCCTTTCTTAAAAGGAGTGGATAATAGAAATGTTAAAGGAATTTGATATTGAAAATATAGAGAAAATCTATTCTACAAAAGTCCAAAACGGAAAATTAAATTCTGGGCTAGATAGGATTTCAAGGAAAAAATTTAATGATGAACAAAATAGTTATTTTAAAATTATTTCTAGAAAAGTTCAAAACCAAACATATCAATTTTCCCCCTACAAAGAAGTATTAATTAACAAAGGAAAAGATAAGACACCGCGGGTAATCTCCATTCCAACAATTAGAGACAAAATCACCTTAAAGATTATCCATGACATCCTAAGTAAGAACTTCAAAAAATGTATTAAAAACCCTTTAGCAAAACAAGATCTAATTTCAAATATTAGTACTGCTCTCAAAAAAAATAAATATAATTATTTTATGGCAATAGATATTAAAAACTACTATGATCATGTAAATCACGACAAACTATTTAAAACTTTAATTACAAAAATAAATGATAAAGCAATAATTGATTTAATTTTCTTGGCAATAAAGAACTGCACATTCCCTGAAAATACCCCTAAAAAAGATAGGACCTATATAAAAAGACATGAAGGATTACCACAAGGAATATCAATATCTAATCCATTAGCAAATATTTATTTAAGCGAATTTGACAAAACAATGAACTTAAGAAGAAAATTTAAGTACTTTAGATATGTCGATGATATATTAATTCTTTGTAAAGAAAGTGACCAACAGGAAATCATTGAGTTTATTAAAAATGAATTAGTCAAATTCCACTTAAATTTACATGAAGAACAGACTGAGAAAATAAAAAAAGGATATCTTCCTGGAGAAATAAAATTTCTTGGCTATACATTCCTTGATAAGGGAAAAGTTAGTATTTCAAAGAAAAATGTAAAAAGGATGGAATTAAGATTAGAACAAAATTTTAAAGATTTCTCCAGTTCAAAAGACAAGAAAATAAAAAATAATACTGAACTTCTAAAGTGGAATATTGACCTTGCAGTTGCTGGAATAATAAAAAATAAAAGGACTTATGGATGGTTATACTATTTTAAAAAAAATGACTGCGAAGAAATTATGTTTCATCTAGATAAAGTTGTTGAAAAGTTAATAAAAAGATATAAATTACAAAATGATCTAACGCTAAATGGGAAGTACATAGGAAAGCGTTTTGTTCGCGTATTTCATGAAATGAAAAATAATCATAGTCAAAATAAACATATTCTTAATGTCGATACTGCCGATATTAACTATAAAAGACATATACTTCAAAATATTTATAAAAGAAATATTAATAAGTTGAACGACTCATCTATTGACTATGAGTTTAATAGGTATATTTTTAAAAGTATTAGAGAAATTGAGTATGATTTACAACAAATTTACTCCTAAAAATAAATCACATGAGTTTTTTCAGTGATACAATAATATCTCATATAACACGAATCATTAAGTTGGGAAGGATTATTGTTAATTAAACATAAAAGCTCACTTTGTAGAATTACCGCACCTTCATTAATATTTCGACTCAACCACCGAAACCAAAATAGGAGCTGATCCCCGATACCGGTTGCCATAACAACCATCGCTTTTGTATAACCTTCACTTACTGTTGTTTCCAAAGCTTCAAGTGCTTGCCTCTGTGCCGGGCGTGGTGTTAGCTCTATATAGGTTTCTTGTGTTTCATGGACAACATCAGCTTCGTTTTCTGGCTCTCCTTTTGGAAGCATCAGTTCCTTTTCCTCAGTTTCAGTCCAGACACGAACGAGGTTTGGGTTTTGCTGATGATTTCGATCATATTGCTCCTCATACACTTTGATCGTTTCTTCATTCACTGGAATTGTTTGTTCATGCAGATAGAGCTGCATAAACTTGTTCTTTGCTTCTTCAAAGGTCACTGGTTCTACTGAGGCATCCATGATCAAATTCCACTCGATGCCATGGGTAAGTGCGGATCGAGACAGATTGGAAGAACCTACGATTAATGTTCCTTCATTCTGACTTTCTTCAAAAAGGTACGCTTTTGGATGAAACGAGCGTCCATTGCTTTGCCAAAGTCGCACCTCAATTCGCTGATCAATTTCCGTTAATTTTCTCAGCCCCTCTGGCTGGGTGACATATAAATAATCACCCGTAAGAAGCTTCACCTCTGCCCCTTTATCTATCGCTTTTTTCAAATAAGGTACTAGGAAATCGACCCCTGATTTCATAACAAATGACGTTAAGATATAGATTGAAGTGGCTTTTTCAATCGCCTGAATAACTTCCTCTCCAACTGCTCCGGTGATAAGTTTGATTTTATTCATCTTCAACATCAATGAGGAAGACTTTATCTTGAAAGCCCCCTCTTTCCTCTGCTTTTTTTGTCCGAATCGCTTCAACCTCTTCAATTGAAGAACCGTGAACAGTTGTAAGTGTATGAATGATCTCCATGATGTCCGCCAATTCTTCTAAAGCTTGGCTATCATTCGCTGCCTCTAAATATTCCTCCACTTCTTCACCTAACTTTATCTTTAGTTCTTTTATGTATTCAGTTTGATCAAGGATTTTCGTCTGATAACTCTTACCTGAGTTTTCAATGATTACTGGAATTTTGTCACGGACAAGTTTATTGTAGAATGGCATACTATTCCTCCACTGCTAATATTGTATATATTTAACAGTTTATCATAGTCGATTTTTGTCAGGAAGATGAGTACATAATAAAAATTGATAATTATAATATTATGTTTTTAAAATGAAAGCAGCTATCCGTGATAATATCCCATCAGAGAGCCTTTTTAAATAAATTTTGTTGGTAGACCAGACCATTCTGAATGGGTTGCTGCAATTTGTCCGACCTATCATAGGTGCTGACATCAAGGTACGGGTTGGGTTGGGTTGGGTTGGGTTGGATTGAGTAGAATAGGAAAATTATGTGAATTATTAAGGAAAAAGAACGGTGATAAATAAAAGGTAAGACAGCGAAATTTTGATGTTTTCACTGTCTTTCTTATGTTTTAACTATTTATTAAAACCAACTATATTTTTTATAGTAACTGGTTATTATACTTTAAAAATTCAATATAATACTCTATGGTCCTTGGATAATGATTTGTTGTATCTTTGTAATAACTCTTAATCCTTACTAACATTTGATCATTTAGAGTTTGTTCGCCATTGTAAATCTTTTTCCCTTTTAAATTTTTAAGTCTATTATTATATTGTCTTGCAGAATTTTTACCAATTTCTTTTACACCCTTAATTAAATTGTGTCTATTTTGTAGGTATTCCATAAAATCCATAAGTTACCCTCCTTTTCAGTTAATATAAATCAATCTTTCATCTTACCCCCACTGACCTCAATTGAACTTTTAAGGATGTTATATATTTCGTGTACAATAGAGCTATTCCATTTAAATTCGTGTGGCTCTGGGATAGTAGTTTTATAGATGGCTTGAATATCTCTTGCTCTAACTTTTGTCGAGCCTGTTCCGCTACGAAGATATGCCTGCATCCATTCTGACATACGAATATTCCACATAGTGTCTTTAATATACTGATGAAGATTCTTGTTAAATTCCCCTGCTACTTGATCGATACTTTCCTGCTTCATTTCCTCAGGTGCATTTGGTGCTGTCCAACCAATAGGGTTATCAAGTATTGAAGTAAATAAATTTTCACGTAACATCATAATGAGATCAGCTATAGGACGTAAACCATCGTATTCATCCTCACCTAATTCAGCAAACCTTCTACTTAAGGCTTGAATTCTTCTCCAGTGTTCTTTGAGTGAAGTATCTTGAGAAAGATTAAGAATTCCATTCCAGCGTTTGTAAAATTCTTCAGCTGCACGTTGTGTCGCTAGTGCTGCGGTCTTTCCATTATATATGGGAAATGTTTCATTTGGCACTACCTCAGCAATTGTCTTTTCCAATGCCTCAACCAAACTCGATAATTGTTCAGTGGTATATTGATCGGTTTCACTAATTACTTCATGGATACCTCCGAGGAAGAAAAATGTTTCTTTCTGCATTTGTTTTGTTAAATGTCGTTGAGCATTTGCACCTAATTTCTTCCCTATTTCTTCTAGAGCATTCTCAAGAGAACCAATTACATGACTTTCTTTATCCGCAATTTCAGGAAGGTTATCCCCTTTCACCTCATCAAAATGGGTAAAACAGATATGAAGTTTCGAAGTATGCCCAGTGGTGACAATATGTTTTAAAGCATTTATAGGCTCAGAAATCATTGGAGATTGTGAATTATCAACAAGTAGAATTGCATCAACATCATCCATTTTTTTGCTAAGTGTTGTTGAGATACTCCCTCCTGCTTGGTGACCAAGACCTTCACCATCCATAAGAACAAGTTTTGGTATTTCTCCTTTATACCACGTTGGTTGAAAAGGGCCTACAATACGTATACCTTGAACCAATGGAGTTAGAAGTTTACCGAAATGATTAGCATGGTTGCTGGACATTTGTTTGATTCCTTCAATAAAGTCTTTTCGATTATCTTTAGAAAATGTCCAATATACCGGCCATTCTTGAGAATTATATTCCCAACTTCCTTCAGGTACAAAAGAAAATCGTTTTTCTATTTCATCCATTATGTGTTCAACTATTATTGAATAGCTTTCGTTTTCCTTCCATAACTCCTCAAACTTTACTTCGAGTGCCTCCTCAATGTCTTGAGATTCGTCAACTTGTTTACTTAATGACGTTTGTACCTGTTTGTATGCATCAACAGCACTTTGTTTTATTAAATTTATAATATATACTAGTGATTCTTCCATTTGCTTTCTTTCTTCTGGAGAAATATGAATGATGGATTTCTCAGTTGTGCTCTTAGTTTTAAGGGGTGATTTACGTAATAGCGTACTACTTTTTTTAGGGGTAAGGTTGCCTAGTAAATAACTTAGTCGAAACCGTTGATTAGTATGTTCGAATAAATGGCGAATTATTGTTTGCTCATTATCTCCCTTAACATAAGATTTTCCACAATTCATGACGCATTCTTCTACATATATTCGAATTTTTTCATATGAGAAAAATGTTACAACGGCTTCAAATATTGGCTGTTTTTTTAAAATTATCTCCATGTCACAAACAGTAGTTTTTGCCGTTGAAGTAGAAGGAAACCGATCCTTTTCAGGATGAGTGCCTATAAGCTGCCTAAGTAATGTCGTTTTCCCAGATCCAGTCGTTCCGATAAACTGCACTTTAGCATATCCTTCAGCAGTAGTAGGCAGGGGTTGAATTTTTTCACGAATACTCCAGGGATCTGGTCCCATTTTAGGTTCAAGATTATCATAAAAAGCATTAACAATTCTCTCATCAAATGCATGAAGCGCTTTGGGCTTTGCACTCAAGCTCCAAAAGGTCTCATCTTCTAATAGTCGATTCATTTCTTGTACCAAAATCTCAGCTTCAATTTCATTTTCCGTTCCTAGTCCCCTTCTTATTTTTAGGCCACACTTTCCTTTGGGATCTTTTCGCAGAGGATGACGAAACATAATACTCCAGCTTCTTCTGTTTTGCGAACGACTCTTGTTAGCCTTATAATAAGCAGTCATAATCAACCTCCTAGGACTTTTATACCTTAGAAGTTATTCTGTTCTTGGGAGGATTATGACAATTTATTGGAACAACATGGAACAACATAGATTTAAAGAGTTTATTTGGCAACCATAAAATCAATTGGTAATACACTCGGTCAAGAGATTAATAATATAGACACATGGCTTTAAGTAAATCAATTAAGAATAAAGCTTTAAAAGCACTTTTTTTTAAGAAATAGCGACCGATAAATTGATTCTATCCTGCTCCACAAAAAAGGTTCCAGTCCCTCAGTTCGGTAATACTTTACTGTATCGGGGGACAGGAA
>NZ_JBJMAU010000025.1:0-42625 GCF_052119505.1 Anaerobacillus sp. MEB173
GTGTGTGAAAAACCAAGATTTAGTCGCAGCGAATGCGGTTTATGACCGAATCTTTGAATTAAAACATGCGATTTATAAAATGGATGAGCCGTCTTCAACTTCTCACTTACGCATGAAAGAAGCAATGTACCAACGTGGATTAATTAGCAGTTCTTTAGCAAGACGTCCAGTATTACCTTTATCAAAGGAAGATAAAGAAGAAATTCGTCAAGGTTTACTAAGTGTAGGTTTAATTAAGGAAGACGTAAAAGCATAATTACCTATTTGGTGGTTGCAGTGTTTTGCGACCACCTTCTTAAAATTTTTGGTGGGGTTGCAGGGTAGAAGATATAAGAACGATAAAAAATATGCTCTAAATGTTTCACCATTAACTTGTATGATGAATATCTGATAAGCACTAGTTCAGTTAACCAAAAAAGCTTATGACAAACCTATTTTTTTACATTTTGTGCCTTAAGCGAAGCGAAAGGAAGGGTATAACTTATGAATCAAAGTAGTGTTGCTACAAAAGAGATATCCAAAGAAGTCAATACAGGAAAGGCGGGAAAGCTCCCTTTTAAAGAATTAATAAAACGGATCGGCCCTGGAATTATTTTAACGGGTGTAGTAATTGGTCCTGGTGCCATTACTACAGCTGCCCTGTTAGGTTCTGGATTTGGCTATTCTTTACTATGGATACTAATTCCGATCGCCTTTATGGGGATATCATTCTTACTAACAACTTATCGAATAACCCTTTTAACTGGTATGCCATCGCTTCATGCTATTCGACATTATTATGGTTCTTCAGCTGCAAAAGTTGTAGGTGTAGCCACCTTTCTTTCTTGTGTATTCTTCACCATAGGGAATATTTCAGGGACAGGTATAGGAATGAATTTGTTATTTGGTATTGATTGGAAAATAGGGTCCCTATTGATGCTAGGTGTGTTGGTATATTGTTATTTTTCTAAAGGTGTCTATTCAAAGGTCGAAAAAATATCAATGATTTGTATTCTAGGATTGATCCTTGCTTTTTATGCGACATTAATTAAAACTGGTGGACCTGACGTAAATGCTATGGCTCATGGTTTTACAAATTGGTATTTCCCCATTGGAGGCTTGGTATTGGCATTAGGATTTATCAGTACTAGTGCTTCAATTAGTACAGGCCTTTATGGTACATATTTAAGTGGCGAAAAGAAATGGAAAAAAGAAGATCTTTTTAATGGGGCAATGCTTACTGATTCAATCGCACACATCCTTGGTGTAATACTTGTTACTGGAGCGATTATCCTAGTAGGTGCGATTGTCTTACACCCTAATCAAATAGTTATTAATACACCTGCCCAAATGGCAGATATGTTAGTTCCATTTATGGGAAATGCCGCTAAATATATGATGGGGATTGCATTGTTAGCAGCTGCATTTTCTTCGTTGTTAGGAAATACTCACCGTGCAGTTGTATTATTAAATGCCGGCTTTGATAAACCAACTGGACTAGAAGAAAAAAGTGTGCGTTGGGGTTCTTTAATTGTCTTGTTGATTTCTGCAATCGCCAGCTTTAGCTTTGGGGGATCGCCAGTCCAATTAGTCTATGTAGCTAACATAGCAACAGCAATATCCACGCCCGTAGCCGGTTTCTTTATGTGTTTATTATTGTTTCGAAAAGATGTCAATCAAGGATATAAACCGCCAAGAATTTTACAAAGTTGCATGATTATAAGTTATATTTTTGCTTTGGGACTAACAATTTTTGCTTTGATTGAAATTATCAAGAAACTTGTTTTAAATATGTAAAAATCGAAAGCGCTATCAATATCTTTTAGTTTTTACTCTACCCTTCTTGGTTGTTGGTTTTTTGACCAAAACCCAAAAGAATATATGTGGGTCTAGTTTAATAGATACTATGACTTTCCGGAGGTAGAAGATTGTGAGTATAAGTATAAAAGATGTGGCACGTGCAGCAGGTGTATCTGTTGCATCAGTATCACGAGTATTCAGTGGAAAACCAGGTGTAGGTGAAGATACCGCTAAGAGAATTAAGGAAATGGCAATGGAATTGGGTTACCGTCCTAATTTAGGGGCAAGAGGACTTGTTAAAAAGCAAACAGGAAACATTGCTATTGTTTCTCCGCGACAAAGTAATATTGTATTAGACAATCCGTTTTATGTACAAATACTCCATGGTGTTTCAAAAGTTTTAGATAAAGAGGATTATAATATAATATTTTCCTTCACACTTTCACAACAAAAACGATTAATAGAGACACATTCTGTTGATGGAGTCTTGTTACTTGCTGCGAGGAAGGGAGATTTCATATTGGATTGGCTTGGTAGTGCTCAAATTCCAACGATCGTTGTTGGAAATTTTCTCGATGAAGAAATCTCCAAAGATTATCCTTTTGTACGTCCAGATGATGAAAAAGGAACTTACAAAGCAGTAAAACACCTTATACAAAATGGGCATACAGATATTTCCTTAATAAACGGGCCTTCATTATCTTTAAAAAGTCCTAGGTGTTTAAAAGGCTATTTAACAGCAATGTACGAAGAAGGATTGGAAGTATCACCCGAGATGATAATAGAAACAAAAGAATTCGACATGGCTTCAAGCTTTAAAACCATGAACGGAGTATTCTCAGATCCGTCCTTTTCATCTACAGCCATTGTATGTGCTACAGATAATTTAGCTTTAGGCGTAATGAAATCAGCCTCTATGAATGGTATTTCGATACCAGAGAAACTATCAGTCATAGGTTTTGGTAATACTGTAATGGCTGAATTTTCAAATCCAGGATTAACATCAATAGATACGGACCTTTTCGAAATGGGAAAGCAAGCTTCTGATATGCTTGTTTCTCTTATACAAGGAAAGACACTTAGAAAGACTAAAAGAATTTTTCCGATGCAACTAATTGAGCGACAGTCCGTCATAAAGAAAAGCTGAATTTGTAATATTCAAAAAGAGGGTAGGTTTATTATTACGGGGAATTCACAACCACCATCCATTATACTGTACTCCATAATACGAATGTGCAGTTTAATAGAAGGTGGTTTTATAATATTGCCAAATTTGAAAGAGTAAGACAAGTAGTGTTCATAAAATGTTTGGTATCAGTGGAGAACAAACGCTATGGAAAATCATAAAATTAATGTGTCTTTGCTGTAGCAGTTGTTTCTCGATTGACGTATTTCATTTCAAAAACTACATCTTTTTTTCTAATTTGTTTTCCTTCAATTATATCAAATAGTATCTTAACTGCCCTTTTACCAATTCCTACTAAATCGACATGAACAGTGGATAAAGAAGGTGTTAAGAAATTGGAAATAGGAACATCATCTGCCCCGACTATAGATAAATCTCTAGGTACCGTTAAACCGATCGTTGTAGCTGCTTTAATAACACCTATAGCTAAAAAATCTGAAGCGCAAACCACTCCAGTAATTTTTTTGTGATTATTAAGGAATATATCCGTTGCTTTTGTCACTTTAAAGATATCAAATTCCTCTATTTCTAAAACTTTTTCATCAGAATAATCTAATCCAAGTTCTATCATCGTATTTTTGTATCCATTAAAACATCTTACACTATGCATGGAACTCATGGGACCGTTAACGAGCCCTATGTCACGATGTCCGAGATCATAAAGAGCATTGATTGCTTGTCTTATGCCATCTTCATCATCTGGTCGTACACAAGGAAATGGAGAATCTTCTAAATAACTTCCAACTACAACAATGGGTAATTGAATACTTTTGAGCCATTCTAGACTGAGTTCCTCATGTCGAGGTGAAAAAAGAATAACACCATCGACAGCTTGAGTTTGTAAAAGTTTTTTTTGTTGTAAAGAAGTATACGACATCAACATATTGTAATCTGTTTTATCAATACCTTTTGCTATACCTTCCAAGATAGTTGAAAAAAAAGGATTGTTTAGTATAAAGGAACCTCTAGGAACTACAATTGCAATATTACCTGTTTTCCGTGTAACTAAACCTCTAGCACCTAAATTAGGTTTATATCCCAATTCTTCAATCACTTTACGTATTCGTTCTGCTGTTTCCTCACCAACACCTGGTTTGCCACTTAATACACGTGATACAGAAGCGGTGGATACACCTGCAGCCTGCGCCACATCTTTTATACTTACACTCACAACCCTAACCTCCGTAGTAAATTATAAGAGTATTATAAACTAGTCTGCATAAAAAACATAGTTAAGTAGTTACGGGCATTATGTTAACCACCTAACTATGGTATCTCTTTTATTAAGCAATTTTTCAAGAAAAAGATAAATAACTACCGAAAAAATTTGTCTGTGATTCTCCGAGTACTGATCTTAATTACATTCAAAAGGTAGAAGACTAATTGTATAAACTTTTAATGGTCTTCCTTGTGCACTGCTTTGTTTTTTTTGCTCCACTTTGGCAAGATTTTTCTCAACAAGTTGATTTAATAACCGGTTTGCACTTCTCACTGACAAACCTAATACTTCCGCTACATCATTACTTGTTAATTCGTTTGTTTTTAAACGAGTCATTGTGGCTAGTATTTTTTGAAGTTGAGTAGCAGACACATTCATTTGTTTACTTAATTCTTCAATTTCTTCCCAAGTGTTAAATGAATGGTCATCATTATTTAGTTCTTCAAATCCTAATGGTCCCATTGAACGTTCATCTTCATCAATGACAAACGCACAAGATTCCGTATAGGATGTTGCTTTGCGATAGGCGAGCTTAGCGTGCTGAAGCGCTTGGCTCAGAGTAATTCCAATTCCCCATCCAATATGGACATCAAATGATAAATTTTCTTTTAAGTAACCAATCATCCCACAATAATGAAAATGGTTTGTTATTTCCTGCAAGTCTCCAAATGACGTAATGATTTCAAATATATTATTATTTTTTTGGATGTTTATTTGAAGTTTATTTTGTGTGGAAAACTCCAACAAGGCTTTATGGATCGAGATTTGGGTCAATTCATTTTCTGAAATATTGCTGGCAGTGGGACTTTCGATATAACCAACAACCATTTGATTATCCTTTAAGAGATCATATTTTACTTTTGTAATTAATTCTTCAATTTTCACTTTAATTGTGTCTTTGGTGATACTAATGTAATATACGTTAAGGTTGTTTTTTTTCATTACTTCAACAATATTAGCTGTTCGTGTAATCGATAAATCAATTAAACCTTCTCTCCATAAGTTTAAATGTTTCTCCAAAAATTCTTCATATAGCCGCTCATTTTTAAAATCAATTTCATTCTTAAGTGTATACATCGGTTTTTCATCTTCTAATACAGTTTCTAATTCTTGAGCCTGATCTTCTCCCCATAAAAAATCGATATAAACTCTGGAAAAATCAAGCCCTTTATATTTTTGAGAGACTTTAAACAAGTGTTGATAAAAGTCTTTTTCAGTAATATCCAAATAAACGACTGGTTTTCTGGATTGTTTTATAACGTCTTCCACATAGAAGTAGGGCAATGGACCTCCGAAGATAAAACCATCAAAAAGCGGTTTGTTATTTAAAAAAATCTGTTTAATATTTTGAAGCTTTTCATATGGTAAAAATTCATATTCACACTCTTGCTGAAACAACTGAAAGATCGGCTTGAGTGTATCAATAGTATTTTTTGCAGTAATAATCCCAATATTAATCATTGAAATGCTCCTTTATATTCTTCTATCACTTATTTTACTATAATCAGTTTTCAAATAAAGAGCGAGTCCAACAAAATACTATTTTATAAAAGTTATTGAGTTTTTAGAAAATTCCTGTATAATACATTTTAAGACGATGTCCAAAAGATGTCCGAAACTAAACAACTAAGTTAAACTAACATTAAGGAGTGTGACGAATATGGAGAAAGCCATCTTAAGTGAAGCTTTAAATGGTATCTTTATGACTTTCATTTTGTTAAGCCTTTTCATTCTTGCAGGTACATTTCTAAGAGCGAAAGTGCCTCTTTTTCAAAAAATGTTTTTACCAGCATCCGTCATTGGTGGTTTTATCGGATTGCTTTTAGGACCAATAGTTTTAGGGAATTATGCAGTTCTGCCAATCCCGCAAGATTGGCTGGCAATTGCTTCTTTACTTCCTGGATTATTGATTGTTCCAATCGTTGCTTCTGTACCGCTTGGCTTGAAATCTGCTAAAGGAAAAAAGGGTTCGAAAAAGGGAAATACAAGTAGAAATGTGTTTGTTATGTTTATCATTTTGGCCATAATTGCTACAGCGCAAAATGTTATTGGTGTTGGGACGAATTATTTCTTCAAAATAACAGGTATGTTGGAAAATGGATATGCAACACTAGGTGCTGAGCTACAGGCTGGTTTTTCAGGTGGACATGGAACAGCAGGAGTCGTCGGCAGCATGCTTCAAGGGATGAATCAACCATATTGGGAAACAGCACAAGGTGTAGCTGTTACAACTGCAACAATGGGGATTATTGGTGGTATCTTAATTGGGATTGTCCTCATCAACTTAGCAGCAAGAAAAGGATATACAAATTTCATTCAATCTACTGATTCGATTCCGGAAGAAATGAAAGTCGGATTCCAAAAGGATGTTGAAAAACAGGCATCCATGGGTAAAGAATCTATGCAATCTTCTTCTGTTGATACCTTGGCTTATCATTTAGCACTGATCCTTGGTGTGAGCGGTTTAGCCATTCTAGCTGTTCATTATTTAAAGGTGTGGAATGTTCCGGTTTTAGGTCAAATTCCTGCTTGGGCATATGCGATTCTGATGATGTATGCGGTTTGGGGCCTAATGCAAAAATTAGGATTAGATTGGTCAGTCGATGCGAAAGTAAAAGGTAAAATTTCCGGAACACTTACCGAATTTGCGGTTGTTGCTGCCATTATTAGTCTGCCAGTACAAGCAGTTTTCACTTATTTATTACCGTTAGTCACTATGGTTGTTATTGGTCTCGCTGGAACCGCAATGTTAGCTTATTTCTTGTGTAAGCTTTATTTTAAAGAGTATTGGTTTGAAAGAAGTGTAGCCGTTTTAGGGACATGTACTGGAGTCTTTATTTCTGGACTATTGTTACTAAAGATGGTTGACCCAGAATTTAAGTCACCAGTCCTCAGCGATTATTCGCTAAGTTATTCATTTAACTCTGTCTTAGGTTTTGCTCTTTTCCCGATAAACTTCGGAATTCTCATAGAATACGGGGTTCAAACTGGACTACTTTTCATGACTGCCACATTAGCCATTTTTACTATCTTACTATTTATTTTTGGTAAAAGAGGAGGGGAACAACATGAACCAGTACCAGTGGGTGAATGATTTTATCGAAAAAACACGTGATAATTGGATTAGCATTAGTGATCAAATTTGGAGTCATCCGGAAACTCGTTTTGAAGAATATGAATCTACTAAATTATTAATAGAACCACTTAAAAAAGAGGGATTCCGTATTAAAGAATGTATTGCCAATATTGAAACAGCCTTTGTAGCAGAGTTTGGTAAAGGAAAGCCAGTCATTGCCTTTTTAGGTGAATATGATGCGCTTTCGGATATGAGCCAAAAAGGAAATATCGCTTATAAAGAACGGGTTAAGGATAGTGAGAATGGTCATGGATGCGGACATAATTTACTTGGAACAGGGACGCTTGCTGGAGCGATCGCTTTAAAAAACTACATGGAAGAACATGATCTTATAGGAACCGTCCGTTTCTATGGCTGTCCGGGGGAAGAAGGCGGTTCAGGTAAAACGTTTATGGCTAGAGAAGGGGTATTTGACGATGTAGATATGGCATTATGTTGGCACCCTGGTCCGCATACAGGAGTGATTGCTTCTAGCTTTCTAGCAAATATTCAAGCGTATTTTAAATTTAAAGGGAAAAGCTCCCATGCCGCAGCTTCACCTCACTTAGGTCGTAGTGCGTTAGATGCGGTTGAATTAATGAACGTGGGCGTCAATTATTTACGTGAACACGTCAAGCCTGAAACACGTATTCATTATGCAATTACCAACACAGGAGGTATATCGCCAAATGTTGTTCAGGCAAATGCAGAAGTACTTTATCTGATTCGTGCTCCGGAAATTGAAGAAACAAAAGAAGTTTATGAGCGGGTAATAAAAATTGCAGAAGGTGCAGCCTTAATGACTGAAACTGAAGTAGAGGTTGTCTTCGATAAAGCATGTTCTAATTATATTCCAAACAAAGTGTTAGGAAAAACGATGTATGAAAGCCTGCTTGAAGTTGGTCTGCCAGAGTTTTCAGCTGATGAAAAAGATTATGCTAATGAAATTTGGAATACGTTAGCTCAAAATGAAAAAAGTAATGCTGGACAACTTATCGCAATTGCAAATGAAAACATTAAGGTCTCTGAAGGTCAGTATTTAACAGAGGAAATTTACCCGAAGTATGAATCAAATGCGATTTTACCAGGTTCGTCCGATGTAGGGGACGTCAGCTGGATTACACCAACAGCTCAATGCATGATGACAACATGTGCACTAGGTACTGCACTTCATAGCTGGCAAATGGTCGCACAAGGTACATCATCCATCGCTCATAAAGGGCTGCTTCAAGTCTCAAAAGTTCTTGCTTTAACAGCAATAAAAGCGTTGGGAAATAACGAAATCATCGATAATGCAAAACAGGAATTACAAGAAACATTGAACGGTACTCCTTATGAATGCCCAATTCCTGCCGATGTGAAGCCATCAAAATTAACGAACTAAATATTCTATTACTGAAAATATCTGATACATGTAGCTCTGCAAAATTATTTTTATTTTTAGACAGAGTCCTAAAAAGAACGAAAAACAGAAAAGCCTTTATGCCGTCATTGCAACGATTGCAACCAAGGTTGAAGGAATCGCTTTAGTTAAAAAAGAGGCATCTCATAAGTGATATGCTCCCCTTTAGGTAGACAGATTAAAAAATAAAAATCTGTACTACTAAAGGGGAGTATTTTTTTATGTCTAAAAGATCTTTTACTCCGAATTTTAAAATTGAAGTTTTACAGGCATGGGAAGATGGATCATTTACCTTGGCGGAGATCGTTAAAAAGTATAAGGTTAGTGAACCCACAATTAGGAAATGGAAATATAGTTTTGATACATTTGGTTCTGAAGGTCTTAAAAAATCCTCAACTTGGAAGAAGTACACGAAGGATATAAAGCTTTTAGCTGTTAGTGATTATCTGTCTGGTAAATACTCTTTACTTGAGGTTGTCAGAAAGTATGAAATATCAAGTCATTCCGTCCTCCAAAAGTGGATAAAGAAGTATAATAGTCATAGTGAATTAAAAGATACGTCACAAGGAAGGACGAGCTCTATGACTAAGGGAAGAAAAACGACCTGGGAAGAACGAATTCAAATTGTACTTGATTGCTTAGGGAACGGAAAAGATTATCAAGAAGCAGCTAATACTTATAATGTTTCTTATCAACAAGTCTATCAATGGGTTAAGAAGTATGAAGATGGCGGAGATGAAGCGCTGAAAGATAGACGCGGCGAAGATGACACAAAGTATGTCACGAGTTGGTCGGTGTATTGATAATGGACCAATGGAATCTTTTTTTGGAACACTGAAATGTGAGAAGTATTATTTACATAAGTATAGGACATTTGAGGAACTTTCTCTTGCGATAGATGAATATATCGATTTTTATAATCATGATAGATACCAAAAACGATTAAACGGCCTTAGCCCTATGGAATATAGAGCTAAAGCCGCTTAGATCATTTTTATTATTTCCACTGTCTAATTGACAGGGGGCAGTTCAAAGTTCAGTAAACTTTTATGAAATGCCTCTTTTTCTATGCCTCTTCATTATATTTGAAAATCTAATACATCCGATGTCATTTTTCGTGACTTCTTATAGTTGAATCCTTTTTCTTTTAACATCTTTTCTAGTGATAAGTTTATGGACTCTGTATAGTTACTTCTCCATACAGCTTTATTTACTTTATCTCTTATTGACCCTTTCATATTAGCGAATAAGAACTTGATGTTATCTTCCTGCTGGTAATACTCAATGATTTCACCTAGCGTTTCAACCGATATGGTATCTATATCATTAACCCCTGACATATCAATTAAAACCCATTTTGCTTTTGGTTTACGTCGAAGAAATCCCTTTATTTTTTCATCTAAAACTGAGCTATTGGCAAAGTGTAAGGTAGAATCTATTCGAAGTAATAACACGTCTTCCAGCGTATTTCCTTCTGGATAGCGATTTAAATTTCGAAAAGCCTTCTTCGTTTCTAAATAACCTAACTCTACAATATTGAGATGCGTGCTTCTCATTAAGATAAGCAATAGAGTAAAAATAGCGCCCAATAGGATGCCCCACTGAATTCCTATAAATAACGTAATGATAAAAGTCGTGATCCAAGTCCATCCCTCAAATGGATTGACTTGAAATAGATGTTTCATTTCTTTAATATCAACTAATTTATATACTGATACAATGATAATCGCAGCAAGTACAGCATTAGGTAAATAATAAAAGAATGACGTAAAGAAAAAGATCGTTATCAAGACAAAAATGCCTGTAATTACTGTTGTAAATTGGCTAAAACCACCAGACTCCCTATTAACAGCCGTCCTAGAAAAGCTGCCGCTTACGGGGAGAGAGTGGAAACAAGATCCGGCAATATTAGCAAGCCCTAAGGCCTTTAATTCCTGATTAGGATAAATCTTATACTTTGCCTTACGTGCCACCGTTTTGGCAATTGCAAGCGACTCCATAAAGCTAACAATTGCAATGGTAAAGGCCATAGGCAGTAACATCTGAATGGATACTAGACTAAGGTTGGGTAGAAAAAATGATGGAAATCCGCTCGCAACTTCTCCAACAATTTGAACGCCTTTATCATCCAAGCGAAAAAATGAAACAAGTACCATGGATACAATAACAATAACAAAAGCATCGGGAATCCCTTTTATTCTTTTTAATCCGAGAAGTATTACAATACTCCCTATTGCAATGAAGGTAGTATAGAGATTCATTTCATGAATATGTTTAATGAATTCAAATAATTGAAGATGAACTTGTAAGTGATTCGAAATATCTACACCTAGAAGATGCTTAATCTGGCTCGCTCCAATAACAATAGCAGCAGCTGACGTATACCCATTTAATACAGAATGAGGAATAAATTTAACAATAAAGCCTACTTTAAAAAGACCAAATAAAAGCTGGATTCCCCCTACCATGATTGTAAGAGTTAATACAAGTGAGATATAATTCGCTGAATTCGGTTCTGCATATATCGAAACCCCTGTAAAGACAAGTAAGGAAGTCGTTGCGACAGGACCGATCGACAAATGCTTTGAAGAAGAAAACAAAGCATAAAGAAATAGAGGGACCGTTGAAGCATATAACCCCATAAGAGGAGGAAGACCTGCCAGCATAGCATATGCCATCCCTTGTGGAACAAGGATGGTAAAAATGGTGAGTCCAGCTATCACATCTTTTTGGATATTTCTTTGATTAAGGTTTGATAGTTGGTCTTGAAGTTTCCTACTTTTGTTGTTCATTACGAATCCCTTCCTTAGATAATAAAAAGGCTGTCTCTACATTATTATATCCGATGTATGAGACAACCTCATCCATTATGAAAAAGCTTTTGACCTTTACATAATAGCTGTTTTTAAAACCAATTAATAGGTTCCGGCTTTAAATTTTGTAAAATATGTTTTGTTTCTGTGTACTCTTCTAAACCAAGCTTCCCTAATTCACGGCCAATACCCGACTGTTTAAAACCGCCCCATGGTGCGTGAGGGAAATAGAGGTTGAAATCGTTGATCCAAACGGTTCCCATCCGCATTTTAGCGACACAACGTTCTGCTTTGGCGATATCGTTTGTCCATACACCACCAGCAAGTCCATAGATGGAATCATTAGCGAGTTTAATCGCTTCTTCCTCTGTTGTGAACTTTTCAACTGTAATGACTGGACCAAATGCTTCATCCTGAACAATACTCATACTGGATGTACAATCCGTAAAAATAGTAGGTAAATAGAAGAATCCGTTTTGAAGAGCTGGATCTTCTGGACGTTGACCACCAACAACAAGCGTTGCCCCTTCTCGTATACCTGTTTCAACATAGTTTTCAACTTTTTCTAAATGCTCTCTTGAGATCAGTGGCCCCATTTGTGTGTCTTCATCAAAACCACTGCCAAGTTTAATGTTTTTCACTCGTTCAACTAGTGCAGCAACAAATTTGTCATGAACTTTTTCTTCTATTATAAGTCTAGTTCCAGCTGAACAAATTTGACCTGCATGAAAGAATACGGCGTTCATGGCTTGGTCAATGGCGGTCTCGAAGTCTGCATCAGCGAAGACTATGTTAGGATTTTTTCCGCCGAGCTCAAGGGCAAGTTTTTTTACATTCACACTAGCTGCTTGCATAATTTTCTTTCCAGTTTCAATTCCACCAGTAAAGGAAATTAGTTCCACATTTTTATTTTCGGAGAGTTCTGCACCGACTGTGTGACCAGCACCTAGAACAAGGTTAGCTACTCCAGCAGGTACCCCGGCTTCTTCCATTAATTCAAAAACTTTCACTGTCGTAAGGGGTGTGATTTCACTTGGCTTCATAATTAGCGTGTTACCAGTAGCTAAAGCTGGTGCCAACTTCCATGAAGCTTGTAACAATGGATAATTCCATGGTGTGATTTGTCCGCAAACACCAACAGGCTCACGAACAACCTTACTTACAGTGTTTGGAATAGGGGAATCAATCATTTCCCCGCCATCCTTATCAGCTAATTCTGCATAATATCGAAAAACCCCAGCAATATCATCCATGTCAACGCGGCTTTCTTCGACTGTTTTACCAGTATCCAATGATTCAAGATTAGCTAATTCTTCTTTGTCTCTTTCAATGAGTTCAGCAATTCTACGAACGATCGCACCACGTTCCGTTGCCGGTGCATTTGCCCAATCACCTTGATCAAATGCTTTTCGTGCTGCGGCAATCGCTGCTTTTGTATCTGACGCATTGCCTTCTGTAACAGTTGCAATAACTTCTTGGTTGAATGGATTAATAATATCACGTGTTTGACCGCTAATAGCATCAACCCATTTTCCATTTATGAACATTTTTTTGATTTCCATATAGTCCCTTTCCTCCTTTAAACAATGAAAGGTTTTATTTATAGACAATGATGTCCTCATTTTCTACTTTTACTTTGAAGCTAGGTAGTTTTTTGTTAGGAGTGGCTAACAATTTACCTTCGTTTTTAATATCAAATTCCCTGCCATGCCATGGACAACGGACGATTTCGCCTTCCCGGCAGTAATGATAATCTCCTGGTGTACTCTTATCAGTAGTGGCCCCACAAATTATTCCTTTATCGAGAGGAGCACCCTGATGGGTACATTGGTTGAGATAGGCATAAAATTCCCCGTCTAATGTTCGGCAAACCAATACGCTTTGTTTTCCAAAAATGGTCGCTATCATTTGTCCTGGCTCAAGATCTGACTTTTTACATACGACTTGTTCTGTCACGGTTAATCCTCCTTATGAATTAGGTAATTTCGGATAAAATGCTTTTGCGTTCTCTGCGAAAATTTTCTTTTCTAGCTCGGGGTCCATATTTGGCAGGGCACGAGTTGGTGAATCGTAGTCCCAATGTGGATAGTCAGTAGAGAAGCATAGTATTTCATCGGTACCCATTTGTTCAATAAGAGACATAAACTCTTTTTTCGTTAATTCTTCCGCTGGTTGAGTTGTCACTCGAATTTGATCTTTAAAAATTTGGCTGGGCTTTCTTTTTAGCCAAGGTACTTCATGTCGTAAATCCCGGTATTGCTGATCCATCTTCCACATTAAATGCGGAATCCAAGTGAATCCGCCCTCAATCATCATCAATCCAAGGTTAGGAAATTTATCAAAAACGCCATTAAAAATCATGTTTGTCACTTGCTTCATATGAGCGGTTGGAATTAATGTGTGCCACTCAATGAAATATCTTGGCCATTTCCCGTAATAGACAGGAGGTTCATTGTGGTGCATGCCGATCATTAAGTTATGTTTTTGGGCCGCTTCAAAAATTGGATGATAGTACGGATCTCCCCACATAATGTCATCAATCGGCAGTAAAACCTGGACCATCTTAGGATGCGATCCAACTCTTTCAATTTCTTTAACTGCCCCTTCAATATCTTGTGCAGCAATATGAACGGAACCATATAATCGTTTATCTTTTTCTAACCAATTTTCAATTTGCCAATCATTATAGGCTGTTGCTAAAGCTGTAGCCATTTCATACCAGCCATGCATAGACGAAGGGGAAGGGTCTAGGGCGCTCGTTAAAATGCCGTATTCATGACCAATGTCATCTAAAAGTTGTTCTTGCATAAATGCTAAATCTGATCCAGCCGGGCGGCCGTCTGGAACAATCGCGTCTGCCCGGTCAACACCTGCAACGGCGGGTTGGGTATAAGGCATATGTTTTTCTTGTATCCAATTACAATTAGAAATATAGTGTCTAAAAGGTTCCTCCAGATATACAAGGATATCCTTGTATTGAACGCGTTCGTGTATATCAGTATCTACTAATGGAATTCTGTTCTTAGCCAAAGTTCATTCCTCCAATTAATTGTTTGCAAGATTGATTATTTAATAAAAATGATTATTTAATAAAAAAGATCATACCAGTACCTGTTGAATTTCCTCAAACTCGGTGAGAGGAGATGAGTGGAGTTTAGTTAACTCAGTGAAGGTCAGTGACGGTCAGTGAAGGCCAGTGATTGATTTTTATTTTTATTATAGAAAAGCGGAGGGAAGCACAAAAAAACTACCCTTACGTATTTGTAAGGGCAGTAAGTTTATAAGTATAGCTCCAGGAATCATCATATCTATTAAGTTATGAAATTTGTTGGTATCCTTCTTCTTTTCGGGATTTTCTTTTTCCAACATCTTGTTTTGCTGCCTTGTAAAAGGAGGATCCCATTAACAATATGACAATGGAAAATGGCAGTGCTGCAATGATTAACATATTCTGCAGCCCTTGTGTACCTCCGAAATAGACAATGATGGCTGCCATTGCTGACATGGCAATACCCCAAACAATTTTAACAGAGTTAGCAGGATTGATAGAGCCTTCTGTACTTAGCATTCCAAGGACAAACGTGGCTGAGTCTGCTGAGGTAATAAAGAAGATTGCAATAACAACGATGGTTAGTAGAGACATGAATTCACCTAATGGATAATTCTGAAGGACACCAAACGTTGTCGTTTCAAGAGAGTAGTTGGAAATTGTATCAATTCCATTTTTTTCGATATTTAATGCGGAAACACCAAAAACGGCGAAAAAGATAAAACAAACTAATGCCGGAACAAAAAGCACACCTAGCATAAATTCTTTAATTGTACGGCCTTTCGATATTCTAGCGATAAAAATTCCTACAAATGGAGCCCAGGAGACCCACCATGCCCAGTAGAAGATTGTCCAGTTGTCAATCCATGTACGACTTGTTTCATTTAATGGAGATATGCGGAAACTCATATCAAAAAAGTTAGCGATGTAACTTCCAAGCGTAGCTGTAAACATGTTTAAGATAAATAATGTAGGCCCAACGATAAATAGGAGCAGTAACAATACAAATCCTAATCCCATATTGATATTACTTAAATATTTAATTCCTTTTCCTATTCCAGACCATGCTGAGAAAATGAATAAAGCGGTGGCAATGGCTAATATCAATAATTGCATTCCGAAGTTATTCGGTGTGTTAAAAAGATAAGCTAAGCCACCGTTAATTTGTGCAGACCCAAAGCCTAGTGTTGACGCAACGCCTACCACTGTTGCAAAGACAGCCAGTGTATCAATTAATTTTCCTGCGATTCCTCGCATACTTTTTTCTCCAAAAATCGGGATGAGGGTGGCACTGATTAATCCAGGATAACCTTTGCTGAATTTAAAATAAGCTAAAACGAGCGCCACGACCCCATATACCGCCCAGGCATGAATCCCCCAATGAAAAAAAGAATATTGAAGCGACTGTCTAATGGCCTCATTAGATCCTGCTTCAGCCCCTGGAGGACTCTTAAATGCGTGGGAAATCGGTTCACTAGTCGTCCAAAAAACCAACCCCATCCCCATTCCTGCACTAAATAACATGGCAAACCATGATGGTAGACTAAACTCTGGATGATCGTTTTCTTTCCCCAATTTAATGTTACCAAACCGGGAAAAAATTAAGTAAATACAAAAAGCCAAGAATATCATGATAATTAATAAGTAGTACCATCCAAATGATTCGGAAATATACATCGTTACATTTGAAGATACGGCTTGTAAATGATCTGGAGCAATTGCCCCCCAAACGACAAGGACCGCACAAATAAAAAGTGCGTACCAGAAAACTGAACTTACATTCTTCACATTTTCACCTCAAATAAAAATTATTATAATCTAGTATCTCCTAAACTATTTTATTTTTCAAATGATCTACGACGGTTCAAATATCAATATTTCAATAAGTATACAGTTTTTTGTATAATTAGAGGGATAGAAAAAAGTTATCTGTAATGATAAAGATATGTATGTACCGCTATAAACAAAAATATAATTTACTAAAATGTGATGGGCATAATGAAGAGGACAACAACTGTGAATTATACTAATAATTGTAAGGGTGTGGTTAATAATATGGATGATAAAGAAATAAAAGAAAATGTTAAATCACAATTTGGTAAAAACGCTAAAAATTATGTTACTAGTAAATGGCACGCTAAGGGTAAAGATTTAGCTAAATTAATAGAGATAGCTGAATTAACAGGTGAAGAATATGTCTTGGACATTGCAACAGGTGGAGGTCATACAGCTAATGCTCTTGCACCATTATCAAGAAAAGTGGTTGCCCTGGATATAACAGATCAAATAATAGATGTTGCAAGAAAGTTTATTGAGGGAAATGGTAATAACAATGTCGAGTTTGTTAAAGGTGATGCAGAAAGTCTGCCATTTTCAGATGAAACCTTTGACATTATAACCTGTCGTATTGCAGCGCATCATTTTTCTAACATTTCTTCTTTTGTCAAAGAATCGTTTAGAACGTTAAAGAAAAATGGTACGTTTTTATTAATAGACAATGTTTCACCTGAAAGAGAAGAGTTTGATCAATTTTATAATAAGGTTGAAAAAGACAGGGACTATAGCCACGAACGTGCTTATAAGAAATCAGAATGGATTAAGATACTAGAGGAGAATGGTTTTGAAATCGAGGAGTCTTATCGATTTACGAAAACGTTTATTTTTGATGATTGGTGCAAGCTCATGAATTTCTCAGGAGAAGAGAAAGAGCAATTATCAGATTTTATGTTACGATCTTCAAAAGAAATATTAGATAAATTTCGAATTAAAACAGAGAACAACAAAGTGTATTCCTTTATGGGGGAATCGATTCTATTAAAGATAAGAAAACCGAATTTTTAAGACGAATAATTTAAATTTCTTGAAAAAGTGGTGTCAATTAGACATAAAACTGGCTGTTGAGAAAGTATCGACAGCTTGTTATTTAGGCAAATGCAAGGAAACGGTAAACTGTTGATAAAGAAGAACGGTAATAAAAAACGATTCATGAATTCTCATGAATCGTTTTTTACTTTGGATATATTATTTTTAGAATGCAAGCCTGTTAATATACCAGTAACTTATATACAAGCAGTTGAAGGTAGATATATGTTAGGTTGGTCATATATCCAATGAGGAAGTCAGAGTATTTTAACAATAAAAAATACATTGACACTTCATCAATTTAATACTAGTATACAAGTATAGTAGTTTCGATTAAGAAGCTATAATTAATTTAATACTAGTATACAAGTATGGTAGGTTGTAATTGGGAAACTTGGAGGTTTTCAAATAATGAAATTGAGTACGTTTGATAATACGAGAAATCCCTCGATTCGAACGAGAGTTTATGAATTTTTAAAAGAAGAAATAAGTAATCTTACTTTAAAGCCAGGGTTAGCGATTAGTGAAAATGAAACGGCAGAGAGACTTCAAGTTAGTCGTACCCCAGTGAGAGAAGCATTTTTAAGACTTTCACAGGAAGATTTAGTTACCGTATATCCACAAAAAGGATCTTTTGTCTCGCTAATTGACTTAGATCATTTAGAAGAATCGAGATTTATGCGGGAACAACTTGAAGTGGCTACTGCAAAGCTAGCCTGTGAAATGTTAAGTGAGGAATACTTACTGGAGTTAGAAAAGAATTTAGAACTTCAGAATAAATGTATTGCTAATAAGAATTACAATGAGTTTTACAACTTAGATGATGCTTTTCACTCTATCGTATTTGAAGGTTGTAATAAGTCAAGAATATGGTCAGTAATGAACAATATGATGAAGATCAACTTTAATCGAGTGCGTTTACTTAGTTTATCGGAAAAGTTGAATATTGACTTACTTATATCTCAACATCATGAGATCGTCGAATCGATTCGTAGTAAGGATACAGAACGTGCAGAAAAGGTTGTAAGAGCTCACTTAAGTCTTATTACGATTGATAGAGAAGAACTAATGAAAAAATACCCCGATTACTTTATGTAAATAAAATTTTTTATAAGAAATGAAACCGATTACAACAATAATTCTAAACTAAGCAGGAAAGTAGTGAAATGCAAATGACCGATATCATAACAATTGGGGATGCGATGATTACTTTTAATCCAGCATCGTCTGGACCAATGAGATTTGTTCAATCTTTTGAAAGGAAGGTTGGAGGAGCTGAATTAAATTTTGCAATTGGCAGTTCACGGTTAGGTTTAAACACTAGCTGGATTAGCCGTCTTGGTGATGATGAGTTTGGACGCTTTATCTATAATTTCGTACGTGGGGAAGGAATAGATGTTTCAGAGGTGAAGTTAGTGCCTGGTTATCCTACGTCTTTAAACTTTAAAGAAATTATGGAGGATGGAAGTGGACGTACTTTTTATTATCGTAACCAATCTCCTACTTTAACATTAAGTCCTGATAGCTTAAACGAATCGCTTTTTAAAAATGCAAAGTTATTGCATATTACTGGTGTATTTCCAGCAATTGATCCAAAAAATATTGAAATTGTAAAAAAAGCGATTGCATTAGCGAAAAAATATAACCTGAAAATATCCTTTGATCCAAATATTCGCTTGAAATTATGGAATAAAGAAGCAGCCAAAGCAGCATTAAATCAGTTTTTAAGTTCAGTGGATATTTTCTTAACAGGTGTAGATGAAGCTGATTTACTACTTGGTACAAGTGATCCTAAAGAAATTATTAATAAATGTGAAGAGTTAGGAATTTCGTATGTTGCTCTTAAGCAAGGTGATAAAGGTTCAATTGGCTATCATAATGGTGAGATTATAGAAGCAGCTCCCGTTGTACCAAAAAAGGTAGTCGACACTGTTGGTGCTGGAGATGGCTTTGATGCTGGATTTATTTATGGCGTAATGCAAGAATGGCCTCTTGAAAAAATTCTAACTTTTGCAAATACGATAGGTTCTATGGTGGTTAGTGTATCTGGTGATAATGAAGGACTGCCATATTTAGATGATGTATTAGTCCAGCTTGGGGAAAAAGAATTTATTGAACGCTAACCATATTAATTATTAAAGAAAACCATTGATACGGTCTCCTCTTATAAATGAAGAAGTGAGAAATAATTATACAAAATTAGAATAATTAAAAAGGAAGGATAATATGTCCAATACGATTGTGAAACATGATGAACTTAAAGGCTTAGTAGTAGACAAATTAACTAATGTAGGACTAAGTGAGAATCATGCAAAGGTAGTTGCTGATGTTTTAGTCCATGCGGATGCACGGGGAGTTAGCTCTCACGGTGTTCTACGTACAGAACACTATGTTAAAAGGCTGAATGAGGGTGGATTAAATCTAAATCCCAATTTCTCAGTTGAAAGTACAGGTCCATGTTCAGCTATCTTTGATGGTGATGATGGAATGGGACATGTGGTAATGAAAGAAGCGATGGAGTATGCCATTAGTCTAGCTGAAACAAATGGTATTGGAATGGTAACTTGCGTGAACAGTAGCCATTGCGGCGCTTTATCCTACTTTGTAGAGCAGGCTGCAAACAAAGGTTTGATTGGGATCGCGATGACTCATACGGATAATATCGTTGTACCTTTTGGAGGGTCAGAGCCCTTCCTAGGTACCAATCCAGTAGCTTATGGATTCCCTGCAAAAGAAAGTAAACCAATCATACTTGATATGGCTACAAGTAACGTTGCACTAGGTAAAATCCTTCACGCCAGAGAAAGTGGGACAAGTATTCCAGCTGACTGGGGTGTTGATAAAGAAGGAGTAGGTACATCAGATCCTCATAAAGTAGAAGCGCTATCTCCATTTGCTGGCCCGAAAGGCTACGGAATGGGACTTGTTGTTGAAATCTTCTCTGGCTTATTAGCGGGTGCTGCTTTTGGTCCACATATTACAAAAATGTACGGAGATTACAATAAACCGCGTAAGTTAGGGCATTATGTATGTGCGATCAATCCTTCTGCTTTCACTGATAAAGACATGTTCTTAGAGCAAATGGACCAAATGATTAAAGAGATTCATCGTGTTAAACCAGCTAGCGGCTTTAACAAGGTCATGGTACCTGGTGAGCCAGAGCAATTAAAAGAAGAAATTTCATTAAAAAGCGGAGTTTCAGTAACAGACACTGTTTATCAATATCTTGTTTCAAACTAATGATACCTGATTTTTAAGGGGAGGTGGTTTTATAAAGAATGAATAATTGGATTAAAAAATAAAAGTGATAAATCTATTAAACTGACATATTTAGGAGGAATTGAAGTGAAAAAATTCAAAATGCTTTCTATGATTCTTGCTGCAACACTTGCTCTTACTGCATGTGGAGGCGGTGGCGACAAATCTGAACCTGCGAATGGTGAAGGGGCAGCTTCAGGAGAAAAAATTACTTGGAAGTTTGGCCATCTAGCAAACGAAGACCATATTTGGCATCAAACAGCTGAAAAATTTGGTGAATTATTAAGTGAAAAAACAGATGGGCAAATTCAAATTGAAATTTATCCTAACAACCAGTTAGGTGGAGAAACAGATACAATTAATAGTATTAAAGCGGGAACAGTAGACATGGTAATCTCTGGTGAGACGATGGCAAACTGGGCACCAAAAGCAGCTTTAATGGCTGTACCATATGCATTTAGAGATCAAGCTCACTTAGTAAATGTTATCGAAGGTGATATTGGTCAAGAAATTGAAGAGGAAATTGTCGAAAAAGTAGGGTTAACTCCACTTTATTATCATACTCGTGCACCTCGTAATTTAACATCAAATATGCCAATTAGTCATCCAGATGACTTAAGTGGATTCAGCATGCGTGTTCCAAACGTTCCGTTATTCTTAAGTGTTTGGGAAGCTGCAGGTGCTAGACCGCAAGTAATGGACTTTAATGAAGTATTTACAGGTTTACAGCAAAAAGTAATTGATGGACAAGAAAACCCACTTGATTTGATCCACAGTGCTGGATTTGCTGAAGTTCAAGATTATGTAAACGAAACAGAGCATGTGTATTCTTGGATTTATATTTTAGTAGGTAACGAGCAGTTAGCTGCATTATCTGATGAATTAAAAGAAGCTGTATTTGCTGCAGCAGAAGAAGCACAAGTATACGGCAGTGATTTATATGAAGAAGCTTTTGCAGAGTACAGAACTCTTTTAACAGAAGCTGGTATGACATTTAACAGTGATGTTGACCAAGATGCGTTCAGAGAAGCTATGCTTCCTGCTATTCAATCACAATTAACTGAAGAGCAATATGCAATGTATGAGAGAATCTTGGAAGTAGAATAGTTTTTAAAGGCATATTACTTATTCGGAATATAATTTAATAGATTCTAGGATAAGTAATATGCCCTAATTTTTAATAAAGGGATGAGTTAAGTGAGGGGTACAAAAATTATTGATCGAACATTAGAGGCTGGAACTATTCTCTGCTTTATTGGCATTATTGCAGTCGTGTTATTTCAAGTAACTTCACGTTTTCTCCCAGTTTCGGCTGTATGGACAGAGGAACTTACACGTTTCCTATTCCTTTATGCTATTTGCTTTGCTGCACCTCTAGCATTAAAGGATAAGGAATTTATAAGTGTTGATATAATTATGCAATTTATCCCTAATAAAATTAAACATATTTACGAGGGGATTGTTTACTTACTGATTGTTGCAGTTTCAGCAATCATTGCATTTCAAGGGTATCATTTTATGTTAATTGGGCGTGGACAAACTTCAGCAACAATGGCGATTGAAATGTCAGTTATTCACGCATCAATTGGAATTTCAATGGTATTTATTTGTTTGTATGCTATTATTCATGTGTTTGACTACTTTAAAGGGCCTCCAAAGGAGGAGAGATAACAAATGTTAGCATTAGTTCTATTCTTATCATTTATCGCTTTAATTTTTTTAGGAGTACCAATTGCATTTAGTTTAGGTATCTCATCGATCATTTATTTACTATTAGCTGATATCGGATTAAGTATTATACCGCAGCGTATGTTTGGCGGTTTAAATTCTTTTGTATTGTTATGTATTCCAGGATTTATTTTGGCAGGTAATTTAATGAATGCAGGTGGAATTACAGATAAAATTATTGATTTTGCCAATAATGTTGTTGGACATATTCGTGGTGGGTTAGGTCTTGCCAATGTTGGTTCATCAATGGGCTTTGCTGGGATTTCAGGTACAGCTTTAGCGGATACAGCAAGTATTGGTTCAGTCTTAATTCCAGCAATGAAAAAGCAAGGATATGACGCTGATTTTTCCGCAGCAGTAACATCATCCTCATCGACAGTAGGTCCAATTATACCTCCATCATTACCACTTATTATTGTTGGTACATTAGCGAGTGTATCAATAGGTGATTTATTTTTAGCTGGTGCACTTCCTGGCTTACTGTTAGGTGTAAGTTTAATGATAGTTACTTATATTATTTCTGTAAAAAGAAACTACCCTAAAGGGGAGAGACAATCCTTATCAAAAATTGGAAAATCGTTCATTGATGCGTTTTGGGCATTACTTATGACAGTTATTATTTTATACGGAATTTTAGGTGGATTATTCACTCCAACTGAAGCTTCGATCGTAGCTGTGGTTTATGCGTTAATCATTGGACTTTTTGTATATAGAGGCTTGAAGGTAAGAGAAATTCCTTCAATTCTCCTAGCTTCAATGAAAAGTACTGCTTCAATAATGATATTAGTAGGTTTAGCTAACTTATTTGGTTGGATTCTTGTAAGTGAAAGAATTCCTCAAATGGTTGCCGACTTTATTTTAGGAATTTCAGATAGTAAGGTAATTGTTATTTTACTTATCGTAGTTTTGTTGTTATTCGTTGGGACATTTATGGAAACAATCGCAGCTCTTGTTATTTTGTTCCCAGTTTTACTTCCTGTAGCAACGAGCGTTGGAATGGACCCAGTTCATTTTGGTGTTGTTATGGTTCTAGGTTTAATTATTGGCTTATCTACTCCACCGGTGGGGGTATGTTTATTCGTTGCCTCAAGTATAGGTAGAGTTTCTATTGGGAAGACCTCAATAGCTCTTATACCTTTTATCACTGCTAGTATTTTAGTTCTATTATTAGTTGCATTTATTCCCGAATTAACGCTTTGGTTACCAAGTTTATTTGATTAATGATTGGAGTTGAGAATTGATGAAGGCTGTTCAAGTAATTGGTGCTAAAAAATTAGAGATTATAGAAAAAGAAAAGCCGAGTATCTCAAAAGGTAATGAAGTTTTGGTGAAAGTAAAAATGGTCGGTATATGCGGTTCGGATATTCATATTTACCACGGCACGAATCCATTAGCTACACTGCCACGGGTAATTGGACATGAAGTAACAGGAGAAGTAATAGAAGTTGGTGAAGATGTTAAAAACGTTGTGGTTGGAGATAAAGTTGTTGTAGAGCCAATCGAGTCATGTGGAAGCTGCTATGCTTGTCAATCTGGAAGAAGAAATGTTTGTAGTAACCTGGAGGTGTACGGCGTTCACAAAGATGGTGGTATGCAAGAATACCTTGTCATGCCAGAGAACATCGTTCACAAGGTGAATGATTCACTTGACTGGAAGGAAGCTGTCCTTGTCGAGCCTTTTACAATCGGAGCACAAGCGAACTGGCGCGGTGATGTTAGAGAAGGGGATATGGTCTTAATTATGGGTGCTGGGCCAATTGGACTTTGCTGCTTAAAAATCGCAAAAGCTAAAGGTGCAAAATGTATTATCACAGATTTATCACAAGAGCGATTAGATTTTGCTAAAACATGGGGAGCAGATTATATCGTAAATGTTTCAGAGAAAGATGTTAAAGATGCTGTGTTTGAGATTACTGAAGGTGAAGGAGCAAACGTTGTTATTGATGCCGTTTGTATTCAAAAGACTTTTGAAGATGCAGTTGAAGTTGTATCGCCTGCAGGAAGAGTAGTAGTTTTAGGATTTGATACTCGTCCTTCACAAATCTCTCAACTCCCAATAACGAAAAAAGAAGTAACAATAGTGGGTTCAAGACTACAAACTAATCAATTTCCAGAAGTTATTAAATTATTAAATGATAAAAGCATTAACATTGAAGAAATGGTAACTCATGAATTTAAATTAGAAGACATTCAAAAGGCAATCGATTTTATTGAAAAATCTCCTAATGAAATTAGAAAAGTTGTCATCTCCTTTGAAGAATAAAAAAGGAAAAATAACGAAAGAGGGTTTTTGAAAAATGATTCAAAAGCTAGAAATTTTAAATAGAATTCTTGACTCAGGTGTCGTTGCTGTTATTCGGGCTGAAAGTGCAGAGGTAGCAGAGAAAACAGCTATGGCTGCTGTAAGTGGAGGAATTAGTGCCATTGAAGTAACATACACTTCACCTGGTGCGACTGATCTTATTAAATCACTGAAAGATAATGAAAATTTAAAGGATCTAATAATCGGTGCAGGCAGTGTGTTAGATAGCGAAACAGCCAGAATTGCTATTTTAGCAGGAGCAGAGTATATCGTAAGCCCAAGTTTTGATAAACAAACAGCAAAGCTTTGCAATAGATATCAAATTCCTTATATGCCAGGCTGTATGACTGTAACTGAAATGAAAACAGCTTTAGAGTATGGAAGTGATATTGTTAAGCTATTCCCAGGCAATCATTTTTCTCCGGGAATGATCAAGGCATTTAAAGGTCCGCTACCGCAAGTATCGATAATGCCTACTGGTGGTGTAAACCTTCAAAATGTTAGTGAATGGATTAGCAATGGTGCTGTTGCAATTGGTGTAGGGAGTGATTTATCTAAACCAGCACTAGTTGGTGATTATGAAGAGATAACGAGGCTAGCAAGTGAGTACTGTAAGCTTGTTAGAGATGCCAGAAAGCAGATATAAAAGTAATTTATAATAGAGATAGAGAGTGTGATTAGTATGAGAATGGTATTTAGATGGTTTGGAGAAGGTAACGACAGTATTCCTTTAAAAAACATTGTCCAAATTCCTGGTGTAGAAGGAATTGTATGGTCATTACATGACATTCCAGCTGGGGATGAGTGGCCAATGGAAAGAATTTTAGAGGTGAAGAATCAAGCGGAGGCATATGGCTTAAACATTGATGTTGTTGAGAGTGTAAATGTACATGAGGATATTAAGCTTGGTTTACCGACAAGAGATGAGTACATTAAGAATTATCAAAATACATTAAGGAAGCTATCAGAGGTTGGGGTTAAGGTTGTGTGTTACAACTTTATGCCGGTATTTGATTGGTTACGTACAGATCTCTTTAAAGAGCTTGAGGACGGTTCTACAGCATTATTTTATGAAGGTTCAAAAATTGAGAATATCGATCCTTTTGAACTGGTGAATAAAATCAATGAAAACTCAGATCTAACGATGCCGGGCTGGGAGCCAGAGCGCTTAGCACACCTTACAAAGCTTTTTGAAGCATACCGCAATGTAAGTGAAGAGGACTTATGGAATAACCTGCAATACTTCTTGGAAAAGGTCATTCCAGTGGCTGAAGAATGTGATATTAAAATGGGGATTCATCCTGATGATCCACCTTGGCCTATCTTTGGCTTACCAAGAATAATTACGAATAGAGATAACCTGAAAAGATTTTTAGATCTTTATGATAGCCCATATAACGGATTGACCTTATGTAGCGGTTCTTTAGGTTCTAATCCTAATAATAATGTAGCTGAAATGGTAAGAGAATTTGCTGATAGAATACCATTTGCACACATTCGCAATGTAAAAATTTATGAGAATGGTGATTTCATTGAAACATCACATCGTACTAGTGATGGCTCAGTTGATATTTATGATATTGTAAAGGCATATCATGAAAATGGTTTTGAAGGGTATGCAAGACCAGATCACGGAAGACATATTTGGGATGAGAAATGTAGACCGGGCTACGGATTATATGATAGAGCATTAGGCATTATGTATTTATGGGGCATTTGGGACTCCTTAGAAAGAGCAAAGAAATAGTTGTTAATGGAGGAATAGTATGCTTACAATCAATGAAAATTTAAAGGGTAAAGTTGCGGTTATCACAGGTGGAAGTGGTGTACTATGTAGTGCAATGGCTAAGGAACTAGCTAGACAAGGTGTTAAGGTTGCCATTTTAAATCGTACTGCCGAAAAGGGAAAGCTTGTTGAGGAAGAGATTGTAGCAGCTGGTGGTAAGGCACTTGCTATCGCATGTGACGTCCTTGATGTGGAAAGTGTGAAAGAGGCAAAAGAGCTTATCACAAAAGAACTAGGAACGTGTGATATTTTAATTAACGGTGCAGGTGGTAACCATCCGGATGGCATTACAACAAATGAAATCTTTAAAAAGGAAGACCTTACAAATGATGAGGTTACAACATTCTTTGATTTAACACCTAATGGATTTCAACATGTTTTTAATTTGAATATTCTAGGAACGGTTATTCCTACGCAAGTATTTTTAAAAGATATGATTAACCAAAAGGGTGCTATCGTGATTAACATGTCATCTATGAGTGCACCATCACCAATGACAAAAGTTCCTGCCTATAGTGGAGCCAAAGCAGCAGTTGATAATTTCACTCAGTGGTTAGCAGTTCATATGGCTGAATCAGGTGTTAGAGTTAATGCGATTGCTCCAGGATTCTTTTTAACAGAGCAAAATAGAAGACTTCTAACAAATGAAGACGGATCCTTAACAGATCGCGCTCAAAAGATTATTACGCATACACCAATGAGACGTTTTGGTGAGCCAAGTGATTTACTCGGTACTTTATTATGGCTAGCTGATGAAAATATGTCTGGTTTTGTAACTGGTATAACAATTCCGGTTGATGGTGGCTTTATGTCGTACGCCGGTGTATAAGAAATGAAGTAATTGTAATTCGAAACTACTGAGTCATAATACTCAGTAGTTTTCTTAATATACTATAAAATTTGATGTATCCAGCGTGAGAGCTGTCTATCGCAAGAGGACTATTATCAGCATACCCTATAGTAAATAGATTTATAGAAGAAAGTAAGGAGTGCTGACAGTGAAATTGAAAAAGAAGCTTGCAGATAAGCTCGATCAGATTAGTATATCCAAACCATCCAATAGTGTTGCGGTAGTTAATCCCACAAGTTTTAAGTTGATTGGAAAAGGACACCAGGGGGCTGTTTTTCAAATCGATGAGAATCGCTGTGTGAAAATTTACTGCCGCAAAATTGATTTGGAGAGGGAGCTTCATGCGTTGGAACTAGGTGGAAAAGTTGGGATTTGTCCTAAGGTGTATTATTCTGGTGAAAATTACATCGTCATGGACTACATGACTCATCCGACACTTTTTGAATATTTGGACAAGAACCCACTAGACAAAGAGTTAGCAACAAGAATTGTAGATTTACTGGATTCTTTTGAGGAAGCTGGATATAATCGCTTCGATCATTCCGCACGACACATCTATGTTGTCCCTAATGAAAAAATGAAAATCATTGATGTGGTTCATATTATTAAACCAGAGCCTGTCTATTTGGCGGAGAAGTTAATCAGTGATTTAGGGGAAAATGCAGAAAAATTTCTCCAAATAGTCCAAGAAATCAGTCCGAAATGGTATAACAGATGGGTTAATGATCCAGATTATCCAGATTTCATTATGAAATTAAGAGGAGAAGTACCTGAAGAGTGAATAAGTAAGAAAATAAAAATCCCTGTAATTGAAACTGAAAGTGAGAGCAGTTCCAAATTAGGGATTTTTCCCTTCTTATTAACCTATAGCAAGTAAGAAAGAGGTGGTCTCAACAATGTCAGATGTGACCCCCTCTTTCTTATTTTTTCTTTTTTGATTTTACGCTTATTTTAGGTAATAGTTGTTGAGCCTGCACTAGATGTGTGACAAGTGCCTCTCGTTCTGCTTCCGATACTTCCCAGTCGGCAGGGATTGAGTTGATAATGTCATAGATTGCTTCCTTTGGTATGGACATGGTCTTTTCGATGGCTGCCTGTAACTCGTCTTGACTTTGCATTAAAGAAATAGACCACTTATGAACGTTTAAATTTACGGTCATTTTCGGCATTTTCTTAAGAGCTTTCACTGTCCAATCTGCTTTCGAAAAACAACGCCCATGATCAATCATATGGAGATAATGCTCCCCGTTCTCTACGGGTTCGAGCAGAACGTTGTTTTCTTTTCGATCTGTGTTGCCGATCCAAAGATCAAAGACAACCATACCGGCAAGATGCTCACGATTATTTACTTTGATGTCTTCGTTCTTAGAACCTCTTTGGAGTTGGATGCAATTATCGATATACAAACTGGCAAACTGGTTACCAGATTGCAGTTTGTATTTTGCATAAATTGGCAACTTTTTTAAAAAATCATCTTCTATTTGTACCACTTCAAAAGGAATCACTGGCAAAGAGAGAAGCTCTCCTAATTTCCCAGCAATATATTCGTTCACTAAAATTCTCGTTCCAGATGGATTGTTTTTGAATTTCACTACATACGTACGACCATCAGAAAATAGAACGTGCTGAGGTTTTGAATACCCCTTTAAGATCGTGTCCATCAGTTTAACAGGTTGCAGTTCCTGGCTCATTGATCATTGATCCTCCTTTTTATATCCAGTCTGTTCCACTCCAAGAGCGATAGAACCCGAAGTTTTTGTCATTGTAAGGCTTAGGCAAAAGCCATGTCCGAAAATTGGGGTGCGTGGCATACGCCAAATCAGGTGATTGGAAACAGGTGCAATCCAGCAAATGATGTTTCCATTTTGAAAGCCTCGTTTATTTTTATTTTGGTAAGGGATAATTTCTGAACGGCCATTCCGTAACAATTGCAAGTAGTCTGGTGATAAACCAATATCTAGTGAGAGTGGCAGGATGTTTGAAGGGATATTTTCGTAATCAATATGAATCTCATTACTCCCTTTTTTGAGTACAAAGCGTTTTGTTAATCCATTGGCAGAGCTGGTAGGCTCTTTGTTCACAAGTACGAGTTCAATTTCTTGGTTCTCTTTGATCGAGAGAGAGAGAATTTCATACGTATCATGCTCAAAGCCATAGTCTGCTAATGCGCCGGGGTGATTCATAGGAACGTCCATAAAGTCGTTCAGTTCTTCTAACCAATTCCAGTCGTCTGTTGGATTACCAATAATCAATTTCCCTTTATCATCATAAGAAAACAGATAAACGATACGTCCGCCAAAGCGTGGTGAAATGACTGCTGCCAAAGTATTGTTTCGTAATATGATTTCTTTATGCCCGTCATTGTCTAAGTCAGTTACATCACAATGTACAAACTCAGCGGTCTTGTGGTCTTTCTCCCATTTAATTGCTTCCATTATGAGTGCGGCAGCCCTAGCGTGGCTGGCGACTGCTCGTGCCCAAGGAGCGGGTAAGGCCTCTCCCGCATCGCTGTTGGGATCGGTGTGAATGCTATTTGGAGCGTCGTGCCAAGCTGTTTCATAAGCACAAGCAAGCAGATGTTTTCGAGCTAGGTCAAATAATGGGGACTGCTTGGCAGGTGTGGAGGAAAGCGTCTTTACCTTTTCCCAGGTGTCGATTAGGTAACGTTGATAAGGAGCCCAAGCTTTTGATTGAGCCCAGTTTAGATAATCTTCCCCGGCTCCGAACTCAGTTTCAAGCTCTCTGTACGTACCAGTCTGTACCGTTCTAGGAGGATGAATATTGTGATTCGTAATCCAAGATCGAAGGAGAACGGGTGTAACATTTGGTTTATTTGTTAGCCATTCAAGAAACTGGCGATAGTACTGTATAGCCTTAGGATTCCAAGGTGGAACTGCGGCAACCTTCTCCATATCATCACCATAAATGGCTATTACATCTCGACCTTTTTTAATCTCTTGATACACATAAGCCATTAGCGTATTTAATCGTTGTTCATGCATCTCTGTTTCTTGGGGGATAGTAAGGCGCATTTCGGTAGATATAGGAAGTGCAATAAGTTCACGACTGTCTTTTGTTCTATAAGCTTCAAATAATTCTGGCATGAAGCGTGGATCTTTGTCATAGTTTTTCTGGGAATTTTTCGATAGGAACAATCGATCATCCAAAAGAGTATATTGAAAGCCGCCATTTGCTAGACTTGTATCCGTAAGAACATTGGCTAATTTCTTAGTATTCCATACACGTTCAGGAATCCAAAATCCAGTAACCTCAGAAACATTACCTCCTAACCACTTTTCGATTAGGTGAAGTTCTTCTTCGATTTGACAACGGTTGTGTTCACTATCAAACAACGGCATAATATTTTGGGCATAAGCCGATCCGATGATCTCCACTAATCCTGATTCCCTCAATTCAACGATTTCCTCCAGAAAGAGGGGATCAAACCATGCACATGCTTCAATAAATGTACCGCTAATGTGAAGGTGAAAAGGGATATTATATTGTGAATGGAGATCAAGTACAGCTCGCAAACCAGTGGAAGCGTCAGGAGGACCGATAATGTCCTTAATCCCTGGGCGGTTGTTGTAGCCGTTAGTGATCAGGTATTGATTTGCATGGTGAACAATAGCGATCGGAATGGAAACATTACTCATTTACATCGATTCCTTTCAAATACAGTTCGCACTTTGTTAGAAAAGGATCTACAATGCTGAATTTGCCTGTATTTAAGACGCATAATTCATAGTGGAGGCTTTCAAAAAGTGATCGAGCGCTGTATATGGCGAGCCGATTAAGAAAGTGCTTTCGCTTATAGGTAGGGTGAGAGTCAAGATACCGTTCAATAAAACACTTGACCATTGGTTTTAAATAGTCGAAATCGCCTTTCTTGAAAAAGCTGCTTACTTGTATCTGACATGCCAAATATGCGATATCCCAAGCAGGATCACCTGCAAAATGATGATCAAAATCAATCGCAATAACCCGCTGTCCGGATATGAATAAGTTTTTTGTATGAAAATCACCATGGAGCAATACCGTTTCGTTCGCTTTTAACAGTTTGGATTGTTGAGCAAGTTGCAGGTACAGTGATATTAATCTTTCTTTCTCTTGTGGTAATCGCTCTACTAGATCGTCATAAAAACGATTGATATCGGCAGTAGCTCTAGTTCGTGCTGCTGTTCTGACTGTTGTAAGAGGGATTGAGTGAAGTTGTGTTAACCAATCAGCAACAAGACAAGATAGTTGCTTACTGTTCACGTTTGGGTCATGGATCCAATCATCCATCGTTTTTCCGGGTGACTTAGACATAAGAAGCATTCTCCATTGCTTTAGATAAGTAATCGGGCGAACGATCGTATGCTGGGGATTAACATCAAACCCATTTTCCCATAGATACTTTAAGAATTGGTAACTTGCAAGTCCTTTATCTTCATCTGAATATACTTTTCCAATTAAAGATTCTTCTTTCAGCTCGCCCTCTTGATTTTGATATCTCACAAGATATTCGACAATCATTTTCCGGATTTTTGGGGTAGAGGAAACGAGAGTAGCATCGATAACTTTTCGGGTATTCTGGGAGCTACTCTCGTAGGCCGAAATGATCGTATCTATCGGAGGTAATGGTGCTTGTTTTTTCTCCATATTCTATTAACTCCTTTCTTGCAAGTTTAAACGTTTATTTGGTGTCCATTGATTTAAGGTACAATTGATGAGTTTCATTTGCGACCTGCTTCCAAGAAAATTTACGTACTTCTTGTGCCCCTTGTTGGCCTAACGTTTGTCTTAACGCAGGTTCATTTAGGAGCTTAAGGATCGCCTTTGCCAATTCTTTCGGTTGGTTTGGCTCGACAACGAGTACATTCTTGACAATTTCACCGACGCCTGTGGTATTAGAAATAATTGTTGGAAGACCGGCAGCCATGGCTTCTAGTACAGTTATTCCAAATGGCTCTGATCTTGCTGGGAGAACAAACATAGAGGCATTTTTATAACAATCTAGTAATTTCTCACCCACAACACTCCCTGTGAATTCTACACGGTTCTGGATATTTAACCGGCGTGCTTTAAGACGCAGCTTATTAAGTAAGTCTCCATCTCCAGCAAGCATAAATTTGAGGTCATTACGCTCTTCAAGAACGTAACTTGCTGCTTGTAAAAAGTCATCTGGTGCTTTTTGTCCGGTTAATCGACCAAGAAATAAGATGTGCCCATCTGTCACTTGGTAATCACGGACTGCCATCTGTTCAAAAGGGGAGATGTGAACGCCGTTATAAATGGATGTAATTCGATCGGGCTTAGCTTGGTAGCGGTCAATCAGAATTTGTTTTGTTCTTTTGGAAACAGCGATTGTATGTTTTACCGTGTCCAAAGCTTCTTGTTCAATTGAATAGATTGCAGGGTTAAGTGATTTTCCTCCAGCTCGATCATATTCAGTTGAATGAACTGTCCAGATGAGAGGGATCTTATATTTTTGAGAGATTCCTGATGCAGCAAAAACCCCCATCCAATCGTGTGCATGGATAATGTCAATCCCATCCGGTTGAAAAGCTACTTCGAGGTGGCTCTTAAAATCGAGCACAAAATCCCATATAACACTTCCTAAATAAGAGTTATCTGAGAATTTTTTGTTCATTTGCACATGGTGTAAAGTCATACCTTCAGGGACAATAAATTCGAACTTCTTAAATGCAGGGAGGTAGAATTCTATCTCTATTCCGATATTTGTTAATTCTTGAGTAATCCCTTCACAATGGACACCTAATCCACCAGAAAATTGCGGGGGGTATTCCCAACTGATCATTGCTACTTTCATATTGGTGTCAACTCCTAATTACTATCGCCTGATTTTGCTTTTTCGACAGTTGATTCAAATTTTGGATGTTGTCTCCAAGTTTCATACAAGTCAGGGTTCAATTCTTCTACATATTTCAGAAAATCAGTAACCTGATGCCCCATCCCTTTGATCAGCCGTCTAGGAAACTCTTTAATAGGCAATTTAGTATTGCGGTATACATGGATCGTTTTTAAGTTTCCGGTAGGCAGAAGATAGATATAGGATGGGTTTTGATCAAGACGGGTAAATCCAGCAGCTTTGAACTCATCAAGAAGGTGTAGTAGTTTTTCGGTTAGCTCTTTTGTTATAGTATTTTCGTCAAGGTATTCAGCTACTGTTGGTGCTTTAATCGTTTTCATAATGACATAATTTCCTTTTCTTGCAAGTGCTTTTGGAGTGATTCCTCGTTTCGCTCCAATTTTCAGGGCTTCAAACTCGAGTTCGGCTTTTTCTTCTTTCTCAAAATAGATCGCACATCGCTTTTTATTAATGGCAACGATAATGAACTTTTCTTCTTCCTTTATAATGGATAAGTCTGTTGGATTTTGAATGAGCATACCTGTCTCTTCAGGTTTCGTTACCTCAATCTTCTTAATCTCGTTAATTAGCATTTCTTCATTAGCATTCATAGAATCATGTTGCAACTTTATCATCTCCTTATTGGTATAAAAGACTCGTTTATTTTTAAGTTATGTAAAGAAATAAAAGCAGACACCACTCTTGTCTAATCCAAAGAAAATTTGGCTAGTAGACTAAGAGATTATAATAATAATTCATTTCAATAAAAGGAGAGATGTTTTTTCTATTAAACAAAAAAGACTGACTCAACCGGGAGCTTAATGCTACCTTATGAGTCAGCCTTCTACTTAAGTGATATAATTTGCTATCTATCCAAATATCGCATTTGTAATTAAAAATAAGATCGATGGTGCTAGTAAACAACCAAGTCCTGTATAAAATGTAGCTGTGACCGCGCCATATGGTACTAATTTCGGATCTGTTGCAGCAAGGCCTCCAGCAACCCCACTTGTTGAACCAATTAGACCACCATATACCATTGCTGAGCGAGGGTTATTTAGGCCTATGTACTTAGCAATGAATGGGGTACCGATCATCGTCAAGATTGATTTAACAAGACCAGCGGCGATACTAATTGTAATAACTTCAGAGCTGGCGCCGAGTGCAGCCCCTGTTACTGGACCTACAATATAAGTAGCCGTTCCAGCTCCAATTGTAGTAAGACTAACAGCGTCAGTGTAGCCAAATGCCAGGGCAATCATGACTCCGACAATAAACGAAACAATAACACCGAGAAAGAGAGAAATGATACCGGTAATACCAGCTTTTTTTATCTCAGAGAAGCTTGCACCGAAAGCGGTTGCAACAATTGCAAAATCACGGAGCATTCCGCCTCCCATTAAGCCGATTCCGGCAAAAAGGCTAATGTCTGATAATCCTTTTGTACCACCTGTTACAACCCCGCCGATATAGGCGAGGAGTAGGCCGAGAATAATTGCGATGGCTGAACCGTGAATTCGTCCTCGTGTTAACTTATCGGATAAAAAGTAAGCAAAATACATTGTAATACCAACAACCGCAAAGGAAACGATCAATCCATTACTTGTAAAGGTACTAGTTAACGTTTCTAACATTTGACTCGCCTCCTACTAAAACTGTATTTTCTTCTTCATCCTCTTCATTTTGTTTTCCGCCGCCTCTACTTAAAACGGGTACAAGCAACCAACTGATGATTACTGCGGCAACACCAGCTGCGATCGCAAGCGGGCCGCCATCTAATGCACCGGCCACATTTTGATTAGCTGACATCGCAATAACAATAGGGATGTACATGGCACTCCAGAAACTAAGTCCATCTTGTGCCGGTTTACTAAGTTTGTTGCGCTTTTTTAAGTAGTCGACAATGAGAACGAGCATAATCATAGCCAAACCAACTCCACCAACATTTGCATTTACTCCAAGGGAAACGCCTAAGAGCTCTCCTAAAACTACACCAATTAACAAACAAATCGCTAGTAATGCTACACCAAAAATTACCATCAATTCACCTCTCCAATTTATTGTTTTTTTTTACTATGTAGGAAGCACTAAGTTGTCCTGTTCTAGTCAACTGAATATTCTGAATATACAGTCGACTGTATTCTATGGATTATCATACAAGCATAAAACAAAAAAAGCAAACACTTTTTAAAATTTTCTAAAAATATTGAAAATTGGATAAAATAGTTGTATACTGATATCGACAGTCGACCAAATAGGTAATTTTTAAAGGGGGGGTTAGGCGTGTCTGCAATGAAACTTTCAAATAATGCTTTATCAAATTCTATTGCTGAACATATTACAGAACAAATTATTACTGGAGAATTAGAGCCAGGTCAAAAATTAGTCGAACATATATATGCTGAAGAATATGGAACAAGCAGGGCTCCGGTTCGTGAGGCGATTTATTTGTTAACGATTGAAGGACTTGTAGAAAGGATTCCACGGAAAGGGGCTGTAGTAAAAGAATATACAGAAAATGAGATCTATGACTTACTAGAAATTCGCAACATGCTAGAAAAAATGGCGTTAGAACGTATTAAAAAGTATGGGATAGATCTAACTTTGTTAGAAAGAATGAAAAAGTTACTAAAGGAAATGAAGAATGAAGAGAATGTCCATTTATATACACAGTTGAATCATTCTTTCCATATGTGCTTCATCGAGATGAGTAAAAGCAATACGATTAAAGATATGTATTTACGTCTAGGTTGGCCATTACTCAGAATTCAAACTCTTTCATTTGAAAGTGAAGGAAATATTGAAAAGTCAATAGCTGAGCATGCGATGATGATCAAACTTCTGTCAGAACAAAACATGACAGAATTATCAGCCCTATTGTTAAAACATAATGAAGATGTAATTGCGAGTATTCAAAAAAGGCTTAAATCTAAGTGAGCAGTAGTAAAGGGAGGTGGACTAATGTGAAACTTGCTTTTTTGTTTCCAGGCCAAGGTTCGCAAAAACCTGGGTTTCTACATGACTTACAGACAAGTACCGTCGTAGAAAATGTAGTAACTGAAGTTAATAAGACACTTAATGAGAGCATCTATACCTTTCACTCAGAAGAAGCACTTACCTCGACGAGGGCAGTACAACTATCATTGTTGACAGCCGGAGTCGCTACATATAAAGCATTTGAAGAAAGTGGAATCACTCCTGACTTTGTAGCGGGGCACTCGATTGGTGCCTTTGGCGCAGCGGTGGCTGCTGGTGTGATAGATTTCAAAGATGCAATCAAAGTCGTTAATTTACGCGGTGAATTAATGGAACAAGCGTATCCAAATGGTTATGGTATGGGTGTTGTACTTGGTATGGAACCAAGAAAATTACAAGCACTAATCAACCACCACTATGATGAAACATACCCTGTTTTTATGTCAAACCAAAATGCACCTGATCAAATTACAATTTCTGGGTCCTTGCCCGGGATACAAAAGATATTGGACGATGCCAGTCAGAATGGTGCCCGTTGTGCCTCCTTGTTAAACGTCAGTACACCATCACATTGTCCTCTTCTAGCACCAGTGTCAGAAGCACTTGCTGAAGCACTTCATGATATTCCAATCTATCGTCCTTCTATTCCTTATGCAGGGAATCGGCGGGCTCGTCTTTTATATGATCCGGTCGACATTCGACTGGATTTAGCTGAAAGTGTGTCTGCTGCTGTTCAATGGCATGATGCCTCAACTGTTTTATATGAGAAAGGGGTAAGACTTTTTATTGAAATGCCGCCAGGAAATGTACTTTCTCGTTTAGCTGCCAATGCATTCCCGGATGCTAGAGTGTACTCTGTTGCAGACCATGGTTTTGATGATTGTCATTTCATAGCAAATTCATACAAATAAAAGAATGAGAGGAGTTTTTAATATGGAGGCAACAAAACAAGGAGTCAAAAATAGAAAAATGTCTTGGACGACACGTCTTGACGCAAAGAAGGAGCGATTGGAGAGTGTCAAAGGTATTACGGATGGAATGATAATACCGACGAATCGTATTGTCGAAGCTTTAGAAAAGCTGATTCGACCAGGGGATCGAGTTGTATTAGAAGGGAATAACCAAAAGCAAGCATCTTTTCTCTCAGACGCACTATCAAAAACGAATCCTAGCAATTTACATGATTTACATATGATCATGTCTAGTATTTCCAGACCGGAGCATCTTGATTTGTTTGAGCGTGGGATTGCAAAGAAAGTAGACTTTGCCTATGCAGGGCCACAAAGTTTAAGAATGGCGCAAATGCTTGAAGACGGAAAATTAACGATGGGTGAAATTCATACTTACATTGAGTTATATGGGCGACTCTTTATCGATTTGATTCCTTCTGTAGCCTTAGTCGCCGCTGATAAAGCTGACCGATATGGAAATTTATATACAGGGGCAAACACTGAGGAAACTCCGACGTTAGTTGAGGCGGCGGCGTTTCGAGATGGGATAGTCATTGTGCAGGTAAATGAAATGACGGATGAATTGCCGCGTGTTGATATACCTGGATCATGGATTGACTTTGTCGTTGTCGCTGATGAACCATATGAGCTTGAACCGCTTTTCACAAGGGACCCGCGTCATATTACTGATATTCAAATTTTGCAAGCGATGATGGTTATCCGCGGTATATACGAGAAGCATGAAGTAAAATCATTAAATCACGGAATCGGCTATAATACGGCTGCGATTGAACTGTTACTCCCGACTTACGGGGAATCACTCGGATTGAGGGGGAAAATTTGTAACCACTGGGCCTTAAATCCACACCCAACACTCATACCAGCAATTGAAAGTGGTTGGATTGATAGTGTCCATTGTTTTGGAGGCGAAGTAGGGATGGAGAAGTACGTCGCTGCCCGTCGTGATGTTTTTTTTACGGGTCGCGATGGAAGTTTACGCTCGAACCGCACACTCTCGCAAATGGCTGGACAATATGCAGTTGATTTGTTTATCGGGTCAACACTGCAAATGGACCAAAATGGTAATTCTTCTACAGTTACACGTGGAAGACTGGCTGGCTATGGCGGTGCACCGAATATGGGCCATGATCCAGGCGGAAGACGACATTCAACTCCAGCATGGTTAAATATGATGACTTCCGATGATCCGTTAGCTCGTGGGAAAAAGCTTGTGGTACAAGTTGTGGAAACGTTTCAAGCAGGAAATAAGCCAGTATTTGTCGAGTCACTTGATGCGATTGATGTCAAAAAAGATACCGGCCTTGCCACAGCCCCGGTGATGATTTACGGCGATGATGTTACACATGTTGTTACTGAAGAAGGGATTGCTTATTTGTATAAAGCAGACAGTATGGAAAAAAGAAGAGAGGCGATCTCGGCAATTGCTGGAGTAACACCAGTAGGTTTAACACACGATTCAAAGAAAACAGACGAGCTGCGCCGTGAAGGCTTAATTGCCCTGCCGGAAGATTTAAAGATTCGTAGGACAGATGCCAAACGATCGTTACTTGCGGCAAAAAGTGTTGAGGAGCTTGTTGAGTGGTCAGATGGGCTATATGAGCCACCTGCAAAATTCAGAAGTTGGTAATCGAGAGTGGAGGGATTAGATGGCTTATGAAAAGTACACCTTTAGCTGCGTTGCAGCAATAACAGCTGTGACATCGTTAATCGAAGAAGTGGAGTTAACACCAAAGCCAGGCCTTGTAGATATGGAAAATACTGGGGCCCATGATGATTTAACAATTGAATTAATGAAAAAATCAGCAGAATCTCTTAAAGAGACATTTGCAGAAATTGCTTTTATTAGTTATGGTCGGAAGCCTTCACAATCGATTAGAGAAGCAATTGCTGAAATTGGCCGACGTGGAGAGGCAAAGATGTTTAAGGCAACTGGTGGTGTAAATACCCATAAAGGTGCGATTTGGGCAATCGGTCTACTCGTCTCAGCATATTCAATGGGAAAGGGAACATATTTAATAGAAGAAATTGTATCGAAAGCTGGTGAGATTGCCCGTTTTCCAGACCGATTCTTTGAGAGCACCGTCACAAATGGCGGACGTGTCGTCGCAAAATATGGTGTACCTGGAGCAAGAGGAGAGGCACAACAAGGCTTCCCGCACATTATGAAGTATTCGCTGCCAACCTTGAATCAAATGAGAATGAATGGAGCAAGTGATTCGGAAGCACAACTCTATGCCCTGCTTTCATTGATTTTGAATCTAGATGATACATGCATTTTACATCGGGGTGGACCACAAGCATTGATGTTTGCTAAAGACCAGGCAAAAATGATGCTAACTGAGGGTCATCTTGGCTGGCTCACTACCCTTGATGAAGAATTCACGAAAAGAAATATATCACCTGGAGGCAGTGCTGACCTCCTTGCAGCAACAATCTTTCTAGATAAAACACAAACGTTAAAAACGCTCAACGATTTCCAAAAAGAAGTTGAATATATCCAATAAGCGGAGGTGTTTCGGTTGGAAAATCTGACATATACGTTTCCAGCAAGAAAAGCGATTAATAAAAGAGTACATGTAGGAGTTGTTGGATCAGGGGATTTAGAAATCATTATGGAGCCTAGTAATTGTTTAGAGTCGGAAGTAATTGTTCGCACAGGAATTAATGGCTTTAAAGAAACATGGGAAGCTGTTTTACATCGATTTTTTACAAAGCATGGAATTGCAGCACATGTAAAGATTAATGACTTTGGAGCGACACCAGGCGTTGTAACAATCCGCCTTGAACAAGCATTGGAGGTGAGCAGTCATGATGAAAGCATTAAAAAATAGTTTAGTAGAATGCAATGGTCGTGAACGTGCACAAAATTTACTTGATTATGGGACATACAGAGAATTACTTGGACCATTTGATGGGATGGAATCACCGCATATAGAGCCGCAGGGAATTGTCCCGCAAAGTGATGACGGCGTTATTGTGGCAAAGGGGACAATCAATCAAAAACCAGTAGTGGTGATCTCAATTGAAGGGAACTTCCAAGGTGGTGGAATTGGCGAGGTATCAGGTGCAAAAATTGCCGGAGCCTTGGAATTAACATTAAAGGATTGTGAAGCAGGGATCAAAGCGACTCCGATTTTATTATACGATACAGGTGGAGTAAGATTACAAGAAGCGAATTATGGCTTACTTTCGATCGCAGAAATAAGTGCGGCGCTTGTTGCCCTTCGCCGGTATGTACCCGTCATTGCGGTTGTTCCAGGAAAGGTTGGTGCTTTTGGTGGAATGTCGATTACAGCTGGACTTTGCAGTTCTGTGATTATGACTCGTGAAGGAAGACTCGGGTTAAACGGACCGGAAGTCATTGAACAAGAAGCGGGTATTCGTGAGTTTGATTCGAAAAATCGTCAGCTTATCTGGGGTACAATAGGCGGTGAACAGCGTACTGCAGCTGGCTTTGCAGATCAATTGATTGAGGATGATGTTGAAGCTGTAAAAATAGCAATTTCCTCGGTTATCGATGGTGGGGTAACCTCGGCTAGAGCAGAACAGATTAGTAGGTATGAGAGGTTCTTACAGCCAGTTGATACAACGAAGCGCTTATCTCCAGAAGCGGTTAGAGTGCTGTGGAAACAATCTGAAAACGAATTGCCTGATGATAAACAGGAAGATCAAAGTATACCAGCTGATAAATTGACTGGCAGGGGGCAAACGTGGTTTGACGTATTACGAAATGACGCGGTTGAAATAGGAGATATTCCTTCAGTCCGAGTCGCTGATAGTATCATTGGAGAAACGCGAGTGCGTTATATCGCTGTTGTTCCCGATCCTAACAACCGTTTCCCACGGGCGCGTAAGGGGGAATTTGGCTTACAAGAAGGATGGTCAATAGCTAAGCATATCCGTCAGGCAATTGAAGAGGACAAAGGTGGAGAAAAGCGGGCGATTGTTGCGATTGTAGATGTTCCTAGTCAAGCGTATGGTTATCACGAAGAACTGCTGGGAATCCATCAGGCTTGTGCCGCAGCTGTGGATGCTTATGCTTCAGCAAGGTTAGCAGGACACCCAGTCATTTCATTTATTCCGGGAAATGCAATTTCAGGTGCGTTTTTATCACATGGCATGCAGGCCAACCGCTTGATTGCTCTCCATGATTCAGGAGTGAACGTACATGTGATGTCAAAACAATCGGCAGCTCGAATTACTCAAAGAAGCTTAGAAGAGCTAGAAGCAGCAACGAAAAAAGTACCAGCAATGGCTTATGATATCGAGTCATTTAATAAGTTGGGTGCGTTGTATTCATTAGTACCTAATGTGAATGCAGACGTCCCAAAAGATAATGACCGTTCTATTATATATGAAGAAATTGAAAGAGCGATTTACGATGTGAGTATGAGTGATGCCAAAGATTTAAGTGTACGATTATCGTCTCCCAATGCAAAAAGTGGTGGGCGCACAGCATCAGTTATAGTAAGAGAGAAGTTGAATGAACAATGGAATTAAATCCACATGATTTATTGGAAATTAATGACCCGGCTGCTTTGTTCAGTTATACCGCTATACCACATTGGGTAGATAAGTCGTTAACTGAAGCTCCTTTTGTCGTCGTAAGGAGAGCGGATGCTCCTAAAGGGTATGTTGCTGTTGGTGTACGAGGTTCGATGAGAAATGAACGTTTTGCTGCTTTTTTAACGGTGGATCGTATCGTGAATTGTATTACTCCAGAAATGCTTTCCCGACAAAAAGGATGGCAAAAAATAAATAGGGAGATTTTTCATCAACTAGATCGAGTTGATCAACTAATGAATCACTTTGCTCTTTCGTGGGGACCTGCTGGAAGTTGTGGCTTTGAACTAGCGAGCCAAAAAGAAACAGTCACATCAACAAGTGATATTGATATCATCATTCGACCGGGTCAACGGTTTTCGCAAGAACTAGCCCGAAAACTAGTAAGTGAATTTAGTAAGCTTCCGATTCGAATCGATGCACAAGTAGAGACATCAGAGGGTGCCTTTTCATTAAATGAATATGCCAATTCAGCAAAACAGTCAATCCTTTTCCGAACAAACAATGGACCAATGTTAAAGAAGCTAGTTCAAATCAGTGTATTAATGTAAAATAACTTATTAAGATCAGAGATCTCTCATAAGTGTTCAAATTTATGATAGGTCTCTTTTCTATTTCATCTATTAAGATTTAAGTTGAAAAATAATTGTTTTACCTCTTTTTTTATGGTAGAGTTGTAAAACTGAAAAGAACTTCTGTCATCAAAATAAATCAAAATAAATCAAAATAAATTATTGCGCAGAATAATAAATTGTGATATATTATTAATTGTCGCTGATGAGCGATAACACATTTAATTTAATTGCTTGAGATTTTTTAAAAAAACTCTTGCGCTAATGTTTGGTTCTGTGATAAGATAAATCTTGTCGCTGAAACGACAACCTAGTTCTTTGAAAACTGAACAAAATAAAC
>NZ_JBJMAU010000026.1:0-40176 GCF_052119505.1 Anaerobacillus sp. MEB173
AAAAAGAAGAGATGGAGCAGTTGATGGCATGGTATGAACAAGCAGAAACCAAAAAGTTGCATCCGGTTGCTCGTGGCGCTATGTTACATGCTATTTTTGTTGGAATTCACCCATTTATTGATGGAAATGGCCGTACATCACGCTTGTTATTAAATTTAGAACTAATGAAAGATGGTTTTCCACCAATTGTTATTAAAGTAGAAAATCGAATAGCTTATTATGAAGCATTAGATAAAGCACATACACAAAAAGAATATGATGATTTTATTAAGTTAGTCACTAACGAAGTAGAAGATTCATTAAACCTATATTTAAGTACAATAAATAAAAACGCTTAATAAAATATACAGTAGAGTTGACAGCTTAAGATTAACACCCCTACATCATTTCACCTGTGATGCTAACATTTTGCTAACGCAATCAAGTGAAAAACGGTAAAACCCCGTTAAAGATTTTACAGTAAGAATTTAGCAAAACCTTGATATACCGCACTTGATGTACACCCCGTTAAAGATATTACACACTCTCAACTTAGGGGCGGCATGATGTGATAGTCGCTTAAAACCTTGATATATAAATATCTTTAGGCATTTTGGTAACAAAATGCTAACAGCAGGTATATAAAAGAGGCTACTCATTAGTTGATTAAACTTTTGAGAAGCCTTTTTCATTTGATTACGATAGAAGGTGATGCATTATGCATTATCAAATAGATCAGTCTTCTGCAAACAGGCTAGATTAACCGTTGTATTACGTAGTAGACTTTATACTGCGTAATAGGAAAAAGCTGGCATTTACCAGCTTTAAAATCAATCATTTTTTTAATTTAGAGCAATACAACTGTTACTTACTTTGATATGCTTCTTTTAATTTTTCTATGTCAAATCTTTTCATTTGAAGAAATGTTTTAGTTAATCGTTCCATTTGTTCGTTCGTTCCGTTTGCCATCATTTCTCCCATAACCTCTGGCCAGATTTGCCAAGAGACACCGTACTTATCTCTCAACCAACCACATTGTTCTGCTTTTGGATCTGAGGAAAGTTTTTCCCAGTAGTAATTTATCTCTTCTTGATTTTCACACCGAACTAAAAGTGAAATGGCTTCATTAAAATGGAAGTCATGTGGCCCGGCACTGTCCATTGCGGCGAACCATTGATTCTCAAGCATAAAATCTGTAAACATCAAAGTCCCTTCCTTGTCTGGTTCCATGCCAGCAGGATAACGAGCGATTTCCCCTCGTCTTGAATCATTGAAAACAGAAAGATAAAAGGCACTGGCTTCTTCTGCCTTACCGCACACATCTTGAACATACATCATAGAAGGTGTGATAAATGGTCGTTCCTCACCTTCTGGATTCGTGAGGATTAGCTGCCATGTCAGGCCATACTTATCCTGTATCCATCCGTATCGTTTACTGAACGGATATTCTTGAAGTGGCATAAGTGGTGTACCGCCTTGTGACAGCTTTTCCCAGAGCTGATCTAAATTTTCTCTCGCGTTCTTATCTCTTGAAGGATCAAAATTGACAAAAAAAGAAATTGAAGGGTTAAACTGAAAATGCGGCCCTCCATTTATGGCCATGAATGAATATCCTGCGATATGAAAAGAAACAACATCGCTATCTCCAGATGGCGTGTTACGAACTGTTGCGATATTGGTGACTTTTGAATCAGGAAAAATGGATGTATAAAATTGTGCAGCTTCTTTAGCTTCCTGATTAAACCAAAGATGGGGGACAATTTTTTGTTTTATCAATGATATACCCTCCTTGTAAGTATGAATTACCTTATTTGATCTCGTTCAAATGCTCTTCCAGACGGTTCCAAGTCTCGGTAATTCCTTGTAGCATACCCATATCCATGACGGTTTTGAGAGCTTCCGCAGACACATACTCAGCACGGTTAACAAGTTTCGTCTTACCATCCAGATCAATGAATTCCAACGTGACCTCGGTTGATGGCATATTCTCGTTGATATTGCCTTCAGCATCCGAGAAGTAATCGGTGTAGATAATGGTCTCCGGCTCGATAATATCTTTGTAAATAGCTTTCCCCCAAGATTCCATGCCATAATAATCACCTTGGTTTTGATCCATGCACTTCATACAGAAGTGCCAAACTCCACCCGATCGGAAATCGATGTGGCAAACCGGAAGTTCCCAACCATTAGGTCCCCACCAATGCTTGAGATGCTCAGGTTCTTTGAACATTTTAAACACGAGATCGCGTGGTGCATCGAATATGCGTTCCAGTATTAATACGCGATCGTTCTCTACTCTTGAGCTAATTTCGTTGATTGACATCTTAACTCCTCCATCCACTTAAAATATCTTTTTCGGTTTTTCATTAACTTTTTCCAATATGGCAACGCAATTATTACTACAATGTCTCCGATCTTGATGCTTTTTAAAATAGGTTGCTTTACAATCGGACAAAGCGAGTCCATGACCAACTTTACAAATCATTATTTCTGATTCTTTTTACCCCAGTCAATTCAATGGTTTTTTTCCCTGTAATACGTTGAGATAATCGTCCAACCGATCCATCCGCGCTTCCCACACTCGACGGTAGGAGTCAAGCCACTTATCCAACTCTTGAAGCGGTTCTGGTCTTAGATTATAAATGCGACGATTAGCTACCTGTTGAACCTCGACAAGACCAGCATTACTCAATACACGAAGATGTTTTGAGGTTTGGGGCTGGTTTAGTTTTAACTTCTTCGCAATCTCTCCCACTGGAAGCGGTCCGTCAAGAAGAAGGTCAACGATATCAAGTCGGTTGGGTTCAGCTAGAGCACTGAAGGTTTGCACGTTCATGTAGAATCATCTCCCAACATGTGTATGTTTCTAGTTTTAATAATCGCTTGTTGTCATATCAAGAATATCACCTCCGAATTTCCATAATAACTATGTCGTAACTTTGTTGTTAAATTCATTATTCCATATAAGGAATATTCCTGTCAAGGAATATTTAACAAAATTATTTAGGGCGGTATAATATAACTATCCACAGGTTTCTATTAACAATTCGTCGCGTCAGGTAAAGATAAACCAAAAAGGGGGGGTGAACTGAACTATGGAGAATTCGATGGGGGATTCGGCAACGGTCACCGTTCATGTAAGGAAAATACGCAAAAAAACAAATCAGATTTTGACAATCCCTATATTGAGGTGGTTTGGGGAGCAGGTTGCAGATTGAAATTTGGGAAATGTAACGGATAAATTCGGCGTGACTTTCCAAATTGTTAACTGAAAGCAATAATAAATTTACCATCCAGGAAAAGGGCGCTTTTGTTGAATAAAAAAAGAAAAGTGTTTGTTGCACAACGATACTGGTAATGGATTAACCATCTAAGAGACGATTGCATTCTAAGTGATCGTCTTTTCGTATTTGACCAATACTATGCAGCAACGATCTTCAGTTTTAGATTTTGTGGAAGAAAGTACTTCAAGTCAAGATCAAGGAAGGTTGAGGAGTTTTTTTAATTCTCAAATCAAAATTTTTTTGAAGTTTACAGTGGATTTCCATAATGGATTTTTTATTATGAATAAAGTAAACGATATAAAATAATAATATGCAACAAATTACTTTGACACACACAGTAGTTTGTTATATATTATATTTCGGGAGGTGATGTATAGTGGTTAATAAAATATCTACAGATTTAATACGTGGTCATACAGATACGATCATATTAAATGTACTGCGCCATGGTGATAGCTATGGTTATCAGATTTACAAAACCATTATTGAAATGAGTGAAAATCAGTATGAGTTAAAAGAGGCAACATTATATACGGCTTTTCGAAGATTAGAAAAAGAAGGATATATTGTCTCTTACTGGGGTGATGAAACACAAGGTGGTCGAAGGAAATATTACCGACTAACTGAAGATGGATTAGATCGATATGAACAATACAAAAAAGAGTGGCATTTCGCAAAAGGTGTATTAAACAAATTAATTGAAGGAGGAATTGAAACCAATGAGGAATAAAAGCGATCTGGACCAAAGGATAAAATCATATGTGAATCAATTATTTTCTGGCGTTGGAGAAAGTCAACAATTGTTCGAATTAAAGGAAGAGTTGACAACAAATTTAAAAGAAAAAATAAATGATTATAAAAAAACAGGAATTGATGAAAAAGAGGCCTTTAAGGAGGCTGTTAGTTCTATGGGTGACCTTAGCGGATTGGTTGATGATATGAGAGTACTTGGTCAGGATAAAGCGAAGCAAGCTGTTTATACGACTATGACAGCACGTGTTTCGACTGCTGGGTTGGTAGTAGGGATATTAGTCATCTTATTTGGAATTTTAACTACTTCAATGTTGTATTTTATGGACCTTCCTCTACAAGCTGTTTCAGGGCCAGCTATTTTTATTGTTTTGGGTGGAGCTATTGTAACTTATAGTTTTTTAACTAGAGAGACAAATCAGAAATATGCGATGAATAAGGTTCGTGCAATTCTTTATTCATTATCAATTAGCTTAATTTTATTTGGCATGTTTGTTGCCTTTGTTACAAGATTTGCTACGGGTGAGATGTTTATTGCGATTAGTTCATTCATGGTTTTCTTTTTAGTGGGAATCGGCTTATTTTTAAGTCTTATCTTCAGTGGGACTGATCGAAAAAAATAAATACAAATATTTTGGGGTGACTATATGTTTTTAGCGATACTGATTGACGTTAACCACTCAACATTCAAACAAAGAGATAACCACCCTACGCCGTGCTAAGCAAAAGGTGGCTCTCATGAAATTATTAAACATCACTACTTTGATGTAGTACTGTAAAGAGAAGTGTTGGCGCACTTCTTTTTTATTATACTTTAAAGTTAGTTAATTTTATATCCTTTATTTATATATGAGGTTTACCTAGAATTTTTATAAATAATGAATCAACTCAGACGGAGTTTTAATGGTGACTAAAATTAAAAAATTAATTCTTTATTTTATTATATCTATTTCTTTAATAATTGTCTGCGGAGTAGGTTTTATGACCTGGACTTTTGTTTCATCCAAGACTTCTACAGTTTGGGAACTGTCTTTTGATAATTCTTTAATAATACCAGAATTATTAGAGCCAACTATAGATAGTGAAGGAAGAAAAGTGTTTGATATAACATTTAATCATGGAGAAGTAGAGTTTTTAGATGGAAAAATTACAGAAACTTGGGGGCTAAACGTTCCTTATTTGGCACCGACATTAAGAGCTGAACGAGGGGATGAGGTAATAGTTAATATAAAAAACGATGTTGATGAACCTACTACACTTCATTGGCATGGAATGATTTTACCTGCAGAAATGGATGGAGGGCCTCATCAATTAATTGCGCCTGGTCAAACATGGTCACCTACGTGGAAAATCAATCAACCAGCTTCAACAACATGAAGACCCACCTCAATTCGTTTTAAAAAATAATAAGAGCCACGATTGAGCTATTGATGGTTTTTCCGCTGTATGGTGACTATAGGGGATCTTGTTTTGAGGAAGAATAACTAAAAAAGAAGAAAGTCATCACTACGCAGCAACGATACTATTCAATAGAAAATGATATTACGCATATCAGTTGTGCGATTGCGTGTTAAGAAGCGTACTATCATCTACACTGTCCTTGAAGAACTGGACTTTCATTGGGATGAACGTGTCATCGGTAATAGATAATGTGTAGTTTCTAGTAGGGCTTAGATAGACCTTTTTTGGACAAGCACCTGGTACTGTTTGCTATAATGTAAAATAGAGGAAATAGCTTTTATGTTATTGTTTTTTCAATTTTTAGCTATTTGGAATAACCAAATTAGAAGAAAGGAAGCAGGGTGCTGATATGAAGGAAATCAAAACAGTTGGGATCATTGGATTAGGTGCATTAGGTATTTTGTTTGGTCATCATCTCTCAAAAAAACTACCTATAGAAGATGTACGAATTATAGCTGATAAGGATCGCCTAACAAAATATAAGAAGAATCATGTTTATAGTAATGGTGAACGTTGTATGTTTCACTATGTTACCCCTGATGAAATATCTCAGCCAGTAGACTTACTTATTTTTGCGGTAAAAGACGAAGGGTTATCAGATGCCATTGAAGCAGTAAAAAATCAAGTAGGAGACGAGACAATTATATTATCTCTATTAAACGGAATTAAAAGTGAAGCTATCATTGGTAAGACGTATGGTATGGACAATATCCTGTATTGCGTGGCACAAGGGATGGATGCGGTGAAAGAAGGGAATAAGCTGACCTATGCAAATATGGGTATGCTTTGTTTTGGGGATCAAGAGCCAGGTATGATTTCTGAAAAAGCAAAGCGCGTTGCTGACTTCTTTGACAAAACAGAAGTTCCATACGAAATCGATACAAATATGATGAAGAGACTATGGGGAAAATTGATGACAAACGTTGGTGTTAATCAAACGGTTGCGGTGTATCAAAGCAATTATGGGGCGATCCAAAGAGAAGGAGAAGCAAGGCAGACAATGATTGCTGCAATGAGAGAGGTCATTGCTTTATCTGAAAAGGAAGGGGTACATTTATCTGAAGACGATTTACATTATTGGTTAGATGTATTAGGTAAATTAAGTCCAGAAGGTAAGCCCTCGATGGCCCAAGACATAGAAGCAAAACGGTATAGTGAAGTTGATTTATTTGCAGGAACTGTCATAGAATTAGGCGAGAAGCACGGAATACCTACGCCAGTCAATCAGAGGTTTTATGATAAAGTGAAGCGTATTGAAGCGGAGTATTAAAAAATTAGCAGGGTCTATGAGTGATCGATGATCAAAGGATTTACACCTATTTTTCAAACAAACTTATTAGGATTTATAATCCTGAATGGACATTGTGTGTACTAAAAAATCCTGTACAAACCACTGAAAAAGTGAAAATTATATAAATTTTAAAAATGTTAATCGGAGGTAAGTTATGGAAAACGAAAAATGTGACTTGATACACTCAAACGGTGTCAAGGAAAAGAAATTAGAAGTAATTGATGGATACACGATAAAGTATCATGCGAACGGAAAAACAATATGGTCAAAAGGGAAAATGATTGGAGATCAACCGGATGGATATTGGGAATGGTATCGTGCTGATGGAACTATAAAGCGTTCAGGGTATTTTGAAAATGGCAATCCTGTTGGTGAATGGGTCACCTATGATAGCAAAGGTGAAAAATACAAAACCTCCAATCGTGATAAAAAATAAATTGATAGGGTAGATAGATTCTATTACTGTGCTAATGAACAGAATACTTAACCAAATTATTTGGATTTATAGGGTATATTTATGTAGTGGGTAGTTAATAAGGGTGGATGAATAAAATTGAGTAAAATCTACTAATTAAGAATAAATAGCTCATCTTTATACGGTAATGCCTCCAAAAAGCTAGCTTTTCGTAGGCGTTACCGTTGTTTATCAGAACGGACTTTTTCACATAATATTTATAATTTATTTATCGAAAGTTGATTGAGAATATTGACAAGGCGGATTAGGGTTTCGTTTAATCCAAGTTAGAAATCTACCAAAGAACGGATACAATCCGCACCATTATTCCGTGGACTATTCACCAACGTCGACACCTCATACGCATGCATTTCCTCTTCTGGATACGGTTTTATCAGCGACTTCAATATATGCTTATCTGCAATCGAGGGATTTAGCCATGTATCTCTATCCTGATCGCGAACAATAACGGGCATCCTATCATGAATGTCGCTCATGAGTTCGTTAGGTTCGGTCGTAATGATTGTACATGATACGATTTCTTCATCATTGTCACTTTTCCAACGATCCCATAACCCAGCAAAAGTAAAGATATTGTCATTAACAGTGATTCGGTATGGTCGCTTCGTATCATCAACCCGCTTCCATTCATAAAATCCATCCGCGACAATTAAACATCGACGGCGAGCTAGGAGGCGTTTGAAAGCCGGTTTTTCGTCTACGGTCTCACCGCGTGCATTTATCATTTTATAGCCAATTTTTGGGTCCTTCGCCCATGACGGAACTAAACCCCATCGTAAATAACCGGCCCTTCTTTGCGTGCCATCGGAAATGACGCTTAGTACCGGTTGACTCGGCGCAATATTATAACGTGGTTCATATTCGGTTAGTTCGAGTTGAAGTTGTTCTTCGATTTGTTCTTTTGGAGCTGCTAACGTATACCTTCCGCACATACAATCACCTCAATAACAGTATAACCGAAAGCTTAAAGGACTTAACGTGATAATAACACTCGATCTCAGAAAAGTAAGCCGTATGTCTTAATAGGACACGTACGTTTTGATGAGGGGGTAGCCACGAGAGTGGTTACCCTACTCTATGATCTGATAGAATTCAAGTTTATAATATGAATAATCCTAGTGAGATGAGAGCGCCTGTGACAAAGAGCATGATTAAACAATAACCCATTATATCGCGGGCGCCGAGGCCGGCGATGGCAAGAGCAGGTAATGCCCAGAATGGCTGAATTAAGTTCGTCCAGGCATCGCCCCAAGCAACAGCCATTACGGTCTTGGTAGTATCTACACCTAGCTCAAGCCCTGCTGGTAACATAATCGGAGCTTGAACTGCCCATTGTCCCCCGCCAGAAGGAACAAACACGTTGACAATTCCCGCACTTAGAAACGCGAGGACTGGGAAGGTTTCCGTAGTTGCAATACTCACAAACCATTCTGAAATCGAGCCGGCTAAACCGGAAGCGACCATCATCCCCATGATGCCGGCATAAAAAGGGAACTGGACAATAATCCCCGAAGTGCCTTTGACAGCGTTATTGACCGCATTGAGAAATTGTCTTGGTGTTTTATGTAGAAAAATACCAAGAATGAGAAAGATAAAGATAACAATGTTTAAATTTAATTCAAAACCGCTGTTGACAAAATAATAGACGATAAAAGCAAATCCTAATATCGACGTTAATAAAGTGATTAGTTTACTATTTTCTAATTTATCTGCTGGTGTATCATTTCCTGATGGTTCACTAACAGCAGCTAGCTCTTGATCTGTGCCAAACTGGTTGAAAGAAATCGTATGGTTTCGATCAGGCATCATTAATCGATTAACGAGCGGCAGGGCGATTAGGACTGCAAATACGATGATTAAATTAAATGGTGCAAAAATCGTATCGCTTGTTGGAATAATGCCAATCAGATCCTGAGAGAAGTGCCCATCGGTGGCAATCGTTAACGGAATCGAGCCCGAAAACCCAGCATGCCAAATAATAAATCCGGAATACGCACTAGCGACAAGTAAGCGGTAATCTACATCTTTGACCCTTTGTGCGACTTCGCGAGCAAGTAATGCTCCAATCACTAATCCAAAGCCCCAGTTAATCCACGAAGCGATCGCGGAGACAAGGGATGTTAAGATAATTGCAGTCCCTGGAGTTGTCGCCATTGAAGCGACTGCTGCTAGTCCTTTTTTAAAGAGCGGGCTGTTGGCGAGCGTATGCCCAGTCACTAATATTAACACCATCTGCATCGAAAAGGCTAACAGATTCCAAAATCCTTCTCCCCAAAATTGAACCATTTGAATAGGTGAATTACCAAGCCCCAATCCAAACACAAAGACAACAAACGTAAGAATAACAGCAAAGATAAATGCATCAGGAAGGTACCGGTTGACCAATCGTACACTTCCATTTGTTAACGCTTTGATCATCTATTTTTCCCCCTTTACTAATGTAAGCGTATGCAACACGCTTTACTAGTATTAATTAGCAATATTCATACCAATTTTAAAAGTGAGAAAATTCAGGCACAATTGCCAGTCATCCCATAATCGGAGGGGGAGTAGTGTGTAAGGATGACACACTTGTTGTGTAAAAACTTCACAGTGTGTATTGTGATCTTAGTCTAATTGATAATCTTTGCATTTGTTAATAAATGATTTACGCGACATTTGAAGCAATTCCGAAGCGTGCGTTTTATTGCCATTCGTCTGAGCGAGTGCCCATTTCATCGCTGCTTTTTCCGTTTCTTGGAGAATGCTTTTGATTGTATCTCCTTCTTTAAATTCCTGCTGTAACACAAATGTGCTTTCTTCTTTTGATTTTGGTAGAGAATCTGTAATCGACCGAGTTAAATGCTTAGGTAAAATAACTCCGCCAGTAGAAAAAATAAGCGCTCTCCGTAACACATTTTGTAATTGTCTTATATTCCCTGGCCAATGATACTTGTGTAACAATTCTAGCGATTCGGGTGTAATATAGCTTTTTTCGTAGCCAAAATCTGTCGCATACGACTCTAACAGATGGTGCACGAGCTCAGGAATGTCCTCTTTTCGTTCGCGAAGGGCAGGGATTTGAATTGGGACGACGTTTAAGCGGTAGTAGAGATCTGAACGAAATTGCCCATATTCAACCATGTCCTTTAGGTTACGGTTTGTAGCAGTAATCACACGGACATTGATTTTGATCGGGGTCGTGCTTCCTAATCGTTCAATTTCTTGTTCCTGAAGGGCACGAAGCAATTTAACTTGTAAGCCTAGTGATAGCTCGCCAATTTCATCGAGAAATAACGTTCCATTATGGGCAACTTCAAATTTTCCGGGCTTTGTGGCAGTTGCCCCGGAAAAGGCGCCTTTTTCAAATCCGAACAGTTCACTTTCTAATAGATTTTCAGGAATGGCGCCGCAGTTTACATTAACGAGAGGCTGGTCTGATCGTGTGCTATTAAAATGAATTGCACGAGCAATTCTCTCTTTTCCAGTCCCGCTTTCTCCTTGTAATAGCACCGGTACTGTTGTAGCAGAAACTTTTCCGACTAATTTATACACCTCTTGCATGGCCGCTGATTTTCCGATAATCCGTTCAGATGATTGTTTTTGATCTGGTTGAGGTAATTGTTTCGCTTTTTCCGATAAGGTACTCATTTCGACCGCATTGGCGACAATGGTTTTAACTTGGGCTATATCAAATGGTTTGACGATATAATCATAAGCACCTAAACTCATCGCCTTCATCGTATTTTCTGCTGTACTATATGCAGTAATCACGACTGTTAATAAGTCAGGGAAGGCGGTACGTACTTTTTCTAAAAGCTGCAGCCCGCCCATTTCAGGCATATGTAAATCAAGCAGCATAATGTGAATGTCTTTGTGATCGGTTTTTAAATATCGAAGCGCGACCTTGCCATTTTCCGCCTCTATGATCTTGTGCCCTTGTTTTTTCAGTATTGTTCGTAAGGCGATCCGGATGTTCTCTTCATCATCGACAATTAGGATGTTTGCCATAAAATCTAGTCTCCTTTTAATTTAATGTGTACGTTTTTGCTTAGGGAATCGGACAAGGAATGTAACACCGTTTTTCTCGTTCTGGCAAGTTATTCTCCCGTCATAAAGCTGAACGATGTTTTGCGTGACAGTTAATCCAAGTCCCATTCCATTTTTTTTATTCGAGTAAAAAGGATCAAAGATTTTTTCCTTCTTTTCTTCTGCAATCGTGGAGCCCGAGTTATATACTGAAAACTCGATCGAATCATGCATAACAGTCGAGTGAATCGCAAGCATCCCCTGGCGGTCCATCGATTGAACCGCATTTAATAATAAATTAATGATCACCTGTTGAAGGAGTGCGCGATCAGCGATCATTTCGATTTCTTCTAGATCGCTGATGAGTTGGCTCTCTTTTTTACGAAGTTCATGCTCAATTAATGGAAGTGTTTCACGGATGAGCTGATCAACACAAAGTTTTTCTTCTTTATAAGCGGTTGGTTTACCAAATAAAAGCAGTTGCTCCGTTAATTCATTAATTCGCTCGATTTCTTTAATAATGATCTCCATATATTCGCGGTTATCATCGTTTCGTTCCATTTGTTCTTCTACTATTTGCGTGAATGCTTTAATAGAAGCAAGCGGATTGCGGATTTCATGGGCCATTCCGGCGGCTAGTTCACCAACCGCTCGCAGGCGATCAGTACGCCTGACTTGTTCCTTCGTTTCTACTAGTTTATCAATTAATTTATTAACCTCATGCGGAATTTTATTTAACACGCCATCGATAGACGGAAGGCGATAGGATAAATCATGGTCCATTTTCCCGATCGACGCGATAATGATATCGATCGCACCACCTAGTTTCCGCGATATTTGCCAAGCGATGATCATACCGATACTTAGGCCGATTAAGAGAATATAGAAAATTTTCTTCATCATCGCAAAGATTTGCTGATTAACATCGCTTGTTAATTCATTTGCCCAAATATAACCGATAATTTCATTTTCTCGTTTGATCGGGATCATCGCATTCATAATATCACCGCGGACTTGATTGCCGGTCATGACCATCGGTTGTCCCGTCGTTAGTACGTCTCTTCCTGGATGATTTTCACTTATTGCTAAGCCGATTTTGTCCTTTAGCTCTGAACTTGGTCCATATGTAAGTATTGCGTCAAGTTCTTTTGAATAATAACCGATACCAAGGCCAGGATTATCATACGCGATGTTATCGGTAAGCGGTTGCAACTGTTGGTTTAGGATCCTGATTTTTTCCTCGTTTGTCAGGTTTTTTCCTGTTGGTAAGTACTGATCGAACGTACCAACTAACATTCGATCAAGGTGACGAGCAAAAGCATAGAGTTTTTTCTCTTTTTCTTCTAATAGTGCTTGTTCGACTTGAGTAATGGTTAAGTAACCGATGAGTAGTATTGGAACTGCAATGGCTACAATCATTGATAGAATCAGCTTAAAGCGGAAGGAGATCCTTTTTTTAATCATGTAGTCCTCCTTGATGTTATTGTAAAATAAAATTAAAGTGCCAGTCCTCCGACAGGGTAAAGTGTTACCGCAGTGAGGGACAGGTACCTTTTTGAGCTACCTTTTTGCTCGATACTTCTTTATCATAACTAATTATTGCCACAGGTAAAATAGGTTTATGATGTTTTTCGTACACACGACATACATAGAGTGAATTCAATTGAAGTAACACAATATTTTGCTTATGAGAGAGGAATGGGGAAATGGCATTTTGCCAGCAGTGGAATTAAAAAAGGAGTTTTTGAAGTAGTAGCTAATTTTTTATCAAATGAAAGTAAAATTAGAGTGCCTGTCCCCTGATATAGTATAGGGTTCTTACACTGAGGGCCAGGCACTTTTTTAAGGTGCTATTTGTGGACAGATGATCATTTTTATCTATTCAAAGTACCTGATACCTTCACAAAATGTGTTTTCCGTATATGTGATATTAGCAAAATTATTTTAGGCGGAATTGGAAAGTGTACTCTTAGAGGTTGATATTCGCTTTTTAAAGTCATGCTTTTCTAAGAACCAAGAAATACACCAGCCCCCCGCTAAAGCCCAGAAGGTTGAACTAATACCATAAAAGTTAATGCCTGACATTGCGATTACTAATGAGAAAAAGGCGCCCATTTGAAACTGACCTCCACTAAACGAACGCTGAAAGCTACTAAGTAACACATTTATTAGTGCGAGACCGGCAATTAACTTTATAAATGCAAGCGGTAATAATAAGATTAAAGCCAATGATATGGAGGCAAAGAGACCAAAGATACACATCCATACACCGGAAACGAAAGCAGCGACGTACCGTTTGTCCATTGGACCGACTTCATTTGATGAACAGAGAGCACTCATAATCCCGCCAATATTAGCACTATGTCCACCAAATATTCCTGCAAACATGGTGCCTAGACCATTAACCATTGTAATCAAATTCACAGGTGGCTTATATCCAGCACTTTTTAACACTGAAATTCCTTGAGCACCTTCCGTACCTAATAACATGACAGTTATCGGTATTGAAATGGCTAAAACGGCACCAAACGAAAAGTCAGGCAACCAAATAGAAGGGAAATGAAAAGTAAGGTCAGGAACAGACAGCGAATGACCGAAAAAAGGGAATAAGGCTAATCCAACAAATAAGGCACCGACGATTGGCGGAATTGCCCGAAGGTACTTAGCAAAAAAGAAATAAGAAAGAACAATTGCTCCTCCTAAAATGGGAAAAACAAAAATGGATTGGATCATATCCGTTGCGAAGTGGATCATTGACCCCGCAATCATAGCCATCACAATTTCTGCAGGCAGCCAGTCTAACAATGTCTGAAACCACCCAAACAAGCCAATCAAAAAAATAAGCAACCCAGCGATTAAGTATGCACCGATCACTTGCTCAAAGGAAAATTGTGTGATTGCTTGGGTCATCAGAACGGCAGATGGGATTGAATAGGCACCGGCTATGGGCATTCCAAGAAGTAGTGGCAAAATGATTCCGATTAATCCCCCGATAAAATAAATCCCAAATAACCAAGAAACGGTTTGTTCTGGTAGTAAATTGCCGTTTTGGGCAGCGGTAATGACAATTAAAATCGGGCCGGTACAACATATGACAGCTGCAACTGTTCCGGTGCCGACTGTTTTTATATCAAGGTTATTACGTAGTGATTTTGTGTTATTCATTATATTCTTTTTGAGAGATCCAGAATCTTTAAGTGACATGAAAGTATCATTCCTCTCATTATGTAGATAGGTTTATCATTTATGTTTTGCTTCAAACTCACAAGCTGCTAGACAATTTAATAGTTTTTTCAAAAGTAATTTTTCTTGCTCTTCAAACTTCTCTAAAATTTGCTCATTTAAGTTCTCCACACATGTTCGGAGTGGGGCTTCTAATTCTTTGCCCTTCTGTGTTAAATAGACGAGGCTTCGACGTCGATCAAGAGGATCTTCTTTTCTAGTAACCAACTCGACACTAATTAAACGATCAATAATTCCAGTGATTGTTGAATTATCAAGCCTTAAGGCATTTGAAATTTTGCTGGAATTCAAGCCGTCATTTTCCCAGAGAATATGTAACACGCCATATTGAACAGGAGTGATTCCAAATTCAAGTAGTTTACTTTTAAAATGTTGAGAAACTTTCTGTTGGGTTTTTGATAATAAAAAGTTGATACATTCATTAAGCTGCACTAATTATCACCTCTATCGATAAGAAAATTCGGAATTATTTAAATTGTTAATTGTTATTTTATAGTTACACGGATTATTTTGCAAGCCAAATATTTGGTGCGCAAAATAATTTTGTAATTAATGGTATAAGATGACGGGTTATGTTACGAATATAGTTATGGAGTTAAAATAGGAAAATAAGGTGGTAAAAATATATAATCATGTGTAACAGCTTTTGATATAGTCCGAATAAAATTGAAGGAGTAGGATTATCATGAATGAAAATACCATTAACAATTTAATTAAAGAACTTAAAGATATGAAAGAGGATCTGCAAAGAAAGGATAAAAGAATAGCAGATATTTTGGAACTCCTTGAAAAACAACGAAAGAATGAGCCAATCGGTGAAGATAAGTGGGATATTGAAAATGATACTGACGAACTCTTACATAAGGTATTAAATGCTGTAAAATCAAAAATTTCTAGACCATCTTATCAAACTTGGTTTACCAATATAACAATGACATTAGACGAAGAAATACTTACGATTATTAGCGAAAATGAATTCCAATGTGATTGGTTAGAAAACAGATACAGAACGTTGATTGAAGAAATAGTTGAAGAAATAACCGGACAAAAACTGATCATTAAGTTTAAGTCAAGCAATTAAGGGTTTAAGAGAGAAAGAGATAGTATATAGATTAACAAGCAAGAAATTAATCTTGCTTGTTATGACTTCTTTTTTTAGTTAGGTCTTCTCTATCTACTGATTGTGGCGGTTCTTCCAACCATCCATGTTTTATCATTAGGTTTGCACCATCTTCTGTATATTGACCAATTTCAGCTGATAAACGTACAAAATGTGTGATTAAATCACGTCGTGTACTTCCTGACATTGCCAACCCATAATTCCCAATTCCTGTTGCATTTAATAAGTTGATATGAAACATCATTAACTTATCACTAAAAGGTGCTTCCTGTGAATCTGTTACATCAGTATCCCAAGTCATTGGAGCAGGTATATCTTCATCCTTTAAAATCGAATTAAATACCTCAATATGTTTACTTGAAACCTCTTTTCCTCTTTTAAAAAAATCTCTTGAGTCTTGATGATCAGCTACTTGAGAAAATCCCATTATTAACGCTTTACCAACAGCATTAGTTTCAATGTTGTGATAGAGGTGTGCAATTTCTACACCTAATAATGGTTTTCGCTCACCAAACCAACCTGTGAGAAATCCTTGTTTTTTTACAAAATCAACTTTATCTGGTGGTGAAATAAATGGCGGTCTTACGTAAAGTCCTTTGGACAATATAACATCTTTTGCTTTTGCATTAAGTTCTAAATTTAAGTTCAAAGTTTTATTAAAATACTCACGAATATCCTTACGCGAACTCATCCCAACCCCCATTCCATAAGCAGTGAAACCTGCCTTGGCCATGTGATTTAAATATCGTAAAAAAAATTCATCTGACCAAAGTCGTTTTGCATTTAAATTTACATCTTCATTTGTAAAGCCATGTGGTAGAGGATAGCCTTCTTCCTTAAAAATCTTCTTTGCATCTTCAAGGCTTGTTTCAGCTGTTTTTAATGCAAATTCTACAACTGATTTAATCTCTGTATCTTCTACTATTTTCATGAAATATCTTAATACACAAATAGACAAACTATTATTAACGTAAGAACCCCAAAGACTCGATATTTCTGCTGAAGTCAATCTGATGTGGTTTTCAGTTTCCATTTGCTACACTCCTATTTTAATTTTTTCATTCGCATTTCTTTAGTATTTCCCAATAACAGTTAAAAATTTAAATAGAAAGCGTGAATTCGTGAAGCTAAAGGTAGAAGAAAAAACTGTAAATCATAACTAAAGGGCTGTATATAGACACAATGTTGATAGTATTAATCACTTGAAAAGTTTAAGTGCCAAGCCTGATGAAGTAAAATTTAAATAATATAGGAAGCTAAAACACACTGTATGCTAAACTGCACCAGTGTGTTTATTTTTTTATTGTTTATGTTGAATTTCCAAAATACATATAAAGCGAATTTTAGTAAAAAAGTTTATTCACTTCTGCTTCCTGTATTTGAAACAGGATTTGAATCAACTCTTCGTGGAATGATTTATGTGGGCTTGGGATTAATTGAAGTCATTATTATTCTTTTTATTCAACATCGAGCTAATTGCGAATCCAATTGAAATATTTGATGATATTACTACTACTGAGATTCAAAAACAGGTAGCGCGTCTTATTGAAGAAGATATCCGCTTTACGTTTCAAAAAGGGGTGGAAATGAATATTGATGTTTATCAATTATCACATACTCTCTATAAAAAAAGTCCCAGTCTATGGAGAGAAAGCAACGTCGACGGATACTTGCCATTAACGCCTGATTCTTTAGAGGAAGTCAATATTAATGTTAAAGTTATTAAATCAGGTAAGGATAAATTAAAGACGGTAAGTTAGTGGGAATTTTTGGTGTTTCTATAATCCCCCTTTTAAAAAGTCATAATGAAAGTATAGAAAGGGATTTGTCTGATGAATATAAGGGTGAGTCATTATTAGTAAAGGTAGACAGGTTGGAATACAAGCTGGACCAGGTTTTGGAATATATTGTTAAGAGTGCCTGCCCGTGATAAGTGAAGTGTTATCGTACTGAGGGACAGGCACTTTTTTTCGGTTAGTTCAAGTTGGAGTTGTTCTTTGATTTTTCCTTTTGGAGCAGCAAGCGTAAATCTTCCGTACATATACAATTACCTCAAAAAAGTATAACCGAAAGCCTCTACATTTGTTCATATTACATTTACCCACCAAAGAAAAAGTCAATCACATTGGAAGTTTTCGATGTTTGTTTGTTGTACAGCTCACTGTAGCCACAATTGGTACAATAAACAACTAAAAATTTATTATGTTGAATATCAAACATTTTCGATAAACCTGTTCCTGTTGTGGCAATTTCCTTTGTTTCAGCATGGGTATGTCCGCACTTGATACATCCTCGTTCTTTCATCATTACCCCTCCTAATAAAGTATCTACATAATACTACGATTATTTTCAGAAAAAGTTTCCATTTGAATTACTGTGGACGTGTTTTTAAGTCTTACGAGTTTTACAAAATCAGGTTGAAATGTTCTTATAAATTAAAGTTTGAATTTTCATTAAATAAGTGTAAAAAATCCCCATTTTATAGGACTATTGGTATATAATTGAAGATAGTCACATAAATTTTGGAAAATAAAGGAGGAATATTGGTTGATTAGGAAAGTAGTAACGTTACAAGTAGTTTTGTTTTTTGTGTTACTTTGTTTAGTATTTGGAAGTACAGTCTCTGCTAATTCAGTTACAAAAAACGATGAGGGAATAATTCAAGACGGTCGTACATTAGTACCATTACGAGCAATTTTTGAAACGTTAGGTGCATCAGTTGAATGGAAGGGAGCAACCCAGACGATTGTTGCGACCCGGGGTAATGATAAAATTGTTCTAGTTGTCGGTTCGAGAACAACAAATGTTAATGGAAAAAGTGTATTGATCGATGTTCCAGCTACGATATTTAATGGAAGAACTTTTGTACCGTTGCGCTTTGTAAGCGAAGCACTGGGAGCTGATGTTCAGTGGGATTCAAATAAGCTACTTGCCACGATTGAATCAAATAATAAAGTGATGGAAGTCTATGCTTCATCCGTTATGACGAAAGGGACAACTTCTATTGTCTATCGAAATAATCAAATGGGCTTTTTATTCTTACTTAATAAACAAGTAGCAGATCTATTAGTTGCAAAGCAAAGTAACTTTGTTGATGATTATCAAGGTCAAAGAATAGTAGAAAGTGTTAGTTTTTATTATAAAGATAAAACCCACTTGAGAAAAGATGTCTGGAGCCTGGAGATTTCAAAATATACGGCAAATGAATGGAATAATTTTTATCGGGAAGGTATGGCCTTTTCGCTTGTAAATACACAAGATGGTTGGGTTTTTGCGATTTTACAGCCTGGAGAACACCCATATATGTTTGATGGTTATAATGTAAACCATCGTGAAGCTAAACAATTTGTCGATACGCACTATAAATTAGTAGATGCGATTGAAAAGACGATAAAAGTCTATTAAGGTTTTTGAACAATCTTAGTCTTGTAAAAAAGAAATAGGAGGAAATCAAATTGAAAGTTTTGAAGTTCGTTCTAATAAGCTTAACACTATTTTGGATTTTTAATTTAAGTGCCAATCATACTCAGGCATATAGTGACGTTTCAATCTACATAGAAAATGGCAATAAACAATATTACAACAATGAAGGTGTGATTCAAAACGGCACAACATTAGTCCCATTAAGAGGAATCTTTGAATCGTTAGGTGCAACGGTTCAATGGAATCAAAAAGACAAAACCATTAATGCTACAAAAGGAAACACAACGGTATGGTTGAAAATCGGGTCTAAGACAGCAAAAGTAAATGGAAAAGCAGTTACGATTTCTGTTCAGGCTCAAGTGATTGAGGGGCGTACGTTTGTTCCTCTTCGTTTTATTAGTCAATCATTAGGGGAAAACGTTCATTGGGATAGCTCGACAAGAACTGTAACCATCGGAGGAGATGGAAGTGGAAAAATTCAACATTCAGCATGGTTAGGTCAATATTATAATTTAGGATACTCAGGGACCGGTGTGATTACGGATTTATATGTGTATAAAAAAGCCCCAGAGTCAATATCATTTGTATCACAGACAGGTTACCGCTATGATCCAACCGGTGGTCAATTAGCGGGTTATCAAATGCCATGGGAATTTAATGATTATTATGGAGAAGCCAAATTAATCTCTAACAATACTGCATCTTTTAGTAGTGGAAGTTGTAAAGCTACATTTGAATTAGTGGGTGAATCCATTCGTGTTTATGAAATATCAGAAGAAGGTAGTTGTGATTTCACAGGGTTAGGTATCTATTATGACGATGAATATTCAGCTTATATAAAATAGTAATTTTTGTGAGGTTGCAATTTTGTTTCCCCATCAAAGATAGCAAGTTTTTTTTAAGGGAAATGGGACCTTACCCTCAATGCGTAAATTTTTAACGCAGCGGGGGACTGGTCCCAATTTCGATTAATTTTCTTATCTTTTATTAGTTGAATTTTATAAATTACAATACTTATTTATCCTTATATCAGCAGTTACTCCATGTGCAACCATTCCTTCATAATTACATTGTCTAGCGATTACAGGAGCTAATGAGCGACTAGCTTTTTTTGTACATTGTTGATAAGTGACGGTCTTAATAAATTTTCCAACCCACAGTCCACCAGTATACCTAGCTGCACCCTCGGTTGGCAGAATATGATTCGTACCGATTCCTTTGTCTCCATATGCAACAGTCGTTTCTTCACCGAGGAAGAGAGAACCGTAATTTTTTAAATTCTTAAAATAATATTCAAGGTCCTCAGCATGAACTTCTAAATGTTCTATCGCATATTGATCTGCTACTTTAACAGCTTCTTCCTTATCCTTAACAATGACGATTTCTCCATTATTTTCCCAAGCTGTTTTTGCTACATTAGCTGTTTCTAGTAACGGAAGTTGTTTTTCCATTTCAACTAACACTTTTTTCACAAATTCTTCGGAATTACCTATCAAAATGGCAGCGGCCTTCGGGTCGTGTTCACTTTGTCCCCATAAATCAGCAGCTACAATACTTGGATCAGCAGTGTCATCAGCAATGACCAATATTTCACTTGGACCTGCAATTTGATCAATACCTACTTTCCCAAACACTTGACGCTTTGCCTCAGCTACAAATGCATTTCCTGGACCAACCAGAAAGTCAACAGGTTCAATATTTTCTGTACCATATGCCATTGCACCAATAGCTTGAACGCCTCCGATAGAATAAATTTCATTTGCTCCAGCTGCATGAATAGCGAATAACACACCAGGATGAATTCCCTGACCATTTTGTGAAGGAGTACAAACAATTACACGTTCAACTCCTGCTACTTTAGCAGGGATCACGCTCATTTGGGCGGATGCAATAATTGGAAAACGTCCACCCGGTACATAAGTGCCAACGTTAGAGATAGGGATTAGTTTTTGACCAAGTTTAATTCCAGGTTGAATTTCCATTTCAAATTCAGATAAACTTTCTAATTGTGCTTTAGCAAAGGTTCTTACTTGCTCTTGACAATAAAGAGTATCTTGAATAAAAGTTTCAGGTAGAGACTTAGTCGCTTTAAGGATTTCGTCCTCACTAACTCTAAAACTATCAGGGTTCCACTTATCGAATTTTACAGAATAATTACGTACGGCTTGTTCCCCAGTTTCTTCTATTTCTGTTAATATTTGTTTCACAGTATTGGCAACATCCATGTTTTGAGTGCCTGTAACCTCTTTTTTAACCTTTACGTATTTTGCCAAATAAAAACACCCTTTCATTTATATAGGTTAATTAAATAAATTTGGTAGCCAGAGAACAATATCTGGAACAAATATAATGATTAACAATGCGAGTAGAAGAACGGCGATAAATGGTAAAATGGCTATACTAAGTTTCTCCATTGTTGTTCCTGTAATAGGGACCATAACAAATAGATTCACTCCAACAGGAGGAGTTGCCATACCAATAGCAATTGCTACGACCATTACAATTGCAAAATGAACAGGATCCATTCCCAGTTCAGCAGTAAGAGGAGCTAATACTGGTCCTAGCAGCATGACGATTGCTGCACCTTCTAAAAACATTCCGATAACAATTAACATTAATAGAATCATTAAGATAATATAGTGTGGGTTATTTGTTAAACTTAATAGTAGATCTGCAAACATTTGCGGTATTTCATAGTAAGCTAGTAACCAACCAAATGGTGACGACATGGCTACGACTAACATTATGACTGCAGAGATGATTCCGCTTCGAATTAAACTCTTGATAATTCCATCCCATGTTAAGCTTCGATAAATAAGTCCACCAACAAGTAGAGAGTATGCTGCAGCTACAGCGCCACCTTCAGTTGGTGTGAATATTCCGCCTCTTATTCCTAAAATTATGATAATAGGTACGATAATAGCTAAAGCAGCAGCAAAGGTTACATCCCAAAAACCTTTCCAAGAGAGTGGGACTGTTGATCTAGGATAGTCCTTTTTAAGACCGATGATAAATGCGACCATCATCAGTAAAAAGGCGATTAAAATTCCTGGAAGTATTCCTCCAATAAACATCGCACCAATTGACACATTCATCATAGCTCCATATAAAATCATGATGACACTCGGAGGTATAATGGGTGCTAAGACTCCAGTACTCGCTATTAGTGCAGAAGAGAAGTGTTTATCATAACCTTCTTTTTCCATAGCAGGTCCTAACGTTTTCCCTAATGCGGCAGTTTCAGCAACGGCAGAACCAGATAACCCAGCGAATGTCACACCAGAGGTTATCGTAACAAGAGAGAGTCCTCCTTTTATTCTTCCAAAGAAAAATTTTGCAAAGTTAATTAATCGATCTGTGAAGCCAGAACGATTCATAAGCTCACCAGCTAATATGAAAAAGGGTATTGCCATAAGAGGAAAAGATTCAGTAGCTTCATAAATGTTTTGAGTTAGAATACTTAATGGTAAAGTAGATTGCACCAAAACGAAAACGACAACTCCAATTCCTAAACTAATAGAAATAGGAACGCCTATAAGTAAAGCGATGACAAAGGGAATAATAAGCCATCCAATCACTTATTCATCACCCTCCCTATGTCTTTAAAAATGAGGTGAACTGTATGCAGAATCATTAATAGCCCACCAATGGCCATGCTTATTCTAGGCCAAAATAAGGAAATTCCAAGTGCATCAGCTCGAAAAACTTGACTATTTAAAGCCATTTCTAAACCGACATAAGTAAAAAAGGCAAAAAAAGATAAGATTAATATTCTACTAACCATAATTAAAAAGAATTGCGGTTTGTTAGAAAGTTTGTTTACAAGTATATCTAAACTGATATGCTCTGATTGCTTGATAGCGATAGCAGATCCAATAAAAGTCATCCAGGCCATGAGAAATTTTGTCAATTCTTCAGGCCAGGACAATCCTGTATTGAATACATAACGAAGTACCACCTGTATAAGAATAGAAAGTAACATTAAACCAACAATACCGCCAAGCAAGGCTTTTGAAATATTGTTTAAAACATTACTTAACCTTTCAACTCCTCTATTAATAGTCCCATACATATCCTCACTTCTCCCTTTACTAAATAAAGCAGAACCATAAATTTACCGATCATTCTATTATGGTTCTGCTTCAAACTAGTGTTTAGTCCTGGATATCTTGAATTTGTTTAATTAAATCTTGATCAACTTCATCTTTAAATTGATCCCAAACTTTCATTCCATGTTCCATCCAAATATCTAATTCTTCCTCGGTAGGAGTATAGAATTGTACTCCAGCGTCTTTCATCTTTTGCTTTAATTCTTCATTTAGTTCTATTGATTTAACAAAATTAAATTTTTGTGCTTCTTCAGCAGCTTCTAGAATAATTTCTTTTTGATTTTCTGATAATTTATTTTCAAAACTATTCTTACTTATTAAGGCTAAGTGAACCGCGTGGATACCGCCTGTTTCAGTCACGTATTTAATGACTTCCTGATGATTAGCAGTAACTGCCCAATGATATTGTTGAAGTTGGCCATCAACAACGCCTTGTTCTAAAGACGAATAGACTTCAACCCAAGGGATTGGTGTAGCTGAAGCTCCTAATGCTTCAATCGTGGCAATTTCAATAGGACTAGGTGCAGATCGGAATTTAAGCGATTTCAAATCTTCAGGTAAAATAACTTCTTTTTTACTATTCATTACATCCCTTTGACTTCCTGGATCAGCAAAGAAGAGAAGTTTTAAATCCAATTCATCTTCTAAATTATTTTTAAACTCTTGACCAATTTCACTAGATAAAACTTTATGTGTGGCTTCTACATTTTTGAAAATATATGGGAGATCAAATACTAAAAACAAATCTGTAAATGGTGACATATTGTTTGTTCCTGAAGAGGCGATATCTAATGCGCCACTTAATAACATTTCAACGCCCTTTGTATCTCCAGCCAACTTCGAACTGTCATGAATTTGAATGCTAATCGATCCATTAGAGCGTGCTTCAACTTCTTCTTTAAATTTTTCGTAGGTTAAGTAAATAGGAGTGCCAGGAGCAGATGTGTGAGAGAGTACTAATTGAACCTTTGGATCATCTGAATTTTCGGAAGAGGTATTATTGGAATTAGACTGTTCATTTGTTTGAGAGGTGTTGTTACTAGAACAGGCAGCAAGCAGAAAAACAAAGAGAAGAATAGTCATTATTCCCGGTATAAACTTTCTCATTTTCATTTTTATCCCCCTTAAATTTCACATTGTAGAATCGATTCCATTTTGAAACAATTCTTTATGTTATATATATAGAGGGTTAGGTGAAATATTCTTGAGATTTCTCCATATCATTAATAATTTTTCTTAATAGTAAGTAATAAGTTCAATTTATAAAAACATGAAATTCACTTTTAGATAATATAATAATTCCATAATGTGGAGCGAATTCCGAATGTATTATAAAGTGGAGGTAACTAGATATGAGTGAGGAAAAAGGAGTTAAATCTTTATATAAGGCACTTGATATTTTAGAAAATTTATCAGATGTAGGGGAGAAAATTGGTGTGAATGACTTATCAAAAATGGTAGGGATTCCATCGAGTACAGCGCATCGTATATTATCAACATTAGAATCAAGAGGTTACGTCGAGCAAACCTTAAATAATAAATACACACTTGGTTCAAAAATATTAGAATTGAAAACGTCGGTTCTGCAAAATAATTATTTAACTAACATAGCTCTACCAATCTTACAAAACGTAGTTGAAAAAACAAGAGAAAGCACAAATCTAGCTGTAAGAGAACATCTCGAAGTTATTCATATCTTAAGGTTAGAGAGTCCAGAAGTACTTAGAGCAAATATTAAAGGTTTTCGCTTGCCTATTCATTCTTCAGCGACTGGTAAGGTTTTACTTGCCTATGCACCTGACTCAATTATCAATGAATTACCAGATCAATTTTCTGCCAGTACCCCTAATACAATTACAACTAAAGAAGAGTTGATTTTTCATTTGAATAAAGTTAAACAACAGGGATATGCGCTGGATAATGAAGAGGGCTTTACAAGGGTAAGGAGTATCGCTTATCCAATTTATGATAATTTTAATCAGGTTAAATCGGCGATAAGTATAGTTGGTCCATCTGAAAGGTTTGATATCAATAAAATACCTGAATACTTAAAAATATTAGAGGATGCGTCTTCTGAAATATCCAAAAAAGCAGGGGTATACCTAACCTGAAAATAGGGATGAATTTATACCATATATTTAAGGATAAACTTTTGTAGAGTAGAAAATTGAGTGCTTTGAATTGGAATATATATAAGAATTGAGTAATAAAAAAGGAACCGTGGGGGTTCCTTTTTCTACTTAATCTTTTTTAGCTATATACGTTACTACAATTTGCTGTCTTAGCTCAGAATCCTCTCATTTATTCCCTATTGAGCAGAGGAAACTGCAATCCTATTCTCTCTTTTAATCGTTTTTCTAGTTAAAGAATAAACGGCACATACTAAGGAAATGATAACGATCGCGCTTCCAAGCCATGCTGTATGGGAAACCGTACCAGAGTGACTTAATACCAGGCCGCCTGATGCCGAACCAAGGGAAATACCAATCTGTAATGCTGAATTATTAAAGCTTTGCTGAATGTCAGATGTAGCAGGGTCCGTTTGAATCAAGTAGCTTTGTTGTGGTGGTGCCAGACTCCAGCTTAGCGCTGCCCAAAACATCATCATTGGGATGAAAAGGATCAGGGAAAAAGTCGTGAATGGTAATAAGAATAGAACAATAGCAAATGTACTAATCACAACGATAATGCTTTTACCAGCCCCAATTGAATCTGAAAGAATTCCTCCGAATGCTCCGCCACTTACCGCTGCAATCCCAAAAAGTAAATAACAAATACTAATCCAATGGGAATTCATATGAAGCTCTGTTTCTAAAAAGGGTGTGAAATAGGCATAAAGTGTATAGTGTCCTGCCAGCATAAACATCGTTGCAAGGTGGGCACTGCCTAACTTTGCACTCCCAACTGCCTTAAATTGTTGTGAAAGTGGGATCGTATTCTCCCCAGGGATACGTTCCAAAAAGATAGAAATAAGAATCATCGATCCAATCGCTAACATGGCAATGCCAAGGAAAATGACACGCCAGCCGAATGTATTTGAAATGAGTATACCTAGTGGTACACCCATCACTAGCGATGAACTTATACCCATATAGATGAGCCCTAAAGCTTTAGCTCGGTGAGTCGGAGCAACAATTTTCGCAGCAATCGTTAAGGACAGCACAACGATTAATGCTGTACTCATGGCAGTTAAAACCCTTGCTACCATCATAAAAGTAAAACTGGAACTGAAATATGTCATGATATTTCCAATGAAGAAAATAAACAAGGATACGAGATATAACTTTTTTCTTTCTATTTTACTGGTAAGTACTAGTAAAACTGGACCAGCAATGGCGTAAATAAGTGCAAAAACGGTGATGAGCTGTCCGGCACTGCTTAACGAGATGTTAAAATCGTCTGCGATTGTAGGGAGTATTCCACCTACGATTAATTCTACAAGCCCAACGGCAACAGTTGATAATGCGAGTATAAATACTTTAAAATTCATCGTATTGTCCTTTCATCATATGAATAAATTTCAGAAAAAAAAATCCTGATTACAGAAAAGGACTGAACTCCTTTTTCTGTAATCAGGATTTTTATGGTTCCTGGTAGAGACCCTCAAGCCATATTCTTGAGGTTATACAGAGATTCCTTATTTAGTTTCATAAACATCTTTGAAGAGTTTACTAGATTTCTTCCGATTTTTCAAGTGTAACATTCAAAAAGGTTGCCATTTTAGCTTTAACAAGGGTTATTCCTATTGGAGATTTTGTTTAATATATCTATAAATATATTATTGGAATTATTGGATAATTTGATTAGAATAAGGGGAAGTTTCGCATTTGACTAAATACTGTGCAGCAAAGATATTAATTTTTGAAAGACCTTTGTTAAAGAATGTACTTAAATTAACAGAGAAGTTTTACTTTAAGAAGGATTTTACTTCCTGATGATGAATATTTATCTAAAACTTATAAAGGAGTGGAAAGATTTATGTTTAGTAAAGTTGGTCAAATTATGTTGTATGTGAATAACCAAGATGAGGCAGTGAATTTTTGGACAGAAAAATTAGGCTTTGCTGTGATTTCTGAAGAAAATAACGGTCAAGGATTGAGATGGATTGAAATTGCTCCAAAAAAGCGTGCAGAAACTTCCATCATTCTCCACAATAAGGAGTTCGTTGCAAAAATGTCTCCGGGATTAAACCTTGATACACCTTCATTAATGTTTTTCTCTGAGAATCTCGAACAATTACAAAGTGACTTATCAAATAAAAAAGTCACTGTCGGAGAAATTGTAAATATGCCATCCGGGAAGGTATTTAACTTTGCAGATAATGAAGGCAATTACTTTGCCGTAATGGAAAAATAGTAAAATAAATGAAGAAAAATAAAATCTATTCCTTTATTCCGATACTGCCAAATCAGGAAACGTGGTATGAGTTAAGAGCCGGGCTGTACAATAATTAATACATCAACAATAGTTGGTCGTTTATTTTGTTTTTGGGCTTTACACATACAGATTGTAGAGCTTATTCAAAGCTATAATCCCACAATCGTTATTGTTGAGCATGATCAGGCATCTCAACAAACAAACTATATCCTATGTAGTTAACTATATAGAATTGAAGTTATAATCCGTAAATCTAGTTAACCTTATATTTCGAAAGGGTACAAATCTAGATTAAAACCAATTAACAAAACAAACTCATTTGCTGCACAGAACCATACTGGTAATGATTATAAACATCTAAGAGACGATCACTTTTATCGGTGGTCGTTTTTCGCAGTTTATCCATGCTGTGCAGCTTGGATAAAAAGAATAATTGGTGATGAAGGAGATACTTTAGAATATAAGGATGGAAGAGTTTATCGGAACGGTGAGGAATTAATCGAAGAGTACTTAAAAGAAGACATGACATTTCCCTTTGAAACAATAGTTGTTCCAGAAAAACATGTTTTTGTTATGGGTGATAATAGGAATGGTAGTCGTGATAGTAGGGAAATAGGTCCTGTTCCGATAGATAACATAGTGGGCAAAGTTTTGCTCAGGTTTTAATCATTTGATAAAATTAGAGAATTTTAATTAATAAGTATTTATACAACTAAGCATCCGATTGTTCAACAAGAACAGTCGCTTCTTGTGTTAAAAACTTGAAAACAGTTATAAACTCTTATCCTTCTCTTTCTGTAATTTTAATAGTATTTATTCCTATTACAATGTTGTATCTGTTTCCGCCATTGAATTCAAATGCATTTACGAGCTTCAGTGGTCATGGTTATAATGTTGAAAATTTAACCAATAGAAACATAGAGGTGTTTAATACGGGTTTTTTTAATGTAACTATAAAAGAAGTTCTCATAAATGATAACATAAAGCCTCAAGCCCAAAACATGGTTATAAGTGATTCCGAAGAGATTCAATCTTGGATGGTTTCTACTGATAATGATCCTACTGAAGATGAACTGTCGTTTGTTGTTGAACGCAACAAAGAAAGTCTAAGAAACTATATCATTGAAAACAACAAGCTAGTCGAACCATTTGAAACTAAAATGGGAGGACCGAAGTATTATTTTTGAATGCTTTTTTCTTATTGAACAAACGGTATGCGATTCTTTAATAAAGGATCGCTATTTTTTTTTACCAAAATAAAGGAAATCAATGTTAACATTGAAATATATCTAACGGTTGATCAACAAACGAAGCACTTTAGTTGAATAAAGGGTATTGATCTAACCTTATTTAATAATGATTTATAAGTGCTGTATTTTGAAAGGGTGATAACGTGAACATTAGAAAAAACAAAAAAACGGAAGTTAATAAATTAATAAAAATATGGTACGAAGGTTCCGTAAAAGCACATGACTTTATCGATAAGGATTATTGGAAATCACAGCAAAAGGAGATGGAAGGAAAATATCTTCCAATGTCTGAAACCTATGTTATAAGTAATGAAATAGAAGTTGTGGGCTTTGTATCAATGGTAGATAATTATTTGGCTGCACTGTTTATTGATGTTAAACACCAAGGCGAAGGATACGGAAAAAGATTATTAAACTTTATAAAAGAAGGAAGGGAAAATATACAACTGAAAGTGTACAAGAAAAATAGGAACGCCGTTAATTTTTATGTGATGAATGGTTTTGTAATAAAAGAAGAATTATTAGATGTACAGACTGCTGAGGAAGAGTTTTTAATGGGATGGGAAAGAGTTTAAGTTCCATTAGGTGAGTCAGAATATTACATAAAATAAAGATGAACATTCTTCTGTTAAAGGAAGCTAATCTACAAGAAGGAGAGAGAGAAAAGTGGCAAAGATAAGCTTTTTTACTGGAATTGGTTTGATAGCATTAAGCGGTCTCTTATTTACTTTTGAAAGATTTTTTGCTGTTTATTTATATGTTAGTGAAAGTTCCGCAGTCAAAATAAGAGGAAGTGGTTCCTATGGACCTTTAAGTATGCCAAGTATATTTGATAATTTCTACGTCGGTTTTTTATTAGTTCTAGGACTGGTCTTACTTGTACTAGGGATTTTTAATGGAATCACAAATAAAGATAACTCTTAAAGTAACGGGTGCTATAGCCAAATATAGGCTATCTGTCTTATGCCTACCGAGGAAGAATACTGGAAGAAGTTAATAATTTAAATGATGGTGATATTTATGGAATGGAAAGAACTTAAAGATAGTAACAATATTGTAAAAGTCCTAAAAAGATTGATAGAAAGCACCTTTTATCTATGGTTACATGGAAATAATGATAAAGGGTGCACCATATCAATGTTTTGAATCGGATACTATATATAAGGGCGCATTTCAGGAGTAACGATAAAAGTCCAATTTCTCAATTTTACTGAGAAATTGGACTTTTTTATATTTACTTATAGTGCAGACAACTCCTAAAATGGCAGATTCCAAAATGTTGTTTAGGAACAATCAAAAAGCCACGAAGCGCCTTTATACCAGTGTTTCGTGGCTTTCATTTTCAAAACCGTTAGTGCAGTTTATTTTTCAGCAGTTGGTTTATCGTCATTTTCTTCCAAAAATTCTCTAAAATGATCTCCCCAATCACAAATGGAAGTTACAACAGGTTCTAGAAGTAAACCAACTTCACTTAGTTGATACTCCACTTTAGGAGGTACAACCGGGTATACAACTCTAGTAACTATTTTATCTTCTTCTAATTCTCTTAATTGTCTAATTAACATACGTTGATTGACATCGGGAAGGTATTTTTGTATTTCACTTAATCTTAATGGAGACTGTTGGAGCAGAGACCATATAATGGCTATTTTCCAGCGTCCACCTATCACCGATAAAGCCAAATCTTTACTAGTAAAAAACGTTTTTTCTTTATAGGAGATTTCTATATATTACCATCCCTTTCTATGTTGTTATTCCTTTATAGTGACATAAATGTCAGTATTGTCTGAATTATTATAATGTGTAATTATGGAAATGTAAATGAGAAAAAAAAGAAAGAAGGGATTCATTTGAAAAGTAGAGCTGCTGTTGCATTTAAACCAGGAGAACCGCTTCAAATTGTAGAAATCGATGTAGAAAAACCAAAAGCAAAAGAGGTATTAGTAAAAATACTTTATACATCAGTTTGTCATACAGATGCTTTTACATTATCAGGTGATGATCCGGAAGGTGTATTTCCTGCAGTACTAGGTCATGAAGGTGCTGGTGTTGTCGTTGCTGTAGGAGATGAAGTCAATTTAGTAAAACCAGGAGACCATGTGATTCCACTATATACGGCTGAATGTGGAGAATGTAAATTCTGTCGTTCTGGTAAAACAAACTTATGTAGTGCCGTACGAGAAACTCAAGGTAAAGGTTTAATGCCTGATGGAACTACTCGTTTCTCTTATAATGGAGAGCCGATTTATCATTACATGGGAACAAGTACATTTAGTGAATATACAGTCGTTCCTGAAATTTCTCTAGCAAAAATTGACCCAGAAGCGCCGCTTGATAAAGTTGGTCTATTTGGCTGCGGTGTGACTACAGGAATTGGCGCTGTACACAAGACAGCAAAAGTAGAAGAAGGAGCTGTGACAGCCGTATTTGGTCTAGGAGCGATCGGATTAGCTGTGATTCAAGGATTGGTTCAAGCAAACGCAAGACGAATTATTGCTATTGACATAAATGAAGATAAGTTTGAATTGGCTAAAAAAATGGGAGCAACTGATTTTGTTAATCCTTCTAAATTTGATAAACCAATCCAAGAAGTCATTGTTGAAATGACAGATGGAGGGGTCGATTATAGCTTCGAGTGTATTGGAAATGTTGAAGTCATGAAGTCTGCTCTTGAATGTTGTCATAAAGGTTGGGGTGAAAGTGTTATTATCGGTGTAGCAGGCGCAGGTAAAGAGATTCATACCCGTCCATTCCAATTAGTAACGGGTCGAGTATGGCGTGGTTCTGCCTTTGGCGGCGTGAAAGGAAGAACAGAGCTTCCAGGAATGGTTAAAGATTATATGAATGGTAAAATCGATATCGATTCGTTTATTACACACCACTTAAACTTTACAGACATCAATGAGGCATTTGATTTGCTTCATAAAGGTGAGTCAATTCGGACGATGCTAACATATGGAGAGTGAGAAAGTGAGACTAAAACTTATTGAAAAACATCGCTCTTTCGGTGGAGAACAATGTAAATATACTCATTATTCAGAAGTTTTACAATGTGAGATGACATTTAGTATTTACTTACCGTCAAATAAAGACGTGAAAAAAATCCCTCTTATTTGGTGGCTGTCTGGTTTAACATGTACAGATGATAATTTTAGTCAAAAAAGTGGATTTCAACGATTGGCAGAAAAATATCAAGTGGCCGTTATAATTCCAGATACTTCACCACGAGGAGAACATGTTGCGGATGATGACGGATGGGATCTTGGACAAGGTGCGGGTTTTTATCTAAATGCGACACAAGATCCGTGGGCAAAGCATTATCACATGTATACGTATATAGTAGTTGAGTTAACCGCTATTGCGCAAACATTGGTACCTTATTTTTCAGGAGAAGAGAGCATCATGGGTCACTCAATGGGTGGTCATGGAGCTTTAGTGATTGGCATGAAAAATGGAACAAGGTTTAAAGCGATTTCTGCCTTTTCTCCTATTTTGAGTCCTGGTAGAGTCCCGTGGGGAATAAAGGCTTTCTCGACTTATTTAGGTGGAGATCAAGCTGCTTGGAACGAATGGGATGCTTCAGAATTGATCAAAGAGGCCGGCATGCCTCCTATTCTCATTACCCAAGGTACTGAAGATCATTTTTATCCAGAACAATTAGATGAAACTCATTTTTTAAAAAATGCCCAGGAAAATAATCAAGTAGTACATTACGAGAAATCGGAAGGTTATGATCATAGCTATTTCTTTATAGCTACTTTCTTAGAGGACCATTTCTCATTTCATATGCAGCACTTAAGATAATTCAATTATTTTCAAAAATATAGAATGAAAATAAAAATATCCACATGAGCTGCAATGTGGATATTTTTATGACCCATTTAGTCGTGTTTAACCAGTATTTATTTGATAAATGGTTAATTGGGGGGGAGCGAAACTATGGATTTAAAAAAAATGTTAGCTAATGATTGTGTTAGATCATATTTATTAAAAGCCCGTTATGGGATTGAAAAAGAAAGTCATCGAGTGGATTTGTCGGGAAATTTAGCTAAAACAGATCATCCTAAGAGTATAACATTAAAAGATGATCACCCATATATTCAACGGGATTTTTCAGAAACACAAATGGAATTCATCACGCCTGTTATGGAGACATTAGAGGATCTGTTTAATTACTTAGCAGCGATCCATGATGTTGCTTATCGTTCTATCGGTGAGAATGAAATGCTATGGCCATTGAGCATGCCACCACAGTTACCAGAAAAAGAAGAAGACATTGCGATTGCAAAATTGAAAAATATTAGAAATTATCGATATCGTCAATATTTATCGCAATCTTATGGCCGTCGTAAACAAATGGTTAGCGGAATTCATTTCAACTTTGAATTCGGTGAAGAGTTGATTCAAGCGTTATTTAGCTTACAAACGGAGATAAAAGATTACGAACAGTTTAAAGCTGAGATTTATTTAAAGGTAACAAGAAATTATTTACACAACCGATGGTTAATAACTTATTTTTATGGGGCTTCTCCTATTAGTGAAAAGAATTTTTTTGAAAATCATTCTTTAAATAGAGCCGTAAGAAGCATTAGAAGTAGTAAATACGGTTATGTCAATTCTGATGAGGTTAAAGTGTCGTATCGTAGTATCCAGAACTATCTATCAGATCTTTCTTTAATGGTTAAAAGAGGGCTTCTATCAGAAGAAAAGGAATTTTATGCACCTATTCGATTAAGAGGTGGGCATCATTTTTCAGATTTAGAAGATCACGGTGTTCAGTATATTGAATTGCGCAATATAGATTTAAATCCTTTTGAAACATATGGAATTAGTTATGAACAAGCAGAATTCCTCCATCTTTTCTTACTTTATTTACTATGGAAAGATGAAGGAGATCATTGTGATGAATGGGGAAGAATGGGTGATTTTTACAATGAGATAGTGGCTCTTGAGCATCCGTTAGCGCACACACAATTTGAAATAGAAGCTAAGAAGATGATTGATGAGATGGAACATTTTGTAGAAATCTTAGATGTAACTGTTTCTGATACGTTATTTGTTCATCTGAGAGAAATGCTAATGAATCCAAGCAAGACTTTAGCTGGTAGACTTTATATAGAAAGTAATAAAAGCAGTCAAAGTCAAGTGGCTAAGTCAATTGCTAATCAAAATTATAAAAAGTCATGGGATAAGCCATATCAATTAGCAGGTTTTACGGATATGGAGTTGTCCACTCAGATTTTAATGTTTGATGCCATTCAACAAGGTATTCAAGTAGAAATTTTGGATCGAAAAGATCAATTTTTGAAGCTGAAATTAAAAGATCATGTTGAATATGTGAAGAATGGGAATATGACAAGTAAAGACAATTATGTATCCACTTTAATTATGGAAAATAAAACAGTAACAAAGAAAATTCTTCACCAACATGGATTTCGAGTGCCTAAGGGTGAGGAGTTTCAAACAATCGATCAAGCTTTGCGATCCTATCATTTATTTTCCACTCAACCTTTTGTTGTGAAACCGAAAACAACAAACTATGGATTAGGAATATCGATCTTCAAAGATGGCGCAAATTACGAGGACTACCAAAAGGCACTCACGCTAGCATTTAAAGAAGATTCATCTGTATTAATAGAAGAATTTATCAATGGAACGGAATATCGATTTTTTGTGTTAAATGATAAAGTTTATGCTGTTTTATTACGAATTCCTGCAAATGTTAGAGGTGACGGTAAACATACAATTGAAGAATTAGTTATGCAAAAGAATCGCGACCCGTTAAGAGGAAAAGACCATCGAACACCTTTAGAAACTATCCAATTAGGTGAATTAGAGAACCTCATGCTTAAAGGTCAAGGGTTTGAAATCGATTCGATCCCACAAGAGGGTGAAATTATCTATCTACGTGAAAACTCCAATATTAGTACAGGTGGAGATTCGATTGATGTGACTGATCAAATTCCTGATGATTATAAAAAAATAGCAGTGGATGCGGTATCGGCACTCGGGGTGAAAATTTGTGGCATTGATTTGATTATTGAAAATACAGAGGTTCCTGCAGATCATGAAAACGCTTATGGAATTATTGAAGCGAACTTTAATCCATCGATGTATATGCATATTTATCCATATAAAGGAAAATCCCGACGATTAACCATGCATATCATCCATTATTTATTCCCCGAACTTTTACAAAGTCAGGAATCAAAGTCAGTCAAACGAGTACGACTAGTAAAAAGCGGGTCCACAACAGTAAGCTGTTGAATGACGATACAGTGATTTATCTTCATTCAGCAGAGGTAACCTCGCCCTAAAGTAGGGGCATGGTCAAAAATGCGATTCATCCATGCCAGAAGAAGAAATTAGATCTTTTATGAAGAAGTAATTCAATTAATTCCAAAGCGACAAGTGTCTGACAAATTCTACTTGGAACATTTTTGACTAAGGTATATCTTGATTTGAAAATCTAATAAGATAAATCAAGTTATTCCATTAAAGGGCGCATTACCACAACAACGGTAATGCTTCTTTTGCAGGTATTGAAGCAGGTTAGTCCAAGAAGGAAATGTTTTTAATGTTGGATAACTTAAGGAGGATGAATTATGGTTAAGTACCACAGACCGAGAAAAATACTTCTAGATTTAGCAGTTACTTTAGATGGATTTATTGAAGGACTAAAAGGGGAAGTAGACTGGTGTATAATGGATTCTGATATGGACTTCATTAATTTCTTAAATCAAATAGAAACTATTTTATACGGAAGAAAAAGTTATGATTTATGGGGTCATTATAAACCTGATACTAAAGTTTCTGATACAGAAAAAGAAATTTGGGAATTGGTCCACAGTAAAGAGAAATACGTGTTTTCAAAAACACAAAAGGAGTCCGAAAATAACGTTACATTTATAAATGAAAATATTGAGGAAGAAATAATTAAATTAAAGAATAAGCCTGGTAAAGACATTTGGCTCTATGGTGGGGCAAGTCTAATTACAACTTTTATAAACTTAGGGCTTATAGATGAATTTAGATTATCTGTTCACCCTATTATCTTGGGAGAGGGAAAACCCCTGTTTATTGACATTAAGCAAAGGGTAAATCTAAAACTGGTTGAAACAAAAAGGTTTTCCTCTGGTGTAGTTCAATTATGTTATCAAATTAATGAGTAAACGGTTTTTTCTACTTATCTTCACGTAATATGTAGTTGTTTCCATCTTGGTCTTTAAACGAAAACATTGTACCAAAAGGCATTCTTTGCAGTTCATCTACTGCTACTCCGTTTTGCTTCATTTTCTCGTAAGCAGATTCAATATCAGTTGTGCTAAAAAGTATAGAAGGATGAGCAACAGCAGAGGGGTTCTGAAGTTCCATTGCTGATTTAGAGTAAAGAACTAGGGTGGTAAATTCGTCTTCACTTGGACCAACCTCTATCCAAGACATGTTAGGCCCCATAGCTTGTTCAAACTTTAAGACAAAACCAACTTTGTTTAACCAGAAGTCTTTAGCCTGTTCTTGATCATTTACATAAACAGTTACTTTACCAATTTTGTTAATCATAAGAAAACTCCTTTTTGTATATAACATGCAATAATAATTATTTTACTAATTCATTCGGAAATAACAATTCTCCAAATTCTCTTATAATTTGTTATATGTCCTTAATACCCTAAACTAGTTTAAAGTATGGGTGATGAGAGGATTTTGGTAATAAATTCGCCGAAAAGACAATCGTCGCTTCTGCTAAACCACCAGACACCCGACCAATGCGTACCTGTTGCGCAATTTTCCCGGGAGTAATGGGGGATTGTTCCAAGATGCTAAGATTCATGGAAATATATCCTTTCTTTTCGCATTAAAATCAACGATACCGCTCTTCCTTAAATGGATTCGCCGTCATAGAATAGCCCAGCTCCTCCCAAAATCCCGCTTCATCTTCTTTCATGAATTGAATACCAGTAGCCCATTTCGATCCCTTCCATAGGTAAAAGGAGGCAGGGGGGATAAATCTTAATGGATAGCCATGCTTCGGTGTTATCTCTGACCATTGTTCCTGATTTACATCCTTATAGCGATACACGAACAACGAATCATCCCCCATTAAATCCTTCAACGGTAAATTTGCTGAGTAACCAAATGGGTCCCCATTATAATAACCGAATATTTTCACATAATTGACGTCTGGGCGAAGCCTTACTTTTTTTACTAACTCTCGCAACGTAATCCCTTCAAACGCCATTCCAAATTTGGACCATGTCGTCACACAGTGCATGTCAATCGTAGAAATCGTTTTTGGTAAATCCATCACTTCAGAGTAAGTGTACGTTTTCTCTTCTTCCACTTCGCCAAATAGTTTAAATCTCCATGTTTCTTCGTTAAACTCATACACTTCCCCTTGATGTAAAATAGGCCATTTCTCTGTTTCGAATTGTCCTGGAGGTAATTTTGCCATGATTTTTTTCCTTTCTATGTAAAAAATAGTATTTTTATGCTTATCTTAGTAAAAATGATACCGATTTCTGGATTTTTTCGCAACTAACTGAAATGCTATTAGTGTGCTAGATAATAGGGAAGGATTCTGAATCAAAACAACAGTATCAATTCGGCAGCCTAAATCGAGCAACGAATGATGTTTTCCAAAAATTAGTGTACGAACGTTAGCCTTCAACTAAGTCATCTCATTTTAAATCATCTACTCTTCCTGTTATGATAAAAACAAATTATTATGTAATAACCTTTTGTATGGGGTCGCATAAATACTATAATACCCAAACACATCCAGGATCCATCCAACTAGTAAATTAAAAAGAAAGAAGTGGATATTCCATGCCAATAACTAGACCGACAAAATCCATCAACGAAATATCCTTTTCGGTCCTTGACCTTGCACCCATCGTGCAAGGGGGAACGGCTAGTCAATCCTTCCAACATTCGATAGAGTTAGCCCAGTTAACCGAAAAACTAGGCTTTAAACGGTACTGGTTAGCGGAGCACCATAATATGCCTGGCATAGCAAGCTCTGCAACATCCTTAGTAATCGGCCATGTAGCGGCACATACTTCTACTATTCGTGTAGGATCCGGTGGAATCATGCTTCCAAACCATTCGCCACTTGTTATCGCAGAGCAATTTGGAACCCTTGAAGCTATGTTTCCAGGCCGTATTGATTTAGGATTAGGGCGTGCACCGGGAACCGACCAACGAACAGCCCATGCCCTTCGTGGGGCAAACTACACCAATGGCGATGATTTCCCAAAACAATTAGAACAACTGCAAGCCTATTTCCAAGGTTCGGAAGCGGTACGAGCAATCCCTGGTGAAGGAGCAAATATCCCTATTTGGTTGTTAGGTTCTAGTGGGTTTAGTGCCCGATTATCCGCACAACTCGGGATGCCGTTTGCTTTCGCCAGTCATTTTTCACCTGAAAACACACTACCAGCCCTGGAATTGTATTACGAGAACTTCCAACCGTCGGAGGATTATAAAGAGCCTTACGCAATGGTAGCAGTAAACGTCATCGCGGCAGACACGGATGAGGAAGCAGAATTGCTTGCCACTTCCATCAAACAAAGCTTCCTAAACATGATGAGGAACACACCATCACAGTTACAACCACCAGTAAAGAATTTGGATGAGCTCATGAGCCCATATGAAAAGGCAGTTCTAGAAAAACAATTAGGCTCCACGTTCATCGGAAGTCCTATCAACGTGAAGAAAAAGCTGCAATCATTCTTAGATGAGACGAAGGCAGATGAGATAATGGTAAGCACAATGATCTATGACCACAACGCCCGGCTCTATTCCCACCAACTCGTGGCAGAAATAATTGGGTTGTAGGAAAAGGACAATGAAAACGTGGTTCCAATATGCAATTGTCTACACTTTTTATATATGAATAGGGCGAGAACACTCGCGACTTCAGTCGTGAGTAGTTAAACACTATCAAAAGGAATTATAAAAAAGAGATTTTGGAAAAGTGAACTTGGAAGTATTAAATAGTGTTCGAACTGTGCAATAGTGTAACAAGGGGTTGTCGATGTCGACAGCCCTATTTCATTATCAGGCAAGATACTTCAATAATGTATGGTTAAATGGAAAGTTTTTTATATTAAGATAAACAGGGAAGAATATGGGTGCAGACTTTAAAAAAGGTGGATTAAAAAAGTGAAAAAGATAATAATTTTTCTCCTTATTTTTTTGTTATGCACTCAAAATTTTTCATTTGTATCAGCGGAAACAAATAACAAATTGAAAGCAGCGTTTATAAAAAATAACGATTTATGGATTAAAATTGAAGACAAGGAAATGAAAATTACTAGTGGTGAATATGTAAGGTTTCCTAAGTGGTCTTATGATGGCAACTGGATCGCATACTTAAGTGGGAGAAAAGAAAACGAAACTACTTTATATCAAGGAGATCTTTGGTTGTATGATGTAAAATCTAATAACCATTTCAAAGCTACTTCAAATGTAAATAATAATATTCAGTGGGCACCGAATCAAAATACCCTTGCTTTTCAATCTGATTTAGTTTTAGAAGTCACAGATGTTAAATCGTTAAATCAACACCATAATGTTGCTTCAGGAATTATCAATTTTTCTTGGTTGCCTGATGGGAAAGGCTTTATAACTTCCTCTAAAGCAGGAGAAAGTGTTTTTTCGGACATTTTATTAACCAAAATTATTCCGAAAAATAATAATCAGTACCATCCTTATCATCTTTATACAATAAGAGTTGGAAAAAATGATTATTTTTATGGAACAAGCCAATTTAAATGGTCTTATGATCATAACTGGATTGCTTTTCAGATAACCCCAACAGCATCTTTATCTGCTGATAGTAATACCCTTGCTGTTCTTTCTAATGACGGTAAGAGTTTTTATAAAATAGATGAGATGTTGAATTACGAAGAATGGTTTAATTGGGCACCAAGGAAAAATTTCTTAGCATATATTCAAGGCTTTAATCGAATTTCAACATTAAATAAGAAATTAAAGGTTAAGAAAATGTTCGTGGACAACAAAGTTTTCTTTACTCCAAAAGGATATGTAGACCGAGATTTGACATGGAGAACTGATAATCAAATAGTTGTCTCACGATCTGCTGAAAGTGATCTGGTTGATGTTTCACAGAGACCAATGCCTAGCATTTACCATATTAATCTCGAAACTAAGAAGCAGAGAAAAATAACTTTACCACAAGCAAATGAAGGTGACTTTTATCCTATAAGTATTAATAATGGGGAAAATTTAATATGGATCAGAACGAATCGAGGACAAGCAAGTGTTTGGATCGGTGATACTAATGGAACAAATCAGAGAATCTGGATTAAGCAAATTGATTTGGGAACGTTGTATTATGAACATTGGAATTGGAAAGAAGTTTTTAGTTTATATAGATCTTAA
>NZ_JBJMAU010000027.1:0-38912 GCF_052119505.1 Anaerobacillus sp. MEB173
GATGGTAGTTGGGGGTTTCCCCCTGTGAGAGTAGGACGTTGCCAAGCTTGCAATATCATCAACCTAATAACGTCGCGGGGTGGCGCAACGAGGAATACATCACTGAATGTACAACGAGTTGTTTCGACACAGCAAGCGACAAAGCGATACTTGTAGAGGAAGAAACAGTGGAACTGAACTTCAAAGCAAGGCATCGTCTATTAACTTTATAACGTCGCGGGGTGGAGCAGTTCGGTAGCTCGTCGGGCTCATAACCCGAAGGTCATAGGTTCAAATCCTATCCCCGCAATCTGGACCCGTGGTGTAGCGGTTAACATGCCTGCCTGTCACGCAGGAGATCGCCGGTTCGATCCCGGTCGGGTCCGCCATTCAATTTGCGAAACAATTAGTTTCGTTTTTTTATTTTATTTGTTTTTTTTACATAATACGATAAACTAATAGAGACAAACCTTAGGCTATGTAAAGTCCTAAGGTTTTTTTATACATTTGAATTGTTTCTTTGTTATCATTTAAATAAAAGATAAAGTTATTGATTAATAAACTACTACATATGAAGGTGCGGAACATGATTAAAGATGAGTTTGAATTTATCCAGTCAATTACTCCGAAGAAAACATTCCAATCGTCGTTAATTAAAGGGATTGGTGATGATGCGGCACTATTTCAGGGAGATAATAGGTTTGACGAAATTGTATGTATGGATACAATGGTAGAAGGAATCCATTTTGCAAGTCAGACTATGAGACCGTATGATATTGGTTATAAAGTTTTAGCATCGAATATTAGTGATATAGCAGCGATGGGTGGAGTGCCTACCTACTATTTAGTATCAATCGCCATCCCGCCACATTGGCAAGTGGAGGATCTTCGTCAAATATATAACGGTATGAGTGATCTTGCACGTCAATATCATGTTGATTTAATTGGTGGTGATACCGTTTCAACGAAGGATGTTCTTGTTATAACGATTACAGTGCTTGGTCGGGTTGAAGGGCAAAGGCAATTACTGCGTAGTAATGCCAAACCAGATGATGTCGTTTTTATAACCGGGTATGTTGGTGAATCTGCTGCTGGATTACAGCTGTTATTAGATAATGATAAGGATTACGATTATAATGAGTTAGAACAACAGCTTATTCGAGCGCATCAAACACCAATTCCGCAAATTAAGGAAGGACGGATACTTGCAGGTAAAGAGGTGCGTGTATCTTTAAATGATATAAGTGATGGGGTGGCTAGTGAAGCGTATGAGATTGCTGAAGCTAGTCAGGTTTCGATTGTTTTAGAATCGGATGCTCTGCCTAGGAGCAAGGCTTTAAGGTTGTTTAGTGATGAACAACAGTTAAAATGGATATTAAATGGCGGCGAGGATTTTAAATTAATTGGTACCGTTTCCGCTGAACAATGGGAAAGTATTAAAGATGATTTCGCAATACAAGGTTTGGAGATATTTAAGGTAGGTATCGTGAAAGAAGGTCCGGCTAATGTGTATTTAATTCAAGATGGACAAACAACACGATTAAATAAAGCGGGATATAATCATTTTAAACGTAATGGAGATAGATAGGTGAGATAAATATGGAACCAATAATATATCGGTCAAATTCTCCTGAAGAGACAATGTTATTAGCTGAAAAAATGGCTCATATACTTCAGCCGAATGACGTGATTACATTAGAAGGAGATTTAGGCGCTGGAAAGACAAGTTTTACGAAAGGCTTAGCAAAAGGGCTAGGAGTTAAACGAGTCGTTAATAGCCCTACTTTTACAATTATTAAAGAATACAAAGGGCGAATACCACTTTATCATATGGATGTGTATCGCTTGGAAAATAGTGATGAGGATTTAGGTTTTGATGAGTATTTTGAAGGTGAAGGAGTAACGGTGATTGAATGGCCGAGCATGATTGCTGATCGGCTACCAGATCAACGCTTGAAAATTGTCATCACCCATGAAGGTGATGAGCAAAGGAAGATTTTGTTTGAACCAATTGGTGAGAGGTATATTACTCTTTGTAAGGAGTTATTAGAACAATGAAAGTGTTAGCAATAGATACATCAAATTTAGTTATGGGGATTTCCGTTGTTGATGATGGAAAAGTCGTCGGAGAGTTGATTACAAATTTAAAGAAAAATCACTCGTTAAGACTTATGCCAGCAATTTCAGACTTACTAGAAGAGGTCAACATTAAACCAAAGGAATTAGATAAGATTATCGTAGCAAAGGGTCCTGGCTCTTATACAGGAGTTCGTATTGGAGTGACAACAGCGAAGTCTTTAGCTTGGTCTTTACAAATTCCACTTGTAGGCATATCCAGTTTAGAGGTGCTTGCTCAAAATGGGCGTTATTTTGATGGGTATGTGTCGCCGCTTTTCGATGCGAGAAGAGGACAGGTCTATACGGGTCTATACGGCATGGTCGATAGAAGTTTTTTAAATGTAAAAGAGGATAAAATTATTTTGTTACATGATTGGCTAACAGTTTTGCATGAATTAGAAAAGCCGGTGCTTTTTATCGGTAACGATCTCGATATCCATCGTGAGCAAATAAAAGAGACTTTCGGTGCAAAAGCAGTGTTTGCAGCAATCAGTGAACATAATCCCCGACCGAGTGAGTTGGCTATGCTTGGCTTAGAGCGTGAACCAACGGAAAATGTTCATCAATTTACCCCTGAATATATTCAATTAGCGGAAGCTGAGGCAAATTGGATTGCTTTACAAAAGAAAAGAGAACAATGAAATGAATGAAATAACTGAAAATTATTCAATACGATTAATGGAAGAAAAAGATATAGATCAAATTTTGGTAGTGGAGCATGATGCCTTTACAACACCATGGAGTCGTACAGCATTTTATAATGAAATTGTGAATAATCAATTTGCACATTATTTAGTTGTTGAAATCGATTCAGAAATAGTTGGGTACTGTGGTGTTTGGGTGATCATAGATGAAGCGCATATTACCAATATAGCCATTCATTCAAAATTTCGGGGGAAAAAACTGGGTGAAACATTGCTGTTGCATGCCATGGAATTAGCGAGAACATTTGGAGCAAAAAAGATGACATTGGAAGTGAGAGTTTCTAATGAAACGGCGCAACAATTATATAAGAAATTAGGTTTTGAAGCAGTTGGGATTAGAAAAAATTACTATACAGACAATTTAGAGGATGCTCAAATTATGTGGGTGAATTTATATGAATAATAAGAGAGATGAAATTATATTAGGAATCGAAACAAGTTGTGATGAAACAGCAGTTGCCGTTGTAAAAAATGGTCGAGAGATTCTTTCAAATACTGTTTCCTCCCAAATTGAAAGTCATAAACGTTTTGGTGGTGTAGTGCCGGAAGTTGCATCACGTCATCATGTTGAGCAAATTACATATATTATTGAGACAGCTATGGATGAAGCGGGAATAACATTTGCTGATATTGATGCGATTGCGGTGACTGAAGGACCTGGTTTGGTCGGGGCTTTATTAATCGGTGTGAATGCAGCAAAAGCGATCGCCTTTGCTCATGATATTCCGCTAGTTGGTGTTCACCATATTGCTGGCCATATTTATGCAAATCGACTAGTGAAGGAATTAGAGTTTCCACTCCTTTCATTAGTCGTCTCCGGAGGACATACGGAATTGATCTACATGAAAGAACATGGATCTTATGAAATCATTGGTGAAACAAGAGATGATGCTGTTGGAGAAGCGTATGATAAGGTAGCGAGAACAATTGGTCTTCCATATCCGGGAGGTCCGCACATTGATCGTTTGGCAGGTGTAGGTGACGCTACAATTGACCTTCCGCGTGCCTGGTTAGAACCTGATTCATATGATTTTAGTTTTAGTGGTTTGAAATCAGCTGTGATTAATACGTTGCATAATGCTAAACAGAGAAATATCATGATTAAATCTGAGGATTTAGCAGCGAGCTTTCAAGAGAGTGTCATTGAAGTGTTAGTTGCAAAGACTGTTCGAGCAGCCAAAGAATATAATGTTAATCAAGTTGTCGTTGCTGGTGGTGTAGCAGCAAACAAAGGATTAAGAAAAGCATTAGAAGAAAGCTTTTCTGAATTGAATGTTGAACTTGTTATCCCTCCATTATCACTTTGTACTGATAATGCCGCGATGATTGCTGCGGCAGGCAGTATAGAATATCAAAAAGGAAGGCGCTCCGATCTTGCGCTGAATGGCAATCCGGGTTTGGATTTAGAGCAGTTTTCATAAAATGTGTAGTTTAACTCCCTTAGCTCTCGTCAATGATGAGAACGAAGGGAGTTTTTATTTATTATCACATCTTTTTCCGTTTATTTCTACATTTGCTGACAAAAACAGACTTGTGGAGAAGGGATTGTGTACAATTTGTTAATAGTGTGGATAACGTTTAGAAAGCTAGTTAAATAAGTCATCCACTTGTTTATAAAAAATGTGTATAAATAAGTGGATAATGTGCATAAGTTGTTAAGATCTTATGGAAAAAGTAAAAAATGTGTGAGTAACTATGTTGATAATGTGGATATGTCAGAAAATTTATAGAATTATGTTAGGAGATTTTTCGATTGGTTAAGAAATTTCTTTTACTTTCTTTATTAACTTTTTTATTAATTTGTGGAAAAGTGACTTATGCAGAGGATGAAAACGAACATCTTGTTGTTGTTTTAGTACCAGAATTGTCGTTTCGTGAAATCTCATGGTTCTTGGAAAATGGACAGGAGCCAAACCTGTGGAAAACAGCCAGTTTAGCTGGTATGAACATTCGCCCAGAAGGGAATTATTCTTATTTAAATAATATCGTGACATTAAGTAGTAGTAAGCGAAGCAATGGTGTACTCGATTGGAATGGCTATGAAAAAGGTGAAGAGTTTGCGAATGGTATAGTTGATGAGCGTTATTTACAGTGGACGGGCAGGCAAACTAAGGAGGACATTGTTCATCCGTATTTTCATAAATTACAGGAGAAAGTTACTGAACTAGGCATATTAGGTGAAACACTAAAAAATAATCACGTGTTTCGCACAATATTAGGAACTAGTGACACACTTGAACAAAAAGTCAGGTATGGTTCATTACTAACTGTTGATAAATATGGAGAAACGCCAGGCCAATTTTCCACAATGATAAGAAAAAATCATTTATCCCCAACTGGTAGTGAAATGGATGTAGCTGAACTCATGACTACTATTCATTCAAAAGAGAATGTTCATGATCGAACCTTTATCGTTGTGGAGTGGGGGGATCTGTATCGATTATTTTCAGAAAAGGATTTTATGGACGAGGGTCATTTTCAAATGCAGTATCATAAAGCTCTTACAAATTTAGAGAGCTTTGTTGGTGAACTTGCTAAGTCAAAGGAAAGATCGATTATGGTATTTTCACCAATGGTCCATCAGGAGGCTTACAAAGAAAAGGAACTGTTAGCACCGCTTATGCTTTGGGATTCTACAGAAGATAGTCAGGAAATCTATTCACAAACAACAAGGCAACGGTCGTTAGTTAGTAACTTAGATATCGCTCCAACAATATTAAATTATTTTCAAATTGAGAAACCAGAGGTAATGCTAGGTTATCCACTGCAGTTAACTAATGGTCGAACAGTTATGCACAATCAAGTTATTGATCAAATGAACTGGATTTTTAAGATTAACGCAACACGTGGGGCTGTTTTATCAAGTTATATTACATTACTGATCGTTTCTTTATTTGCAGCGAGTCTGATTTTATGGTGGAGACAAAATAAAGATTGGTGGAGGTTTATCGCGAAAGTATTATTAATTAGTGGAATGAGTTCACCATTTTGGTTTTTGATAACACCATCAATGTTAAAAATAATGAGTGCTGGCAGTTATTTTTATGTCATATCCTTATGCTCGTTAGTAACCGGGGTCCTTTCAGTTCGTTATTTAAAACAACCGTTAACGCTAGTTGGTATGGGATTGTTTCTCGCGTTAACACTTGATTTATGGTTTGGATCGACATTCATGCAGCGTTCATATTTAGGTTTTGATCCGATCATTGGTGCTAGATATTATGGAATAGGTAATGAGTATTCTGGTATCTATATTGTTTCGGGACTGCTTATGATGATTCCGTTGTTAAAAAGACAGCAAAAATGGCTGAAGTATTTCATGGTAGGTGGAATCGGGCTTATTCAACTTATCTTCTTAGGGGCCCCTGAATTAGGAACAAACGCGGGTGCTACGCTTTCCTTTGGAATCGCATATGTCTATTTATTTTCTCTTCTCTTTCTTAATCGAATGAAGTTCGTTACGTTTTGTTCAATGATGGTGTTGGCCGGGATTTTCTTATTAACAGCGCTGTATTTCTTACAAATTACAGGTATGAAAACACACATAGGTTATGCTTTTGAAAGAATGATCAGCGGGGATCTTCAATATATCTATGAGATCATTCAAAGGAAAATGGCGATGAATTGGAAGATTCTTTGGTCATCAAATTGGACGAAGCTCTTTTTCACATCATACTTATTAATAGGGATTTTTTTATGGAAGAGGAACCGTTTACACCCGGTCATGTATCAAAAACAATGTATCCAAACAGGAATTGTTGCATCATTAGCACTCTTGCTGTTAAATGATTCAGGAGTAGTAGCTGCAGCAACATCAATGTTTTTAATCGTTTCGGCCAGCTACTATTGGCAGTTAGAAAAGGGCGTCGTAAGTGATTTAGAAGAAAAAGAAAAGCTTGCAGAAGAATCAATGTGATTCCTGCAAGCTTTTTTAGCATCTGGCTCTGACCCCGACCTTATAACAGGGGGGAGTTGGAAAATTTGGTTAGTTATTTTTAACTTTTAACTATCAACTTTGGAGCTCTTCCCATTCTTCCATCAGCTTTTCAATTTTTGCTTTTCGTTCTTCTATTTGTTCATTTAATGTAGCAGAACGTTCATGATCTTGATAAATCTCGGGATCACATAGAGCTTCTTCATCTTGAGCAACTTCTGTTTCAAATTGTTCAATCATGTTCTCAATTTCTTCGATCCGGCGTTGTCTTTGCCGCTCCTGTTTCTTTGCCTCTTTGTCTTGTTGAAAGCTTACTTTGTCAGACGCTTTTCCTTCATTCGGAGTTGATTCTTGAAGTTGTTTCTGCTCTAAGAGTTCAAGCTCTTTCAACTCCTCTTTCTTTCTAATATAGTAATCATAATCGCCGATATAATCAGTCAGACCGATTGAGGATATCTCAACAATCCGGGTGGCAATCCGATTCAAAAAGTACCGGTCATGGGAAACGAATAAAATCGTGCCAGGATAATCAATCAATGCTGATTCTAGCACTTCCTTACTATCTAAATCCAAATGGTTTGTCGGCTCGTCAAAAATTAAAAAATTAGCTTTTTGCATATAAAGCTTCGCTAATTGTAAGCGCGCCTTTTCACCACCGCTTAAATCAGAGACGACCTTTAACACATCATCACCGCTAAAGAGGAAATTCCCTAACACTGTGCGGATTTCCTTTTCTGGTGTTAAAGGATATTCATCCCACAGTTCATGTAAGACTTGCTTATTTGAAGTAAGCTTCGCTTGCTCTTGATCATAGTATCCAATCATGACATTGCTGCCGTAAGAAATCGCTCCTTCTATCGTCGTAAGCTCCTGGTTAATCGCTTTTAATAATGTAGATTTACCGATCCCATTCGGACCAACCAGGGCGACACTTTCATTTTTCTTAATTTGCAGGTTAGCATTTGCGAATAATGGTTTGCTCTTGTCGTAACCAACCGCGACATTTTCAAGTCTTAAGACGTCATTTCCGGTTTGCTTCATAATATCAAAAGAAAATGAAGCGGATTTCTCGTCACCTTGTGGCTTGCCCATTAATGTCATTCTTTCTAGTTGTTTTCTTCTGCTTTGCGCACGTTTCGTTGTTGAAGCCCGGGCGATGTTTCGTTGGATAAAGTCTTGAAGTTTAGCCACTTCTTCTTGCTGCTTTTCATATTGCCTAAGTTCAACTTCATAACGTTTTGCTTTTTCCTCTAGGTAATCACTATAGTTCCCGTGGAATTTAGTTGATTTTGTATTTGAAATTTCATATACAACCGTAACAATTTTATCTAAAAAGTACCGGTCATGGGATACGATTAAAATCGCACCGTCATAGTTTACTAAATATTGCTCGAGCCATGTTAGTGTTTCAATGTCTAAATGGTTTGTGGGCTCATCTAATACTAATAACTCAGGTTTTGTTAATAGTAACTTTGCTAAAGCTAACCGCGTTTTTTGTCCGCCGCTTAATGTAGAAATCTTCGTTGAGTAATCAAATGTAGAAAATTTTAAACCAGAAAGAATACTTCGAATATCCGCTTCATATTGATAACCGCCTTGATCTTTAAATTTTATTTGTAATTCATCGTAGTCTTTTAAGACTTTTTCATACAAAGCGGGGTTATTCAAAACATTATTATCGGACATTTTCCCCTCTAATTGACGAAGCTCTTGTTCCATTTTCTGCAGAGGTTGAAAGACAGCAAGCATTTCTTCCCAAATCGAGAGGTTGGACTCAAGCCCAGTGTCTTGTGCTAAATATCCTAACTTAACATCCTTTGGAATAATTAACTCACCAGAATCAAACGACATCTGTCCTGTAATAATTTTTAATAATGTTGATTTGCCGGCACCGTTTCTCCCAATCAGAGCAATTCGGTCCCTCGATTGAACTTCTAACTTTATATTCGATAAAATTGGCTCAGCACCAAACGATTTTGATAATTGAACACATTGCATTATAATCATTTTTTCATCCATCCCTACATAAAGGTTGTGCGATTTCTTACACTAAAAATAGTGAGATCGTGTTAGACTAATGATGTCTTTATTATTTTAGTGTACAGTATTGGTCGAGAGACAGGCAACACTCGTAAAAATTCATGCTCGGCCCAATTTGTGTCAACTTTTTTTTTGAACTAGTAATCAGAACGCTTACAGATTTGTAGAAATGTTGTACAATAGATAGAAGAAGGGAGAATATTAACATGTCATCATTTACACATTTTAATGAACAAGGTCGTGCCAAGATGGTTGATATCTCTGATAAGAAAACGACTGTTCGAACTGCCTTTGCCCATACAAGTGTAGTAGTGAGCAAAGAAATCTACACAAAAATAGAAGAGGGTTCAATTGGGAAAGGTGATGTACTTGGTGTGGCCCAAGTTGCTGGTATTATGGCAGCTAAGAAGACAGCTGATTGGATACCAATGTGCCATCCGCTTGCCTTAACGGGTGTTAATGTTATCTTTTCATGGGAAGAAGAAGGCGATAAGCACATACTAAATATTGATGTTCAAGTGAAAACAAAAGGGAGTACAGGTGTAGAGATGGAAGCATTAACGGCAGCTTCTGCTACAGCCTTAACCGTCTATGATATGTGCAAAGCCATTGATAAAGGAATGGTGATTGGACCAACCTACTTGAAAGAAAAAACAGGTGGAAAAAGTGGGGATTATCGTAGAGAGCAAGTAGATATGTAATAATTCAGTCTGACGGATAGAAGTTGGAGGAATGCTATGGAATTTGATCAAACAAAGATACCACAAGCAACCGCAAAGAGGTTACCGTTATACTATCGGTTCTTGGAGAATTTGCAAAGCTCTGGGAAATATCGTGTTTCTTCCTCAGAACTCAGTGAAGCAGTTAAAGTTGATTCAGCAACAATAAGACGTGACTTTTCCTACATCGGTGCGTTAGGGAAAAAAGGGTATGGATATAATGTTAACTATCTATTATCTTTTTTTCGAAAAACGTTAGATCAAGATGAATTAACAAAAGTAACACTGATTGGAGTAGGGAATCTAGGTACAGCTTTTTTACACTATAACTTTCAAAAAAATAATAATACAAAAATAGAAATGGCTTTTGATGTTGCTCCTGAAAAAGTTGGTACAAACATGGGGACTGTACCGATTTACCATCTTGATGATTTCGAGAAAATCCTTGACCCTGAAGTAACTGTGGCAATATTAACTGTACCAGCAATAGCGGCACAAAAAATAGCCGATCGTATTGTCGATTCAGGAATAAAAGGTATTCTAAATTTTACACCAGCAAGATTAACTGTTCCTGAACATATTCGGGTTCACCATATTGATTTATCTGTTGAGCTACAATCGTTAATCTATTTTTTAAAACATTATCCAGTCTAGTTTGTTGAATAACAAAAAGAATCGTTTTTATAGGAGGTGAATGTCGTGGGAACACTTGGCGCAGGTAGTATCGCTTTAATCGCTATTGTTGCACTAATTATCTTTGGCCCTAAAAAGCTTCCGGAATTAGGAAAAGCAGCTGGAAATACACTTCGTGAGTTTAAAAATGCAACAAAGGGATTAGCAGATGACGATGATGATAAAAAGAAATCAGAAAAGTAATTGTTGAGATAGGAAGGGTTTTCATATGGAACAAAACGGGATGTCGCTTTATGAGCATATAGAGGAAATAAGAAAACGTCTTATTATTGTTGTCGTATTTTTTATTCTCTCTCTTATCGGTGGATTCTTCCTTGCGACACCACTCATATCATTTTTGCAAAGTGCACCAACGGCAGAAGGCCTTCCAATGAACGCCTTTAGTTTAACTGATCCTTTAAAGGTATATATGAACTTTGCTTTCTTGACAGCATTGTTATTATCATCACCAGTAGCATTATATCAGCTATGGGCCTTTGTTAGTCCGGGCCTTCGTGATGTTGAACGGAGAGCGACACTTTCTTATATTCCAATTTCGTTCTTTTTATTTATAGCAGGACTGTCGTTCTCATATTTCATTCTCTTCCCATTTGTAGTTGGTTTCATGGGGAGGTTAGCAGTTCAATTAAATATTACTGAACAATACGGAATTAACGAATACTTTTCTTTTCTGTTTCAATTAACATTACCATTTGGTCTTTTGTTTCAGTTGCCCGTGGTTGTTATGTTCTTAACTAGATTAGGAATTTTGACTCCACAGTTTTTAGTGCAATCTCGTAAAATTGCCTATTTTATTTTATTAGTCATTGCGGGGTTTATCACACCGCCAGAACTAATCTCTCACCTTATGGTCACAGGCCCGTTACTTCTTTTATATGAAATTAGTATCTGGATATCTTATGTTACGTATCGAAAGGTGCTTAAAGCAGAAAAGGAATATGAGGAACAACAGAAGAAAGATTCAAACCACGTCTAGTATAACGTGGTTTTTTTTCATTTGGATAACTGCAAATGTATTCTAGTGCTGAAAGGACAATACAATGCTAAAATAGCAATGATGATATATTTCGAATTACGAAATGATTGGATGGCGAAACAGCATGAATAAACTACCAGAAAAATGGCTTGTTCTACTAACCGTATTAGTTGGTTCATTCACTCTTGTCCTAAATAACAGTATGTTAAATCCAGCTGTTCCACAGTTAATGAAAGTGTTTGAGTCAGACGCTGTTGCCACAGGTTGGGTAATTACGATTTTTATGGTTACGATGGGTGTGACGATGCCATTAACGGGATACTTAGGTGATAAATGGGGAAATAAAAACCTCTATATTTTCGGTTTAGTTCTTTTTACAATTGCCTCTATCTTAGGTTCTTTTTCCTGGAACTTGTCTTCACTTATTTTCTTTCGAGGACTGCAAGGGATTGCTGGCGGGATTATGCTGCCAATTACGATGGCCTTAATTGTGATTGCTTTTCCGCGTAACGAACGAGGCTTTGCGCTTGGTGTATATGGTACATCAGCGCTGATGGCACCAACAATTGGGCCAACACTGGGCGGAATTTTAATCGAAATGGGAAGTTGGCAATATTTGTTCTTATGCAATATTCCAACAGGTTTGATAGGTCTTGCAATGGCTGTGTTCTGCCTAAAGCAATCAAAAAATAGTGCAAAGCTGACATTTGATAAGTGGGGCTTTCTAACGGTAACCCTAGGTGTTGGGTTGATTTTATATGCGTTAGCTAGAATTTCAAAGCTGGAACATTTACTCGAACCGATGAATATCCTTTTACTTCTTGTTGGGGCACTTAGTCTGTATCTGTTTGCTCATATAGAAAAACATGTTCAGCACCCTTTGTTAGATCTTTCAATTTTTCGGATTTCGACGTTTACGTATAGCGTCATTGTATCAGGGATCCTTTCGATCGGGTTATTTGCAGGGATTTTCCTTATCCCATTATTATTACAAAATGTGTATGGTTATGGTGCCATTATGACTGGCCTCACATTTTTACCGTCAGCATTGTTTACGGCGATCTTTATGACAGTCAGCGGTAAGACTATGGATAAAAGTGGCGCTAGAGTTGCTGTTACAGTAGGCTTGGTCATTATTGGTGTTAGTACAATTCTGCTTGGCTTAATGGATGTGAGTACAGCACTTTGGGTAATCTTTCTTCTAATGGCAGTAAGGGGAGCGGGGTTTGGCTTAAGTAGTACACCGGCAACGACGGCTGGAATGAATGCGATCCCTGAACAGCTTGTCTCAAGAGGATCAGCTATGAACAGTGTGTTTAGACAAATGAGTTCTGCACTTGGTATTGTTTTTGTCTCTATTTACTTTGAAGTTCGTCGAGTGCAGTTGATTGTGCAAGATCTTCCTTTCGATGCTGCGAGCTTACAAGCGATTAATGAAGGCTTTATTGTAATTGGGATTCTGACCTTACTATCAATTCCTGCTGGATGGTTATTAGGAGGAAGGAACAGAGAAGATCAAAAGAAAGGGACGAAAACAGCCTAAATAGTGAGAGAACTCACACCATATTGCTAAAAAGAATGATATAGTAATGATACGGGAGCTTAGAAGACTAGGCTGAGAGGATGACTGATCTTGTTATCGACCGTTAACCTGATCTGGATAATGCCAGCGAAGCTTCGACCTGTTACGCTACCTTGCAGCTTTGCGACGAGGAAGCCAACACCGGAGCGATACAGGTAGACGCAGGAGCAGTTTTTATTGCGACGAGGAAGCCAACACCGGAGCGATACTGGTAGACGCAGGAGCAGTTTTTTTGTAACCGCATAATTCAGTGCGGTTTTTTGTTTGTTTTTATGTTGAACACTCTGGGGGAGGTTTTTTGTAATGAATGATAATTTAGTAATTGGCGGGGTAGAGCTATCAAGCCGTTTATTTATCGGAACAGGAAAGTTTGGTAATGATGCGATTGTTCCGGATGTGATTAAGAGCTCAGGTTCACAGGTGATTACGGTTGCCATGCGGCGCGTTGATTTAGGATCAAATCAAGAAAATATTATGAAGCACATTCCTAATCATATGGTTTTACTTCCGAATACATCAGGAGCAAGAACAGCTGATGAAGCAGTACGAATTGCTCGTCTTGCCAGAGCAGCAGGAATGGGAAATTGGATCAAAATCGAAGTGATTTCAGATCAGAAATATTTACTTCCAGACAATTATGAGACGATCAAAGCTACCGAAATTTTAGCGAGTGAAGGCTTTGTTGTCTTACCTTACATGAGTCCGGACTTAATGGTGGCAAAGAAGCTTGAAGAAGTAGGAGCTGCAGCAGTCATGCCATTAGGAGCACCAATTGGAACAAATCGTGGTTTCAGAACAAAAGAGATTGTAAAAATTATGATTGCAGAAAGTAACGTTCCAATTATCGTTGATGCAGGGATTGGGAAACCATCGGAAGCCGCAGAGGCAATGGAAATGGGAGCAGCAGCCGTACTTGTCAATACAGCGATTGCAACAGCTGGAGATCCTGTAGCAATGGGAGAAGCATTTGCTTACAGTGTAAAAGCGGGAAGAACAGCTTTCTTGTCAGGAATGGGAGCAACAGCAGTAGAAGCGAAAGCATCTTCACCATTAACTGGATTTTTACGTTAAGGAACACGCTGCTAGAGTGATGGGATGATAAGAAAACTGGAGGGGGAGTAATTCATTGAGCTTTTATCCGATTTACCAACAATTAAAGACAATACCTTTTGACGACGTGTTTCAGTCAGTCACTGATCATGATGTGAGAAGAGTGTTACAAAAAGATCATTTAATGAAAGAGGATTTTCTAACGCTTTTATCACCACAAGCCACACCGTTTCTTGAGGAAATGGCGCAAAAAGCCCATCGCATAACTGTACAAAACTTTGGGAAAACGGTTCTTTTATTTAATCCGATCTACATTGCTGATTATTGTGTGAACCACTGTACATATTGCAGCTTTAGTATTGTGAATGACTTTGAAAGAAAAAAGTTAACGATGGATGAGATTGAGGCGGAAGCAAAGGCGCTAGCTGAAACAGGAATTAAGCATATTCTCATTTTAACTGGTGAATCTAAACTACATTCACCGGTATCGTATATTAAGGAAACAGCAGAAGTATTAAAAAAATACTTTTCGTCAATCGCAATTGAAATTAACCCACTCGATACGGATGAATATAAGGAGTTAGTCGAGGCGGGTATAGATGGTCTTACTGTATATCAGGAGGCTTATAATGAAGACATCTATCAGGAATTTCATGTGAAAGGTCCAAAGCGCGACTATCGTTACCGTTTAGATACACCGGAACGAGGATGTATTGCCGGAATGCGATCAGTAAATATTGGGGCGCTTCTTGGGTTGGATGATTGGAGAAGAGAGGTATTTTATACTGGCATGCATGGGCGCTACTTGCAAGATAAATATATCGGAACAGAAATCAGCGTATCACTTCCAAGAATTCGTCCTCACCTTGGAAGCTTTGAACCTCGCTCCATTGTAGAGGATCGTGATCTTGTACAATGTATGCTGGCGTTACGGTTATTCTTACCGCGTTCTGGAATGACATTATCTACACGTGAAAGTTCTGAACTGCGCGACAATCTTCTTCCACTTGGAATTACGAAGATGTCAGCAGGATCTTCAACTGAAGTAGGGGGCTATTCACAAGAGGATAAAGGAACGAACCAGTTTGAGATTTCTGATGAACGCGGAGTAAGGGAAATTTGTGATATGCTTTATAAGAAGGGCTATCAGCCAGTGTTTAAGGATTGGGAACTTATTTAATTTAGAATTTAATAAATTAATCAAACGTTTAATTAACATGAAAATCCCCTTTCGAATGAATCGAGAGGGGATTTGTTTGGTGAACGGACATCTATTCCTTTATTTGCTTGTAAAAAGCTAATTTTGAGGTGTTCGCGGACATTAAATACGTTATTTGCCCGATTCATGAAAAATTAATTGTCATTTCAATCTAATAGCGGAACGTATGTCCGTCAAATGTTCGATAATGACTTTTTCTTCACAGATAAAGGATTAAATGTCCTCTAACATAATTAGCACCCGTACTAGTTTGCTTTTTTCTTTTTTGATGTTAGGAAGCGGCTGGCAATAACGAAATCGATTGTAGCTAAACCGATTAATAGGAAAGTCCAGATGTCCCAACCGTTGACTCTTACATTTTGGATAGCCAAATAGGTGAATAGCGATCCAATTAGGAGATAAAGTATCCCCATAAAAGTCGGTGATGTTCTCATAGTAGAAATCCTCCAATAAATGATTGCATCTCTTCAAGCTGTTTTTGCATCTCCATGATCTTATCACCGAAAACAACCTGAATCAGCATGACAAAAGAGTTCATTGCAACGTGAGCGACAATTGGTACAATAATTCGTTTTGTTCGGACGTATAAATAAGCAAAAACAAAGCCCATTGCCGTATAAATGAGTAGATGTGTGAAATCCATATGTACGGCAGCAAAAATTAGTGAGCTAATGATCGCGGCAATCCAAAAGTTATATCGTTTATATAATGTACCAAAGATAATCTTTCTAAAAACAATTTCCTCTAAAATTGGTCCAATCACTGCCGTTACGAGCATGAAGATCGGAGTTAATTTTGCAATTTCGATCAGTATTTCTGTATTTTCTGATCCGGGTTCAATCCCCAGTAGCTGCATTTCGATCATAGCTGCCACGATTTGAGCACCATAAGCAAGGAAAATCCCAATAAATGACCACTTTATTGCTTCACCACGTGAAACACGCTCATAGTCCTGATGTCTTTGTTCAATATCAGGACGTAAAAGTAACAAGATAATGATGAGTCCGACCGAAAAGCTGTATACACTCCAAAGGCCAGGGATTTTTTCGGGAGCTACCCCAAAATAGTCAAGAACCGGATAACCAATGAAAATTGAAAATTGGGCAGCGACATAAGTGATTAATATCCACCAGTATCTTTTTGACAAAAGTTCATTCTCCTTTTCCATCCAAATTAGTAACATTATACTCTATATGTATTGCACTTTTTTTATTTTATCATAGTTTGTTCAGAAGATAAGGAAGTACACCTAGGAAAGAAAGTTAAAACTTTTGAAAATAAAAGCAGGAACCACGGGCTCAGCGTATAAAAGTATAATATTAGGTCGATAGTAGTGAAGGGAAAATTTTTCATAATTTTTTAGTGTTAATACTTGAAAAATGAAACTGAAATGATTATTATAATAATTGTGTTAGCACTCGATTGGTTTGAGTGCTAACAAAGAACCTATTTAAAAAACTAACTTCAATACAACTATTTTTGAGGAGGGTGTTTTCCTTGTTAAAGCCATTAGGTGATCGTATTGTTATTGAACAAGTAGAAACAGAAGAAAAAACTGCAAGCGGGATCGTACTACCAGATTCTGCAAAAGAAAAGCCGCAAGAAGGACGCGTTGTTGCTGTTGGTACAGGGCGTGTAACTGATAAAGGCGAGAGAATTCCATTAGAAGTAGCAGCAGGAGATGCAGTAATCTTCTCTAAATATGCTGGTACTGAAGTGAAATATGAAGGAAAAGAATATTTAATCCTTCGTGAAAGTGACGTTTTAGCAGTAATTGGTTAAGTCGCTACATATAGAATATTAGGAGGTAGATAACATGGCAAAGGATATTAAATTTAGCGAAGACGCACGTCGCTCAATGCTTCGTGGTGTAGATGCATTAGCTGATGCAGTAAAAGTAACATTAGGACCAAAAGGACGCAATGTTGTATTAGAGAAGAAGTTTGGATCTCCTTTAATTACAAATGACGGTGTTACAATTGCAAAGGAAATTGAATTAGAAGATGCATTCGAAAACATGGGTGCTAAGCTAGTTGCAGAAGTAGCAAGCAAAACTAACGATATCGCTGGTGACGGTACAACTACGGCAACTGTACTAGCTCAAGCAATGATTCGTGAAGGTTTAAAGAACGTAACTTCAGGTGCGAACCCAATGGTTATCCGTAAAGGGATCGAAAAAGCAACAGCGGTTGCAGTAGAAGAATTACAAAAAATCTCTAAGCCAATCGAAAGCAAAGATTCTATCGCACAAGTTGCGGCTATTTCTTCTGCTGACGAAGAAGTAGGACAATTAATTGCTGAAGCAATGGAGCGCGTTGGTAACGACGGTGTTATCACAATTGAAGAATCTAAAGGATTCGCTACTGAGCTTGAAGTAGTAGAAGGTATGCAATTCGACCGTGGATACGCTTCTCCTTACATGGTAACTGATTCTGATAAAATGGAAGCAGTTCTAGACAACCCTTACATCTTAATCACTGATAAGAAAATTTCTAGCATTCAAGAAGTATTACCTGTTCTTGAGCAAGTTGTTCAACAAGGTAAGCCAATCCTTATCATCGCTGAAGATGTTGAAGGTGAAGCTCTTGCTACATTAGTAGTGAACAAACTTCGCGGAACATTCAATGCTGTAGCTGTTAAAGCTCCAGGATTTGGTGACCGTCGTAAAGCAATGCTTGAAGATATCGCTATCCTTTCTGGTGGTGAAGTGATTACAGAAGATTTAGGATTAGACCTTAAATCTGCTAACATTACTCAATTAGGACGCGCTTCTAAAGTTGTTGTAACAAAAGAAAACACAACAATCGTTGAAGGTGCCGGAGACTCAGAAAAAATTGCAGCACGTGTTAACCAAATCCGTGCTCAATTAGAAGAAACAACTTCTGAGTTTGATAAAGAAAAATTACAAGAGCGCTTAGCTAAGCTTGCTGGCGGAGTAGCAGTTGTTAAAGTTGGAGCAGCAACTGAAACTGAATTAAAAGAGCGCAAACTTCGCATTGAAGATGCTCTAAACTCTACTCGTGCGGCTGTTGAAGAAGGTATCGTAGCTGGTGGTGGTACTGCACTAGTTAACGTTATCAAAGCTGTATCAGCTGTTCAAGCTGAAGGCGACGAAGCTACTGGTGTTAACATCGTACTTCGTGCATTAGAAGAGCCAGTACGTCAAATCGCTCACAATGCTGGTCTTGAAGGTTCAGTTATCGTTGAACGCTTAAAAGGCGAAGCAGTTGGAACTGGATTCAACGCAGCTACTGGCCAATGGGTAGATATGATTGCATCTGGTATCGTTGACCCTACAAAAGTAACTCGCTCTGCACTTCAAAACGCAGCATCTGTTTCAGCGATGTTCTTAACAACAGAAGCAGTAATCGCTGATAAGCCTGAAGAAGGCGGCGGAATGCCTGACATGAGCGGAATGGGTGGCATGGGCGGCATGGGCGGCATGATGTAATAGCCCCTCGAACCCTTGATATATAAGGATTTGTTAGTAAGGTTAGAGTGGTTTGCTAACATTTTGCTAACATTGAGGATATTAACGGAGGCTTCTCATAAGTTCGCTGAACTTTTGAGAGGCTTCTTTTTTTCAAACAAACAATAATAGAACGGTTCTTTGTTACAAAAGTCTTTACAGGGTTAGTTTTTTCTAGAAAGTATACTTATTAAAACGATATTTATCTGATGTTAAAACTAAAATCCTCCCCCCCTCTTATATTATCCAGTTAACCTGCACATACTTTATTATGCTGAGTACGTATTTTGTTTGGGAACTTTATGAATCACAATCCAACGATTATACTGATCAATAAAAAATCCAATTCCAAACATAAACAACATCGTGCCTATACCAACACCAGTTATATGATGCTGAAAGATCATAATAACAAGACTGATGGATAACGGAATTAACGTACAAAGGATTGTTCCTAAAGTATAATTATTCAATCGCTTCCCAAACGCCTTCAACAAATAGTCAGACGGCAAATACACTGAGCTAGATTGAAAGTAAATGCTTATAGCAACTGCCATAAGGTTGAGACCTATTAATAAATATAAACAACGAATCCATATATTTTCTGGTACATACATAATGTGATGTAAGTACAAAAACAGATCAATAAATAGTCCAAAAACGAAGGTAAGAGTTATACTTTTGATTATCATCGTCAAGGTAAATTTAATTTTCATTAAATAACTAAGTATAAACGAACAGAAATTCAAAATAATAATGCAGACACCAATAGAAAACGGTAATATGGACGCAAGATTTTCCCCAGCAGCTGCCCAGGGGGCACTTCCTAAGTTAGCTATAATCATATAGCTATTTCCTAAAGCATTTAACGTAATAGAACAAACAAACCATAATAAGTTTACTAGTAGACTTCTCATCATGCCCCCCCATATTTCACGATATTTTATATTTATCTATCATAGATAGGTATACTTCCTATCAACTCTTTGGATAGCTTGTGTTAGAATGTTATTGCTATAACGAACCATTAGCTAATTATATTTGAACATATACATCGCTATCATTAGACAGAATGTAAAACATTTTGTTTTCCTTTTTTGTCATCCAACGGGCTTTCTATACTTACTCTTGAAGTCAACATTTTATCAATATTTAACCAAATGTTGAAATAGATTTGAAAAAGACTTACAGAGCGTCTAATGATGTTAGTTATGATTAGAAATATAATGGTATTAGTAAGAGAAGTATTCTTCTGTTCTGTCTTTTTGTAGAACATTAGCCTGGAAGGAGATCACAATATGATTTTAAGAAAGTTAACAAAAAATCATTTAATTACCGTCAGTTATTGTAAGGACGGAATGTTACACTCGTGTAGGGGGCATGTTTATAACCTTGATTTAATAAATCAGACGCTTTCTTTAAAAGATGAAAATTCACAGATCAACACGATACTTTTACCTTCTATAAAGGAAATTGAATAGTGTCTTTTTAGTTGAATTAAAGATGGTGCCAGTTGTATTAACAAATAACCAAAAGGAAGAAGTGACTCATAATTTAAGTTCTCTTCTTATTTAATAATCCATTAAATTGTTATCGTTTAACCAAGTTTGAACACAATCAATAAATTTTGTAGTAGCAGGAGACATATTAGGTTTTGTAGCAATGCCGATAAAACGAAAAGACTCTTTTTCTAAATTAAGAATGCGTATATTACTGGGAATATGAGATAAAGTCATTTCAGGTCTTACACTGATCCCTAAATTATTTTCCACCATAGCAAGAATTGTTTGATCATCTGATACCTCAAATTTAACAGTAGGTTTTATATTATTTTCTTTTAAAATCTGCTTTATCTCATTATCCCAACCTTCTTTAGGCATAATCAAAGGCTCTGCTTGTAGTTGTTTGAAAGAAATTTCTTCTTGTTTATGAAGAAGGTGCTGGTCTGACATGATACAAAGCATTTTGTCTTTTTTTAAAGGGAAAAATTTAAGAGTTTTCGATATAGGGTAAGTGAGAAAACCACAATCAATGACACCAGTTGAAATCCACTGTTCTAGGGTAGCATAATCACCTTCATACAATTTCACTATAATTCCAGGATGGTTTTTTTCATACTGTTTTATAATATGAGGTAACCATTGGGTAGCGACACTTGTAAATGTACCTATTCTCACTACACCCGCCTCTACGCCGCTTATTGCTGCGGCCTCTTGTTTCAATCTGTCATTTAAGGTCAATATATCACGAATGTAATTGAGCATCCGTTCTCCATCACTAGTTAAATAAATACCGGATCGCCCTCGGCATAGTAAAGAAAAGCCAAATTCATTTTCAAGACTGTTAATGGCATGACTGACACCCGATTGTGTTAAATTTAACATTTCCCCAGCTTTTGTTAGGCTTCCAGATTCAACTACAGCGTAAAAGATTTCAAAACGGCTAATTGTCATCTAATTCCCCTTCTTGCATTATTTTTTCTCATGTATAATATTATAAACATTCATTTTACTAATGTAAATCTTATACAGTATACTTAATTTAGTGCCAATCTCGTGTATGTAAAAGAGTTCGAATATTTCTAAGATTATATAAATATTAGTATTTCGATAAGATTGGCTTATTTAATTTTTATGTATCTCTTTGAAGAGGTAAGTAATTATTATTATTGAATAATTGAAAGCGCTTTATTAATTGAAGGTTAAATCACTTCTTTTTGTCCAAAAACTTACTCTGGAGGAATTCACCTATGAACTTTGAAAGTAAATTATCGGTACAAGAAATTTTGCAGAATAAACATTTTGGACATGCGAAAGTAATAGCTGGGAAAGAAGGTCTTTGCCGGCCAGTCCGCTGGGTCCACGTTTTAGAAGTAATCTCCATTGAAAACCTTTTAAATGGTAATGAACTTATACTATCAACAGGTATTGGGTGGCAAGGAGATCAAAATGCTTTTGCTTTATTAGTTAAAAAATTTATTGATTCTAATGCAGCCGGTCTATGCATTGAATTAGGACAGTATATATCAGCGGTACCACAAGAAATTATAGAATTAGCTGACACCCATAACTTTCCGATCATTGTATTTTCTAAAGAAGTACGATTTATTGATATAACACAAGAGATACATAGTCTTTTAGTAAAGAAACATTATCAAATCCTTTCTGATTTAGAGGAATACTCAAATAGGTTAAATCAACTACTTCTTTCCTCTAACCCGCAACAAAAAATCCTGCAACTTTTATATGATTACTTAGGGATGTCAATATTTTATATTTCCAATCAAGGTGAGGTTAAAGTTATTCCAAAAAAGTCATCAAACGAACAAGATGAAATGTTTAACCTTTTGAAAAATAATCAGATACCAAAACACTTGAATGTAGCACACCAATCTGTACAAGCTTTGAATCAGACATTTGCTGATCTGTTTATCATTTCAGAATCAGAGGCTATTACTGAATTTGAATCTCTAATTTTAGACAGAAGTGCAATAGCCTTGGCTCAAAGTTTATTACGTGAATTATATATCGAGGAACAAAGGAAGGCTAAAGAAGCGGAATGGGTGAGTTGTTGGCTTGAAGGTGAGCATAGTAATGAACAAATTCAACAATATCTTTCGGAGCTCGAGCCTACTCTCAAGCCGAATAAGTGTACTGTTTTACTTTGTAAAGCGGATAATCTAGATAAAATAATTTCTGAAATTACTTATTTAAAAGTATTTATTAGCTCAATTTTTGATCAGCGAGGTATCTTCCTGTTAACCTCAATACAAAAAAATCAAATGGTTTTTATTCTTCTTAATAAACGAAAACCTGATGATTTTAAGCGTAGAGTCCAAGAAGGAATTGACTGTTTGAAGAACTCCGATTTCATAGAAACACAGAATATTTCTCAACTTGAGTTTAGTGTGGGTAAGTTTGTTAACAATTTAAGTCATATAAAAAATAGCTACCAAACAGCAAAAGAAACATTAAATATCAGAGGAAAAATGCCAAATGAATTAAGTGAGTACTTTTATGAGGATTTATATATTTTCCGACTGGTATTGGCTGCTAACGAACAAGGAGTTCTACTGGAATTCATCTCTGATTATATCGGACCTGTATTGGAACATGATCAACAGACCAATGGGGAGTTATTAAAAACATTAAAAATTTATTTGCAATGTAAGGGTGCAAAAAAGGAAACGGCTGAACGTCTTCACATTGTTCGGCAAACGCTGTATCATCGTCTAGAAAAATTGTATGAATTAATTGGAAATGATTTCATGGACCCTTACAAGCGTCAAGCCATTGAAGTTAGTATTTCCGCCTATGAATATGCTTCAGCGTCTAATGAATCTTTGGAATATTCATCTTATTCTGTATCAAAGTCATCATAACTTGGTATTGAAACCTCTAATTGAGGTTTCTTTTTTTACGAGATAAGAGGAAATTTCGGTGGCTAGGCGCTTGCGCTTTTACTAACGACAACTTGTAAACAATTTAAGACGGTATTTACCCATAATGTAGAAAAAATGTTCAGAATATTTTACACAGTGTCTAATGATAGTGGTTTATATAATAAATATAATTAGTTCAAAGATGCTTATACATTCAAATTAGGAGGTTTTACAATGGAAATCACACAAACAGTCCAAACGTTAAAAAACTTTATTGGTGGACAATGGATAGAATCAAAAAGCGAACAAATTGAAGAGGTACCAAACCCAGCAACAGGTGAGGTTATCGCTCGTGTACCGTTATCAACTCGAGAAGATTTAGACAACGCTGTAGTGGTTGCTAAAGAGGCATTCCAAAAATGGAGCAAAGTACCTGTGCCTCAGCGTGCCCGTATTTTGTTTCGTTATCAACAACTATTAGTTGAAAACTGGAAGGAACTAGCGAAACTTGTCACGTTAGAAAATGGAAAAAGTTTCAATGAAGCATATGGAGAAGTGCAACGTGGAATAGAATGTGTTGAGTTTGCTGCAGGTGCACCAACTTTAATGATGGGAGAGCAACTTCCTGATATTGCTACAGGTGTTGAATCAGGGATGTATCGTTACCCAATAGGAGTAGTTGGAGGGATTACACCGTTTAACTTCCCAATGATGGTACCGTGCTGGATGTACCCGCTAGCGATTGCTTGTGGAAACACATTTGTATTAAAACCATCTGAAAGAACACCATTGTTGGCTAATCGTTTAGCTGAATTATTTAAAGAAGCAGGCCTTCCGGATGGTGTATTAAATATCGTACATGGCGCACATGATGTTGTGAATGGCATTTTAGAAAATGAGAATGTTAAGGCTGTATCTTTCGTTGGATCTCAACCAGTAGCTGAGTATATCTATAAAACCGCAGCAGCAAATGGCAAACGCGTTCAAGCGCTTGCAGGAGCAAAAAATCATTCAATTGTATTAAAAGATGCAGACCTAAGCTTTGCTGCAAAAGAAATCATTAATGCTGCTTTCGGTTCGGCAGGGGAAAGATGTATGGCAGCAGCTGTTGCTGTTGTAGAAGAAGAGGTTGCTGATGAACTCATTAACCGACTAAAGCAAGCAGCTGATAGTATCACTATCGGTAATGGACTAGAAGAAGGTGTGTTCCTCGGTCCAGTTATCCGTGATGGACATAAGGAGCGGACAATAGGCTATATTCAATCAGGGGTAGAACAAGGAGCAACACTTGTTCGAGACGGGCGTGAAGATAATGCAGCAAAAGGAGAAGGCTATTTTGTTGGCCCGACTATTTTTGATCATGTGACACAGGAAATGAAAATTTGGCAAGAGGAAATCTTCGCACCAGTTCTTTCCGTTGTACGTGTAAAAGACTTAACAGAAGGTATTGATGTTGCTAATGCTTCCCCTTTTGCAAATGGAGCATGCCTGTACACGAACAGTGCAAAATCAATTCGACAATTCCGAGAAGACATTGATGCTGGTATGCTTGGGGTTAATCTAGGAGTTCCTGCACCAATGGCATTCTTCCCGTTTTCCGGTTATAAGGATTCATTCTATGGCGACCTCCATGCAAATGGAAAAGATGGAGTAGAATTTTATACTCGTAAGAAAATGCTTACTGCTCGTTACTAGAAAAAAAACGAAAAAGGAAGAAGGGAGTTGATGATTTTGCAATTAACAGAACAAGCGCAAAATTTACAGAAAACGGATGAAAAGTACTTATGGCATGCAATGAGAGGGGCAAATCCTAACCCCGCTAATATGATTATTACGGAAGCCAACGGTGCATGGGTAACTGATATTAATGGCAACCGTTATTTAGACGGTATGTCAGGTCTATGGTGTGTAAATGTTGGGTATGGACGAAAAGAGCTTGCCGAAGCCGCTTATAAACAGCTTATGGAGATGCCGTATTTTCCTCTGGCACATAGTCATGTTCCTGCTATTAAATTGGCGGAAAAATTAAATGAATGGCTCGGTGATGAGTATGTTATTTTCTTTTCTAATAGTGGATCAGAAGCAAATGAAACAGCATTTAAAATTGCTCGCCAATATCATCACCAAAAAGGGGATCATAACCGGTACAAATTTATTTCCCGTTATCGTGCTTACCACGGTAATTCGATGGGGTCATTAGCGGCAACTGGTCAAGCGCAACGTAAATACAAATATGAACCATTGGGACAAGGATTTCTGCATGTTGCCCCACCTGATACGTATCGAAATCCAGAAGATATTCATACACTAGCAAGTGCTGATGAAATTGATCGTGTCATGACATGGGAGTTAAGTCAAACTGTAGCCGGCGTCATTATGGAACCGATCATTACTGGGGGTGGAATTTTAATGCCTCCTGACGGATATATGAAAAAAGTGAAAGAAATTTGTGAGAACCATGGTGCATTACTAATTTGTGATGAAGTAATATGTGGTTTTGGCCGAACAGGTAAACCATTTGGATTCATGAACTATGATGTTAAACCAGATATTATTACGATGGCAAAAGGAATCACAAGTGCGTATCTTCCTTTGTCAGCAACTGCGGTTAAAAGAGAGATTTATGAGGCGTATACAGGCAGTGAAGATTATGACCGCTTCCGTCATGTGAATACGTTTGGAGGAAGTCCTGCCGCTTGTGCGCTGGCTTTAAAGAATTTGGAAATTATGGAAAATGAAAATCTTATTGAACGTTCTAAAGAGTTAGGTGAACGTCTATTACGTGAACTTGAAGATATAAAGGTGCATCCGAACGTAGGAGATGTTCGTGGAAAGGGACTTCTTTTAGGGATTGAACTAGTAGAAGACAAGCAAACAAAGGCACCAGCTAGTATCGATAAGGTAAACAAAGTCATGAGTCTTTGTAAAGATAAAGGACTAATTATTGGTAAAAATGGTGATACCGTAGCGGGATATAATAATATCATACAGCTATCTCCACCGTTAAGTATTACAGAAGACGACTTTACTTTTATTGTAAAGACTTTAAAAGAAAGCATACTTCAATTGTAATCACCGACTATTATTTTCCTTTGATAAAAAACTAACTCTAGTAAGTGACGTTTTATAGAATTGAATGAACTGTTAAATAAAACGATGGGAACTACCCCATCGTTTTATTCTATCAATCTTGCTATAATGTATTGCACTATTACTATTAAAAAATAAAGAGGTTTTTTATGGGGCTAAATGACGTCATTGTATACATTATGGTTATTTTTCTATGTTTAGGAGCTATTGATAAGTGCATTGGGAATAAGATGGGCTTAGGGGAAAAGTTTAGTGAAGGATTTATGGCGATGGGTTCTTTAACAATGGCAATGGTTGGTATTATTTCGTTGGCCCCGGTTCTTGCTAATTTCTTAATACCGGTGATTACTCCCATTTATAGTTTGGTCGGTGCCGATCCTTCATCGTTTGCTAATATGTTGTTAGCGTTAGATATGGGAGGATATGCCTTGGCAAAAGAAATGGCCACAAACTATGAAGCAGAGTTATTCTCTTGGGTATTTTTAGGGACAATGATGGGGCCTACAATTGTATTTACGATTCCTGTTGCTTTAGGAATCATTGATAAGGGGGATCACCCGTATTTTGCCAAAGGTATTCTTTTAGGGATTATTACGATCCCTCTTGGTTGTCTTACAGGCGGACTTGTTGCCGGGTTAAGTTTGAATATAATACTAGCCAACCTTATCCCACCTATAATTTTTTCAATTATTGTTGCAATAGGTCTATATAAAGCTACAGATAAGATGATTATAGGATTTCATCTTTTTGGTAAATGCGTTGAGGTTATGGCTATTTTAGGTCTTACAGCAATTATCATCGAAACATTGACAGGTATTATCCTTATTCCAAATATGACACCATTATCAGAAGGGATAAAAATTGTTGGAATGATTGCCATTATGCTTGCGGGAGCATTCCCAATGGTAGCGTTTATTAATAAAGTGTTTAAAAGGCAATTAGGGAAGTTAGGGCATTCTCTAGGAATTAGCGATACCTCAACAGCCGGTCTTATCGCTTCTCTTGCACATAATATACCTATGCTTGTAATGCTAAAAAACATGGAGCCTAGAGGGAAAGTGATTAATGTTGCTTTTGCTGTTAGTGGTGCTTTTGTTTTTGGAGGCCATCTAGGTTTTGTGGCAGGTATTAATAAGGAAATGGTGTTTGCAATGATTGTTGGGAAGCTCGTGGGTGGGCTTACAGCAATCAGTTTAGCTGTCATCACTACTCCTAAATCTAAAATCTAATTCGCAAAAAAAAGAACGATTTTCTCAAAAATGGGAAAATCGTTTTTTATTAATAGTTCTGTTAAAGTTTGATGTTGCTTTTTGGCTCGTTTTTGGAAGGTTTGAATGAACTGGTAAAAGAAAATGCATTTTCTTTTACCAGTTCATTCAAACCTTCCACCCTTTCAGTACCTGAAAGGCGTGTGATTTTCAAAATCACACGAATGAGCCAAAAAGCAACATCAAACTTTAACAGAGCCGTATTATCATTAAGGACTCGAATGTAAAATTAGAAACTATTAATCTTTAACAGTATGTCCAATGTGAATATTCTGAAAACGTTGTATATTTACAATACATTCATAAAGGAATTAAACAAAAGGGGGAGAGATATAGAGATAGATGTATAGGATGCTAAAATGAAAAGGTTTTCATTTCGGATGAGAAAAATGTGGGAATGGAGGTGGATGGAAGTTACTTAGGTAAAAAAAGGTAATATGGATAGCTTAATAGTGCAGTTAATTATTACTGTATAATAGTTTTTATTATGATGTTCCGAATGTTCATAATCTAAGGAATTTGAAGCTGTTTTTAGCCATGATTTTAATCATTGGCCTTTGTGAATCTAAAAAACGGAAGTTCTAAATAAAAAAACTTATGCTTATGGAACGGGGGTTTTTATGGAGTCAATTGTAAACTGGTTAAATGGTATTGTTTGGAGTTCGGCATTGATCTATCTAATTTTAGGTGTAGGGTTGTTTTACTCTATCGCCACCCGTTTTTTTCAATTTCGACATTTTAAGGACATGGTGAAGTTAACGTTTAATGGCAGTAGTTCTGCAGCTGGTGTATCTTCTTTCCAAGCATTAAGCATGTCAGTTGGAAGTAGAGCAGGTATTGGTAACATTGCAGGTGTCGCTACAGCTATAACTTTTGGAGGGCCGGGTGCGCTCTTTTGGATGTGGGTGATGGCCATTTTTTCAGCGAGTACAGCATTTATTGAAACAACACTTGCACAAGTGTATAAAAGTAAACAAGATGGCCAATATCGAGGAGGTGCCCCGTATTACATTGGTAAGGGGCTCAAGTTAGAGTGGTATGGTATTATTTTCGCCATTGTTACGATGATTTCAATGACAATTCTTGTACCCGGTATACAAGTAAATACAATTGCTCTATCGGTAGAAAGTGCATTTGGTATTGATCGAATTTTTACTGGGGCCTTCCTTGTTCTTTTACTAGGTGCTGTTATTTTTGGAGGGATTAAAAGAATCGCAAATACTGCACAAATAATTGTTCCGTTTATGTCGATTGGTTATGTCCTTGTTTGTATCATTGTTTTAATCGCCAACTTTTCTCAACTGCCGAATGTTATTACACTTATTTTTTCAAGTGCATTCAGTACAGATGCTACGTTTGGTGGAATCGTTGGGTCGGCGATAGCATGGGGAGTGCAGCGAGGGGCTTTTTCAAATGCTGCGGGGTTTGGTAGTGAAACGTTTGAAACTGGGGCTGCAGAAGTATCCCACCCTGCGAAACAAGGTTTGGTACAAGCATTCTCCGTCTATATTGATACGTTGATTCTTTGTACTGCAACAGGATTCATGATCTTACTCACAAACATGTATAATGTGGTATCTCCAAGTGGCTCTTCAATAATGAATAATATTGGTGAGGTTGAACCAGGATCCAATAATGCACAATTAGCAGTGGAATCAGTGTTACCTGGATTTGGAGCCCCTTTTGTTGCTCTGGCTATTTTCTTCTTTGCGTTTACAAGTCTTATCACTTATTCATATAAAGCGGAAACAAGTCTTGCTTATATCAATCGTAACCGAAAAGTGAAGCTGACTTGGCCTCTAAATATTTTAAAAATTGCTTTATTAATCGTTGTTTTTTACAATAGTACGAATTCTGCGGCATTCGCATGGTCGTTGGGTGATTTAGGGTTTGGGATTATGACCTGGTTAAATCTAGTAGCGATACTATTTTTGACTAAACCAGCATTAAAGGTATTAAGAGATTATGAAATGCAGAAAAAAGCAGGGAAGGATCCTGTATTTAATCCAACGAAGCTTGGGATAAAAGGTGCAGACTTTTGGGAAAATGAATATACAGAAGATTCAGAACAGATGCAAAGGGAAAGAAAATCGGTTTAGTTTTGGCCGGAGAGAAAACATAGTTGTTGAATTTTACAAAATAATAAATTAGTAACTAACTTTGGACAGACGTTTTGTTTTATTCGAACGATCTGTTCTTTTTTTATTTCAGAATTACTAGATAAGAGGACAGTGTGACTACTTAAAGCCGTGTATTTCAAGCAATGTTAAATATATTAATTGATATATTTTACACACTGTCCAATGAAGAACACTAAGATCTAATGTATCTTTGTAGTAGTTGATATTTAAATATTCTTAAAATTACAACTTAAGCAAATTTATGAAGAGGTGAAAGAAATGATCTTACAAAAAGCAGATATTGAATCGGTATTAGTTAGCAATAGCATTACTCAAAAAATGTATATAAATGGAGAGTGGGTATTAAGTCAGTCCAATGAAAAGAGAGAAGTTATTAATCCAGCGAATGGAGAGATAATTGGGGTAGTGACTGATGGAACGGTTGAAGATGCTAAAAATGCAGTTAAAGCTGCAAGAAAGGCATTTTATGAAGATGGTTGGATGAACAGTAGAGCTAGGGAACGTGCAGAACTACTTCTACAAGTTTCAAATAAATTAGAAGCAAGAAAAGAAGAATTTGCTTATTTGGAAACATTGAATAACGGAAAAACATTAAGAGAATCATTGGCAGACGTTGAAGATGCTGTTAACCAATTACGTTATTATGCTGGGTTAGCAACAAAGCCACATGGTCAAACCTACGATGTGCCTGATGACATTCAAGCAATGGTTGTTCGTGAACCGATTGGCGTTGTTGGGATTATCGTCCCTTGGAATTATCCATTAGTAATGGCAAATCAAAAAATTGCTGCTGCACTTGCTGCAGGTTGCTCAGTCATCGTAAAACCAGCTCAACAGACACCGCTTTCAGTGATTCGTTTATTTGAGATTATTGACGAAGTAGGGTTCCCGCCTGGTGTTGTTAACCTAGTATTGGGTTCAGGAAGAAAATTAGGAGCAGAATTAGTAGCTAATCCTGATGTAGATAAAATCTCATTCACTGGTGGTACTGATACGGGAATTAACTTAATGAAATCAGCAGCGGATACAGTGAAAAAGATTAGCTTAGAATTAGGCGGGAAATCTCCTAATATTGTCTTTGCAGATGCAGATTTTGAATCAGCAGTTGATTACGCATTATTTGCTGTTTTTGCAAACCAAGGTCAGGTATGTTCCGCGGGTTCGCGTTTATTACTGGAAGAGAGTTTATATGAAAAGTTTGTCCCTGAATTAGTCAAACGAGCGAAGAAAATCAAGATAGGCCTTGGTTGGGAAGAAGGGGTTGAAATGGGTCCGCTGGTTTCTGAAGACCATATGAACACAGTTCTTGACTACATTGAGATCGGAAAGAATGAAGGAGCAACTTTGCTTTGCGGAGGTAATCGAATTGTAGACGGTGACTTTAAAAATGGGTATTTTGTTGAGCCTACAATCTTTGGAGACACTACACCGAACATGAGAATTGTTCAGGAAGAGATTTTCGGACCAGTGTTAGCCATTCAAACCTTCAAAACAGAAGAAGAAGCGATTGAATTAGCGAATGGTACGGCTTTTGGATTAGCTGCGGCTGTTTTCTCGAATGATGGAGCTAAAGCACATCGTGTGATTCGCCAAATGCGTGCTGGGATTACATGGATTAATACGTATCACCCAACGTTTAATGAAGCACCTTGGGGTGGGTACAAGCAAAGTGGTATTGGAAGAGACTTGGGAACATATGGTTTTGAAGAGTATTTGGAAGTGAAACAAATCAATGTCAACCTTAAAGTAGAACCATCCGGATTTTTTGAGGGGAAATAACAAATATGAAAAGTTTTGATGTTATTGTCATTGGTGCTGGTGTAATCGGATCTAGCGTAGCATATCATTTAGCAAAAAAAGGGCTTGAAGTAGCGTTAATTGAAAAAGGCGGTGTTGCATCAGGTACTTCCAGCAGATGCGATGCGGTAGCATTAATTTGTGATAAAAAGCCTGGTATTGATACGGAAATTGGTTATGCAAGTATTCAGCTTTTTAAACAATTGGCTAAAGAATTTTCTGTAGATTTCGAGTTTGCTTCACGAGGAAGTCTATATGTATGTGAAACAGACAAAGAGCTAGAGATTGCTAGAGACTATGTTTCCCAGCAAGCAAAAGATGGTTATGATATGCGCATGGTTGACAAGCATGAATTGCAAGAGATTGAACCATATCTAGCCGATGATTTAGCTGGAGGAATATGGACTGAAGTAGACTCGTCAATGAATCCATATAAATTATGTTATGCATTTGTTGAAGAAGGAAAGAAGCTAGGGTTAGAAGTTTATGACTATCATGCTGTACAGAATATTACACTCGATGATAAAGGAAAGGTTGAGAGTGTAGTTACGGACAGAGGCACTTTTAAAACAAAGAGGATTGTTAACTGTGCTGGAGTTTGGTCACCGAAAATAGCAGAAATGGTAGGAGTTCACATTCCTATTAAACCAAGAAAAGGTATGGTTTTAATTTCTGAAAAAACGCCGTTAAAGGTGGCAAATCAAAAAGTCCATGAATTTGGATACATGTTATCCAAATTTGAAGATATTACATTTAAAAGAAATGTAAGCGAATTAGTTGAAAAACATAATGTAGCTTTTACGATTGAACCTACTGATGCAAATAACTTTTTAGTAGGAGGACATCGGGCCTTTAGAGGGTTTGACATTAGCTCAGAAATTGAAGTTATGCGTGCAATTGCAGAAAGAGCTATTCGGTTCTTGCCTGTGTTAAAAGAAATTAACTGCATAAGAGCCTATGCAGGAGTTAGACCTTGGGTTGAAGATCACCTCCCTATTGTGTCTGAAGTAGAAGAAGTACCAGGCTTCTTTATTGCCAGTGGACATGAAGGAGATGGTATTAGTATGTCACCGATAACCGGAAGAATGGTGGCCCAACTCATGACAGGCGAGAAAACGGACTTTAACATTGATAAATTGAATTTTTCTAGATACAAGAAAAAGCAAGCCGTCAATATTTGAAACTATTGAATGTAAATAAAGATTAAAATAATAGGTTAATAATAGGAGGAACAAAATGATGAAAACTGCACCAAAAGGAATTTTTGTACCATTAATTACACCATTCAATGAAGATGAATCGATTGATTTTGAGGCTTATAAGAAAGTAATCGACTTTCAAATTGAAAATGGTGTTCACGGTCTCCTAGTTGGAGGCACAACAGGAGAATACCATGTGATGTCATTAGAGGAACGTAAATTATTAATCAAGGCGGGCTGCGAATATGCAGCAGGAAGAGTACCCGTTATGGCGGGTGTTGGATGCACGACATCCAAAGAAACAATCGAACTTGCGAATTATGCTGCAGAATGTGGTGCAACTTGGGGACTTGTTCTGCCTCCTTACTATCATAAGACAAGTGAGGAAGGAATTCGTGACTTTTTCAAGGAAGTAGCTTCAAAATCAAACGTCGGAATCGTCATCTACAATTATCCAGGAGCAACGGGCGTTACTATTTCTCCTGAAATGATTTATGAGTTAAGTCAGGATGAAAACATTGTAAGTGTGAAAGAATCTGCAGATTTTGGTCACTTATGTCAAGTTAACGCTTTAACGAAGGATGTTGAGAACTTTACTGTGTTTACTGGTGAAGAGCACTTTATCCTTCCTACTTTCTCTGTTGGAGGACAAGGTGCTTTTGGAATCCTTGTAAACTTGCTTCCTAAGGAACTTGTAGAACTTTATGAACTGACAGTTGAGAAGAGTGATTTAAATGCTGCGCGTGAGTTGAACCGAAAATTATCAGGTATTTATGACTTAATGGAGGCAGAAGGTAATCCATATCCAGGTCCAGTAAAAGCAGGTTTGGACATGCTTGGAATCAAAGGTGGAAAAGTGAGAAAGCCTTTAACACAGCCTACTGACGATATTAAAGCAAAGATTAGAGAAGAATTAGTGAGATTAGGGTATGAAATTAAATCACTAGATGAATCAGTTATTTCAGGATAAAAGCTTTTGGGTGTCAACCAACTAACTATGAATCGTAACTATAAATTGAACAGGATGACTAGTTTCAGAGAATACATTCGTATTCTCTGAAACTATAAGGAGGAGTCAAGATTGAGCTCTAAACTTTTGACTAATGATCGGGAATATGGATATTTAGGGAAAGAAAATGAAAGCACTATCATTACAATGAAAAAAGGTCAGTACATAGCAGGATATTCAGTAGGTATATTATTTTTGGATGATTGTTGGTACCCTGTTTTACCTGGAAATGTTGCAAACCTTGGTACGTATGATTTCCCGGTAAGACTTAAAGTAGTACCGAATTGTACTCAAGAGAGAATCCATGTAGGGGATCCTACGTTATTGGACGATATTATAAAAGCAGCAAAAGAGTTTGAAGCAGAAGGGGCACGTGCTATCGCTGCTGCTTGTGGATTTTTTGGCAATTTCCAAGATAAAGTAGCAGCAGCTGTAGATATTCCAGTCTATCTTTCAAGTGTTGTTCAAGTTCCTTGGATAAAGACCGGATTAAAACCTACTCAGAAAATTGGGATGTTGACCGCTGATGCTCAAGGAATTACTCCTGAATTATTTAAAAGTTGTGGAATAGATGATCCGAGTATTTGCGTAGTTAGAGATTTAGGCAGACTACCTGAATTTTCAGCGATCATTGAGAGTAGAGGGTCTTTTGATAATGAAAAGGTAAGAAAAGAAGTTGTAGATGCCGCTGTCAAAATGGTCAACGAGAATCCTGATATCGGAGCGATTTTATTGGAGTGTAGTGATTTACCACCGTATGCAGCTGATATTCAAAGGGCTGTTAAACTTCCGGTATATGATTTTATTACCATGATTAAATGGGTTCATTTTGCTACTAGTCAAAAACCGTATCATGGTTTTATCTAGAATATTTAGCAAAAAGTTATAGATTAAGTGTAACGTAGCATGAAAAAACAAACATCTAGTGTTAATCGTATCCCGCTGATGTGCTACCTGTACGTTTGAGACGTCTAACGTTCTCTTCTGCGTAAAAATAGTTTCTTGCACATCTATTTTACACAGATTGAATGTTGATGTCTCTTTATTATATCGACATTTAATGTAATCAAGTTATCTAGAGGTAATGGAGGAGATGTTCCATGAGTGAAAAGCAAACTGTCATATGTAGATGTGAAGAAATCACGTTGGAAGAAATTAAAGAAACGGTTGAACGTTATAAGTGTTCGTCACGTGAGGTAAAGTTACGTACTCGTGCAGGAATGGGTCCTTGCGGGGGACGTACATGTCGAGCGAGGATTGATCGAATAGTAGAACAATTAGGTGGACCATCGGTTTCTAATGAAGTGTCACTTAGCTATCGTCCTCCTGTACGACCAGTTTCATTTGGAGTATTAGGAGGCGAATCAAAATGAGCACAATGAGAGTAAATCATCATCCGGTTCTGGGAAATCTTGAAAAACAAAAAAAGGTGAAGATTTATTTTGACAACAGGCAATATGAAGCGTATGAGGGAGATACAATTGCATCTGCCTTACTCGCATCTAAAGTTCGAACTCTTCGGTGTCAAGAGGACAAAGGGACTCCACGTGGGATTTACTGCAATATTGGTCATTGCTTTGAGTGTCGGGTAACAGTTGGCGCAAGTACAGTTCGTGCTTGTTTAACTCCAGTAGAAAACAATATGCGAATCGAATCAGGCATACCAATCTCTACATCTTCTTTAAATGGAGGTAAATTATGATTGATCTAGTGATTGTAGGTGCAGGCCCTGCTGGATTAGGTGCAGCAATTTCGGCTGCTGAAAATGGATTAGAAGTATGTGTACTAGATGAGTTCGTAAAACCTGGAGGCCGTTTGTTGGGGCAGTTGCATGAGGAGCCTGATGGCAAGTGGGTGAATGGGATTACCGAAGCGCAAAAACTCCATGAACGTGCCATTCAACTTGGGGTGAAGATACTGTGTGGAGTATCTGTGTATGATTTATTAAAAGTGGACAATGGGTGGTGTGTACATACCACGGATAAAATAATCGAGTCTAAATGTCTTTTACTTGCAACAGGGGCATCGGAAACTCCTATTCCTGTTCCGGGTTGGACTCTTCCAGGCGTCATGTCGATTGGTGCAGCACAAGTCATGGGTAATGTTCATCGTGTGAAACCTGGAGAAAAAGGGATTATAATTGGTGTTAATGTACTCTCAGTAGCGATAGCAAGGGAACTACAATTATGTGGCGTTCACATTGAGAGTATCGTGCTTCCGCTGCCAAACCTTATATCTGGTGATGCTGCGAATCCGGAGAAAATGATGGAATCTCTTTTACGATTGTCACATTTGGCTCCTTCACCTTTAATAAGATTTGGCGGGAAGTGGGTAAACCCGAAGCTTGGAGCACTTTTGTTTCCCAAAAATGGATTTAAAATGTGGGATATTCCTATTCAATTACGAAAAACAGCTCTTGAAATAGTTGGAGATAAACAGGTAGAAGGTGTTCGGATTGCTGAAATTTCTGCATCTGGAGAGGTTATACCTGGAAAGGAAAAAATAATATCCGCTGATTTTGTTTGTATTGCTGGCGGTCTTACCCCAATGTCTGAACTTGCGGCTGTTGCTGGCTGCTCGTTCTCCTATGTTCCAGAACTTGGTGGTCATGTTCCTTTGCATAATGAATGTATGCAAACAAATCTAGAAGGATTATATGTAGCAGGCAATATCACTGGAGTTGAAAGTGCTAAGGTAGCTAGGGCTCAAGGAACAGTAGCTGGACTTGCAATTTCACGTGAACTCAATGCGTTATCAGGGGGGAATGCTGATAAAATAATTGAAGCAGCTATTGCGGAGGTTACCAAAACAAGACGCAATGCACTTATCCAATTCCAACCAGGCATTGAAGAAGCACGAAGGGAACTCCACCAAAAATATGATGAATATGTTGGAAAAGTAGTCCATATCTAATTTCGATATCACACTTTTAGCTTTTTCCATTTTCTAAAAACTATTTTGTCTATAGAAAAATATGTATGGAGGATTTTTAATGAAGGTATTAGTTATCGTAGCACATCCGAACATTGAAAAGTCAGTTGTGAACAGTACATGGATAAGAGAATTGAAGAAACATCCAAATATTACTGTTCATGAACTTTATAAACAATACCCCGATGAAAACATAGATATTGAAAGAGAGCAAAAATTATGTGAAGAACATGACCGGATTGTTTGGCAATTCCCTTTTTATTGGTATAGCTCTCCTCCATTACTTAAAAAGTGGCTGGATGAAGTACTTACACATGGTTGGGCATATGGTTCAAACGGAAATAAATTGCATAATAAAGAGCTTATTTTAGCTGTATCAACTGGAAGTGCAAAAGAAAGATATCAAGCTGGCGGTCGTAATCAGTATTCGATGAGCGAACTTTTAAAACCGTTCCAAGCAACTAGTAATTTAATAGGCACTAGATTCCTACCAGCTTTTGTATTTAATGGAGCCTATACATCAGATGAAGAAGAAATTAAAGAAAGTGCAGAAGCGTATGTGAATTATATTCTTTCTTCAGACAATTTTGAGTAAGATAATAGTGGATCAAGATAAGGTCAATATAAATTTAAAAACAGCGGATATTTCCAGTATGAAGGAAATATCCGTTTTTGACATTCTGTACCTATAAAGGTAATCGAGCACCATTGTGTCGTATTAATCCTCATATAAATTTAACACTGTGTCTAATGAAGGGAAAGGAACCAAGGCTTATACTTGAGATACAAATCTAACCAAGACAAAAAAATTTTAGTTAGGGAAGATTGGAAAACATATTTCATTGGAGGGAAGTAGGAATGATTATTGGTGTACCACGAGAAGTTAAAAATAATGAAAACCGTGTAGCTCTTACACCAGCTGGAGTATTGTCTTTTCTAAACGCTGGTCATAGTGTTCTAGTTGAGAATGATGCTGGAACTGGCAGTGGATTTACAAATGAAGATTATGCCAGTGCTGGTGCAGAGATTATTGAAAATGCTAAAGATGTATGGGCTAAAGCTGAAATGATAATGAAAGTGAAAGAACCCCTTCCAAGCGAGTATGATTATTTCCGTGAAGGATTAATTCTGTTTACTTACTTACACTTAGCTGCTGAACCATCATTAGCTCAAGCACTTAAGGACAAGGGAGTTATCGCTATTGCCTATGAAACAGTAGAAGTAAATCGCACTCTTCCATTACTTACTCCGATGAGTGAAGTAGCAGGACGTATGGCTTCACAAATTGGTTCTCAGTTCTTACAAAAGTCAAATGGAGGTAAAGGTATTCTTCTTGCAGGTGTTCCGGGTGTTAGTCGCGGTAAAGTAACCATCATTGGTGGTGGAGTTGTCGGCACGAATGCAGCAAAAATAGCTATTGGTTTAGGAGCAGATGTTACCATCATTGATTTAAGTGCGGAGCGATTACGTCAATTAGATGATATCTTTGGAAACCAAATTAGAACACTAATGTCCAATCCACTCAACATAGCTGAAGCTGTAGCAGAAGCTGATCTTTTAATCGGTGCTGTTCTAATTCCTGGCGCAAAAGCTCCTAAACTGGTAACAGAAGAAATGATAAAAACAATGAAGCCGGGTTCTGTAATCGTAGACGTAGCAATTGATCAAGGCGGTATTGTAGAGACTGTTGACCGTATAACAACACATGATAACCCAACATATGAAAAGCACGGTGTTGTACATTACGCAGTGGCAAACATGCCTGGAGCGGTTCCAAGAACGTCAACCATTGCTTTAACAAATGTTACAGTTCCTTACGCATTACAGATTGCGAACAAGGGAGTATTCCAAGCCATTTTTGATAACCAATCCTTAAAACTTGGATTAAACGTTGCAAATGGTGAAATCACATACGAAGCTGTAGCAAAAGATCTTGGACATAATTATGTTTCACCAGAAAAAGTCTTTGAAAAGGAACTTACGACTTTAGGATAGTTATTCAATCAATATAGCAATATAGGAATTACAAAAAATGATTTTATTCTTTCACCCGTAAATGACAATTAGAATAAAGTAACAAAAGGACTGACCCCTTCAGTCCTTTTGTATTTTATTAAGAAACTTAATAGTTACGCTAACAAAAATGCTAACATTTTTTTAATTATAGTGCTTATTTTAGAGGTTTCTCAAAGGTTGATAAAACGTTTGAGAAGCCTCTTTTTTCATCAATTTAGAATTAAGACATCTCTCGTAATGTTTATTTTCATTAGATTTATTTATTAAGTGCTTTCTTGGCTAAACTAGAGTTAAAGATTTTAATGATTGGAGTAGCCTTGTTGATATTCAAGAACAGCTCAATCAAGCTTTCAAAGAGGTTGATAGACTAAAAAAAGAAAATATACAATTAAAAAAGGATCTCAATAAAGCAGAAATTAGATAAATATATCCCTTTTATCAATATTTGATTAAAATTGGTTTAGAAGGTATATTCAGAGCAACGATGGTATTCTCAATTTATATGTTTGAATGAGAGAGGTGAAGTCAATGTTCGAACAAATTAATCAAAAAAAGGGTCTTCTAGATGCCAATCGACCATTACCCAAATATACAGTC
>NZ_JBJMAU010000028.1:0-24886 GCF_052119505.1 Anaerobacillus sp. MEB173
AACTGTATATTTGGGTAATGGTCGATTCGCATCTAGAAGACCCTTTTTTTGATTAATTAGTTCGAACATTGGCTTCACCTCTCTCATTCAAACATATAAATTGAGAATACCATCGTTGTTCTGAATATACCTTCTAAACCAATTTTAATCAAATATTGATAAAAGGTATATATTTTTCTAATTTGCACTAATTTATTTCCTCAGTTGAAATCGTTGAAGAACAGCTTTCTTTGCATATGATCAAACTTACTTTTTAGATGTTAACAAGGACAAACGGTAGAATCTTTTGTTAAATTGTTAATATCGCTTTATTTATTTCAACCTAGTAGAATAATTGAATTTGTTGGCTTTTCTCTTTGTTTTCACCACATAGACTATAACCAATATTTTTATATCCCTTTAATCGCTTTTCAAACATTTTTTGTAAAACATCAACTTTTGAATCCCTCTTGCCATTGTTTATTATCAAAGTCCACAGCTAGAAAATTACACGTATTATCTTCAAGTAACGGATATATTCCTACAGTTTTTATGCCACTTAAATGTTCGTATATAACTTGGGGAGTTAATGTGCGAAATAATCGATGAGAGCAATCCTGGCATTTAATATAAGGTTTACGACAAAGCTCTTTATCCCACTCATTTTCACATACAGGTGAATAACCAGATTTACCTGTAGTACTCGATTCCCACCTTTGAGCAAAAACATCAGATCTTCCTCGAAAAATATTCATAAAAAGTTTAATTGCAGCTTTATCTTTAGGAGTAAAATCAGTAGCTGTTTTTGTTATGTTAGATGTCCGACTATACGATGTATTACGACCTTGTGCTTTATAGAGATCCTTTTTTAATTGTATATTTTCTTTTTTTAATCTATCAATCTCTTTTAAAGCTTGATTGAGCTGTTCTTGAATATCCATAAGGTTACTCCAATCATTAAAATCTTTAACTCTAGTTTAGCCAAGAATGCACGTATTTAACAGTAAAAATCTAATGAAATTAAACATTACAAGAGATGTCTTAACGTCTAAATTGATGAAAATAATTTGCATAATTACCCACAGGAGTTAAGATAGATAATTAGAAAATATTATCGAAAGGCAGACTCTTCTTCAGAATTGCACAGCTAATAATATTGTAATATTTATCACCACGTAACCAAAGAGACGAAAAAAGAGCCTTCCAAAAAGTTTTATCAACCTTTGAGAAGCCTCTAAAATAAGCACTATAATTTGAAAAATGTTAGCATTTTGTTAGCAAATCACTACAAAATCCTTATATATCAAGGGAATTAAGCGGATTTCGGACTAAAAACCGCGGCGTCCTGCTGCAACGTCAGAGTGACCAACATCCTGTTGGCCCTACATCATGCCGCCCCTAAGGTGAGAGTGTCTAATATCTTACACGCTGTGTGCGGAAAGTGCGGTATATCAATGACTTTCTATATTCTTCCTGTAACATCTTTAACGGGCTTTTACCGTTTTTCACTGGATTGCGTTAGCAAAATGTTAGCAAAACACTTCTAAACAATAATTATTTTGATCATAAAAGCCATGCATATTTTACCATTTTCCACATGTGTCGTATTTATATTTTTGACAATAAAACGATGTCAAAAAATATAGTAATTTAATATAGGACAGTATAAAGGAAGTTTAGTCTAAGAAATCCTTTCCCCGATCTGGCTTTTTTAATACTAAAGTTACCTAATTGGTTTCATTTTCAATTGTTTGTTGTGCTGCAGGCTTACCAGCTGTTACTGCATCACGATTAACAACGAATAAATAATCAGGATCTTTTTCAACAATATACTCAAACGAGACATTCATACCATGAGTTGAAACTTCAATAGACTCATCAGCAGGAAGTATTTCCAAATGCATCATGGATAATCCCAAAACGTGAACCAGTACCGTAAGCATTAATGTTTCCTTGATTTGCTAAAACCACTAAACCTGTTACATCAGCTGAAGCTTTATCATTTATTGCTGCAATTGCTTCATTAATCGCTGAGTAGTAAACTTTTACCTTATGAAAATTTAATGGAGAATAGCAAAGGGAGAGCACTTTGTAACATGACTTTTAACTAACTATTTTATAAAATACAAAAGGACTGAAGGGGAAGTCCTTTTGTCACTTTATTTTGTTTGTCATTTACGAGTGAAAGTACGATATCATTATTTGTAGTCCTATTAAACTAATTCTTATAACCAAATAATAGGAAAAATGCCATTTGAGCAGGAACTCCAAGATTAACCCCAAGCATACCAGCATCAATTTCTTCTCGGAATTAGCGGATTACTTTTGCTTTGTTAGTGTTCAAGCAAGCTCCGTTTGCAAAGTCCGATGCATTCGCTACTTTAATGCCTTCTATCAAGTCTTTTACACGCACCAGAACAGGAAATGAAAATTTCTTATTTCCAAATTTTCATTTCCTGTGTTACATTGTCAAAGATCGTCGGTCCGACAAAATAACCTTCACCTTTTACTGCGTCATCTTCAAGTCCGTTACGAATCAGTGTCCCTCCTTCTTCTACACCGGATTGAATATAGCCAAGTGTACGCTCCTTATGTCCTTCACGAATAACAGGACCGAGGAACACTGCTCCTGCGAGTGCTTGAACACGTTTGCCATTTGCTGCTGTTTTGTATACATACCCTGCTACTGGTTAAGAACCAACGAACGATACTGCTTTCACATTCTCATTTTCTAGAATGCCATTCAAGTTAAACGGTGTGATACCCCAATTACTCCGATTGGGTAACGATACATCCCTGATTCAATACCTGTAGCAATATTAGGAAACTGCTCTTCCATCATTAACGTTGGTGCACCTGCAGCAAACGTGTCCACACTTGGTTAAGTGATCATAATTTAATGGATTTTTAACATTCTTACCGCATAATAGCGGCCATATCACATAGAAAATAGCACAAGCCACGGTTGTGGTTTGTGCTATTTTCTATAGGATTATAATTCTTCTTGATTCCAAACTACTAGTTTCATTTCTGTCATTTCGGCAATCGTGTATTTAATTCCTTCACGCGCGTTACCGCTTTCTTTTACACCACCATATGGCATTTGGTCGACCCGATATGTTGGGATATCATTGATCATGACACCACCAACCTCAAGGCGTTTCGATGCTTTCATTGCTGTTTGGATATCATTAGTAAAGATTCCCGCTTGTAATCCGTATTTTGAATCATTAATATACGCTATGCCTTCTTCAACATTTTTAATTGGATTGATCGTGACAATCGGTGCAAATACCTCTTGGCAAGAGACTTTAGAGTGAGACTTTACATCTAATAGTACGGTTGGCAGTAGAATATCATTATCATCTTTACCACCCGTTACTACCTTTGCACCTTCTTGAATTGCTTCAGCAATCCAACCATTTGCTCTTTCGAGGTCTTTTTTAGAAATTAGGGCTGATAAGTCTGTTTTTTCATCTAGAGGGTCTCCTATAATTAGCTTTTCTGTTGCCTCTCTAAACTTAGAAACAAAGGTATCTAGCATACTCTCATGAATATAAATCCTTTGCAACGAGATACAGACTTGACCTTGATTCGAAAAAGCACCAATAACACATCTTGGAATAATTTTATCTAAATTTACATCCTTATCAATGATAAGCCCAGCATTAGAGCCCAGTTCTAATGCTACTTTCTTCAAACCCGCTTTCTGTCTTATACCTATCCCAACCTCTGGACTACCAGTAAACGTTATCATATTGACTTTATCACTCGTCACTAAACGATCCCCTACGATACGCCCACTTCCGGTTACTACATTGAATGCACCTTTTGGTACACCTGCTTCATTTAAAAGTTCAGCGATAAAAAAGGCTGACAAAGGCGTTTGTGTAGCTGGCTTTAATACAATCGAGTTTCCTGATGCAATCGCCGGTCCAACTTTATGAGCAACTAGGTTCATAGGGAAATTAAAAGGAGTAATCGCCCCTACAACACCAATCGGCTCACGTAATGTATACCCTAGTCGATTAGCACCGTTTTTTGCTCCGTCTAAAGGAATCATTTCCCCGTGAATTCGTTTTGCTTCTTCAGCTGCAAATTTATACGTTTCAATCGTTCGGTCTACTTCACCTAACGAGAACTTTAGTGGCTTGGCTGATTCTAACGCAATAATTTGTGCTGCCTTTAAGCGGTTTTCTGTTAACAATTGAACTAAATTCTCTAAGATCTCTGCTTTTTCATAAGCTGTTAAGTTCGCCATTACTTCTCGAGCATTATAAGCAGCTTCAATTGCCTCATCGACTTGTGCCACTGATGATTGAGGAATTTCTGCTATTTTTTCTTGTGAATACGGAGATAAAAGGTCCGAAAATTGTTCAGACTTTATCCATTCACCGTTAATATAAAGTTTCTTTTTCATTGTATTTTGTACTTCCTTTCTAGTGATTATCTTGCCAATACGCCCCCGTCAACTGGAATTAAAGCTCCTGTTACATAGTCAGAAGCAGGAGCAGCTAAAAATAAGGCAACACCTGCCACATCCTCAGGTGTTCCCCACCTTTTAGAAGGAATTCTTGCTTCAATTTGTGGTCTTCTCACCGGGTCATTCATTAGAGCTGTGTTCATTTGTGTGACCATATAACCCGGGGCGATGGCATTGACCTGAATTCCATACTCCGCCCACTCATTTGATAAGGACTTTGTTAATTGCAAGACGGCCCCTTTGCTTGTCGAATAAGCAGCAGCATTATAGCCGCCTAATACAGATAGAATCGACCCCATATTGATTATTTTTCCTGCGCCTTGCTCTTTCATTTTTGCAGCAGCTAATCGTGATAATTCAAAGGTGGAAGTTACATTTAACCCAAAAATCCGATTCCAACTGTCAAGTGAACTCTCTAAGGCAGGCCCACGGTCAATTAAACCTGCACAGTTTATCAAAATATCAATTGTGCCACCGAGTTTTTCTAAAGCAGTCTGAAAACTATCTCTTAAACTATCAATGTCTAGTAAATCACCTTTCAAAGCATGAATTTTTTGGTCATTATCATTGAATTCACTTGGTAGATCATGAATTTTTTCAGAGATATCGATAACTGCGATTTCAACTCCTGCCGTATAAAAAGCTTCAACGAGCGATCGTCCTAGCCCTTGAGCCCCGCCAGTGATGATGGCCTTTTTTCCCTTAATATCAAACGACATCGTACGCTCACCTTCTAACTATGAATGTATGCCTTTTCCTACCAGTACATTGGCTGATTCCATTAAAACTTCAGAGAGTGACGGATGAGGCTGAACCATTTGTGCCAGCTCTTCAATGGTTCCTTCCAAAAACATAAAAGCTGACGATTGTCCGATCATTTCAGTCACGTGTGCGCCAATCATAACAACTCCTAGAATCTCTCCGTACTTCTCATCGATCATTACTTTTGTAAATCCTTCTGTTTCACCCGATGCCAGTGCTTTCCCATTACTAGAAAAAGCGAATTTATTGACTTTGTAGTTGATTCCTTTTTCCTTCAATTCTACTTCCGTCATACCGACACTCGCTACTTGTGGGTTCGTGTAAATACAACGCGGCATGACTTTATAGTTCATTTTTTGTTTTGGTCCATTTAAATTTTCAACAGCTGTTAAGCCTTCAGCACTTGCTACATGCGCTAACTGCAGTCCACCAATCACATCACCGACAGCAAAAAAGTCTTTTAAGCTAGTCTCGAGGTGATCATTGACCGCTATATGCCTGCCATTCATTTGCAGATTGAGTTCTGCAACACCTGATAGATTTGGCTTACGTCCAACGGCAAGCAGAATTTCATCGGCCTGAAGTGTGTCTGTTTTGCCTTGCTTTGAGCTCACTTCGATGATTTTTCCATTCTGACCTTCTTTGACAGACGTCACTTCATATTTTGTTAACACTTTGATTCCTTTTTTCTTCAAGCTTTTCAGCAATTCTTTTGAAGCATCTTGATCTTCTGTTGGGATAATGTGATCGCCCAATTCAATAATCGTAACCGCTGTATTTAAACTTGAAAAAATATTTGCCATTTCAACACCGATCACACCGCCACCAACAATAACGATTGACGAAGGAATGGCCTCAATATTAAAAATCGTATCAGTTGTATGGTAATGGACGGATTCGACCCCTTCTATCGGCGGAACGACCGGTTGGCTGCCTGTAGCAATAATTATTTTTTCACCGGAAATTTGTTTTGTGTCAGTCTCCGTTTGAATCGAGACTACTTTATTCGAATGAATCACTCCGTAGCCGTTGTAAACATCAATTTTCCCTTGGGCTAATAAATGCTGGATACCGCTTCTTAGCGTCGCAATTACTTGATCCTTCCTTGCAAACATTTCTGTTAATGAAAGGCTGACATTTTCCGCTGTAATTCCCCAGCTTTTTGCTTTTTCAATTCCTTCAATAATTTCAGCATGCTTTAATAACGTTTTCGATGGGATACAACCGCGATTGAGACATGTGCCGCCTAGCTGATCTGTTTCAATAAGAGCCGTACGTTTTCCGTTCTGGGAAGCTCTTAGTGCGGCAACATATCCTCCTGGTCCACCACCGACAATGACTACATCATATGACTTCAATTTCGTTACCACCTTATATCATTAGTTTTAATGGGTGTTCCAATATCTCTTTTAATTCCGTCAAAAATGCGGCTGCAGGAGCGCCATCAATAATGCGGTGATCAAAAGAAAGACTAAGTACCATCATTGACCTTAAGGCAATTTCACCATTGTAAGCCACTGGTTTTTCAACGATCCTTCCGACACCTAAAATCGCAGCCTCTGGTTGATTAATTATTGGTGAAAAACCATCAACCGCATACATACCTAAATTGCTAATCGTAAAAGTACCACCTTGCATTTGTTCTGGCAGAAGCTTTCCTTCTCTGGCTAGACCGCCTAAAGTCTTACATTCTTCCGTGATTTGCGCAAGCCCCATTTTGTCAGCGCCTTTCACCACTGGAACGACCAGTCCATTCGGCACGGCGACCGCAAAGCCAACGTTAATTGCAGAATGATAGATGATTTCTTGATCCTGTAAGGAAATGTTGATTTCAGGATGATTTCTTAATGTTTGCGCCGTCGCTTTTACAATGATTTCGTTAAAAGAAAGACGATGGCCGTTCATTTTTTCAATCGCAGGAAGCAACTCTTGGCGCACATTGACACAATTGGTCATATCGATTTCGCTCGTTAATGTGACGTGAGGTGCCGTATAAGCACTTTGTGACATACGGTCTGCCACGACTTTACGGATCCCTTTCAATGGGACTCGTTTGTCTTGGGACGGACTGACAACGGTTTCTTTCTCGGCCTCTGCTGAAGGGCGAGGGGAAACAATATCGTCTTTTACAATTTTCCCGTTTAATCCTGAACCTTCCAATTGACTGTAATCTATTCCTTCGTTCTCAGCGATTTTCTTTGCTAACGGGGTAATTTTCTTTGTATTATTCTCTAAATACTTTTCTACATCAGCCTTATAGATTCGTCCAAGCGGACCTGTACCTAAAATGGCACCCAAATCCAACTGATGCTCCTCTGCTAATTTTCTTGCAGCGGGGGTTCGTCTAATTTTGTCGCCACTTGCTGTTGCTGGAGTTTTTAGGTCATTTCCCTCTCCGCTAGCTAAGGTTTCAGTTTCATTTTTTACAGGAGCGGACTCATTTGACGGTTGTTTGTCTAGCCCTTCGATATTTTCTCCTTCGTCACCTAAGTATGCGATAACATCATGGACTTTTACGACCGCATGCTCATCATGGAAGGTTTTTAGTAAAATCCCTGTTCGTTCTGCTTCAATCTCCATGACAATTTTATCCGTTTGAATTTCAACAATGGGATCGCCTTCTTCTACTTCTTCTCCTACTTGAACTAACCACGAAACAATCGTACCTTCCTCCATCGTTGCCCCTAATTTAGGCATTACTACCTCTGTAGCCATTGAAATGTCACCTCCTTACTTATTCATTAATGTTCTACATTCTTCAATAATGTCTTGTACTTGTGGAACCGCTGCTTTTTCTAATTCTGGATTGTATGGAATTGGTGTCGGTACACCGCCGAGACGTCGAATTGGTGCATCTAAATAATCAAAGATTTCACTTTCGGCAATCATGCTCGCAATTTCGGCTCCATAACCGCCTCTTTTTACCGCTTCATACGCAACGAGTACTCGACTTGTTTTCTTGACCGATTCTAAAATCGTTTCAGTATCGAGCGGAACTAAAGTACGAGGATCAATGACTTCCACACTGATTCCTTCCTTCTCTAGTTCTGCAGCTGCTTCTAGTGAACGGCTAACCATCATAGCTGTTGATACAATCGTAATGTCAGAGCCTTCCTTTTTAATATCCGCTTTACCTAATGGAATCTCATACTCTTCTTCCGGCACTTCGTTTTTCGTGTTGTAGAGCATTTTGTGTTCGTAAAATAAAACCGGGTTATCATCATTAATCGCTGCTTTCATTAATCCTTTTGCATCATACGCTGTTGATGGCTGCACGATTTTCAGACCAGGAATATGTGCCATCCATGCTTCTAAGCTTTGCGAGTGCTGTGCTGCAAACCCTGCCCCAGAGCCGCTCGGAAGGCGAACAACCATTGGAACCTTCGCCTTTCCTCCAAACATATACCGCATCTTTGCTGCTTGGTTGACGATATTATCCATCGCGATCACAATGAAATCCGAAAATTGAATTTCCAAAATCGGTCTCATCCCAGTCATTGCTGCACCGACTGCACAGCCGCTAATTGCACTTTCAGAAATAGGCGTATTTCTTACTCGTTCCGGGCCAAACTCCTCAATCATGCCATTCGTAAGACCGAAAGCCCCTCCGTAAATACCGATATCTTCACCCATAATAAAAACATCTTCATTACTGCGCATTTCTTGACTCATTGATTCTCTAATTGCTTCTAAGTACGTAATTTCTCTCACTGTATTCATCCCTTTCCATTATGCATAAATGTCGGTTGTTAACGTATCCAATCCTGGTGCCGGACTGTTTTCAGCAAATTCTACAGCATCATCCATATCGGCTTGAACCTTTTTATTTAACTCGTTAAACTCGTCTTCAGTCATGATATTTTCGGCAATGAGCTGATCCTTAAATAAAGCGATCGGATCCTTCATTTTCTTCCACTCTTTTTCTTCTTCTCTTGTACGATACTTTCTTGCATCACTACGAGAATGACCTCTCCAGCGGTATGTTTCTGCCTCAATAAGCGTTGGGCCTTCCCCGCGTCTTGCTCTATCCACCGCTTGCTCTGTTGCTTTTACAACTTCTAGCACATTGTTGCCGTCAATCGTTTCACTTGGAATCCCGTACGCCGCTCCGCGTTCGGCAATATGTTTTATGTTGGTCATCTCTTTAATCGACCCCGACATGCCGTATAAATTATTTTCACAGAAGAAAACAACAGGCAAATTCCAAATAGATGCTAAATTCAGAGATTCATGGAAAGCGCCCTCATTTGTTGCCCCATCTCCAAAGAAACAAACAACAACATAACCTAAATCTTTCATTTTGGATGTCAGTGCCGCACCCGTCGCTAAAGGCAAGCCCGCTGCTACAATCCCGTTGGCACCTAAATTACCGACATCTAAATCAGCAATATGCATTGATCCGCCTTTCCCTTTACAGTATCCGGTTTCTTTTCCCAGCAGTTCTGCCATCATTCGCTTCACTTCAGTTCCTTTGGCAATGCTATGACCATGTCCCCGGTGCGTACTTGTAATTTTATCTTCATTTGATAACGGTACGCATGCCCCAACTGCTGTTGCTTCCTGGCCAATACATAAATGCATCGTTCCGTGGATTTTTCCCTCCTGGTATAATTTCTCAACTGTTTCTTCAAAACTTCTAATAACCATCATGTCATGTAACATTGTTTTTAACTTTTCTTTTGATAGAGATGATTCTCTCACTAAGACTGACATAGAGTTACCTCCTAAATGTTTTATTCATATATAACTAATTTATATGCAATTTGTATGCCAAGTTTTTAACGCCGAGATTATCACACTTTTCCTATTATTATCATACAGAAATGATGTATAATTAAGAAAATGATGTAATTTATCATCAATTTCTTAAATAATGATGCAAGGAGACAGTTTTATGGAGAAAATATTTTCAAAAGTAAATACCATTGGGATTCTCATTATTAATAAACAAGGTGAAATCTTATTTTCAAACTCTATCACTGAAAAATACAACTATCATATTGAAACGATTATTGAGAACGCTTTACAGGGTGCTAATTCTTTTAGTCTGATAAATTTCCCAGCAGAAATTACTAGTTTTACAGAAAATAATAAAGTGATTGTTTTAATCCAACCGGTCGACGAGATGATTCGCGTAAAAAATGAATTACAACGTCTAAAAAAAGAAAAGGAATCCTTACAAGAGGTAAGAAATGAACTCAATGAGGTTATTAATTCTTCGTTTGATGGAATTGTTATCTCAGATAAAAACGGCACAATCATTCATCAAAACCCGTCCTATGAACAGATTACTGGTTTATCGGCAAAGGAATGTATTGGCAGGAACTTAAAAGATCTTGAAATTGAAGGGATTATTGATACATCAGCGTCATTACGGGCGTTAAAAGAAAATAAGGAAGTAACAATCATTCAAAAAATCAGCACTGGAGCGACCGTCCTCGTTTCTGCTGCTCCGATTCGAAACAAAGACGGAGAAATTATAAAAATCGTGAACAATGTCAGAGACTTAACCCATTTGAATTCATTGGAAGCTGAAATTCAACAGTTAGAGCGGCAAAATCAACAGATTCATCACGAGCTGGAAATTTTAAAAGAACAAAACGATCCAAAGCTTTCCCTCATTGCTCATTCAGTTATGATGAAAGATGTATTGGACCGGGCCTCACGCGTTGCCCAAATTGATTCCGGCGTGCTCATTCAAGGAGCGTCAGGGGTAGGGAAAGAGAAAATCGTCGAACTGATTCACCGCAATAGCTTTCGAAAGGACAAGCCGTTAATAAAAATCAATTGCGGTGCCATCCCTGAATCCCTGCTTGAGTCAGAGTTATTCGGCTATGAAGCAGGATCTTTTACAGGGGCGAATCAAAAAGGAAAAGCCGGCTTGTTTGAAGCAGCCAATCACGGCATTATCTTTCTAGATGAGATCGGTGAAATGCCACTCCAATTACAAGTTAAGCTGTTACGCGTATTACAAGAACAGGAGATTACACGCGTCGGTGGAACAGAGCCGATCCCGATCGATATTCGGATTATTGCGGCAACCCACCGAGATTTGGCAAAAATGATTGCTGAGGGTACATTTCGGGAAGATTTATTTTTCCGCTTAAACGTTATCCCAATCGTCATCCCCTCATTAAAAGAAAGAAAAGACGATATCATTCCTTTAACATATCATTTCTTAAAAGGGATTAATCATAAGTACGGCATTAACCGCACATTCACAAACGATGCTTTGAATGCTTTCATCAACTACGATTGGCCTGGAAATGTACGGGAGCTGCAAAATGTTGTCGAACGCGTAGCATTAATGTGCCCGAATTCGGAAGTTAATCTGGTCGATTTACAAAAAGAGTTGCAGTTCAATGATGGTTTTCAACGAAATCTCGTCCCTACATCAGTTGAACAAGCTTCAGAAGGCGTCAACCCTGAACCATTAAAAGAACAGTTGGAAGCCTTTGAAGAGAAGCTTATACGTGATGCAGTTAACGCCTATCCAAGCATCCGAAAAGCTGCCGTTGCCCTAAAAGTTGATCAATCAACACTTGTAAGAAAAATGCAAAAGTATAAGATTGAAAAATAACCGCATAAACTTAATAAAGGTAACAGGCCGAAGTTACTTTCTGTATGATCTTCCTTGCTACATAGCCCCGGCCCTTGTCCATTAAAAAAACCCCAAGTGAGTGTCATTTACTTGGGACTTTTTTCTATTCCTAATATCTTTACCGCAGGAAACCATGCGGTAAAACGGCATGCACACCTTTGATTTGATTGACAATTTGAGTGATACGCAAGTCAACAGCAACACTTGCTAAAGCAGTCGCTTCCTCCTTACTCACTCCATGCACCTCTTGGATAAGAGAGAGCATTTCCTCTAATGCAGCCACTGTTGCCTTGTTTAAATCTTCATCAAGACCGAATGTCACCCAACCTGATGGGGTGTTCGCCCGAGGCATGCGTAGGCGCATATCTTCTCTTACTGTAAACGTTAAATCAACCAGGTCCATTGGGCATTCGATCGCCTGTCCTGATACTTCTCCATCTCCTTGAGCAGCATGGCCATCTCCTACCGAAAATAGTGCCCCGTCTACAGCAATCGGCAAATACAATGTACTTCCTTTCACCAGTTCCTTACAATCGAGATTCCCTCCACAGTACCGTGGAGGAATTGTCGAGTACGTCCCCGACTCCCCAGGCGCATTGGCCATTACCCCCATAAAGGGACGAACCGGCACAGAAAAAGAACGTCCATTACGCTCACAGGTTGCCACCCCTGTTTCATAATCAATGAGCCATTCCAACCGAACTTGTTCTTTTTCAGAAATTCCTAACTGCTCATTATGCCAGTTCGTTTTTCCGGCCGCACAATTCCAGCCATACCAACTCGGAACAATCTGATTGATTTTAACCTCTAGTGTCATTCCTGCCTTTGCACCTTCAATAAAAACAGGTCCAATCAAAGGATGTCCCCAGAAATCTTCTTGCTCTCTCGATGAAAATTCTCTTCTTCTTCCATCCTTTTCGTTATATCCCATTTCAACATCAATTGTTGAGTATTGAACAGAATCGCCTGAACAAATCGTTGTAATTGGTCTATAGGAGTTATTAAACGAACGGTGCAATGTAGAATTACTCGCTTCAATCCTATGTTTTATTGACATCGTCACTTTCTCCTTTTGTTCGTTACTATGACCAGTAAGCCAAGCCATGACCATTATTTTCTTATCTCTTATAAGGCTATTCCCCATTTGGAAGAAGCAGTGTTTTATAGCCAATCTTTTGTTCAGCTAACCGAACAGCCTCTTTCCAGTTATCAATGGAAAGTTTGTTGGAAAGTAAGCGAGAGACATCGACATGCTTATACTCAAGCAGCCTTAAAGCAACCTCCCAAGAGGTGGGCTCTGTTGCAAACCCGTTTGCATAATTCAATTCCTTCATCACCATAAGGTCGGAGTCAACTTCTATTTTTTTCCCGAACAAACCCATTTGAATAAGTAAACCTTGTTTGCGTAATAAATGAATGCAGTTATGTAAAGAAACCGAGACCCCTGCACATTCAATCGCAACATCAAAGCCTTTCTTGTTCGTCAGCTTCATCAGCTGCTCTTCGGCGTCTTGATCTTCCATGTTAACCACGGCCATCGCCCCTAACTCCAGAGCTAAATCGAGACGCTTCTCATCACGCGATGTACCAACGACTACGACATTGGCGCCATTCGCTTTAGCCACCTGTAAAGCTAATAACCCAATCGTTCCCGGACCTGAAACAAAGACAAATTCCCCGGCATCGACCCTGCCTCTCTCCATAATGCATCGAACGGCGCACGCTAACGGCTCAGTAAGTGCAGCCTCATCAAGAGTAACACTTTCTGGAATTTTATAAGCTGCCTTTTCTGGAATCACGATATATTCAGCAAAGGCACCATCGACACCCGATCCAATTGACTTTCGCTCATTGCATAACATTAGAAGGCCTTGATTACAATACGTGCACGCCCCGCACGTTTCCACAGCTGTCAACGAAACCACACGGTTACCAACTTTAAAGCGGTCGACTTCTTCCCCAACCTCTACAACCACTCCAGAGTATTCATGCCCCATTACAACAGGGGCATTGCACGGATACTCATCATGGATAATATGCAGATCCGTCCCGCAAATACCTGCCGCATGAACTTTCACTTTAATTTCATGTGCCTTTGCAGCAGGTTCTTCAATCTCTTCCAAACAAACCCCTTCAATGCCTGGGAATTTCTTAACCAACGCTTTCATTTACGGTTGTTCCTCCTTTACAAAAATTGAAACCAGATAGAAAGAAACGGAATAAAACTAATAATTATTGTTGTAACAAACATGATAATAATGTATGGAAGTACAGCCCTTGATACCTTACTTATAGGCACCTTCGAAATTTGTGACGAGGCAAATAGGTTTAAGCCTACTGGCGGTGTCACTAAGCCAATCGCTAAGTTTACAACCATAACAATTCCAAAATGGACAGGGTCTATTCCAACATTGAGCGCAATCGGCAACAATAACGGAGTCAAAATTAAGATTGCGGCACTACCTTCAATAACCATTCCCACTAACAGAAGCACAATATTAATGATGATTAAGAAGATATAAGGATTCGTCGTAACATTCGACATAAAATCTGTCAGCATCGATGGAATTCCGTTGATTTGAATAAAGAAACTGAACAAACCCGACGTACCAATAATAATCATAATGACTGCTGTTGTAATTGCTGAATTAACAAACGTATCGATTAATGACTTTAGTTTTATCTCTCGATAGAGTAGGCCCGCGAGCAACGAATAAGCAACCGCTACAATAGAAGCCTCAGTCGGCGTAAAGATCCCTCCGTAAATCCCACCTAAAACAATAACTGGCATGATTAAAGCAGGAATGGCGATTCGAAACGCAACCAGCAATTCTTTGAACGAACTTTTCGGCATCTTTTCGTATTTATCTTTCGATGAAACAATATAAGCCAAAATTAATAAAGACACCGTAATTAGAAATCCTGGTATAATACCTGCCAGGAACATATCACTTACCGAAACTTGCGCAGTAATCCCGTAGAGGATCAAAGGAATACTTGGCGGGATTATAATCCCCAGTGCCCCTGACACAGACAAGGTTGCACTTGTGAAACCCGCCTCATATCCTTTAGCAATCATCGCCGGGATTAAAATCGACCCAATCGCAATAACCGTCGCTGTTCCCGACCCAGAAATTGCTGCAAAAAACATCGCCGTAATAATCGCAACCATACCTAACCCACCAGTCACATGACCAACTAAGGCGGTGGCAAAATTAACAAGACGTTTTGCAATCCCTCCCGTTTGCATCAGACCGCCAGCCAAAATAAAGAACGGTATCGCCATTAATGGAAAGGAGTTAATCGATATTAAAATACGTTGCGGAACAACAGACAAATCTAGCGACGGATGCATCATGATTCCGAAGACCGAAGCCAACCCTAATGCGACCGCAACGGGAATACTTAGAAATAAGAGTAAAAATAGCGAGACAAAAAATATTGGAATCATTTTTTCACTTCCTTAATATTTTCTAGTATGTTTGCTACGGCATTCACAATTAGAAAAAAGCCTCCTGCAGGCAATGCTACATACAACCAAAATATCGAAATACCGAGCCCTGGTAATGTTTGTCCAGAAACTTTCTCAGCAAGCAAGTAACCATAATAGAAAAGAACAAAGTAAAAGATAATCGAAAAAGCATTCACTACAATGCTTAAATACCTTTTTTTCGTATCATCGATAAGCTCTGATAGAACTTCAACAGACAACATCTGGCCTTTCCTTAAAGCAACAGCTGATCCTAAAAGAACGATGAAAACCATCAAAACCCTTGCTAATTCCTCAGACCATGATGTTGAACTTCCAACAATATACCTACTAAATACCTGCCAAAAAATGGCACATGACATAATAGCTAAGAAAAGAGCTAACATGTACTCAATGATTTTATTTGTTTTATCTACGATATTTAGTAAAAACGAAATCGAACGACTCATAATAAGATCCCCCTTCAAAAGCTACCTCTCTTAAATTCACTTAAAATATTATACTTCTCGCAAAGATTTTTCGAAAAACGATTTTAATGGTGGAACATTCTTTACCGATATAAAGATCAATCACTATAAATAAGTTAAAAGAATTACAAGTTATTAAGTGTTATACTCAGCACCTCTAGCTAAAAGAATATTCTTAAAGTGGTAATGAACCTTTCTAAATATACGAAAACCTATTTTTCACCATGAAAATCGTCTTTCGTCTAGAAAAATTTATTCTAATCAATAACTTAGGATCAAATATAGATATTAAATATAGAGAATAATCCAAGGTGGTATAACTCTCAACACCACCTTGAATTACATTACTCTACTATTGATTGTGATTGAACCCTAGTGATTAATACTCGTACGCTCTAATTTTCTCAATAAGGTCTTCACCAATAACCGGAGTCCACTTCTCGTATACTCCTTTTGTTAACTCTAGGTATTCAGCTTTTTGCTCATCAGTAAACTCATAGATTTCAAGTCCGCCTTCATTCGCTAAAAACTCTTTAGAACTTGCATACATTTCGTCAATTCTCTTACGTCCTTGTTCTCTACCATATTCTGCTGCTTCGATTAACGCTTGTTGTTGTTCTTCAGTGAATGAATTGAACTTATCAGCACTCATAGAAATAGGAGCAGCAACAAATCGAGCATCAATAATTGTTACAGAATCTTGAACATCATAGAATTTCCCTGTTTCAAGAACCATAATCGCTTGATCGTGTCCATCAATTACCCCTTGTTGTAAAGATGTGAATACTTCTGGCCATGCCATTGGCGTTGGATCAGCTCCAACAGCTCTCCAAGTGTCAATTTGAACGGCACTTTCTTGAACACGGATTTTATAACCATCAAAATCAGAGATTTCTTTTACAGTTCCTTTAGAAGTACCGACTACTACGAAACCATTCTCAACCCATGATAAGATTTTTACATTAGCTGCTTCCTCAAAGATGTCAGCTAATTCTTGACCGATTTCACCATCTAATACCGCACGAGCGTGCTCAGAGTTTTCAAAAAGGTATGGTAAATCAAACACATACATTCTTTCATCGAAGACTCCCATTGGTCCACTTGATTGAAGAGCTAAATCGAGCGTATTTTGCCCCATCATTTCATATACTTCTCTTTCTCCGCCAAATGCGTTACTATAGTGAATTTCTACAGTCATTTCATTATCCGTTAATTCTTCTAGCTTTTCCTTAAACGCTTTTGCCCCAGCATCGTTCTTCGTTCCAGGTCCCTCAGGCAAACTCATGTTTAGTACAATGCTTGCTTCATTATTACTTGTATTCGCTTCACCTGTGTCTGTTCCATTCGAACTTGTTTCTGTATTCGTATCTCCAAATCCACACCCTGTTAATGCTAAAGAAAGTGAAAGTAATGCAGTTGCTAATAATTTTTTCACAGTTAAACCCTCCTATAAAAAATGATATCTTAGTAACTTAATAGATAAAAAAGATTGTCTTCCTTCTTCCATCCCTCCATCAACTACTAGGTAATTACCCCCTAACAATTTGACCGCCATCTCAAGCTTTATAATCCACTTCAGTTTGTATCCGTTTACATTCTGAAGCAGAATGAGTCGTTTCTTTCAGTCCCCCCCTGCTATATTCAATTTCAGTTATGAAAATATGAAGATAAAAAGTTTTCAAATATCTTAAATTGCAAGTATCGTGCCAAAAGTTAAAAGCCTAAATCATAGGCAAACTTACTAAAACTGACTGAAAAATTACCGATTCTTGATGTAATAAGACATCATCATGTTCAAGATTGCATCACTTTCGCAATAATCGATGAAATTCCCATTCATGTCAGCTGAGCCTCTGCTCATTCTGCGAGATCCTTACTCTTCTATTTTTAATTTTTCTAGCTTCTGTTTCGTATTTTGCAGATGTTCTTTCATTTTCATGTGTGCAGTATTGGCATCCCGTTCCTTGATGGCTTCAAAAATGGATTTGTGCTCACCATATACTTGCTCTCTTTTCATTTTGAAGCCGATGTTTTTTTTCAAAGAAAATTTCAAGTACTTTTGGTACAAGTCAGAGATATTATCAATCGTTTGCATTAAAAATGGATTATAAGAAGCCTTTACAATAATTTGATGAAAGGTATAATCAGCTTGGTCACCGATCGTATTCTCATCATCTATTGTGCTTTTGCGAAAAACATCCAAAGCCGCTTCTAACTGTTCTATATCCTCTTGTTTATACCGCTCTGCGGCCAGGGCTGCCGCCTCTGCTTCAACGATGATCCTAAATTCAAGCAAATCTAACAGTTGTTTAATGTCAACCATCTCAATCGTCACTTTTTCCATCATATTGGCAAAATCTACTTCTCGGATCCAGTTTCCACCACCTTGGCGCGGTTCAACAATTCCTCCTGCTGCCAACACACTAATCGCTTCCCTAATCGGGACACGACTAACTTGGAACATTTTTGCCAGCTCATTTTCTGAAGGAAGCTTAGTATTTGGCTTAAACTCTCCCTTTTTGATTAACTTTTTGATTTCTTCTAAAACAAGTTCAGAGACTCTACGGCGTTGGATTGGCACTGACAAGATTTTACCCCCTTATCATTTGGCAGAGCTTACACAAGAAGCTTCTTTGCCTCGAGTTTTGGAATTCTATCCACGATGGCTTTTCCGATTTCAATCGAAGCAGTTGCTGCAGGAGAGGGGGCATTACAAATATGAATACTCCTTTTTCCGACAATAATGTGGAAATCATCAACTAAACCGCCGTCACTTTTTAATGCTTGAGCACGAACACCCGCTGGAGCAGGAACGAGATCTTCTTCTGTTACCTCTGGGATTAATTCTTGCAGGCTTTTCACAAACCTCTCCTTACTGAAGGAGCGGTACATTTCTTCAGCGCCTTCTTTTAAATATTTGCTCGCTAATTTCCAAAAGCCTTTATTTGCCATGACTTCAGAAAAGTCTTTCAAATTAAAATCAGTCTTTCTGTATCCTTCACGCTTCAAGCTCAATACTGCATTTGGTCCTGCATCGACTTCCCCGCCAATCATGCGTGTAAAGTGAACACCTAGGAATGGGAAGTTCGGATTCGGAACAGGGTAAATTAAATTTTTTACGAGGTGGCGCTTCTCAGGCTTGAGCTTGAAATATTCACCCCGAAACGGAACGATTTTCATATCAGGCAAGTATCCTGCCATCTTCGCGACCCGATCACTATGTAACCCTGCGCAGTTAATGACAAAACGGGTGTGATACGTTTGTTGGGCTGTTTCGACAATTGAAGAATTTTCGGCTTCCGTTATTTTTTCAACCTTTGCCCCTAATACAATCTCTCCGCCCTGCTTACGGATGATGTCCGCAAACACTTCACTGACTTGCTTGTAATTCACAATACCAGCCATCGGGACATGAATTGCTGCCACCCCATTAACGTGAGGCTCAATTTCGTTTAACTCCTCTGAACCTATCTTTCTAATATTCAATTCATTTTCAATCCCTCTATTAAACAAGTTATCTAATAAAGGCAGTTCTTCTATTTTAGTAGCTACAATCACTTTTCCGCAAATATCATGCTCAATGCCGTGTTCCTCACAAAATTGCCTCATCGACTGACTTCCTTGCCGGGCAAACCTCGCCTTAAAACTACCAGGCTTGTAATAAATCCCAGAATGAATTACCCCGCTGTTATGTCCCGTTTGATGCATTGCCACCACATTCTCTTTTTCCAGCAAAACTATTTTTGCATCAGGGTATTTCTCATATAAGGCCATACCTGTTGAAAGACCGACGATACCTCCCCCAACAATTGCAAAATCATACATACTAGAGCCCTCCAATTATAAGATTTATGTTCCCTTTTATTAATGCATCCAAAAAACAATCTGTAACTTGTAATACAAGCGGATTTGTAATACAAGTATAATCACATCGATTATTTATTGCAAATATTTTTTGAAAATAGAATGTATTCGGAATGCTAACCGCTGCTGTTTAGGTAATAAAAAAATAAAGTGCCTCTACATGTACTAGTTAGAGACACCCGTATCACTACCTGTTTAGTTTCGGTGGATCTCCTTTTCGAATTGCAAGCCGTACTTTGCTGCTTTTCTAATCAAAGTTGTCCGGTGTACACCTAGTTTTTTTGCACAACCTTCCATATCCAATGTCTTATTCCAGACTTCGATAATTGCTTGCTTTTCAACTTGTTCCGTAATTTCTTTTAACGATGTCACAGTCGAAAAAGGAACTGAACTTGGCATTGCTTCTTGTTCTGGCCCAAGGAGTTGATCAGGCAAATCCTCTCTTTCTACAAATCTATCATCATCGGAAAGAACGACAATTTGTTCAACCAAATGCTCCAACTCTCTAATGTTTCCCGGCCAATGATAATCCATAAAGATATCGAGAATTTCTCGTGAGAGCTTAATCGATTTCTGGTGCAGTTGATTGTACTTGCGAATAAAGTGATTCACTAGCGGAAAAATATCATCTTTTCTCTCTTTTAATGCCGGAATGCGTATCGGAACTACGGAAAGCCGATAATACAAATCTTCACGGAGCTTATTTTGCTCAATTAGCGTTAATGGATCTTTATTTGTGGCGGCGATAATTCGGATATCGACTTCTCTATCCATGAGTTCGCCAATTTTTCGGATTTTTTTATTTTGAATGACCGTCAGCAGCTTCACTTGTAATGCCATTGGCATCTCGCCAATTTCGTCCAGAAACAACGTCCCTTTGTCAGCAGCTTCAATCAAGCCTTTCTTTCCGCTACTTTTGGCTCCTGTAAATGAACCAGCATGATAACCAAACAATTCCGACTCAAATAAGTTTTCCGGGATGGCGCCACAATTAATCTCAATAAAATTTTCACCTTTCCTTTCCCCTGAACTATGAATCGCTTTGGCAATCATGCTTTTGCCTACCCCAGTGTCACCTAGCAGCATAATCGATGTATTCACATGGCTCAGCTTCTGTATGTAGTTCACTACCTTTTCCATCGCTTTACTTTTCCCAATAATTCCCGGTACGTTTGTAATTTGCGAACGTAACACATCGATTTCACTTTGTTTATCACGGATAGCACTCGATTGATCCTTTAATTCTTCACGGAGTTTATTGAGTTCTGTCATGTCATAAATCGTACTGACGATCCGTTTGATTTGACCGACTTCGTTTAAAATGGGCTTGGCTGTAACGAGCCAAACTTGCTTAGTATCTTTTATCTTTTGCAAAATTGAAATTGTTTTTTTGTACTTTAACACTTTAAGCGTACTGGAAATATCAAAATATCCTTTTTCAACTAACTCCGATACGTGTCGCCCTACGACTTCATCTTTGGATATCCCGGTTAATTCCGAATACGATTTATTAATTCGTAGCGTAAATCCTCTGCCGTCCGTGACATAAATTCCATCATGAACACCATTGATGATCATTTCCAACTCTTCATGTAAATTAGAAATCTTCTCAACATCACTTTTCAGCGGATCAATCGTCTCGTAGTAATACCGCTCATTATTTACACTAATGACATACCCTCTGCATGTGTAAAAGTAGTTATGGAGTTTAATCTTGCATTCTATAAATCTTTTCTCTTTCTCTAATTTGAGTGAGATCGGTTCTTGAAAATCATCAACAAATTGCTCCGCAGCTGAATTGAAATAGACGAGCCTGTAGTTTTTATCAAATAAAAAGACGGGATAATCTGTATGAATAATAAAATTCTTTAAGTGTTCAAGTTGAGAATGACGTGCTGACGATTTTCCTTCCATCCTATCTCCTCCTTTTTCTTTAATTTCACTAGAATAATAGGTTTACGTCAAGTGCAAGATTGCACAACAAGTGCGCACATGCACAAAAAAATGTAAAACTCACCGCCAAAAAATGCTGATTTCACAAGCTTCTAGTTTTTGGCATAGGTTTTGCAATAGTGTTATTTGAACTTAAAAAGGAGGGAAATGTATGTTAGGAAATGTTATTTCTGAATTTAACTGTAATACCGAAATCATTATGGGCAATCATTCCGTTCAGTCGATACCTGAAATTATAAAAAGCGGGAATTTTACACATGCTTTAATCGTTTCTGATGAGGGAATTGAACAAGCAGGCCTATTGGACATAATTGTACAACAGTTATCAAACGCAAATATTGACGGAACGGTATTTTCTAGTGTGGAAGCCAATCCCTCAACTTTAACAGTAGAAGCCTGCTATAAAGTATTGCAGGAAAGTCATGCCGATATCATCATCGGAATCGGTGGCGGTAGTCCCTTAGATGTTGCTAAAGCCGTTTCTATCTTAGGAACAAACGGCGGCGACATTACAGATTATGAAGGCATCAACACGGTACCTAAGCAAGGGATGCCATTGATTGCCATCCCAACAACGGCGGGGACGGCAAGTGAGGTCACGATCTTTACAGTCATTACTGATCACAACCGCGAATACAAGTTCACGGTCGGAAGCCGGCATCTCGCAGCACGTTGGGCTATCGTCGATCCTGTATTAACTCTATCTCTGCCTCCTTCATTAACAGCATCAACTGGTTTAGATGCGCTGGTCCATGCGATTGAATCGTATGTTTCTAAAAAAGCATACGTCATTAGCGAAGTTCTTGCTCTAAAGGCAATCGAACTTATTTCTGGAAGCTTACGAACGGCCGTCCATAGTGGCGATGATTTAGAAGCACGCTACAATATGCTTTACGGCAGTTTGATTGCCGGGCTGGCCTTTAATAATACCCGCTTAGGAAATGTTCACGCGATGAGCCATCCATTAAGCGCAAAATACAATGTTCCTCATGGCATTGCTAATTCGATATTGTTACCGCATGTGATGGAGTTTAATCGCGTTTCAAATCCGAATAAATTTTCAGATATTGCGATTGCCATGGGAGCCGTTACGGCAGGTAGTGGTACAGAACTAAGCCGCTCCCTTGAAGCGATCAACGCCGTTAAATCTCTATCCGAAGATATCGGTATCCCATCAACATTCAAGGACTTTGCTATCGACCCAGCAAGTATTGATGAAATGGCTGATGACGCAATGAAAAGCGGCAACATTCAAGTTAACCCTAGAAAAACGAAAAATGAAGATATCGTCAAGCTCTTTTTAAAGTGTATTCACAATGAAAATTCAACGAAAGTACCTGTATCCAACTAAAACCACAAAAATCAAAGGAGCGAATAAGATGCTAACAAAAAACGAAACCAAATTATTAGACTTTGAAAATACGAATTTATATATTAATGGTCAATTTACAAAAGCCAACAGCGGCGAGGTTTTCACGGTTTATAACCCTTCTACAAATGAAAAGGTAGCTGATGTTCCAAAAGCTGGACAAGAAGAAACTCAAGTTGCCATCGAAGCTGCCAATCAAGCCTTCCCTGCCTGGGCAAAGCTTACAGCTGGAGAACGAGCTGATTATTTAATCAAGTTAAAGGACTTACTTATTAAAAATCAAGAAGAGCTCGCAACGATCATGACGAAAGAAATGGGGAAAGTCTATCAAGAGTCATTAGGTGAAGTTGTTTATGCGGCAAAATTTTTAGAATGGTACGCCGAAGAAGGTAAACGTGTCTACGGTAGAACGATCCCCGCTTCAGCTCAAGATAAACGCTTATTTGTTACAAAACAGCCCGTCGGTGTCGTTGCGGCGATTACACCTTGGAACTTCCCCATCGCAATGCTAACGAGAAAGCTCGGCCCTGCGATCGCTTCAGGATGTACAATTGTAATTAAACCGGCATCACAAGCATCATTAACTGCTTTGGCATTTGCCACACTAGTCGAACAAGCGCAAATTCCAAATGGCGTTATAAATATCGTGACAGGAAAGACTGAAGAAATTTCTGATGAACTATTTTCAAACAAAATTATTAAGAAAATTTCATTTACAGGCTCGACAAGGGTCGGTAAAAAACTAGTCACGAAATCAGCGGACCAATTAAAGAAATTATCATTAGAGCTTGGTGGTCATGCTCCGTTTATCGTTCTTGATGATGCTAATATTGCTGATGCAGCTGAAGGAGCTGTAAACAGTAAATTTAGAAATGCTGGTCAAACTTGCGTTTGTGCCAACCGCATTTATGTTCATGAAGATGTAAAAGAACAATTCCTCGAAGAATTCAAGAAAAAAGTAGAAAGCCTTATAGTTGGAGACAGCCTCAAAAATAGTGTCGACATCGGACCGCTCGTCAATGAAAGCGGACTTGCAAAAGTAGAAGAGCATGTCCAAGATGCAATTAGTAAAGGCGGAAATGTTGTTTGTGGTGGCCAAAGAGCAGGAGATGAAAATGGTTATTTCTATACTCCAACCATTTTAGATAATGTTAATGATGAGATGAAAATTATGTTTGAAGAAACGTTCGGACCAGTAGCACCCATTGCATCGTTTTCAAATATTGACGACGTCATCATAAGTGCAAATGATACGGAATATGGTTTAGCAGCCTATATCTATACAAATGACATTAATAAAGCGATTCAACTATCAGAGAGCCTTGATTTTGGAGTTATTGGTCTCAATGATGCTATGCCGGGAGTACCACAAGCTCCATTCGGTGGAATGAAGGAAAGTGGATTTGGTCGTGAAGGTGGACAAGAAGGAATAGAAGATTATTTAGAAACAAAATTTGTTTCTCTAAAATTAAGCTAATTTTACGTTTTTTCGTCTAGGATGACTGTCGAGCATTGCAAGAGGGGATTCATTTAATTATGAGTCTCCTTTCCATTTCTCTTTAACATATATGTCTTCACTCTTACGTACTTTATTTAATCCCCATAATAATAGAAAGAGCCATTGGCTTACACTTTGTTTTTTCGTATAAAAGTGTACTAAATTTAATCAATTTTCATAAAACCTTTAGCGACTTTGCCATTAAGTGGCTTCCATCTACAGTAAATCAAAAGATGTAAAACCTGGTACAACTCGAGTTCGACTCCATGAAATCGGAAAATTGTTACCCTACTTTTCTCAATTAAAATTAAAAGACATCACCAGAAAAATGTATCAAGATGCTCTAAACGATTTAAACAGCCAAGAGTATTCTGATAGCACTAGAGAGGGAATCAATCAAACAGGAAGAACGATGTAAAA
>NZ_JBJMAU010000029.1:0-21178 GCF_052119505.1 Anaerobacillus sp. MEB173
TTTACCTTACTTAACTTTTTAAGTATTCTACTTATTTAGAAATGGATAATTTGTAAATATTCCACAGTAGCTCAGTGGTAGAGCAATCGGCTGTTAACCGATCGGTCGTAGGTTCGAGTCCTACCTGTGGAGCCATTGCTTCCATAGCTCAGTAGGTAGAGCACTTCCATGGTAAGGAAGGGGTCATCGGTTCAAATCCGGTTGGAAGCTCCATAACAACATTGATGGTAACGCGGTTTCTCAAGTTGAGAAGCGGCTTTTTTAGTTTTACTATAGATATCATTTACATAAAAAGACACGCTCGTTCACAATCATGAACATGCGTGTCTTTTTTATTACTTAATAATGTGGTTGATCGGCGGTGCTCCTGGTGGAGCATTAACAATCATATCAATTACTGGGATTGTGTAAGCGAATAAGATGAAAATAAGTGTGATGCCAACCCAAAATGTCCAGTTCTCAAAGATTTTAGGCATATAGCTTCCATTGTATGCCTCGTTTGTAACAGGAAATTCAACATTTCCGTCTTTCGGCGCTCCAAGAGCTAAGTAGAAGAAGCTGATTGTCATGATTGTCGCTGAAATAAACAGGATAGTCCCACCGATACTTACAGTAATATGGTTTGCAAAGAAATTTGTAAACCATTCTAGTGCTTCAGGATGATCGGAATATGTTGTATATGCTGTTCTTCTCGGTGCACCGAGTAAACCTAGAATATGCATTGCCCCTGACATTAAAAGCATTCCAACTGTCCAAAGAATCGTTTGGATAATTCCAATTCGGTTCATTGTCGGTGATAATGATCTCCCTGTTAAATATGGGATTAACCAGTAGGCAACACCAAGGAATGTTAAAATAACAGTTGATCCAACTGATAAGTGGAAGTGTCCGACAACCCATAGCGTGTTATGAACTACCGCATTCATTTGGTGACTTCCGTTTACAATCCCTCCGGCACCCGCCAAAATGAAGAATAACATCCCGATAAATGGTGCTAGGAAACGAACATCACCATAAGGCAGTTTTTTTGCCCAACCGAATAAACCTGTCGTTCCTCTTTCTTTACCATAGAGCTCAAACATGGCAAATAGAGAAAAGGCGGTTAGTAAAGAAGGTGCTACGGCTCCAGTCAAAGTAAGGGCAACCTGAATATACTTCCAAAACTCGCTAATTCCGGGCTCCATTAATTGGTGATGTAGTCCAACAGGAAAAGAGAAAACAAGGAACAAAATAAATGTTAGACGTGCGAGTGAATCACTGAAGATTTTCCCGCCGATGATCTTCGGGATTACTGTATACCATGCGATATATGCAGGCATTAACCAGAAGTATACGAGAGGATGGCCAAAATACCAGAACAGAGTACGACTTAGTAGAAGGTTAATTCTGTCACTAAAGCCAAATGCCCAAGGAATCATTTGGAAAACAACTGTAGCTGCGACACCAAGTGTACTTAAAATCCATAATAGCATTGTTGCAGTCGTCATAAAGCCAAATAATGGAGTTTTTTCACCGGGATGGGCTTTCCTCCATGCGAAGTAATGCTTAAGCATGGCGATGGCCCCAATCCAGTTACCAATAACGAACAATGCTAAGCCGACATAGAAATATGGATTTGCTTGCAGGGGAGGATAGAATGTATATAGCACGTTGGCATCACCAATGATGATTAGTACGGCAGCGATCGCTGTACCAATAATCATTGTAATGAAGCCGACCCAGGCTGTTTTGCGAGCACCATCACTTAACGATCCCATTGTTTTACTTAAACCAGCATAACAAAAGCCATAGATAAAATAAGTTGTAAAAACAAGTGCTAAGAAAACACCGTGAGCTGTTAATAATGTGTAATAGTTAATCCCTGCTGGTAAATCAATAACCCCACCACGTGCTAATCCTTGCAATAGTCCAGCTAGAGCACCGAGAAAAAAGACAATAAACGCAACATACATATGCCCAAGGGTTAATTTTATGTCGCCTTTATGAATTTTAACCACTTCCTCGAAAGTATCCGATTTCAAAATGGCTGTCTTCATTATTCTGTCACCTCAATTCTCATTTGCATATAATGGTGGCCTGTACCGCAGTATTCATTACATAAGACTAAATATTCACCGGGTTCAGTGAAAGTATGTTCAACTTGGCCGACGTGCCCAGGCACGATCATCATGTTCACATTTGTTTTTGGAATGGTAAAACTATGAATCACGTCTCTACTTGTCACTCGAAAGATCACTTTTGAACCAACTGGAACTTCAAGTTTATTCGGCATATAACCAAATGCCATTGCAACAATGTTAGCGATATATGTTTGATCATCAATTTTTTCTAAGCCAGGATTGTCGAATGGTGCTGTAACATCAACTTGGGTAGGATCAATTGTAGTAGAGTGACTGGGAGGTTGGTTCCCCTGCGCAAATGCACTGATTCCTAGAACAAGTAAAAATACAAATAACATCCCTATACTGAATGTTAGCCAGTATTTTTCGTATCGATGTAAATGCATAATCTATTCCCTCACTTTCTATATCAGAATTACAATCTCGAAATAAAAAGGTTAAACACTGATACCCAGGTTATGAGAATAATAAAACCAATAACAAAAACAGAGAAAAGTGTCCCCTTAATCGGCTCTTCATGAACGTCTATCGAAATTTTTCTTTCCGCCTCCTGTTTTGTTTTTTTCTCCATACCAATCACCTCCAAAATCTAATTTTATAAAAAAATAGGAAAATTGATCTGTTTACATTAGTGTAAATGAACGATGGTAAGGAAAAATGTGACAAATATCACATCTTAATTTAACAGTCATTTATTGACAATATTTCACATCTTTGTAAAATTTAATATCGAAATATTGGGAGATTTTAGTCTAAAGACTTTATTGTCAAGTGGATATTTACTAAATTTTGTCGAACGATTCACAAAAATCTCAAAAATTGTATTAATTATTAGTTTATATTCGTGCTAATATTGAGTTGCCAAATATTAGTAGTAGTCTCCCTGTACTTAGAGTGTAAATAGGTCAAATTTCACTAATGGGATTCCTGCTGTAAAAGTAATTTAAAGGCTGGTGAATGTATGGGAAAACATAAACGGATTGGACAGCTATTAATAGAAGATGGGGCAATAACAGAACAACAGCTTACCGACTGTTTAGAACGACAGCGTGAAAACCATCAACCACTAGGTGAAATTTTAATTGAAAATGGATTAATAGATGAAAAACAACTAGTTATGGCCATCGGCAGGCAGTTAGGTCTCAAGTATATTGAGATTCATCAAACAACTATAGATGAAGAAGCGATTCATAAAATTAGCGAAACGGTTGCAAGAAAGTATTTAGTCATACCGATTTCATTGTCAGATCACGTTTTGACTGTAGCGATCTCTGATCCACTGAATCTATCAATTATTGATGATTTACACATCTTAACAAGTTATGACATTGAAGTTGTAGTAGGTGACCGAAAAGACATTGAATGGGCAATAAATCGTTACTATTTCCCGCAACAGTCTAACAAATTTGTGAATGAAAATGAGCAAGTAAAACGATCTGAGGAAGATAGATTATTAGAAGAACATAAAGAGGATGGACCGACAATTTTGTTTGTCCATTCGATGATTAGTAAAGGTTTAGCGATGTCAGTAAGTGATATTCATATCGAACCGCATGAAAAAGAAGTAATTATTCGTTATCGTATTGATGGAATTTTGTATGACACATTAATTGTACCTGCGAACTTAGAGTTTTCTGTAATCTCCCGTCTGAAAATTATGGCAAATTTGCACATCACAGAAAAAAGAAAACCGCAAGATGGTGGTTTTCATCTTAATGTAGATGGACGCTCTGTTGATGTAAGGATGTCGACAATTCCAACCATTTTTGGTGAAAAAGTTGTTCTGCGTTTATTAGAAAAAGAACAAATTATTGAAATTGACCAACTTGGGTTTTTACCAGACCATTTAGCAATGTTAAGAGACATATTGAAATTTCCCCATGGCATCGTCCTTATTACAGGACCTACCGGTAGTGGGAAAACAACGACACTATATGCCATGTTAAATGAAATAAATAATTTAGAGAAAAACATTGTTACCATTGAAGACCCTGTTGAATACGTACTTCCAAGGATCAACCAAACACAAATTAATTTTAAGACGGGGATTACCTTTGCTTCGGGACTTCGCACCATGCTAAGGCAAGACCCAGACATCATTATGGTAGGGGAAATTCGAGATGAAGAAACTGCAAAAGTTGCTGTGCAAGCTGCGTTAACTGGACACCTTGTTTTAAGTACTTTGCATACAAATACAGCGATTGGCAGCTTTTATCGACTTTTAAACATGGGGATTGAACCGTACCTTCTTTCCTCTTCATTAAAGGGAATGATTTCCCAGCGTCTTGTCCGTAAAGTTTGCTCAAAATGTAAGGAAGAAGTTGAGATTGACCAGAGCGTCTTTGAACGGCTTGGTTTACTCGATCAATTTAAAGATAGTAGCTTTGTCAAAGGAAAAGGTTGTTTTCATTGTCAGCAAACAGGTTACAGGGGCCGATTAGGTGTTCAGGAAGTAATCAAAGTAGATGATGAAATGAGGGTGTTCATAAATCGAAATGCTGCAGAAGAGGTAGCAACACAGCTACTTAAAAATAAGCAGGATTATCGTTCAATTATTGAAGACGGTATGATCAAGGCTAGTAGAGGTCTTACATCTGTTGAAGAGGTGCTTCGTATTCTTTATCAATAGAAGGGGGGAACATTGGTGCAAAGCTACAAGTTTTTTGCCAGAGATAATTATGGCAAACGGATTAACGGTAAGATGGAGGCGCATTCTCCACTAGAAATTGTTCGCAAGCTAGAAGGTACAGGCTACACCGTCACTCGTGTTGAAGAAAAGAAGCATGATCGTAATTTATTTGAAAAAAAAGTCTCTTTAAAAGAACTCGCCGTACTTTGCCGCCAGCTTAGCACGATGGTTCGTACTGGTGTACCGATTATCGAAGCGCTTAATACCATTGGAGGATTAGTAAAGGATAAGACATTAAAACAGATGTTACCGCAAATTTCAGAAGATATTGCTGATGGTTCAACACTAGCAGGTGCTTTTGAAAAACATAACAATCATTTACCGCCTATTTTTGTTAATATGTTGCGATCGGCTGAGGTCAGTGGTGATTTGGACCATACATTAAATGTCCTTGCGGAAAACTTTCAAAACGATCATAAGGTTCGATCGAAGGTAAAAAGCGCCCTTGCTTATCCGATTGTAATTATTATTTTTGCTAATGCAATGATTTTTGGATTAATAACATTTGCGTTACCAACTTTTATTGGAATGTTTGAAGGTACTGATACACCGTTGCCATTGATCACTCAGATTTTAATAGTAATTAATCGTTTTATAACGAATCAAGGAATCATCCTCTTTATTACGTTGATCATCCTTACAGTAATTGGAGTCAAATGGGGGACAACCGAATCAGGAAGACGAGCTATTGATTATAGTTTAATGAAATTACCGCTAGTTGGTGATTTAGTAACAAAAACAGTGGTCTACCGCTTCAGTCAGTCTTTACGTGATTTATATGAAAGCGGCATTTCGGTTGATGAATCACTGGCGATGACATCAAAGATCGTCAATCATAGCTACTTTAGTAAAAGTATCGACCGAGCAAGAGAAGAAATTCGCAAAGGAGCCGATATTGCTTCCTCATTGGATAAATCAGGGCTCTTTCCTCCTGTGCTAATATCTATGCTCCGAGTCGGTGAAAACACTGGAGATTTAAACACGCTGTTAACAGATGTTGCCACTTACAGCCAAAGAGAGTTAGAGCAAAAAATAGATCTATTCATCTCGTTAATTGAGCCCATCCTCATCGTTAGTATTGGTATTGTCGTTGGCGGAGTTATCGTCGGCATCCTGCTCCCAATGTATGATGGCATGCTTTTAATAAATAAGTAATATAAAAGCTTAGTAGAAAGAGAGTGAGAAACATGAGAATGAAAAAGAAACTTTTTAAAATACTACGAGGAGAAAGAGGCTTTTCATTAATCGAGCTGTTAATTGTCATTGCGATCTTGGCAGTGTTGGCTCTGTTAATTATTCCAAGGTTGACGACTACTCTAGATGATGCGAAAGAATCGACTAATGCGGCAAATGTAAAATTGATACAGTCAGCAACTGAACGGTTTCATTTTGATAAGGGGCGTTTTCCTACTAGTGTGGATGAGCTTAAAACTGAAAATTATATTGATGTGGTACCTACGGATCCATGGGAAAGAGCTGATAAAGGCTATTCTATTAATCAGATCACAGGAATAGTCGAAGCTCCAGAAAAGCCCACAAGTTAAAAAATAAAAGGTGCTATATGAAAAGATATTTTAACTCCCGTGGAACGACGTTACTTGAACTCCTCTTCGCACTGTTTGTTCTCACGGTAACTTTAACCGTAATTATTTCAGTCCTTATGAGTGGCAGAGCGGGTATTGTTTCATCATGGGATCGTACTGAAGCGAATTCTGCTGCTGTTCAGGTGCTTGAACAGTTAAAAGCAGCATCGTACAGTGAGGTCTTAGCAATTAAAAATAATGAGAAATCATTAGCAGCTGTAATAACGGTAGACTCTCATTATGAAATTAACGTTGACCTATTTGGCTATGAAGAGTATCCAAGCGAAGAAATGTTGCAAGTAGTCGTTACAGTGAGCGATTCTTCTGGTAAACGGCCGCTAGAAAAAGCGACAATTCTACGAAAAGGTGTAACTGATGATGAAGAAGATAATTAGTGTGCTTCGTAGTGAAAAAGGAATCTCCTTAGTTGAAATCCTTGTAACAATTGCTTTAATCGCGGTAGTAAGTGCATTACTGATGGTTTTTTTTCGGGAGGGTTTAATTAGCAGTAGTCGCACTATTGAAGAGTCGGAGCTGCAGCTAGATGTACGTCATAAGATTGATGTGATGATCAATGATATTCGTACGAGTAAAAGAGGGGAGTACGAAGGGCAATTATTCCCCTATATTGATAGCGCTGATCGCTTAATCCTTTTTTCTGGTTCGATTGATGATCCGAAAACAATCTCTTATTACAAAAGCGGGAATACACTTTACCGAAAGCTTGATGGACAAGACCCCACAATGTTTATAGAAAATAGTAAAGTGACATTTAGTGTAGAGACAGATCACCATATAAAGATCATAGCAGAAATAGAAGATACGATTGGCTATCACAATCAAGGACTTGAAAAAGAAATCGTCATCACAGCTTTTCCAAGAGGGAAAATCCCGCCGCATTAAGATTTTAAGGAAAGGAGCATGGAAATGAAGCAAAGCGTAAATAAAGTTATGAGTAATGAATCAGGCTCAAGTCTTGTATTCGCCATGCTCGTTTCTTTTCTCTTAATTACATCTGCAGCAATTGTCGTGCATTTTTCCAACACTGAACTACTAAGTGCTAAAAAACAAGACTATCAAACATCGGCATTTTATATAGCTGAAGCTGGATTAGAGCGGGCGATTAATGAGATTAATAAAAAACTGCCATTAGAACAGAATCCAGAAGATGTGCACTATAACAATGTTTTCTTTCAAGATGGAACATATAACGTAATCGTACAAGAAAGAAAAAATGCCCATAATGAATTGGTCGGGTGGGATATTGAATCGACTGGAAAATATGAGGGAGAGACTGAGGTGATTAATGCTTTTGTAAAGCAGCCAATTATTCAACAACCATACTCTTCTGATTTTAATTTTGCTCTCTTTGGTAATGAAAAAGTTATGGTTCAAACATTTTCAGCTTCAGTTTTGTTTGTTGTTAATATAACACATAAAATACAATTGACCGGAGATGCACATGGAAATGATAGGATAACCTTTAGGCACAATGTTCTTGACATACTAGGTTCTACTCCTAGAGTTAACTTAAATAATTATAATGGGAAAATCTCTAAAGTTAGTAGTAGTAATCGAAGTAATATAGAAGTTACAAGATGGAATCCTATTAATGAACCTAATAGATTTCCACAGTATGAACGTATTTTGTTGCCACGGTTTGATTTTGACCATGCACGAAAGATGGCTAAAAAACATGGTGTTTACCGAGATAGAAGTGTGACGAATGTTAACCTGCTAGAGATTATCAACCTGATCAATTTAATGCCAAATAGCGAGTTAATATTTATTGAGGGTGATTTAAATTTAATTGGGGTAGGTTCTACTTTACTTTCAGATTTACTGAGGAATTTTGATAATAAAACGATCATTGTAAATGGAACGGTGACAGGCTTGGACCTATTAAGTTCTAAAAATCTAAATATTATTGCAAAAGGGGATATTATTTCAGCTGGTATAGCCGATATTATTCCAGACCTTACCGGGGGGGCCCCTTTTAGAGGTTTATTATTCTCAGAAGGAGACATAACCTTTCATGCCAATTTAATTGTTAATGGTCATGTTGCTGGAAGAAATGTAAGTGTCGGTGCTAGTTTAAGTGAAGGTATTTTAAGGAATGTGCTTGGTGGGTTAACTCAAATTATCAATGGGTTACTAAGAATTGTTGGGGATGATATGCATTTAAAGTACGATGAAGATGTCTTCAATCTTCCATATAGCATCGGCTTTAAAGAAAATTACGTTGAAGTAGTTGAGCAAAGGGAGCGGTAAGGATGATGAAAAAACTAATAGCTTCCATTAAAAAAATTGCGATTAAAATGCCGAAGCTCGATTTGTCGAAAACGAAAGTCGGTATTCAATTGGGAGAACGGGCAATAAAGGTTGTTGTATTAAAAAAAGGCAAAAACAAAAGCTGGGAAGTTGTAAAAGAGATTGTTGAACCGATTTCTGAAGATATCATTAAGGGAGGAAAAGTTTTACAACCTGAGCTGCTTGGTTTGAAAATTAGAGAAATTTTTAGGGATGGCGAGATAAACGTAAAAAAAGCAGCATTGTTTTTAGAAGAAATGCTTTTTTTTACCAGACAAATAAATTTGCCAAAAATGCCGAAGAAAGAAGTGGAAACATCACTTCATTATAAAGCACAGTTAGATATCCCGGATGATATGAAGAAATTAACGCTTTCCTACTCACTAATAAATACAGTAGAAGAAGAAGGGATCGCTCGAAATAAGTATGTTGTAATTGCCGCTTATAAAGAGCAGATAAAACAAGTTGTTAGCGCCTTAAAAACAGCAGGATTATCAATTTCAATGTTTGGAACAGAGCCGGATGCTGTCTATGAAGGAATAAAATTTAGCGGGGCATTAAGTGAAGATAAAGAGCTGATTATGGCAGTGAAAATGCTTAACAATCGTATGATGATTGCTATTTATGATAATGGAAAACTCATCTATTCGCGTTATACACCTTTTGGTTTTGACTCTGAAGAATGGGGAGCGGAAATTGAAAGAAGTATAGTTAGTTGGGACAGAACGCATGTCCAGAGTCGGATACAAGAAGTGCTTTTACTTGGTGACAAAGAACGCTGGTCAATGATAAAGGAAAGTATTAAGAGTTCTTTAGAGATTGATGTGCGTGTTGTATCATTTCCGAATGCCCCTTGTATTGGGATTGCTAGTAAGGAATTAGGCTCCGATAATTTATATAAAGAACAGTCGTTACAAATTACGTCAGAAATGTCTTCAAGCACAAAAATAGCAATAACAGCAATAATAGTATTATTATTTGGTTTTATTTTTGTCCAAGGGCAGAGTATGCAATTAAAGAAAGACATAAATTTACTCGAAAAAAACATTGCATCAGCTTCAGAAACAGTTGCCTTGTTGGATCGTGAAATTGCAGTAAGAGCTTTGTTGAGTGAACTTACTGAGGTTCAATTAAATTTAGCTGATGAACATATTGATATTATTTCCATTATAAATAGAATGACCCCTCATCAACCAGCAAGCGTCCGGATATCACAGCTTAGTTTTTCAAGTAACCAATTAAACGTTACTGGGACAGCAGCCAACCAAGTTGATGTTATTGCCTTCTTAAAAGGGTTACAAAGTGATCCATACTTCTCTGTGATAAAGCTTAACCATGCAACTAGAAGTGATGAAGTTGTGCAATTTGTATTTGAAGTAAATGAGGTTAGATCAGGAGGTGGCCCAGAATATTGAAGAAACTAACAAAACGTGAGAAAACGTTACTAGCCATCTTTTGTATCTTTCTTTTTATTGTTGTTGGAATTAATTATTGGTTATTACCGACGCTCGATAAAATTGATAACTATAAATTAGAACGTGCGGATTTAATAATGGAATGGGAAAATATCGAATTTTATGTTGGACGTGAGGAAGAGATCGAGTCTAATATTTCTGAACTAGAAGGAGAAATTGAAGAGCTATTACAGCAATTACCGCCAAAGCAACAATCTCATTTATATTGGGAGCAATTATTAAATTTAGCGAGTGAAGCGGTTGTCAGTGTTGAGTTGTTACAAGAGGCTAATATCGACTCAGCTATGATGAGCGTGGAAATTCGGGTTGATGGCACATATCCTGCTTTGAAAACGTATATCGGTCTGCTTGAAACAATGCCTTATATGCTATCAGTGCTCCAAGGTAGTTTCCATCTAGAGGGTGATCATGTAGTGGCATCATTAGCCTTGCAATATAGTAATCATTCAATTCTATCCAGGGAAAGAACAGATGTTGATCAAATTGTAAGTAATTCATCAAGAAATCCGTTTGAAGTTGGACAATAACTTGTTACGTGACTACTTATTAAGAAATAAGTAGTCATTTTTACTTTAAAGGTAGTCGATAGAGATTTTAACTTGTGATAAATGGTAAACTAAATAGAGACATAAAAGACAAAGGAGAGGACCGAATGACAGTAGCAAAACTAACATCAATTCAAGTTGGTAAACCTCAGTGGCGTGGTGAAGAAACTGCGAGTAATCCCCTGGATCAACTTTGGTATAGTGCAATTCTGAAAAGAAGGGTAGAGGGCGAAGTTAAGGTTGGAAAAACAAATCTCGAGGGTGATGGTCAAGCTGATTTAGAGAATCATGGTGGAGTTGATAAAGCGGTATTTGCTTATCCGGAACGTCATTATCAGTTTTTTAAAAAGAAATTCAATCTTACTAAGCTTCCCTTTGGTTCGTTCGGAGAAAATTTAACAATTAATAATTTGATTGAAGAAGATATTTGTATTGGAGATACATATCAAATTGGTGACGTGATATTGCAAGTATCACAACCACGTCAGCCGTGCTGGAAGCTTTCCCGTCATTTTCGGATTAAAGAAATGGCTTATTTGATTCAAACAACAGGGAAAACAGGCTGGTATTTTAGAGTATTACATGAAGGGCAAATTGAACAAGGGCAAACAATTACCCTGGTAGAACGTCCTAATCCAGATTGGACAGTTGCCTTCTGTAATGAAATCATGCACACTGATAAGAAAAATTATGATTTAGCCCAAAAGCTTGCATCATGCCCTGAACTTGCAACTAGCTGGGTCAATACCCTTACTTCGCGTGTAAATAACAAAGCAGACAAAGATCCAAGTGCTAGATTATTTGGTCCGAATGATAAATAAAATTCAGAAAATAAAAATATCAAAAAAGGGGGTTGCAAAGAAACGGCAAAGTATTATATAATACTTTTTGTCAGCAAGACATCTTATCAAAAAAGATGACACTGTGGCCCGTTGGTCAAGCGGTTAAGACACCGCCCTTTCACGGCGGTAACACGGGTTCGAATCCCGTACGGGTCACCAATTACTTAATTTAAAATTATAAATGTATAATTAAAAATTATGGGAATTTTTCAATGGAGTCTTCATTGATTAGGCTCAAAATAATTTTACATTTCACTGGAGGATTAGCTCAGCTGGGAGAGCACCTGCCTTACAAGCAGGGGGTCGGCGGTTCGATCCCGTCATCCTCCACCATATATGCCGGCCTAGCTCAATTGGTAGAGCAACTGACTTGTAATCAGTAGGTTGGGGGTTCAAGTCCTCTGGCCGGCACTCTTCATTTAATGTTGTGGAGGGGTAGCGAAGTGGCTAAACGCGGCGGACTGTAAATCCGCTCCCTCCGGGTTCGGCGGTTCGAATCCGTCCCCCTCCACCACTTTAATACGAGCCGTTAGCTCAGTCACGAGCGGTACAACTTTGGAATTTCAACAAGTTGTTTCGACGCAGCAGTCTACAGAGCAGTACTAGTAGAGGAAGAAACAGGTAAGGTCGCGGAGCAAGACATCGTCCGTAATCTTCATGATAAGCATCATTGTATAAACTATGAGCCATTAGCTCAGTCGGTAGAGCATCTGACTTTTAATCAGAGGGTCGAAGGTTCGAATCCTTCATGGCTCACCATTCTTTTTAAGGATTTTGTTATTGTAATGCGGGAGTAGTTCAGTGGTAGAACACCACCTTGCCAAGGTGGGGGTCGCGAGTTCGAATCTCGTCTTCCGCTCCATATTGCGGGTGTAGTTTAGTGGTAAAACAAGAGCCTTCCAAGCTCTGGTCGTGAGTTCGATTCTCATCACCCGCTCCATGTCTTTTAAATTGAAAATGTAAAATGGTTAAAGCGCAAGCTACGTAGCTTTACTTTCACTAATTCTAAATTTTAAATTTTACATTCTAAATTAAATATGGGGCCTTAGCTCAGCTACGAGCAATTCTTCATCGATGAACTACGAGTTGTTTCGACGCAGCAAGCAACGAAGCGATACTAGTAGAGGAAGAAACAGGGAAAGGCTTCATTGGAAAAACATCATATAAGCTTCGGGGCCTTAGCTCAGCTGGGAGAGCGCCTGCCTTGCACGCAGGAGGTCAGCGGTTCGATCCCGCTAGGCTCCACCATACATATTGTTTTCTTAACCTTAGATTAACTAGATCTAAGGTTTTATTTATTTTTAAATAATTTGTCCTTTCTGTTTGTGTAAAAAATAGCAATTTCATTACATATACTCAATTATAATTTTAATCATGTTAAAATAAGCTTAGCTTAAAATAAGTGAAACCTTTTTGCGTTTAAATTCGTAGAGAAGGGGAGCCGCATCAGGCGGAGGTTATATAAAATGGATGACGTTGTAAAAAGAATTATTAAACAAGTAAAAAATGGTGACCAACAAGCTTTTGCAGAATTGGTAGAGCTTTATAAAAACAAAGTATATCAAATATCCTACCGAATGGTTGGGAATAGCCATGAGGCACAAGATATAGCCCAGGAAGCTTTTCTGCGAGCTTATACAAATATTCATAGTTATGATCATAATCGCAAATTTTCAACTTGGTTATTTCGAATTGCTACAAACCTCTCCATTGACCGATTAAGGAAGAAAAAACCGGACTATTATCTTGACGCTGAAGTGGATGGAACAGACGGTTTAACTGGTTATTCACAAATAGCTGCTGATCAAGATCTACCGGAGGATCAAGTAGTTGCTTATGAAATGCAGGAGTGGATTCAAAATGAGATCTTGCTTTTGCCGCCAAAATACCGTTCAGCAATTATTCTAAAGTATATAGAGGATCTTTCGTTAAAGGAGATTAGTGAGATTTTAGACATACCAGTACCAACAGTGAAGACAAGGATTCACAGGGGTAGAGAATCTCTTAGAAAGAAGTTACGTCATGTTTAATAAAGGGGTGTGTGATCATGGGTTGTGAACAAAAAATGATCGCCTTAATTCATAAATATTTGGATGGAGAAACTAGTGAACAAGAGCGTAAGCAATTATATGATCATCTTGATCACTGTGAAGAGTGCAATACACATCTTAATCAATTGAAGAAATCAATTGCGTTTATTCAGAGTGCCTCGCATATTGAAGCGCCTAGTAATTTTACGGAAAGCTTAATGGGGAAGCTGCCTAAGCAAAAAAAGGGGCCAAAGTGGAAGAAGTGGATGAAAAACCACCCAATGCTTGTCGCGGCATCTTTCTTTGTTTTATTAATGGCTGCTAGTGTCTTTTCGGTTTGGAGTGATAACCAGCAGGAGTTAACAGTTACCGGGCACGCTAATCTGCAAATTGATAAAGAGCGTGGCGCCGTAATCGTTCCAAGTGGTGAAGTGGTCGAAGGCGATCTAGTAATAAAAAATGGTGTGCTTGAAATTGAAGGAGAAGTAAAAGGGAATGTCACCATTATTAATGGTGAACAGTATTTAGCGTCAACAGGAACTGTTTCCGGGGATATTAAGGAAATAAATCAAGTATTAGAATGGGTATGGTACCATATCAAAGATTTCTTTGTTGATGTATTTTCTATTTTTAATGGGGAGTAGGGTTATCCTATTCTCCTTTTTCTCATCATTGTAAATGAATGTAAGGAATCGCTTCATTAGGTTATGAAATGGAAATAATGGAGCAGATAAAGTATGATATAATATGTAGGTTATAAAAAAAGAACAGAATTGTTATGGAAAGCCTGTTATCACTGATAAAAAGGTTTGGAGGAAGTGTAATGTTTCCTATTGGAGATTTCCAGTTACTTAATTATCTTGGAAAGATTATTGATATTTTATTAGTTACATACGTGATCTATAAATTAATTATGGTTATTCGTGGAACGAGAGCTGTGCAATTGGTCAAAGGGATAACTGTTATTTTAGTTGTATGGTTTTTGAGTACCTACCTAGGACTTAGAACGTTAGGGTGGTTGATGACTCAAGCTGTTACATACGGGTTATTAGCGATCATTATTATCTTTCAGCCTGAGTTGCGCCGGGCATTAGAGCAGTTAGGTCGCGGTCGTTTTTTCTCTAGAAGCAATGTTCCGGAATCCGAGGAAGTTGAAAAATCAATTAATGCCGTTGTAAAAGCTGCAACATATATGGGAAAGCGGAGAATCGGGGCGCTTATTTCCCTTGAACGTGAAACCGGTATGAATGATTATGTTGAGACGGGTATTTCGATTAACGCTAATTTAACATCCGAATTATTAATTAATATCTTTATTCCAAACACCCCGCTTCATGATGGGGCTGTCATAATAAAAAATAACCAGATTATAGCAGGAGCATGTTACTTGCCGCTTTCTGAAAATCCCTTTATTTCTAAAGAGTTAGGAACAAGGCATCGCGCCGCACTGGGGGTTAGTGAGGTAACTGACTGTATAACGCTTGTTGTATCAGAAGAAACTGGGCATTTATCATTAACGAAAAATGGAGAGCTCCATCGAAATTTAGACGAAGAGGCATTGCGTACTTTATTAGAACAGGAGCTTATTGATAGTACGAAGCAAACTTCCTCACCTCGTTGGCAATGGAGGGGAAAGAAAAATGGATAAAATGTTTAATAGTCCATGGTTTATCAAGTTAATCTCATTATTTTTAGCTTTGATGCTTTATACAATGGTAAATATGGATAATCCGTCACAACCGGGTGGATTGCCGACAATCACAGAAGGATCATATGTCCTTGAAAATGTTGAACTTGTTCCTTACTATGATGAGGAAAATTATGCTATTACCGAGATACAAGATAGTGTAAAAGTGAATTTACGCGGGCCGCAAAATGTTCTAACAATGTTACAAATCGCCAGGCCTTCATACGAAGTGTATGTTGATTTGCAAGATAGAGAGCCGGGGGTTCACCATGTTAGAGTTCAGCATCGAGGGTTTCCGCCGGAATTATCAGTATCTGTTGTTCCGCAATATGTTAGAGTTACGATTCAGGAGAAGCAAACCATTTCATTACCTGTAGAAATAGATTTAGTAAACAAAGGAGAAGTTGCAGAAGGTTATACAATTGGTACGCCGATTGTTACACCAGTGAATGTAGAAATCACTGCAGCTGCTGATCAAATTAGTAAAGTAGCGATTGCGAAAGGTTATATTGATGTTGCCGGTGCATCGAGCACGATTGAAAGAAGTGTCCCGATAAAAATATACGACGAGCAAGGTAATGAACTTCACCTAAATATTGAACCGGCAGTTGTTGATGTAAGAGTACCGATCTCCAGTCCATTCAAAACAGTCCCATTGAAAATTACGAGAACTGGCTCGTTGCCAGAAGGGCTAAGTCTACAATCCATAACGCCAGAGCCAAAGGAAGTAACCATTTACGGGCCCTTAGAAGTGCTGGATAAGATTACTTTTATTGAAGGTGTAGTCGTTGATTTGTCGAAGATTAGAGAAAATACAGTACTTGAGTTGACAGTACCACGGCCTGACGGAATTGAACGAGTCACTCCGGAGAAAGTTTCTGTTGCAGTGGAAGTTGGTCAAGAAGAAGAGGTGGAGTTTTCGGCAATCCCAATTGATATAACTGGATTGTCAGAACAGTTAATCGCATCATTTCTTACGCCAATCAATGGGAAGATAAATGTTATTTTAAAAGGTACTGATGAAGTGTTAGATAAGGTAACAGTACAAGATGTCTATGCTTATATTGATCTAAGTCAATTATCTGCGGGGGAACATACTGTACCAATTACAATAAATGGACCGCAAAATATAAATTTCTTTAAAAGTATACAAGAAGCAAGGATAAGAATTACGGACCAAAATCAAAATGCTGAGATAGATATCGATGAGAATCAAGAAGATATAGAAACGAGCGAAGAAATTCCAACGGAAAATGAAGCGATAGAATAATTTATGAGTTTGTTGAAGGAGAGATCTTTATGGGAAAGTATTTTGGAACTGATGGAGTGAGAGGAGTAGCTAATAGCGAACTTACTCCTGAGTTAGCATTCAGGTTAGGTCGATATGGTGGTTATGTGTTAACAAAAGAAACGAATAAGCCGAAAGTTCTTATTGGGAGAGACACACGTATTTCCGGACATATGCTGGAGGGAGCATTAGTAGCTGGGTTATTGTCAATCGGTGCAGAGGTCATGAGATTGGGTGTGATTTCAACCCCTGGTGTTGCGTATTTAACAAAAGCATTAAGTGCTCATGCGGGAGTAATGATTTCAGCTTCGCATAATCCAGTCGCCGATAATGGGATTAAGTTTTTTGGTCCGGACGGCTTTAAATTATTAGATGCACAGGAAGAAGAAATTGAAAAGCTGTTAGATGCTGAATCTGATAGCTTACCACGTCCAGTTGGTGCAAATCTTGGTCAGGTGAATGATTATTTTGAAGGTGGCCAAAAGTATCTGCAGTTCTTAAAGCAAACTGTAACAGACGACTTTACAGGAATCCATGTTGCACTGGACTGTGCTAATGGAGCTGCATCATCACTGGCACCACATTTATTTGCTGATTTAGAAGCGGATATTTCAACAATGGGGACATCGCCAAATGGAATAAATATTAATGAAGGTGTCGGTTCAACGCATCCGGAGGCTCTGTCACAATTTGTAAAGGAGAAAGAAGCAGACATTGGATTAGCATTTGATGGGGATGCTGACCGTCTCATTGCAGTTGATGAAAATGGAGACATCGTTGATGGTGACCAAATCATGTTCATTTGTGCTAAATATATGAAAGAGCAAGGATTCCTAAAGCATCATACCGTTGTTTCAACTGTGATGAGTAACCTCGGTTTCTATAAATCGTTGGAAGAGAATGGGGTTGAAACGAAACAAACATCTGTTGGTGACCGTTATGTAATGGAAGAGATGCGTAAAGGCGGCTACAATTTAGGCGGAGAACAGTCAGGACACATTATTTTCCTTGATCATATTACTACAGGTGATGGGATGCTCTCAGCATTACAGTTAGTGAACATTATGAAAGCAACAAAGAAACCATTATCAAAATTAGCTGGTGAAATGAAAAAATTCCCACAAAAGCTTGTAAACGTCAAAGTAGCTGATAAAAATCAATTATATAGTAATCAAGCAATCACTGAAGCGATTGAACGAGTTGAAGCTGAAATGAACGGTGATGGTCGAGTATTAGTTCGCCCATCTGGTACCGAGTCGCTCGTAAGGGTAATGGCTGAAGCATCGACTGAAGAATTGTGTGAACACTACGTTGATGAAATTGTTGCTGTAGTTAAAGTACAATTAGGTGCTGCAGACGAATAATAGAAAATTAATATGCATGAATAGCACAAAATTTGTTATTCATGCATATTTTTTTATTATAAGTATGGTTAAGTATAATAAGTATCTCTTTTCAGTAGGATAGTATTAAGGAAGATAGAATATTTTTATAAAATACAGTTTTCTCCACTGCGGTAACATAGGGAAAAAGAAGTAATTGACGGTCTTTTGTAATTTAGGTATGATTAATTGTGATTTTATTGGAAGGAGGATAGAGTGATTCGTTTTTATTAAGCGCCAGGACTATTCTATAACGTACGGTATTGTTGGAATAGTTGACGAGGAAGAGGTTCATCGAAGTTCGGCGGATGCCTCTCGGTTGCAACATCACAACCGCAAATCTTTGCCAAAAACAATGAGGTGACTTTTTGGACAAAAGCAAAGGTACTGATGTCTTTATATTATTAATGATGGGGCAAGTAAGGCCCCGAATTTCTTGCCCCCAACAGGAGGTTTTGTGATTATGTGTGGTATTGTTGGATATATAGGTAATAATGATGCAAAGGAAATTTTATTACGAGGATTAGAGAAGTTAGAATATAGAGGATACGATTCAGCTGGGATCGCTGTAATATCTGAAAATGGTGTGCAACTATTTAAGGAAAAGGGACGCATTGCTTCATTAAGAGAAGTCGTTGATCCAAATGTTGAATGTACATGTGGAATCGGTCATACTCGTTGGGCAACGCACGGACCACCAAGTAAGACGAATGCTCACCCTCATCAAAGCTCATCTGCACGCTTTACACTTGTTCATAATGGTGTGATTGAGAACTACGAGAGCTTAAAGCGTGAATATCTACAAGGTGTTCAATTAGTTAGTGAAACTGATACGGAAATCATTGTACATCTAGTAGAGCTTTTCATGAAAGAAGAATTATCAGTAGAAGCAGCATTCCGCAAAACTCTGTCATTATTAAAAGGGTCGTATGCAACTGCATTACTCGATAATGAAGACAGTGATCGTATTTATGTAGGTAAGAATAAGAGTCCATTATTAGTTGGACTTGGTGATGGTGTCAATGTTGTTGCAAGTGACGCACTGGCAATGCTTCAAGTTACGGATCGTTTTGTTGAACTAATGGATGAAGAGATCGTAATCGTTACTCGTGATTCTGTAACAATTAAGACATTAGACGGTATTGTGATTCATCGTGAGCCATACATTGCTGAGCTTGATGCAAGTGATATTGAAAAAGGCACATACCCTCACTATATGCTCAAGGAAATTGATGAACAGCCGTTAGTTGTTCGAAACATTATTTCTAAGTATCAAGACGATAATGGAAATGTTGTTTTAGAGGAAGACATTCGTGAGGCGATGAAAGCTGCAGACCGTATTTATATAATCGCAGCAGGAACGAGCTACCATGCAGGCCTTGTTGGAAAACAATTAATCGAAAAGCTGGCGAATAAACCAGTTGAAACACATATTGCCAGTGAGTTTTTATATAATATGCCACTGGTTTCTGAGAACCCGCTGTTTATTTTTATCTCACAAAGTGGAGAAACAGCTGATAGTCGTGGCGTGTTAGTTAATGTAAAGAAAAAAGGCTATAAGGCGTTAACAATTACAAACGTTCCAGGATCAACTCTTTCTCGTGAAGCAGATTATACACTGCATACATTTGCTGGTCCGGAAATTGCAGTTGCTAGTACGAAAGCATACACTGCGCAAATGGCGATATTAGCACTTTTAGCAGTCGATACTGCCAAAAATAGTGGCATTGAGTTTGATTTTGATCCAATTCAAGAGTTAAGCATTGTAGCTACAGCGATGGAAACACTATGCGACCAAAAGGAAGCATTTGAAAAAATTGCAAGAGAGTATTTAACAGTTACTCGAAATTGCTTCTTTATCGGTCGTTCTGCTGACTACTATGTTTGTCTCGAAGGTGCATTAAAACTTAAGGAAATATCATATATTCAAGCAGAAGGGTTTGCAGGTGGAGAGTTAAAGCATGGAACGATTGCATTAATTGAAGAAGGTACACCAGTTATTGCACTGGCAACTCATGAGCATGTAAACTTAAGTATTCGTGGCAATGTGAAAGAAGTAGCCGCTCGAGGTGCATATCCATGCATTATTAGTATGGAAGGGCTTCATGAAGAAAGTGACCGCTTTGTAATTCCGGCAGTACACGAATATTTAACACCTCTTGTATCAGTTATTCCATTGCAGTTAATTGCTTACTATGCAGCTCTTCACCGTGGCTGTGACGTAGATAAACCTAGAAACCTGGCTAAGTCAGTGACTGTGGAATAGAATATAAAAGGTAATAGAGATGGTCGTAATAGACCATCTCTATTTTGCTATAAAGAGTATGTGAAAAAAGGGTTGAACAGAAATGAAAATAAATATAGTCAGAGGCATAGTTATTTTAATGTGTCTTTCGCTTGTTACTTTTATAGTGCATTCGGGGTTTAGTATATGGAGCTATGCGGAATATAATCAATTAACTAAGGCTGATGCAGCTATAGTTCTTGGCGCTGCCGCTTGGGGCGATGAACCATCACCTGTTTTTCGTGAAAGAATTAATCACTCGATTTGGCTTTATGAAAATGGTTATGTAGATAAAATTATTTTTACAGGTGGTAAGGGTGAAGGTGATAAATACTCGGAGTCAGAGGTAGCAAGAAAATATGCGTTAAAACATCATGTCCGAGGAGAAGATATTTTTATCGAAACAAAGTCAAAAATAACAGAAGAGAACTTTAAATATGCCAAGGAGATTGGTTTTGCAAATAATTTAAAGACATTCATTATCGTGAGCGATCCCTTACATATGAAGCGGGCAACCTTAATTGCCAAAAATTTTGGGATGGAGGTCTACTCCTCACCGACCCCAAGTTCAGCGTATCAATCAAAGGGTAGTAAGATTCCTTTTTTCTGTCGGGAATTATTTTTTTATCTAGGATATAAGGTTAGTTTGCTTTTTCGATAAAATGACACTAATTAATCGCTAACAAAATAAAAAGGTTGTTTTACCTTTTTATTTATGATAAAGTAACAATTCTAAGCGATATTTTTTCAATAATGGTTTTATAAAAGAGAAAGTGTTGCGTAGAAAAGTTTTATGTGGTATATTATTTCTTGTCGCCAAATCCTCCGTTGTTGTTAAGTTTTTAACAACATTGATGAGGTTGATAAAAAAACACATAAAAAGTTATTGCGTAGAATTTCAATGTGTGTTATAATAAATCTTGTCGTTGATTGAGCGGCACCC
>NZ_JBJMAU010000030.1:0-16623 GCF_052119505.1 Anaerobacillus sp. MEB173
AATTTAATTCTACGCAACAACTTTTTCAAAAGTTATTTCGTTAGAATCTAATGCATTTGCTCGCTCATCAGCGACAAGTAATACTATATCATGCCATTTAATTCTGCGCAAGTGTTTTGTAATCTTTTTTTAAAAAAACACCTCGTTTTGCTCAGAGTTATTAATTTAACATAATTAAAATGATAAGACAATACAATTTTATCCCTCTTACTATCCTAATATTGCAGGCAAATAAAATAAATATCCAATCAATGAAAGAAATCAATCTTGTTTTGCAGTATTCTTTTTTATATTTAAAGCTCTTATCCTCGAGACTATCCTTTGCAAAAAAATGACGGGTATTCATGAAATTTATTATTAATCCCCTTTTTCAGTTATACTGGGACCATACTTTTTATTCAAGAGAAAGAAGACCTTATTTCCGATCGAGTCAAACATATTCAATTGGAAGTAGATGAAAGAGAAACGTAATATAGGTATGTTAATTGTAATGACAATTAACATACCTTTTGGCCTCTAGCTATATCCTCCTTTTAATATCTTCTCTAATCGATTCAACCATTTCATCTGATAAATTTGCCGGAAAAGACGAATTCTCTTCAAAGACCCAAGTATTAAGGACTTCAAGATCTGCTTTTTTAAATGTAATACTATAATCTTTCATATCATAGGAAAAATCAGCAGTCACATATTCCTCACTATCAAAGCCATCGTCAATAATCATATTCTTAATTTCATAATCCGCCAATACTTTGAAACCTCCTTGTGAACTCAAATTCGTATGTAGTATAGATTTCACTTAATATTATTGTTTATTCACAAGATAGAGATTGGCTCATTCATATTCATATAAAACAAAAATCAGTAATCATAAGTCATCACTTACGAATTGTCTGCGTTCTCCCATTTTGTTATTTCATCGCGTACGATTGGGGCAACTTTCTTCCCTAGCAGTTCTATTGCACTCATCACATCGTCATGCGGCATTGTCCCAACCGGTACATGCAACATAAAGCGAGTTACTCCTACGTTCTTACGCAGGTGAATAATTTTCTCAGCAACCGTCTTTGGATCACCGACGTACAATGCGCCTTCAAAGCTGCGAGCAGCATCGAAGCTTCTTCGATCATATGGTCCCCACCCTCGCTCACGACCTAATTTATTCATGACATATTGAGTAGATGGGAAAAATTTATCAGCTGCTACCTCACTATCTTCAGCAATAAATCCGTGCGAATGAGATGCTACCGGTAGCTTTGAGGCATCGTGACCAGCACGAGTAGCAGATCGTTGATATAACCGGACAAGCGGTTCGAAATGCATCGGACTTCCACCAATAATCGCTAAAACAAGCGGCAATCCAAGACGGCCGGCACGGACGACTGATTCTGAATTCCCGCCACTACCTATCCATACGGGTAACGGATTTTGAACAGGCCTAGGATAGACTCCAAGATTTTGTATTGCTGGCCGATGTCCACCTTGCCATGTTACCTTCTCAGATTCTCGTATTTTTAACAACAATTCTAACTTCTCTTCAAACAACTCATTGTAATCATTTAAGTTATAGCCAAATAACGGAAAAGATTCTATAAATGAACCACGTCCAGCCATGATCTCAGCACGGCCATTCGAAATGGCGTCAAGAGTAGCAAAATCCTGAAACACACGGACTGGATCTGCTGAAGAAAGCACTGTAACAGCACTTGTTAATCGTATCCGTTTTGTTTGCGATGCTGCAGCAGCAAGCACAACCGCTGGAGATGAAGCGGCAAAATCCTCACGATGATGCTCACCAACACCAAAGACATCCAATCCTACTTGATCAGCCAGTACAATTTCCTCTACGACCTCCTGTATACGCTGGGCATGACTAATGACCTTACCGGTTACCGGATCTGGTGTTGTCTCAACAAACGTGCTTATTCCAATCTCCATACAAACATTCCTCCCCTTCATTTTTTATTTTTTATTTTATACTTATTATATTTTTCCCATCCATTCTCAAAATCGTTTCCCTTTTCTAGAAAGGTACTTAAATCGTATACTAAGTGAAATTAAGAATACAATTAAAATGCCTATTATTTGGTAAAAACACAAAATGGATACAAGGAATTTTTATTAATTTGGACTATTCCCTTTTTAACTTGGATAAAATTTTATAAAAAGGGAGGAAATAAAATGGTAACAATCAAAGTAAATGATAATGGTTCTTTAAGGGTAACCGGAGATGTAGAATTAATCGATGGTGAAGGAAATAAAATCGAAACGAAAGAAACTTTTTCTTTATGCAGATGCGGTCTTTCTAAGAAAAAACCTTTCTGTGACGGGGCCCATAAAGGCAAATTTGATAGTATTGTTAGAGCAGAATCTACGAAATAAACACGATAAAAAGCGAAAAAATAAGTCCTCATTTTAATTAGTGAGGGCTATTTTTTTATAAAATTTTCGCAACGAACCAAAGCAAAAGGATAAGAGCAAGCATCACTAATCCAAACAGAAAGCCTGCTAGTCTATATAATTTGTAATAGATATGTTCAGAAAATTTTTTTGTAAGCCCCTAAAATAAGAGTAGCCATTAACGGAACGATAAAATCCATAATTCTCCCTCATTCCTAAAACAAAGTATCTTAACAATAGGTTCAAATGCCTCTCCCTCGCCTTTTTGCACGTCTTTTTACTTTCAATTACTACATTTCCATTCATTGGTGCATTTCTGAACAATTTGTGACATTGTTCACATTTAAATTGTGTTTTTAATCAAATGGTATTAAGTTTAATTTATACATTGTGATTTAAATCACAGCTTATCACTCATTTAACAATTCCGTTTTTTATAAAAATGAAAGGGGTACGTCATCCATGAAATTCAAATGGTTTTTTTTAATGCTAATTATCACTATTGGCACAGTGCTTACAGGATGTGAACCATTATTGGTTTTAGATCCTAAAGGGCCACAAGCTGAAAGGCTAGCTGGTGACATTATGTTGTCAATGTGGGTAATGGCATTTATTGTTGTTGCCGTTTGTGCGATTTTAGTGTTTATGTTATTCAAATATCGTGCTTCCAAGCAAAGTGACGATTATGAACCACCTCACATTGAAGGGAATCCAATTGTTGAAGCAGTTTGTGTTGGGATTCCGGTGATTATTATCATTTTCCTTTCCATTGTTTCTGTTAAAAGTAACTATATCGTTGAAGCAACACCCCAAGGATATGAAGATAAGCCGCCTTTAGTAGTCTACGCTTCATCTTCAAACTGGAAATGGCACTTTAGTTATCCAGAAGAAGGAATTGAAACAGTCAACTATTTATATATTCCAACAGATCGAGCACTTGAATTTAAGCTTTATTCCCACGGTCCGATTACAAGTTTCTGGATTCCGCAGCTCGGCGGTCAAAAATATGCGATGGCCGACATGATAACGACATTACACTTAGCCGCTGATGTTCCTGGTGAATATATGGGTCGAAATGCGAACTTTAGTGGAAAAGGCTTTGCTGAAAATATCTTTGATGTAACAGCAATGCCACAATCAGATTTTGATGAATGGGTTGAAGAAGTAAAAAAACGGGCTGAACCTTTAACAGAAGAAAAATTCAAGGAATTACTAGAGCCAGGTCATCTTGGCCGTATGACGTTTACTGGAACTCACTTAGATTTCTCACCGCCTCCGGAGCATAACCACGGAACCACTGATTCAGATCATGATCACGATAAAATGATTGAAGCAGATCATAGCGCACATTAATAAGTTGTTAGTTTTTTAGATTAATTGTTTACCTGACTAGAAAGGAGTCATACAATGATGGATTATTTTAGTCGATTTGCCATTCCCCACCCAAGTCCAGCAATTTACGCATCAATGGTTGCGATTGCTTTAACGACTATTGCTATTATCGCTGGTTTAACATATTTTAAAAAATGGGGCTACTTATGGCGTGAATGGTTAACAACTGTTGACCATAAACGAATCGGGATTATGTATTTGATCGCTGCCCTACTCATGCTTTTCCGTGGTGGTGTCGATGCAATTATGATGCGGGCTCAGCTTGCTGTACCTGATAATACAATCCTTGATGCCCAACACTATAATGAAATTTTCACAACACACGGGATCGTTATGATCTTATTTATGGCAATGCCATTTATTATGTTCTTTATGAACTTTGTTGTACCACTGCAAATTGGAGCGCGTGATGTTGCGTTCCCACGTTTGAATGCCTTAAGCTTCTGGTTATTCTTTATGGGGGCAATGCTCTTTAATATTTCGTTTGTCATTGGGGGTTCACCTGATGCAGGCTGGACGTCCTACTTCCCGTTGGCAGGTAACGAATTTAGCACTCATGTCGGAACGAACTATTATATGATTGCGATTCAAATTGCCGGGATTGGTACATTAATGACAGGTATTAACTTTATTACAACAATCCTTAAAATGAGAGCTCCTGGTATTACATTAATGAAAATGCCAATGTTTACTTGGTCAGCGCTAATCGCTAACGTAATTATCGTTTTCGCTTTCCCTGTGTTAACAGTAGCCCTTGCAATGGGAACAATGGACCGTCTATTTGGTACAAACTTCTTTACAATGGATAATGGCGGAATGGATATGCTTTGGGCCAACTTGTTCTGGGTTTGGGGACATCCTGAAGTTTACATTTTAATCTTACCGGCATTTGGTATTTATAGTGAAATCATTTCAACGTTTGCACGCCGTAACCTTTATGGCTATAAGTCAATGGTTTGGTCGATGGTTATTATCTCACTTTTATCCTTTTTCGTATGGGTCCACCACTTCTTTACAATGGGTCAAGGACCACTAACAAATAGTATTTTCTCTATTACAACGATGGCCATTGCGATTCCTACAGGGGTGAAGATCTTTAACTGGCTACTAACACTATGGAAAGGAAAAATCGAGATGACAACGCCAATGTTATACTCGGTATTGTTCATTCCGTTATTCACACTAGGCGGAGTTACCGGGGTAATGCTTGCGATGTCAGCAGCAGACTATCAATATCATAATACGATGTTCTTAGTTGCTCACTTCCACAACGTAATTATTCCAGGTGTTGTATTCGCAATGCTTGCAGGATTAACTTACTATTGGCCAAAAATGTTCGGCTTTATGCTTAATGAGCGTATCGGTAAATGGACTGCTTGGTTACTTTCAATCGGCTTTGTGTTAGCCTTCATTCCGATGTATATCACAGGTCTTGATGGGCAAGCACGTCGTATGTACACGTACTCTGAAGCAACTGGATTTGGACCATTAAATATGGTTTCATTTGTTGGTGGAATCATTATGGCCATTGGTTTTGCGTTAATTGTTTACAACATTTATTATAGTGTTCGTTACGCTTCAAGAGATATCGGTTCTGACCCTTGGAATGCTCGTACACTTGAGTGGGCAACACACACACCGGTACCAGAGTATAACTTTGCGATTACACCAGAAGCACGTACTAGTGAAGCATTCTGGGATGCTAAGAAAAATGGTCACGAATTATTCAAAGGCGATTATGAAAAAATTCATATGCCAAACAGCAGCGGTTTACCATTTATTATGAGTTGTATCTTCTTCGTCTGGGGATTCACATTTGTATTTAGTATGTGGATACCACTTATTCTTTCAACGATCGGGATTTTTGCTTGTATGGCTTACCGTTCATTCGAAAAAGATCACGGGCACTACATTTCCGTCGAAGAAATCGAAAAAACTGAAACGAAATTGCGAGGTGCTAGCTAATGAAACTCGATCACTCGCTTCCACTAGAATATCAATCTGAAGAAGGTCGTTTAAAAATCTTAGGATTTTGGATCTTCCTCGGTGCCGAAATTATGCTATTTGCAACATTGTTTGCATCGTACTTTACCCTCGTTGACCGCACTGCTGGCGGTCCAACGGGTGCCGAGATTTTTGGAATTGGGCCTGTTATTATTAATACAGTCCTACTATTAACAAGTAGCTTTACGATTGGTCTTGCGATTCATGCCATGCGAATTGGTCATACGAAAGCGATGCTATCGTTCTTTGGCATTACATTATTACTTGGTCTAGGCTTTTTGGCTGTTGAAATTTATGAGTTTGTTCACTTTGTTCACGTCGGTGCCGGAATACAAACAAGTGCCTTTACATCGATCCTGTTTACGACATTAGGAACACACGGAGCACACGTAACACTTGGTTTGTTCTGGGGTATCTTTATTATGATGCAAGTGAAAAAACGCGGCTTAACACCGGAAACTGCTAATAAATCGTTCATTTTCTCACTTTATTGGCACTTCTTGGACGTGATTTGGATCTTCATCTTTAGCTTTATCTATCTGAAAGGAATGATGTAAAATGGCTGAATTATTCCCACGAAAACAAGTCATGGGCTTTGTCTTTTCATTAGTCCTTACTGCCGTTGCACTTGCTGTTTATTTCTTTGATATGTCATTTGCAGTCGGGATGACGATTCTTCTCATAACAGCATTCGTGCAAGCAGGTCTGCAGCTCGTTGTCTTCATGCACGCTGGAGAAACAGAAGATAAAGCAGCCATCTACACGAACGTTTACTACGGAGTTATTATTGCTCTTGTAACGATATTTGGTACGTTACTCGCAATGGTTTGGGATATGTAATTCATCAAGAAAGCACCGCATCTTTGCGGTGTTTTTTGTATTTAACTAGATTTGCGGACATCAAATCCGTTATCTATTGAAAAAACAATCTTTTTTACTCATTTTGGACATTTGTTCCGTAATGCCTACATAAATCTCAAAACTATTACTATTTTTAGACGATAACGGAACAGACGTCCTACTGCACTGTATTTTTCGGCTTCCTGATCTAAATAAGGGAACAAATGTCCTCTTAATCATTTCCTGCCTTATCATTTAACACTACTTAGTTTGACAGGAGTAACAACCTTAATTCCTTTGTATCTCTTCTGAAGCATCTCCTCAGTTGCTACAAAAAAGATACCCATTAAAAAAATAAACACCGCTCCCATCATTGTACCAATTCCTATTGGTGTTAATATGCTGAAACCGTTTGCAAAAAATCCAAAAACAAACATCGCTACTCCTAAACTGAGTACAATTCCGCCAATGATCTTAACTGCTTGTAAGATATTCACTTTAGCTTCCATAAAATTTCAGCCTCCTTTACATATATTATTCACAAAGTTCACACAATTGTCAAACTTTTGTTCACAAATTGTTCAAAACTTTTCTATTATCTGTAAGTTGCTAAAAAAAGAGGGAGTATTATAAGCGCGACCATGTATAGTTGCATCCCGTCAAGGGAAAAAAGCCCGGTGATTAGCCCGAGGAAAGTAACAAGAAATCTACTGATATCATGTAAAAATGACCAATACATCGATGGTCATTTTTACATGTATTTTAATTTGTTTGCGGTATTTATATTAAAAACTAACCATTTACAATTTTTCCGCCATTTACGTGTATGATTTGACCAGAAATATAAGAGGAATCATTGGATGCCAAAAACACATAGGCTGGGGCCACTTCAAATGGTTGTCCAGCTCGTTTCATCGGTGTATTACTGCCAAACGTTGCGACATGACTTTCTGAAAATGAGGCCGGAATTAACGGTGTCCAGACTGGTCCTGGAGCTACCCCGTTTACACGAATACCTTGTCCGACAATCTGCTCAGATAACGACCTTGTAAATGTAACGATTGCTCCTTTTGTCGCCGAGTAATCAACGAGCTGATCATGACCTTCGTATGCTGTAACAGATGTCGTATTGATGATGGAACTCCCTTTTTTCAAATACGGTAAAGCTGCCTTTGTAAAATGAAAATAGGAAAAAATATTTGTTTTGAATGTTTTTTCTAGCTGCTCCATTGATATATTCGCTATTGTCGCTTGAACAGTTTGGAAAGCAGCGTTATTTACAAGAACATCTAACTTCCCAAACGTATTGACAGTATTACTAACGATTTGCTGACAAACTTCTTCTTTTTCAATATTACCTTGAAGTAAACAACACTTCACACCTTTCGCTTCCACCAGCTGCTTAGTTTCTTCGGCATCAGTTTTTTCATTTAAATAAGATATAGCAACATTAGCACCTTCCTTCGCAAAAGCAATCGCAACAGCACGTCCAATCCCACTGTCGCCTCCAGTTATTAAAGCCACTTTACCTGCTAACTTTCCACTCCCTATGTATGCAGGATCATCATATATTGGACGCGGATTCATCTCTGCTTCAATACCAGGCTGCTCATTCTGATGCTGTGGTGGAAATGATGTTGGTAAGCTACTTACATCCATCTTGCATCTCATCTCCTTCTTTAGAATAATCTTTCGTTACTATAACCATCTATTATGTAAACGATGCACCTATTTAGTAGTCATGCAGGAAGATACTTGGCTTTCATACTTTTAAAGAGAACTATCGTCGTTATTAGAAAAAGAGCCCCCCGGCTCTTTTTCTTAAAACGTATGTGCTAAATCCTTTGCTCGTGCAATTGCATTTTCTTTTATTTCTTCCGCCTTATCAGGCATCGCATTATGTCCTTCAACAAATAACCCTTCAAATGATGGGATACCATAAAATTGTCTAATAATATCAAGGTAACGATGTCCCATTTCCATAGCGGCAGCAGGACCATCAGAATAAATTCCACCTCGCGCTTGGATATGAAGCGCTTTTTTATCTGTTAATAATCCTACAGGACCTTGCTCCGTATATTTAAATGTTTTTCCAGCTACGGATACAGCATCAATATAGGCCTTCATCACAGGAGGGAACGAGAAATTCCATAATGGCGTAACAAATACATATTTATCAGCAGCAACAAACTGATCAACCAAATCATTTAGACGGCCAACCTTAGCTTTTTCCTCTTCTGATAGTTGATCAAAACTTCCTCCCGAACGAAGCTTTCCCCAGCCGCTAAATACATCAACATCAATTTCAGGAATATTTTCCTTATAAAGGTCCATATGTATAATTTCATGATCTGGATTCTTTTCTTTATACGTTTCTATAAATGCTTTTCCTACTGCCATACTGTATGACATTGTATCATCATGTGGATGTGCTGTAATATACATAATCTTCGTCATGTCATTTCTTCCCTTTCTATTCTTCATTTTACATTTTCATTTTATTATTAGTTAGAGCTTTGGAATTTATGTAGGAACTAGAAGAAAAAAATGGGTACAGACGAAAAAAGAATGTCTGCAAAAGTAGACACTCTTTCATCAAAAACTTTATTCACTTATTTCGTTATGATACGGATTACCACTAATATTTACTCTCATTTCATCCGTCAAAACAAACTGCTCAATCGCTTCTTCTTTTGCAATTCCGTTATCTTGACGACTTCCATCATAATGAATTGGTTTTTGATCCACCACTCAACACCTCCAAAAATAGTATTTACATCTATTGTACTAATTATTTACGTGGATAAAAAGTACTATTTTTGTAGAATTTTCTGAATTGTATTTAACACCCTATTATTATGAAAAGGACACTCCATTATGAATAAAGTGTCCTTTTTCATCCCTGTTTTATCTATCGTTGATTTTGCTCTAATTGAAATGCTTGCTTTAATGCAGCTGCAGCCAGGTCGATCGATTCTCTTCCTTTTTCCAATGCAGCAGGCATCCAGAAAAAGCCGTGAATCAATCCGTCATAACGTTTCACCTCTACAGAAACACCAGCTTCTGTAAGACGTTTCGCATAGGCCTCACCTTCATCTCGCAGTGGATCAAATTCAGCAGTAAGAACTAATGCTGGTGGTAACCCACTTAGATCCTCTGCTTGTAGTGGTGATGCATACGGATTAGCGCTATCTTCTTCCGTTCGCAAATAATGATCCCAAAACCAAACCATTGTATCCTTTGTCAGCAAATAGCCATCTGCATTTTCAAAATATGAAACCGTATCATAGGAATGGTTAGTCACTGGGTAGACAAGCAATTGATAAGCCAGCGAAAGTTCTCCCTTATCCCGGGCCATTAATGCAACAGCAGCAGCAAGATTTCCACCGGCACTATCACCACCAACAGCAATTCGCGAAGGATCAACATTAATTGCTGATCCGTGATCGGCTGCCCACTTTGCAGCTGCATAAGCATCATCAGCGGCTGCCGGGAATTTATGCTCAGGTGCCAATCTGTAATCAACAGATATCACAACACAATTAGCTTTATTTGTTAAAAGGCGGCACGGAACATCAACAGTATCCAGATCACCAATAACCCAGCCGCCGCCGTGGTAATAAACCAATGCCGGGAATGGTCCCTCGCCTTTTGGTGTATAAACTCGAACTGGAATGTCCCCTTCTGGTCCTGGAATCAAACGATTTTCTACGCTTCCGACATCTTCAGGCTCCCCAGCCAAAAGAGAAAAGTCCGCGGATGCTCTTGCCTCCTCAGGAGATAACGTTTCCATAGGTGGCGCACCAGCCAATTCCATTTGTTCTAAAATAAATTTTGCTTGAGGATCAAGTGCCATAACAGTAATTCCTCCTTTATTCATTTCATAACTAGTTTAATATTTCATAGACTATGAAAACGATTATTTACTAAGAACTCTCAGAGAAAATCCTTCATAACCTTTTTGGGCAACTTCATCACAAATTTGACGATACGGGCCATACCCGCCAACATAAATTTGGAAGCCACGAGCTTTTCCTTCAATATTGGCTCCTGTGTACCAAGAATCCGTCTTTGTATATAATGTTGCATCAGCTAACTCTCGGCAATGCTTGCTCCAGTTCTCTTCTGCCTCATTATTCGCTTCGATCATATCAACACCGTTGTCCTGCATGTGTTGAATACAATCCATCACCCAGTCAACATGCTGCTCAATCGCTGCAGGCATATTCCCCAGCACGGAAGGACTCTCAGGGCCAGTAATCATGAATAAATTCGGGAAGCCAGCCGTTGCTAGGCCGAGATACGTTCTCGTCGCAGCCCCATTTTCCCATTTTTCTTTTAAAGACACACCATCTCTGCCTTGAATATCAATCTTAAACAATGAACCCGTCATTCCGTCAAAACCAGTCGCAAAGACGATTGTATCCAGTTCATACTCCCCATCCGCAGTCCGTATTCCTTTTGACGTAATTTCTTGAATCGGCGCCTTTTTAACATCAACGAGACTCACATTCTCTCGATTATATGTCTCAAAATATTCCGTATCAATGATCGCCCGTTTCGTTCCGTAGAAATGATCAGGTGTTAGTTTCTGAGCCGTTTCTGGATCATCGACAATTTCACTGATTTTTGAACGGACGAAATCGGCAACAATTTTATTCGCCTCTTCATTACCAAGAAGATCATTATAAGCAAATAAGATCGCCCAGCCTCCTTTATCCCATGACGCCTGTAACACTTTCTGTCTTTGTTCAGGTGTATCATCTAGGACAGAACGTTCACCAAAAGTCGCATTTAAACCCGCAACCGATTCTTTCATATGTCTTCGAATTTCAGCATAATTTTCTTTCGTCTGACGAATGAACTCAGGATCATAGCGATGGTTTTTTGCTGGCACACTAAACTGCGGTGTTCGTTGAAAAACTGTTAGGTGGCCGGCCTCTTTGGCGATGACCGGGATTGATTGAATCCCACTTGAACCAGTTCCAATAAGACCTACTCGTTTTCCGCTAAAATCAACTTTTTCATGCGGCCAATGACCAGTATGGTACCACTCACCTTCAAAATGATCCAATCCTTTTATATTCGGTACATTAGCAGTAGAGATACAACCTACTCCAGTTATAAAATATTTTGCGGTCACATTCTCACCCGTATTAGTTTGAATGTGCCACAGGTTTGTCCCTTCATCATAAACAGCCGAGGTAATTCGAGTGTTAAATTGCATGTCCGGACGTAATTGGAACTTATCGGCAACAAAGTTTAGATATTCTAAAATTTCAGGTTGCTCTGGATACCTCGAAGTCCAAGACCATTCCTTATAAAGCTCCTCGGAGAATGTATAGTTGTAGTAAATACTTTCAGAGTCGCAGCGTGCACCCGGATAACGATTCCAATACCACACACCGCCAACGCCACCTGCAGCCTCATAGACACGAGTCGATAATCCAGCTTCCCGCAAGCGGTAAAGCATATACATCCCTGAGAACCCTGCACCAATAACAATTGCATCCAAATGGTTTACCTCATTATTCTTTGATTGGTTTAACGCCATTTTTTCGTCCTCCTTTAAATTGATTGATTTCAAACTTTATAGATTAAGTATTTTTTACCGTTATATCAGCCTCATTTAAAAACTGAGCAATATTTGAAATCGTCCCCTTAATTCGCTCTGGGAAGATAGCCATATTAAGAAAATATCCATGAACAAGACCTTCCTCACAATTGGTCTCCACTTTTACTCCTGCTTCCTGTAACCGTTTCGCATACGCTTGACCTTCATCTTTAAGCACATCAAATTCCGCTGTAATGACGAAGGCTTGCGGAAGGTTAGTTACATCTTCTGCTAACAAAGGAGCAACATAGCTATTCTTTTTATCTGCTTCATTTCGGATGTAATAATCACCAAACCAAATCATCAAATCTCGATCTAATCCATACCCCTTCTCAAATTGCTTGTACGATTCTGTATCATAGCTTAAATTTGTCACTGGATAGATGAGAACCTGCGCTTTAATTTGTGGACCGTTTTGATCTCTTGCCATCATTGAAACGACTGCAGCTAGATTTCCACCTGCACTATCGCCGCCTACAACAATATTGGAAGCGTTTCCATTTATCACCTCAGCATTTTCCTCCACCCACTGTAGCGCTGCATACGAATCTTGGACTGGAACCGGAAACTTATACTCTGGAGCGAGTCTATAATCGACTGAAACAACAATACTACCCGTACGATTGGCAATCATTCGACACGTTGCATCAGCTAATTCAATATCACCGATAACCCAGCCACCACCATGATAGTATACAAAAAGTGGAAAAGGCCCTTGTCCTTCCGGAGTATAGATCCTTACCGTAATTTCGTCATCCTGCTCTTGTCCAACCGAAATAATATGGTCTTCAATTTTCGCAAGCGGTGCTAATTCAACTTCTACAGGAGGAGCTTGAGCGAACATTTCTCTTACTGTTTGTGGTTCCATTGATTGAATCACTGGCATTTGATTAAACCCTTCCAAGTAAACGATCGATTGTGGATCTAATTGAGGCAATAAGATCATCCTTTCATCCAATAATAGAAAATTTGAGACATTCTTTCATTGTAATGTCTATCTAAATGATATAATTTTTTGTATAATTAGAATATTCCTAATTTTCAATATATTACTACCTAAAAAAGGAGATGGTAATATGACTTCTTATTCTACCATTCAGGAAAAAATACAAAAATTGGAAAAGATTTCAAGCCATGAAGAACAATTATACAAACTTCTAGAAGTGTATTTGGAGCTATTTCCAGTCAAAAATGGTTATCTATTTCGTTACTCTCCTTTAGGTTATGTTGGAGAAGGAATTGTAGCTCTATTTTCAACTGGCTTTACTCACATCAGAGATAATAGAGATGACATTCGCTCTCTACCTACCATTTACTCAGCTTTAAGAGAGAGAAAAGCTAAATATTGTACTGGTGTGGAGCACTTTTTAAACGTAAGCAGTAAGTATATCCTACCGTCACATATTAATTGCTTACTTGTTGTACCTATATGTTTTGGTAATTTCTCGACTGGTTACATATGTACAAACGAATTCAAAGAAGGAACAATTGTTGATGATGACTTGCTTTCACAAGTTACACATTTTGGTAAGCTTGTTGGCAAAATCATCGATAAGTACAGCCCGGAGGATTCTGTATTATTAAGTAAGCGGGAGATGGAAGTAATGCGGCGTATCTCTATGGGAGAAAGCACAAAGGAAATGTCAGCAACAATGGGCATTCGTGAAGTGACTGTGATTCAGTATGTAAAAACCGCAGTTAAAAAACTCAACGCACAAAACCGTTCACAAGCTGTTGCCGAGCTATTTCGAAGAGGAATGATTTCTTAACAATGCAGTATAGTAGATTACTCTTATCTATTTAAATAATTTTTGAACAAGAATCAACCCGTTATGAAGCACATCATAACGGGCCTTGTTGTCCTACATATTAATTAGGATACATTTCTTGTAAAAATGTTATCGATTGCATAATTAATTCCTTTAGGACTTCAACATCGATATCAGCGACTTTATTAATGTACACACAACCTTTTCCAGTTGTATGCTTTCCAAAGTCCTGCAAAAGGTCTTCCCGCTTTGTATCACCCGGGGCAAAATATAGACTGATTTTTGCTTTCCGAGGTGAAAAACCGACTAATGCCGCATCACCTTCATGTCCACTCTTATATTTGTAATGATAGGAACCGAAGCCAATAATACTCGTTCCCCACATTTTTGCTTCATATCCAGTCGTTTCAGTAAAAATATCTAATAATTGATATGCATCCTCACGTTTTTTTGGGTTTTCAACTTTTTCTATAAATTCAATGACACTGCTGTCATTCGGCTTTGTTTTTAGTTCGTACATGAAATTTCACCTACCTTTTTATCACCTATATTTTAAATACTTTCAAGCATTTTTTTTTGCTTCACATGAGATTCGACAGACACAATTCCTTCCCCTTTGCTTTGCCAAGTAAAGGGCTTTATCACACGTAACATATAAACTATCGATGTTCGTATTCTCCTCCGGGATCACCGTTACAACTCCAAAGCTTAGTGTATAGTTTAGCGGTAACCCGGTAAATTTTGCGACTTCAATTTCTTTTCGAATTCGCTCAGCAAAATCTGTTGACTCTCCCTCTTCCATTTCCGGAAGCAATATCGCAAATTCATCCCCTCCATATCGTCCAAATAAATCATTTGAACGAAGCTCCTGATGAATCCGTTCGCTTAGGTCGATCAAAACCTTATCACCTATATCATGGCCATTCTTATCATTTATTTTCTTAAAAAAATCAATATCAAATAGTAAAAATGATACTGGCTTTTTTTGTTTCTTACATTCATAAATAATTTGAGTGGCTCGTTCGATAAACGTTCTACGATTCAGAGTATTCGTTAAATCATCATAACTAGCTATACGAACTAGTTCCTCATCCGTTTTTTCCTTTAATAAAAAAATAAAGCCCATATTGCCTAAAAACATAACAAGAAACAGAGTTAAAAATGAAAAGCTTTGAATTAGCCCTGGAGTGAATAATCCCATTGTTTGATTTGTTATTAAAGCTGCAACACCCCTGCTAGTTAATGATAGAATGACAAGCAAATAGAGATACCCCATCATTTTCGATAATAACGATGACTTTCTCTCAGTAATAAATCGATATGCTGGAATAATAATGACTACCGCAGACATAATGGAAGCAAATGCTACTCTAAAACTTTCAACATTATGCATTAAAATGATCATATGAAAACCTGCAATATTAAATATCGTAATAAATAAATAAAACTTTTTTATCTTATTAGTAAAAGCTTGTCTCAGTTTTAACAGGGCCATCGTTTCAAACGATAAACCGAGAAAAAGTGCAGTATTCGCTAAAGATATAGTAAAAACATCTGGTATACCTCCTCGAAGCGTTAAAAAAATCCAAGCAATAGCCTGTAAGCACTTTGCAACAAAGAAATAATTAAGTATTTGATCTTTCTTATGCTCTCGCCAATATGCGCTAATTAATATCAATGAAAAGACATGTCCAACAAAAAGAATAATAAAAATAGTTTTCATATCAAGCAGCAATTCCACACTATATCACCATACTCATATTTAATTTTAACAATTTCAATTATATACAATTTTCAAATATTTAGATAGAATAATAACCCTCATTACTAATAACAAAGGGAGGTCTCGCAACTTTTTTTTGTTACGGAACCTCCCATAAATACCGTTATTTTTTTTTGATTAATTTTCCTTGATCTACATTTCTTTCAAGCTCAAAAACATCCTTCGTATAAGAATAACTCTTCCCAGCTAAACGGCCAATAGGATTGAATTTTGCAATGTCAATTTTAAAAGGATCAATATAGAGGTGATCGTCAATTCGAAAATGAACAACCCTACCTAATACCATATAATTCTTTCCAACTGGTATCACTTGTTCTAACTTACACTCGAGTTGAATAGGAGATTCTTTCACTGACATACAATGTATCTTCGTTGCTGCTACTCTTGTTAACCCAATTTCATCAAACTCACTTACCTCTGGTCTAAAATCAGCTCCCGAATTATGCATCGCTTGAGCAATTTTTTCATTTACGAGATTAACTATAAACTCTTCATTATTTTCAATGTTTTTTAACGTATCTTTTTTCTCACCATTACGTACTCCTATTGAAAACATAACTATAGGTGGATCGCTTGAAACGACATTAAAAAAACTAAATGGCGCCACATTATCAATTCCATCAGCACTTTTTGTTGAAACAAAGGCAATTGGACGTGGAACTATGATTCCTGACAATAATTTATATAGATCTTTAGGTGTGCAATCTTTAGAACTAATTTCCAATATAATTCACTCCATAACTTTTTTCCTTTATTTTACCATATCAAAAAACACATGATAATTTCTACCATGTGTTTCAGATTAATATTTCAAGAAAAAA
>NZ_JBJMAU010000031.1:0-15802 GCF_052119505.1 Anaerobacillus sp. MEB173
TGTTCAGTTTTCAAAGAACTAAGATTGTCGTTTTTGATAGCGACTTTATTATCTTACCACTTAAGAAATATCATGTCAACAACTTTTTTTGTTTATTGTTTTATCTCTTAATGCCGTTTACAGCGGCAAGTAATAATATATCACTTTTAAAATCATATTGCAACACTTTTTTAAATAAAAAAAGAAAACAAATAGATACTCTCCATTTGTTTCCTTAAATAATAAATTGCTTTATAGCGATCAAAGCAACAATTCCCGGTATCCCTAAAAAACCCGAAATTGTAGCCGTAATAAAATTGATTGGAATATGAAACCCGATCATTGACCCAAAAGCATTTAAAAAGAATAAAAATAAAGCACCAATCATTAACCGAATAACACCTTGTCCGATAAACCTTAATGCTCTAAATGGAGCACCGACGATGAGCAGAATAAAAATTAAGACTGCTATTAATGAAACCATAATAACCGGATCCACGTTCTTCCCCCCCAATTCTCTTTATTGACAAGCTATCGAATCTTATTATCATTCTATGAACAAAAGAAAAAAAAAGAACAGAAGTCTTTCAAAGACTTCCATTCCTTGTATTTCGAATTCTAGCTTCTTTTAATAGAAACAAATATTTTGCTTCACTTAAGCGCAGTTCATTTAACACCGATTCAGAAGGATCAAAACTACTTTGAACTAACCCCTTTTGCAAAAGAAGTTGTTCTTTTATCGTATCAATTGTTTCAATTAAACGTTCATCCTCTTCTTTCCGGATTCTCCCTTTCTTTCTAAAAAACATCGCCCAGATATCCCCTTTTTAGCTAGATTTCCCTACGACCCTCAATCGCTTTTGACAATGTTACTTCATCAGCATATTCTAAGTCCCCACCAACAGGGAGGCCGTGGGCAATTCTAGTTACTTTTATACCAGTAGGTTTTACAAGCCGGGAGATATACATCGCTGTCGCTTCACCTTCAATATTCGGGTTCGTAGCGATTATGATCTCTTGGATTTCATCATTTTGAAGTCGCTTTAAAAGTTCAGGTATCTTAATATCCTCCGGACCAATACCATCCATCGGCGAAATTGCCCCTTGCAAAACATGATAACCACCATGGTATTCCTTCATTTTTTCCATGGCGATTACATCCTTTGCATCTTGAACAACACAAATAACAGATTGATCACGTTTTTTGTCATTACATATATAGCATGGATCAACATCGGTAATATTGTGACAAGTAGAGCAGTATGTTAAGTTCCTTTTTGCATTGACTAACGCTTTTGCAAAGTCTAGAACATCATCCTCTTTCATATCTAAAACGAAAAAAGCCAGTCGGCTGGCAGTTTTCGGTCCGATTCCTGGCAATCTCATAAAGCCTTCCATTAATTTTGATATCGGTTCTGGATATTGCAACTACTTCTCCTCCTAAGAAAAGCTTTCGTGCTAGAAAATTAAAATAAGCCTGGGATATTCATCCCTTTTGTAAATTTACCCATATCAGCATTAACAAGCTCATCAACTTTTTTCAATGCTTCGTTTGTTGCAGCAAGAACTAAGTCTTGCAGCATTTCAACATCATCAGGGTCAACTACCTCTTCTTTTATAGTAATTTCAAGAATTTGTTTATGACCATTTGCAATTACTGTGACCATGCCGCCGCCAGCAGTTGCTTCAACTGTTTTTTCACCTAATGCTTCTTGCGCCTTGGCCATTTCCTTTTGCATCTTTTGCATTTGCTTCATCATATTTCCCATGTTTTTCATCACTTTTTTCCTCCCTAATCATTGTATTTATTCAATAATTTCAACTAACTCAGAGCCAACTAATTTTACAGCTTCTTCAATTAGCGGGTCTTCTTCATCGTTATGATTACCAGCTTCACCTTCTCGTTGACCACGAATGAATTCTTCTTTCACTTCATTCCACTGGGTTTCAAGAATTGTAAACATTTTCATATGTTTATGAAACGTTTGTTGGATGACATTCTCAATAAAATCACGGAACTTATTGTCGACCATATCGCGGTGCATTTCGTTTTGAAATGCTAAGAGAAACGAATCAGGAGAGCAAGCAACCGGTTTACTGTCACTTAACCAAGCATGTGCAGCAATATTTTGTTTGCGGATGCCTTCCATTACTCTGCCCCAATTGCTCATTAAAGCTTTCAAGTCTTGTTTACTCGCTTCATTTAACATCTCTTTGATTTTACCTGTTTCTATCCTGCCTTGAGATGATTTTTTCAGCGCAGGACGTTTTTGTACAGTTGTTGGGGTTTCATTCGTTGTTGCAGCACTCTTTACCCCTTCTTCTTTTAACTTCCGCAACATCCCTTCTAACTGATCAACTCGCTGCAAAAGGCCATTATAATCAGTTGATGCTGAAGGACCATTTTGGTTACTCTCTATTTCTAATTGACATATTTTTACTATCGCTAATTCTAAAAAGATTTTCGGTTGATTTGACCATTTCATTTCTTGCTGACTATGATTTAACCTTTCTATCGTCTCATAGATCCATTGTTGGGGAATTTTTTCTGCCAGCTCTTGAAAATACTGATCAACCCGAACACGGTCTAGCACCTCTTCAAGCTGAGGTGCCGTTTTGTACAGCAACATATCACGGAAATAATAAATTAAATCTTCTATAAAACGGGCAGGATCCTTTCCTTCCCGAATTAATTGATCTACCGCTTTTAATCCACGGGCAACATCTTTATCATTCAAAGCTGTAGAAACTTCGTGTAAGAACCCTTGTGAAACTGCGCCCGTAATCGCTAACACATCGTCAGCTACTACCTTATGATCAGCAAAAGATATCGCTTGGTCGAGTAGACTGAGAGCGTCACGCATTCCTCCTTCTGAAGCTCTGGCAATCGCATTGTAGGCCTCTTCTTCCACACCAATTTCATAATGCCCGATAATATATTTCATTCGATCAATCATTGCATGACTGGAAATCCGTTTAAAATCAAACCGCTGGCACCTAGAGATAATCGTTAACGGAATTTTGTGAGGTTCTGTTGTAGCCAATATAAAAATAACATGCTTAGGCGGTTCCTCAAGCGTCTTTAATAAAGCATTAAAAGCTCCTGTCGATAGCATATGTACTTCATCAATAATATACACTTTATAACGGACGGCAGTAGGAGCAAACTTCACTTTGTCTCTGATATCACGAATTTCATCTACTCCATTGTTTGAGGCAGCATCAATTTCAATGACATCAACTATTGACCCATCAGCTATTCCCTTACAAGCCTCACATTCATTGCAGGGTTCCTCAATTGGTGCTTTTTCACAGTTGATAGCTTTAGCAACAATTTTGGCAGCACTTGTTTTCCCAGTACCACGCGGACCTGTAAAAAGATAGGCATGGGAGAATTTATCTTGCCCTAACGCATTTTTTAACGTTTTCGTAATATGCTCTTGTCCTACAACATCGTTTAAGTGTCGCGGTCGCCAAACACGATAAAGCGCTTGATAACTCATCCCATACTCCCCCTTGTCAAAGACTCTTCATTTTATTATACCGATTCACTTTATAGAATTCAAAGTATTCTCGCTCTCTAATTTGAGAAATCTATAGTCAGCATTCGTTATGTATCACTAAAAAAACAGCTACCCATATGAATATGGATAGCTGTTTTATAAATTGAATGCCGTGCACCTTCCTTCGATAGTGACACCCCAGGCGTTACCTAAGCAGTTAGCTCGATCCAGGCTACTCTACGGCACACGGAAGGGTCCACTTACTGCTGCTTCCTTCCGGACCTGACAGGGTTCATGGGTTTCCGTTGCGTAGAACCCAAATGTCAACACCACTTACTTAGGTCAGACCCCACGATGCCAAAACCTAGGGAAGGGATTCAGCCCCGCTATAGCGGATTGCGAGTACAGGGCACCGCTACCTCCCCGCTTAGCACGACAAATTGATAAACATGTTTGAGCGTCTTTTGTTTGACGCATTACCTAGTATAGATGTTTTTCAGATAAAATGCAACACCATCTGACAACTTCCTCTTACCAATAATGGGAACTATTACTCTTCTTCCTTTTCCCCTTGCTGGTCTTGCTTTTCTAGTTGTGCAATTTTGGCCATTATAATGTGTGGCGGTGTGTGCATAATATGCTCTATCGGCATTTTTAGCTTTTCAGAAAGTATTTTAGCTGTTTCTATCGAAAACTGATTGGGTTTCATACTGCACCTCCATCTTTTCTTATATTGTAACAAAATTATTTCTTAATTGCTTTCTCATCTTTCTTTTTTTGACGGAGTTCCCGGAAGAATTGGCGCAACATATCACCGCACTCACTTCCAAGTATGCCGGAAACAACTTCAGATTGGTGATTAAACCTTTCCTCCTGCAGTAAATTCATTAACGTCCCTGCACATCCAGCCTTTGGGTCAATAGCCCCAAAGACAACCCTGTCCATCCTCGACTGCACAATAGCCCCCGCACACATCGGGCAAGGCTCTAACGTGACATACAATGTGCAGTCATGCAGTCGCCATGATTCTAGCCGCTGACAAGCTTCTTCAATCGCGATCATTTCGGCATGTGCAGCAGCTTTTCTATTAGTTTCGCGAAGATTATACCCTTTTGCAATCACTTCTCCATCTTTTACAATAAGGGCACCAATTGGAACTTCACCTTTAGCCCCAGCTTTATTCGCCTCTTCTATCGCTTTACTCATAAAATATGTATCAATATAAAACTGTTCATCCATAACGGTCTCCCTTTATTTTTTATTCTTATTATTTTGTTGATGATGATGGCACTTATATACCAATCCTATATAACTTATTTTAAATTCAAATCAAAAAAGAGGGAATATTTTTGCTATTATAACTATTTTAATAAAACTATTACCCTATGATATTTGTGCTAAAATTTTGAATAGCACTAGTAAATATTAATCATAAGAGAGGGACGACAATGTTTAAAAAATTACATCTGAAATTAATCATTATTTTCGGAGCAATCATGATTCTAACACTTTCAGCCGTATCGATTGTGAATTATCAGCAAACAAGTTCAAAAATCAATAACGACGTTAGGGTTCAATCAGAAGGATTGGTTGAAGAAGTAAAAAATATGATTGAATTGTATCTCGATAAGTTTAGTTCAACTGTTTTATTATTTAGCCAAGATCAGACGCTGCTTCACTATGCAAAAAGTCCTGACCAAGAACAAAAAGAAAACAATTGGCAGGATCTTAAATTAGACTTTTCTAATTACATAGACCTCCATCAAAATGTAAATACCATTTACATTGCTGATCCTAGCAAAGAGTTCAAATCAGTCCCTTACTTCGACTTACCTGAAGGATTCGATCCGACAACAAGGGGTTGGTATATCGAGGCCGTTCAAGCTCCAAATACACTCATTTGGTCTGAGCCTTATATTGACGCGCTGACAAATGAATATGTCATTACCGGCTCAAAAGCAGTACTCGATCCAGCTAACAACTCTATTCTAGCAGTTGTTGCTATTGATATCACCTTAGAAAAGGTTGCTAGTATTACGAATGGAGTCGATATCGGGTACAACGGCTATACATTTTTATTTGACGAAACAGGAACAGCGCTCGTACACCCTACGGAACAAGGAAACAATTTAATGGATCTTCCATTTGTTAGTCAGATGTATCAATCTGGACATACTACAGGAGTTATCGATTATGTGTTTGAAGATACGAAACGTGTCCTTGTCTATAACACCGTAGCGGAAACAGGGTGGAAAATTGGTGCAGTATACAGGAACAGCGAATTAGAGGCTGCTGCAAGTGAAACAAGAAATTCTAATTTAATCATATCAGCAATTGCTTTACTTATTGGAATGGGCGTCATTTATTATGTAGCAAAAAGTATTTCTAAACCGATTGTTCGCTTAAATGAAGAAGTAAATAAAGTTGCTAATGGTGATTTAACTGTTCAAGTAACGGCAAAGACGAATGATGAAGTCGGACAGTTAACTACTAATTTTAATGCGATGGTCAAGAATATGAAAGATGTGATTACAACAGTTGATCAATCAGTTCAGCAAGTAACTGATTCAGCTGATAGCTTAAGTGCAATCTCAGAGGAAACAACAGCTTCGAGTGAAGAGGTAGCTAAAGCCATTGCAGAAATTGCTAATAATGCAAGCGAGTCCGCAAGCGCATCAGATTCAACAACACAGAGCGCAATGGATCTCGCAACAAAGCTCGATAATGTAACAAGCCAAACAAAAAAAATGCAAGATCTATCAGATAAAGCACAACAAATTAACAAAGACGGGCTTATTCAAGTCGAGCAATTAAGAATGAAATCAACAGAATCAAACGAAGTAATTGACTCAGTTGAAAAAGTCATTCATGATCTTTCATTAAAAATTAAAGAAATCGAGGCTGTTATCCAAACGATTAATAGTATTTCCGAACAAACAAACCTGCTTGCCCTAAATGCTTCAATTGAAGCCGCTAGAGCTGGAGAGCACGGAAAAGGCTTTGCAGTAGTTGCTGAAGAGGTAAGGAAGTTAGCTGACCAGTCTTCACGGGCAACTGACCAAGTCCGGCGTACGATCCAAGGGATTCAAGCTGAATCAGAACGAGCTGTTCAAGAAATGGGTACAACAAAAGAGATATCCTCTGCCCAAGATCAAGTCGTAGCTGATACAGAGAAAGCCTTCGATTCGATCTCAACGATGATAGATAACATGTCCACATCAATTGAAGAAATCTCTACAGAAATCGGTGGCATTAACGAGTTCAAGAATAACGTTATTGCATCTATACAATCTTTTGCCTCAATGGCTCAAGAATCGGCAGCCACATGCGAAGAGGTCAACGCATCGACTGACGAGCAACTCGCTGCAATCCAATCAATTACCGCTTCATCTGAACAATTAAAGGCTTCGAGCGAACAACTCTCAACGATGATCAAACGATTTACCATTGATGAAGACGAGAAGACAACCCGAAGTAAAGAAGGATAACTTATAAACAAACAAAAAAGCTTCCTATTATATAGGGAGCTTTTTTCAACGTAAATAATAAAAAAACAACACTATAAGCAGTGTTGTTAGTAGCAATATGTATGGCGGAGGAAGAGGGATTCGAACCCCCGCGCGGTTTAACCCGCCTGTCGGTTTTCAAGACCGATCCCTTCAGCCGGACTTGGGTATTCCTCCGTGTATTTGCTGACAAAGATTATATTATCACAAAATAAGATAAAATACAACACCATCAGACAAAAAAGTGAAAGGGTCTCAAATTGAGACCCTTTTCCTTCATTTCAAAGGTAGTTTACTCGGACGTACGGTAAACCACGTTAAAGCGGTCGATGGTGTCTCTTTCACAATTTATGAAGGTGAAACGGTTAGTATTGTAGGTGAGTCAGGCTGTGGGAAGTCAACAACCGGACGTGCAATCTTACGTCTTGATGAACCAACGTCTGGTGAAGTAGAGTTCAATGGCGAGGATTTACTCGCCTTAAATAAAAGTCAAATGCGTAAAAAGCGTAAAGACTTACAAATTATTTTCCAAGATCCTTATGCTTCAATTAACCCACGTCAAACAGTTAGACAAATTCTTGATGAAGCATTAGAAATTCAAAATGTTGTTCCACGTGAAGAGCGTGATGCTTATATTAGAGAGTTAATGCAACGAGTTGGACTGGGTGCTCATCAGATTGATCGTTTCCCTCATGAATTTAGTGGCGGGCAACGTCAACGTATCGGTATCGCCCGTGCACTTTCAGTGAATCCGAAGTTAATTATTTGTGATGAGGCTGTATCTGCTCTGGACGTATCCATTCAGGCTCAGGTTATTAACTTATTAAAGCAGCTGCAAAAAGATTTTAAATTAACGTACTTGTTTATTTCACATGATCTTGGTGTTGTTCGTCATATTTCTGATCGTGTTATTGTTATGTATCTTGGACGTATTGTTGAAATTGCTGATAAAAAATCACTATTTGAAAATACACAACATCCTTATACAAAAGCGCTTCTTTCTGCGATTCCTGTTCCAGATCCTAAGCGCAAAAAAGATCGTATTATCTTAAAAGGTGACGTACCTTCACCTATTGATCCGCCAACAGGCTGCCGCATCCACACACGTTGTCCATTTGCGACTGACAAGTGTAAAGAAGAAGTACCTGAATTACGTGCAACAGAATTCATGAATGAAGGCCATCTCGCAGCATGTCATTACATGGAGGAAATTAAAGCAGGACAACGTACACCAAATTATTAATACATCATCCCTCTAGCGAATGTTAAGCTAGGGGGTTTTTAGTTTAGAGTTTAGAGTTGTTTGAAAGCTATTCTAAGATGTCTTCTTTGATGATCCTCACAAAGGTTTTCACTCTAAACTCTAAATTCTAAACCAAAATGGCTTGTAATTAAAAAAGCAGCCCTCTTCCAAAATAAAAAGCGACTGCCTTATTATTTTATCTATCCAATAACCTCTTTGTTCCCCATATATGGACGTAACACTTCTGGAATGACAACTGTGCCGTCTTCTTGCTGATAGTTCTCTAAGATTGCTGCAACAGTACGGCCAATTGCTAATCCTGAACCGTTTAATGTATGAACAAACTCTGTCTTCCCTTTTGCTTCTCTTCTAAATTTAATGTTTGCACGTCTTGCCTGGAAATCTTCAAAGTTACTGCATGAAGAAATTTCACGATACGTCTCATAACTTGGCAGCCATACTTCAATGTCATATTTCTTTGCTGCAGTAAAGCCTAAATCACCGGTACACATACTCATTACTCGATACGGAAGTTTAAGTAGTTGCAACACTTTCTCTGCATGTCCCGTTAACTTCTCTAAATCCTCATAAGAATCTTCCGGCTTAACAAATCGTACTAATTCAACTTTATTAAATTGGTGCTGTCTAATTAAACCACGTGTATCACGTCCTGCAGATCCTGCTTCAGAACGGAAGCATGCACTGTATGCAGCATATGCAAGCGGCAGTTCATCACCATTAATAATTTCATCACGATGCATGTTTGTTACTGGTACTTCTGCAGTTGGAATTAGGAAATAATCCTCTTCTCTTATTTTAAACGCATCTTCTTCAAATTTAGGCAGTTGTCCTGTCCCAGTCATACTTGTACGGTTAACTAAATAAGGTGGTAGCACTTCTTCATAGCCGTGCTCATCATGGTGAAGGTCCATCATAAAGTTAATCAATGCTCTCTCAAGTCTTGCACCTAACCCCTTATAGAAGGCAAAACGGCTACCTGTTACTTTACCAGCTCGTTCAAAATCAACAATATTTAGGCCAGCAGCAATATCCCAGTGTGCTTTCGGTTCAAAAGTAAATTCAGCCTTCTCACCCCAATGACGAACAGGTACATTCTCATCTTCAGTTAAACCAATCGGCACACTTTCATGTGGAACATTCGGAATCGTAAGCATTAATTGTTCTAATTCTTCTTCAACTTCTCTTAATTTTATATCTAATTCTTTAATTTGATCTGATACTTGACGCATTTCTACGATTAGCTGCTCAGCATCTTGCTTCTCTCTCTTTAACTTAGCAACCTCTTGTGAAACACTGTTTCTTCTGCCTTTTAGCTCTTCTGCCTGAACAATTAGCTCCCGGCGTTTACTATCCAGCTCCTCAAACCGGTCAATGTTACTAATATCCTCGCCACGATTTTCCAATTTTCTTTTTACTTCTGCAAATTCTGCTCGCAATAGCTTAATATCTAGCATGAGCAATCCCTCCTAAATGGCTTTTAATTTTTTATGTATAATTTTATTATATCTCTCCATGAAAAAAACTCCCAGTCCCTATAAGGGACGAGAGTTACCCGCGTTGCCACCCTAAATTGCAATACACTAATGAATTGCCTCTTCAGATCTAATAACGGTAGATAGACCGGAATTACCTACTAACAAAAAATTGCGTTCAATAGTTCACTCAAGGATGGATTCACATCTCGCTTTGGTCGATTCGCACCATCCATCGACTCTCTGGACAAAGCAAAAGATACTACTACTTCCTATCAACGTATTTTCCTATTTTTTATTATTTTACCCATTGAATAAGCTTATATAACTACTTTATTGTTTTTTGCTTGCTTAACCATTTCAATAAAATAGTGGTGGAAACGATGATCATCTGTTAATTCCGGGTGGAATGAGCAGGCAAGAAATTGTCCTTCACGTGCTACAACAATTTCTTCGTTATATTTAGAAAGAATTTCAACGTTTTCGCCAACCTCTTTAATTAAAGGTGCACGAATAAAGACTGCTGTTACATCTTCACCAACACCAGTTACCATTAATTCAGCTTCAAAGCTTTCACGTTGGCGGCCAAAGGCATTTCTTTCAACTGTCATATCAATTACTTCTAAATGTCCTTGCTCTTGACCAACGATTTTTTTCGCCATTAAAATTGCTCCTGCACACGTGCCAAACACCGGTTTACCAGATTTCGCAAAGTCCTTTAATGGTTCAAAGAAATCGTATTTATCAATCAACCGTCGCATTGTTGTACTCTCTCCGCCAGGAATAACAAGCCCATCTAATTCTTCAAGTTGTTCAACACGTTTAACTGTTATGATTTCAGTCTCATCTGTAGTAAGACATTTCACATGTTCTCGAACTGCTCCTTGAAGAGCAAGAACCCCTATTTTTACCATTGTCATTGCTCCTTTTGTCTCTGCAATTGTGTTTTTATTTTTATAAAGAAAGCCGTTTAGAGCTTCTAAGATTGATTTTAATTCCCCTCCCAGAAGTTGTCCAAACGGCTATGTTATAAAATTCAAGGATGCTTAGCTTTAGCTATTACCAACCGCGATCTTGCATACGCTCAGATGGCTGTAAATTAGAGATTTCAATCCCTTTCATTGCCGAACCAAGTCCTTTAGATAACTCAGCAATTAACTTATAGTCTTCGTAGTGTGTTGTTGCTTCAACAATAGCACGAGCAAACTTTTGAGGATTGTCTGATTTGAAAATACCAGACCCTACGAATACTCCGTCTGCACCTAACTGCATCATTAATGCAGCGTCCGCTGGAGTTGCTACACCACCAGCTGCAAAGTTTACAACCGGAAGCTTGCCTGTTTCTTTAATTTGAAGTAAAAGTTCATAAGATGCACCAATGTTTTTTGCTTCTGTCATTAATTCATCCGTTGACATTGAAGCAACTTTTTTAATTTGAGCTTGCATCATACGCATATGACGAACAGCTTCAACGATATTTCCTGTACCAGGCTCACCTTTCGTACGAATCATTGATGCTCCTTCACCGATACGGCGAGCAGCTTCACCTAAGTCACGAGCACCACATACAAATGGAACTGTGAAGTCACGCTTATAAAGGTGGTATACTTCATCAGCCGGAGTTAACACTTCACTTTCATCAATGTAGTCAACGCCCATTGCTTCAAGGATTTTCGCTTCAACGATATGACCAATTCTTGCTTTTGCCATTACAGGAATCGAAACAGCATTCATTACTTCTTCAACAATTGTTGGGTCTGCCATACGAGCTACGCCGCCTGCTGCACGAATATCTGCAGGAACACGCTCAAGTGCCATTACTGCAACTGCTCCAGCTTCCTCTGCAATTTTTGCCTGCTCTGCATTAACAACGTCCATGATAACGCCGCCTTTTTGCATTTCAGCCATTCCTCTTTTTACGCGATCTGTACCAGTTTGAACCATTATGTAATTCCTCCCTAGGTCGTTTCATTAATTATATGGTTTACTAAATTTCCTTTAGTATGTTCCAAATGAATATGATATAATATTCGATCTTTTCCATTTTACCATTAATGTTAAAAAAGTAAAATTAAAATGTCGAACATTATTATATTTGTATGAAAATTCTTGTTATTGGTCGTAAATACTCAATATGTACAGGAAAGATTCGACCGATTACGATCGAACCTCTCTCCCTTATCTAACTAGACCAATCTGTTAAAACCAGCCTTTAACCGTATCAGCAATACTCGTCCAAATGCCCGAGAAAAATCCGCCAACTCCTCGCATTGCTAATGAGAACCAGCCTGCTTTTTGAACATCACTATCCGTTTTTACAACTGCTTGTTCAAGTGTTTCTCCTCCAGCAGTTAAATATTCATAGTCAATTTCACCTGAATAATCAACGGTAAAGACACCCACAGCTTCATCTTTTGCAACCGGAGCTAACAACTCGCCTTCTTCGGTTAGAATTGTTGTATCAAGCTGTAACTTAGGAGTGTACAACTCTTCTTCGCCTTTTTTCAATAGTACAGTTAATGGCTCACTTGTTGAAATTGAAACTTCCTTTTCTTTTCCTTTGCTCACTGGCAATGTTTCTTGCCCCTCTGCTTGGAAGTTAGCAGGGATAATTTCTTCTTTTGAAAAATTATTAAAACCGTACTCTAATAATCTTGCTGTTTCATCAAAACGGTCAGCTCTTGTCTCAGCTCCCATGACAACTGAGATCAATCGCATACCATTTCTTGTTGCTGTTGAAGTAAAGTTATTCTTTGCTTTACTTGTATATCCTGTTTTCAGGCCATCGACACCAGCAAAATCATGCTCTTGTCCTATTCTAGTACCTGGCAGCATCCAATTCCAGTTATCCATCATAATCTCATCTTCTGTACCTTCTTTAAAGACCAAATATGGAATGCTTGCTGTATCTAATACTTCCGGATAATCATGAATAAGGTGATATGCTAATTTCGCTGTTGCTCGAGCTGACATCATATTTTCTTCATCAGCAGCAGTTCCTTCAGGATGTTGTCCAAGTAAATCACTGTTATTCAGTCCTGTGGAATTCACAAACTTATAATCTACCAAATCAAGTTCATCTGCTTTATCGTTCATCATTTTAACAAAGTTTGTCTCAGATCCAGCAATCAGTTCAGCTAGTGCTATTGTTGACGCATTTGCTGAATAAATCGCAACTGATTCATAGAGTTCTTTGACGGTATAGGTTTCATCCTGACGTAAAGGAACGTTAGATAGATCTGTATACAGAGATAAACTTCTTACATAATTACTGATTGGAACAGTTTGGTCCCACGTAATTTTCCCGTCTTCAATCGCTTCAAGAATTAAGTATTCACTCATCATTTTTGTCATACTAGCGATCCAAAGTGTTGTATCAATTTGTTTTTGATAGATTATTTTCCCTGAATCGGCATCAACTAAAATTGCCGCACTAACATTCAAATCAATTTGCGCACCAGCTTTTCCAGGCGCAACACTAAATAGACTCGTTAAAAAAAGTAAGCTAACAAGCCCTAAAATAACAGACTTCTTCATTAGGCTTTTCACCTATCGTACACCTCCACTATCTTTGCATAAACGTAATTTTAACATATTTTATTGCAAAAAAATAGACAGGAATATGTCCTATATTCCCATCTATCTTTTCATCTATTTTTCTTAAAGTGAATAGTTTGGTGCTTCTTTTGTAATTTGTACGTCATGCGGATGGCTTTCTTTCAATCCTGCATTAGTGATACGGATAAATTGTCCGTTATCTCTTAGATCATTAAGAGTTTTTGTACCACAATATCCCATACCTGAGCGGATACCACCGATTAACTGATGTACTGTATCACTTAATGGGCCTTTATAAGGGACACGACCTTCAATTCCTTCTGGAACGAGCTTCTGGTTATTTTCTTGGAAATAACGATCCTTACTACCCTTCTCCATCGCTCCGATTGATCCCATACCACGGTATACCTTAAATTGACGTCCTTGATAGATTTCACGATCTCCAGGACTTTCTGATACTCCCGCTAAAAGACTACCGAGCATAACTGCATGCCCGCCAGCAGCAAGAGCTTTTACAATATCTCCGGAGTATTTAATTCCTCCATCAGCGATAATTGGAACACCATGCTTTCTTGCTTCAGTTGCACAGTCATAGACTGCAGTAATTTGCGGTACACCAATTCCAGCAATAACACGAGTTGTGCAAATAGATCCAGGTCCAATCCCTACTTTAACAATATTTGCCCCTGCTTCGATTAGATCTTTCGTTGCTTCAGCTGTAGCAACATTTCCGGCAATAATATTTAAGTCAGGATATGCATCACGAACTTCTCGCACTTTATCAAGTACACCTTTGGAATGTCCATGTGCAGTATCAATAACAATAACATCAACGCTTGCTTCCACGAGTGCTTTCACACGCTGCATTGCATCTGCAGTTACTCCAACAGCTGCACCGACAATTAATCTGCCATGCTGATCTTTCGCTGAATTCGGAAATTCAATCACTTTTTCAATATCTTTAATTGTAATCAGGCCTTTTAAAATGCCGTCATCATCAACTAAAGGCAACTTTTCAATTTTATGCTTTTGCAGTACTTTTTCAGCTTCTTGAAGTGTTGTTCCAACGGCTGCTGTAACAAGGTTTTCCTTTGTCATTACGTCATCAATTTTAATTGAGTAATCTTCAATAAAACGAAGATCACGGTTTGTTAATATCCCAACTAATTTTTGATTTTCATCGACAATCGGTACACCTGAGATACGATACTTACTCATAAGCTGTTCAGCATCAACTACTTGGCGGTCAGGTGTTAAGTAGAATGGATTTGTAATAACTCCACTTTCTGAGCGTTTTACTCGATCTACTTCCTCTGCCTGTGCTTCAATTGACATGTTCTTATGGATAATACCTAATCCACCTTCTCTAGCAATGGCAATGGCCATCTTTGCCTCTGTAACTGTATCCATTCCGGCACTAATCAGTGGAATGTTTAATTGTAACGTATCCGACAACTTTGTCTTAACCGAAACATCTTTCGGTAACACTTCAGACTTTGCTGGTATAAGTAATACATCATCGAAGGTTAGTCCTTCTCTACCAAATTTCTCTTCCCACACAATACTCCCATCCTTCCATTTATTAAAAACTTTCCTGAAAATATTATTAGTAGCTTATCAATTGAATAATCAACTGTCAAGAAAGGAAAAATAAGTTTGATAATTCGTACTAATTTTTTGACACTTTATTTAGGAGGAATAATTAAGAAATGTTTGATAATAAAACAATTTGGAAAAACATTTCTACATATCAGTCTGCATCAATGACACAAAAATATTTATATAAACTTTATCATAAACAGGGTTTCCCTTCTCCAGAAACAATTAGTTATGATAATTGTTACCGCTTTATTTACTTTTTGGAACATGGACAAAAGTATTACATCCAAGCAAAAGCATCACCTATTGAAATACAGCCTGTTTTGCTCTTTTATGGAATGATTCAATTATTAAAGGCTTGTTTATTAACAGTTGACCCTCATTACCCAGAAAATAGCCAAGTGCTTGCTCATGGGGTTTCAACCCGAAAACGGAAAAAATTACAGTACGAATTTCTTTATGACGAGGTTAAAGTACAGAAGAACGGATTATTGACACATTTTTCTGAAAAAATGTTTCATGTGAAACATTTGGAAGGCGAGAAATATAAAATGATTAATTTATTTAAGTGCATTCCTGAGTTACACGATTTGCTACAATACATAAATGCTGTAAAAAAGTCTGATATAACAACTGAAATGATTATTCCAAAACAACAAATACCAGGTCAGAATATATCAGAAGTTACGGTTCACTATCTCCTTCTCTATAACTTAAGTATGATATGTCGCTATGAAACGGAGTGGCTTGGCGACCTGCTCCATCATTACTCTACAAATGATTTTCCTTTTATAAAAGAGTTTTTAGAAGTCACTTCTGATAAAATTCCTATTCTTCTTTTCCGTTACTTAAACGAAAAGACATAGCCACTGCACACTTTACTCCACAAAAAAACACATCCATTTGGATGTGTTTCTCTTT
>NZ_JBJMAU010000032.1:0-11610 GCF_052119505.1 Anaerobacillus sp. MEB173
AAAGCAAACACATCCATATTGGGTGTGTTTTTATTTTTAAAAGATATAGTTAAGTGATTTATAAATTTCTATTATAGAAAGGATTTTTTGCAATTAAATGAGAATAGTATATAGATCCAAAAAAGTGTGATATATTCTATTTTAGTAGAATGTGCAGATAAGGATTATAGACATACGATTTATTGCAACAATTTTAATTCACACATACATAGGAGTACTTCGAATGAGTAATTTATTTAACAAAAAGTGGTTTCGAAAAAAGACCCAAAGTAATGAAAAAATGGAACAACAATTGAAAGAAGAAAATGAACGGGTGTTAGGAATAGAAGAGGAAAATCAATCAATTGACCAGCAACATGCTGTAATTGGACGAATGGCGGCATTTTTTGCCCATGAAATTCGCAATCCGCTAACATCAATTATTGGTTTCTCCCAATTTTTGGAGAAGAAACCAGTCATCCAAGAAAACCCGGATGTTGCCCATTACATATCGATCATAAAGGATGAAGCAACAAGAATGGAATCGCTAATTCAAGAGCTTCTTAGTTTATCCAATTCTCATTTACATCAAGATAATCTTTCTATTATTGATGTGAGACATAGTATTGAAAAGATCGTGACCATCTACCAATTTCAAGTAACTGATAGAAATATTGAAATTAAGATCGACTTAGCGGAAGAAGCGTATATTTTTGGAAATACAAATCGTTTTGAAAGAGTGGTCATCAATCTTATCAAAAATGCAATAGAAGCAATTGGCGAAAATGGAGCAATTAACATTCAAGTCACAAGAGAAAATAATGATGTACATATCTCAATGATTGACACCGGCCCTGGCATCCCCCCTGAGAAACTTGAGCAAGTTTTCTACCCGTTCTTTACTACAAAGGATGAAGGAACAGGAATTGGGTTGCCGATTTGTAAAACAATAATAGAAACGTTAAAAGGGACACTAGATATTCAAAATCATCCGACTAAAGGTGCCCATGTTATGATTAAAATACCAGAAAGTCAAAATTCACCATATAAAAAATAAGCAATGACTGTTCAGAGTAGTTAGGAGAAAAACATTATGGACTATATCGTGTTCGTTTTAGTATCCACTCTTGAATGGATTGCTCTTTTATCAATTCCTGTTGTTTTACTTGGATACTATTACCGAAAATATTTTACAACTATTATTATATTAGCTTTTATCATGAGTGTACTTTCGATGCTATTTCGAATGACATCTTTACAAGTAGCCATGATAATTGGAATCCAAATTTTGATCTTGCTATTTTTAGTGAAATTATTTTTCAGAGCCAATTTTATACAGGCCTTTGTCATTATGAGTATGGGATATGGTTTTTATAATTTTGTTCAAATGCTCATTATTGAAATGGTCGTTCAAGCATTAGAATTTCAATATGTTCAAATCTATTTTACTCTACCGATAACAACGACGATTCAATTAACAACGGCATTCTTAATGTATGGATTATGCTATTGTGTTTACTATTTTAAATTAGAATTAACGGAGCTTCGTTATTTAATTGAAGATCGTTTGATTAGTAAAAAGTACAAAAATATACTCATTTTTATTTGTACGTTAATGTCTATCTTTATCGTCTTAATCAATTTTGTTTTTCTTACCCAAAATTTTGCATTTAAATTTTTTACGATTATCGTTACCTTGATTCTTACATTTGTGATCTTATTAACTTATGTTATTTTACATTCGCAATTTCAGGTGAAACGGTTAATTGAGGCGAAAAAGTTTTATTTAGATCAGGATCAACAGGTAGCAACAATCGTAAAGAAACTCAGTGATGATTACAAATTACATTTTAAGGCAATCGCAAAGCTTTGCGAGAGTAATACCACTCACTTAATCAAGAAGTATGTAGATGAAAATCAATTAGAGAAACGTGCTTCAACAGGGGGGTTAGATACTGGTCTCCGTTCCGGTATTGATAGGTTGGATGAGATGCTTTATGCACTCATAATAAACAAACGAAAATTAGCAAGCCTTTTGAACGTGTCGATTGAGGTTAACACAGAAGTTAAAGACGATGTTAGAACAACATTACTAGAAGTGAGGAATCTTAGCATTATTTTAGATGATTTAATTTTGATGCTATATCGCTTACCTGAATCGCAAGAAAAAAGTATTTACTTTAACATTAAAATCACGAAGCAAGAAATCATATATGAGATTTCAAGTCCTTTCGATATTCGTGAAGATCAATCGGCAGAGTTGCAGCTTTTTGATGCACTTTTGCGATTCAAAAAAAACCATGTGATCGTTCAATCGAAATTGAATCCAGTACATATTCGTATTCATTTCCCTCCGATCAAAAAGGCTTGGTTTGATGTTTGAGAAATGGGCCATTGTTTTTGCAAACCAAATAAAAAAGTCTAATCCCGATGAAACGGAACAACATGATGTTCTAGTATTTGGATTTACAATTCTATTTAATTTGTTATTTACTTTTGTACTAGTTTTAGTCTTTGGCGCATTGCTAGGTGCACTTGGATTATTGTTACAAGTGACAATCTCATTTATGCTCCTCCGAGTTTTAACTGGAGGGGCGCACTTCGATGACTCACTTACTTGTTCCATAATGACTCTAGCATTGGTCATTGCTTTTATCTTGTTACCATCTTTTCCATTGTTAATGTATGTTTATTTTATAATTACGATCGGATTGCTATTATTGTATGCTCCTTATTATGAGCCACACCAGTTACAACATTCGAAGGAGTGGGAACGAAAAAAGAAATATGCTGCTATCTTATGTGTATGCATTAGTATGGTAATCTATCAACTTTTCGGACAACCTGGTTTTGTTTTTGGTTCATTGTTACAAGCTTTGCTATTGACACCAGTTAGTATCAACTGTACATACAAATTCAATACAGCACTGAAAAAAGGAAGAGGATAATAATGAAAAAAACTGCAAAATATGTCTCGCTAATGACCGTTGCTCTATCTAAAATTTTTGTTAATGCTTCTAGTCCTGCTTTACATGCCCCTAAAATTCCTAAGAGTTTAAAGAAAGAAAAATAATGAGGGTGAAAATTCTTTTTCTTTAATAGTGTATTTTTTAAAATGGAGGTCTCTCTTGAGTTGTTTTTTTAACTCATGAGTGACCTCTTTTTATATTATTTTATAAAATTTTCTTGGGTGTCCAGTAAAAGTGGCTTTATCTAAACATGTACCATTAAATACAAATCGACAATACTCGTAAAATAGGATTTTGTTGTAATCAACTATGTTATTATTAGTGATAGAGTGGCAATCATTTATTTATGATGAGAGTTAGTTTTATAGTTAGGGGGTAATTGCTGCATGTTATCTGATAAACTGTATCAATCCTACCATCCTTATATTGCGAAAGCGATTGAAAATATAGAGAAGGTAGTTGTAGGTAAAATAAGAGAAGTTGAACTAAGTATTGTTGCCCTGCTAAGTGGCGGCCATATATTATTAGAGGATGTCCCTGGTGTTGGGAAAACGATGATGGTTCGGTCGATTGCTAAGACGCTAGGAGCCGAGTTTAAAAGGATCCAATTCACACCTGATTTATTACCATCCGATGTAACTGGAGTTTCAATATATAACCAAAAGACAATGACGTTTGAATTTCGTCCAGGTCCAGTAATGGCCAATGTAATTTTAGCAGATGAAATAAATCGAACTTCACCTAAGACTCAATCAGCTCTTCTTGAGGCATTAGAGGAAGGGAGTGTCACGACTGATGGTGAAACGAGAGTTCTTCCCAAGCCTTTTTTTGTAATGGCTACTCAAAATCCGATTGAGTACGGAGGAACATATCCATTACCAGAAGCGCAATTAGACCGTTTTTTATTTAAAATAAAAATAGGTTATCCAAGTCAAGAGGAAGAGTTGGAAGTATTAAATCGAATTGAAAAAGGTCATCCGATCGATCTCATTAACTCAGTGGTAACAATTGAACAAGTGTTAGAAATGATCGAGCAAGTATCCCTTGTCTATGTCGATGAAGCAATAAAAAAATACATTATTAATCTTGTAAGTGAGACGAGAGCACATCAACAAGTTTACTTAGGAGTAAGTCCGCGCGGATCGATTGCGTTAATGAGAGCTTGTCAGGCGTATGCATTTATCAAAGGCAGGGATTATGTACTCCCGGATGATGTAAAGTATTTAGCGCCTTATACATTTTCTCATCGGATCATTTTAAAATCCGATGCAAAGATTTCCGGCATTTCAAGTGAACAAGTTATTAATGAAATTATTAAAAGCATGAAAGTTCCGGTAAAGAAGGAAGCGATTCGCTAATGAAAAGACTGAATCCAAAGATTCGCTTTGTTATAAATATCGTGATCTTAGTCATTATTTTTCTAGCAACATATGTCTATGGGATGTTTCAAGGTGGATTTGTTAGTTGGTTTTTGTTTTATAGTGTTACGTTTCTTTTAATAAGTGCACTTGTTGTGCTTGCGTTTCCATTTAATAGGTTAGTGGTAACGAGGGAGATACACAAACAAGTATTTACAACTGGTGAGAAGGTTACTGTTACAGTTCGAGTGAAGAGAGAGAGTATGTTTCCGTTTCTTTTCCTTCAACTGAAGGATCGTTTACCTGAAGAGTTGGAGAAAACAGGTGATTATCAAACTAACAAACTTTTTTTCTTCTCTTTAAAAAAAGAGTTAGTATTTTCTTATGACCTGAAACTAATATCTCGTGGCGAATATCACTTAAATGCAGTAGAGGTAGGAACAGGTGATTTTTTTGGTTTAGTGACAAAGGTAAAGAATTTTAAGGTTATGAATACGCTCCTTGTTTATCCGGAGTATCAGGACCTCCGCAACTTATCAGTCATAACTCGGGATGAGGTCCAATCGATGAATTCTCAAAATGAGTATGGAGATGATATTGCGTCAATAAGCGGTGTAAGAGACTATGTTCAAGGGGATCGGCTTAATAATATTCATTGGAAAGCCTCAGCAAGGGCGAGCAAATTAATGACGAAAGAGTTTGAAGTGTATGATGGACAAAGTTATTTGCTTATTTTTGATTGTGCATTGGTTAGCAAACATTATCAGTCGGTTATGTTGTTTGAAAGGGCAGTTGAATTAGCTGCGTCGATTGTTCGCTATAGTATGCAAAATAAGATTATGCTTGGATTTGTTGCTGCAGGAGACAAAATCAAGAAGTTGCCTATTCAATGTAGTGATGAACACCAAATGAATATTTTTCAACAGTTAGCAAAACTCAACTATACAAATCGTTCGAGATTCAGTGAAGTAATGAATGACAATGTCATACCGAATGGAACAACCGTACTTGTTATTAGTACAACGGTTACTGAGGAAACAGTGAAGAGCATGTACAACCTTGATTTGCAAAAAACAAAGGTGGCATTTTTCCTTGTAACTGACGGTTTACCTGGAAACAAAAACGAACAGCTGTATATGAATGAGCTGAAGAAAATGAACATTGTACCGTATGTTATGAAGAGTAAGATCTTTAATGATGATCTAAAAGCAGGTGAGAAACATGTTAGATCATAAAAGAAAATACCACTGGTTTTATCATTTATTTGTGTATGGGTTAGGTTTTTTACTTTTTTGGGAGTGGCTTCGTCCTGTGCCGGTGATTACAGAGACGGGAAGTATTCATGTGTTTGTATTGTTTACAGCTTTTTCATTTGTTATTACATTTTTGCAACTGCCGAGTTGGGTGTCATTGCCCCTAAAGTTTCTCGCGATTTTATATGGAGTTCAGCTTCTCTTCTTTGTAGGTCCGTTTCTCTCATTAAACTGGACGATGCTCTTTGGTATGGATATAGCGCAAAATGTAGAAATCATTTTCGCTGGCGATTGGCAAGGACTTTCAGATTCATTTCGAAGCTTCCTATTATTTGTTTTATTATCAATAATGAGCTATCTCATTTATTATTGGATTGTCCTGAAGAGAAGGATATTTCTTTTCTTTTTATTAACAGTTCTGTTTGTTACAACTGTTGATACATTCACTCCTTATGATGGTACGTACGCTATTATTCGCGTAGTCATCATTGGTTTTAGCCTTCTTGGATTAATGCAGATGTTTCGGTTACTGGAGAACGGACAAAAGAGAAGCCTGCATGAGCGTTTTTCTTTGAAGTGGTTATCTTCACTTATCTTAATAATTTTGATTTCTTCTGGGTTTGGTTTTATTATGCCTAAATTTGATCCTCAATGGTCAGATCCTGTACCAGTGGTGAAGAAGATAGTGTTTGGGGAAGATGCTGTTAATGGAACATCGCAAACGATTGGTTATAGCTCCTATGCTGAATATTTAGGTGGAGGCTTTGCTGAAGATGACAGCTTAGTTTTCACAGCAGAAACGAAGAAGGCCCATTATTGGCGCGGGGAAGCTATGGATTTTTATACAGGGAAGGGCTGGGAAGTCTCAACTGAAAGTACGGGGAATAGTGATATTAATTTATACCGTTCTTCTGTAGACACAGAAAGGCTAGAAGCAAAAATCCAAATGGCTGAAGGGAAAGAATATCCACATATTTTTTATCCGGGTCAATTTGTTTTTATAGGAACTGAAGGTAGAAACTTCTACCCGAACACTGATTTATATACAGGGAAAATTCATATTTATGAAGATGGTCAACAAGTTACATTGTCACAATATACGTTAATTTATGACTATCCTCAATTTTCATTAGAAGCACTTCATAATAGTAATGAGAATGATCCGTCGGAGATTCAGGATTACTATTTGCAACTTCCGGATGATCTCCCTGATCGAATTTATGATTTAGCTCTTGAGATTACGGAAGGTCTTGAATCACGATATGAAAAAGCGAAGGCGATAGAACAGTACTTTTTTTATAGTCGATTTCAATATGAGACAGTCAACGTCCCTAGACCAAATGATAATGAAGATTATGTAGATCAATTTTTATTTGAAACACAAAGGGGTTATTGTGATAATTTTTCCTCAGCAATGGCAGTTCTCCTACGTACGCTTGACATTCCTACTCGCTGGGTACGAGGCTTTACCCCTGGTCAGTTGACTGAAACATCAGCTGATGATGTTAGGGTATATGAAGTTCGTAATGAAAATGCCCATTCATGGGTCGAGGTTTACTTTCCTGACGTAGGTTGGGTCCCGTTTGAACCGACTGTTGGTTACAATAACACCGCTGAATTTATTAATGACACTGAAGAAGAGCAAACAGTAGAGAATGAAGAGGAAGTAATTGAAGAAGAGGAAGAAGAAGTAGAAAATATTGAGGAAGAGACAAAAGAAGAAGAGCAAGAAGATGAAGTGAATGTGGAACTTACAGATAAAGATAACACGATTCGCGGGTCTGCATGGTTAAAGATTATTCCACTCGTTGTATTAGGGCTAGTACTCATTCACTCGCTTATTAAATGCATCATTTTCTTTGTAGAAAATCGCCGGCGTTTTTATGGGCTGCTGCAATACTACCGTTTTCAAAAGCGGGATGACGATCAAGTATTTGAAGAAGCATATAATGGATTACTAAAAATACTGGACAAGCATGGAATTAAAAGGGGAACTGACGAAACGTTAAGAGAGTATGCTTGTAAGGTTGATAGGCTGATGCAGTCAACTGAGATGGGCGAGCTTACAAAAGGATATGAGAAGGTATGTTACGGTGGAAAGCCTTCAAGCGATATGTGGAATGAGATGAAACCGTTATGGGAGAGCTTAGTAAAAAAAATGAGTTCTTGACCGTTTAAACAACCATTGATAAAATTAATCCGTATTTTCATCTAGGTAATTTCATAATGTATTAACCTTCATATATCCTTGGGAATAAGGCCTGAGAGTCTCTACCGGACCACCGTAAATGGTCTGACTATGAAGGCAGAACGTTTAGGTACTAGAGCTAGAATTCTGCCTTTGTATGAAGTGACAAGGGAGTTTTTCTAGCTTTTTTTAATACATTAATAAAAAGTTTCAAATAATACATTTATCTAGGGATTGCAAATGGAATCATTGAGAGGATGGATAAGATGGACAAGATAGTAAATGAAATGATTGTTGTACTTGATTTTGGAGGGCAATATAATCAGCTAATTGCAAGAAGAATCCGTGATTTAGGTGTATACAGTGAGTTGCATCCTAACACGATTACAGCTGAGGAAATAAAAAAAATGAATCCAAAAGGCGTTATCTTTTCTGGGGGGCCTAATAGTGTGTATGGTGATGGGGCTCCACGCTGTGATGAAGAAATCTTTGATCTAGGAATACCAGTCCTTGGAATTTGCTATGGTATGCAACTGATGACTCATCACTTTGGTGGGAAAGTTGAAGCTGCGAACCATCGTGAATATGGAAAAGCGATGATCACAGTGCAAAACGAAACAAAGCTATTTGATGAGTTACCGAAAGAACAATCAGTATGGATGAGTCATGGTGATTTAATTGTTGCTCCACCTGAAGGCTTCGTTGTTGATGCGACAAGTGCTTCTTGTCCTGTTGCATCGATGAGTGATGTTTCACGCCACCTCTATGGTGTACAGTTCCATCCGGAAGTGCGTAATTCTGAGTACGGTAATCAAATGCTTGAAAACTTTGTCTTCAAAATTTGTGAATGTGAAGGCAATTGGTCAATGGAGAACTTTATTGAAATTGAAATGGAGAAAATCCGTGAGCAAGTAGGAGATAAACAAGTTCTTTGTGCACTTAGTGGCGGTGTAGATTCTTCTGTAGTTGCTGTTCTTGTTCATAAAGCGATTGGTGATCAGTTAACGTGTATGTTTATTGATCATGGGCTATTACGAAAAGGTGAAGCAGAAAGTGTAATGGAAACATTCAGTGAAGGTTTCAATATGAATGTTATCAAAATTGATGCCCAAGACCGTTTCCTTAGTAAATTAAAAGGTGTTAAAGACCCTGAGAAGAAGCGTAAAATTATTGGTAATGAGTTTATTTATGTGTTTGAGGAAGAATCTTCGAAGTTAGAAGGAATGGATTTCCTTGCACAAGGCACGCTTTATACAGATATTATTGAAAGTGGTACTGCTACAGCCCAAACGATTAAATCACATCACAATGTTGGTGGGCTTCCTGAAGACATGAGGCTTCAACTGATTGAACCATTAAATACACTGTTCAAAGATGAAGTACGTAAAGTAGGAACAGAACTGGGCATTCCAGATGAAATTGTGTGGCGTCAGCCTTTCCCAGGTCCAGGATTAGGTATCCGTGTCTTAGGAGAAATTACGGATGAGAAATTAGAGATTGTTCGTGAATCAGATGCTATCCTTCGTGAAGAAATTAAAAAGGCAGGACTTGACCGTGAAATTTGGCAATACTTTACGGCTCTTCCTGATATGCGTAGTGTTGGAGTAATGGGTGATGCAAGAACGTACGACTATACTGTTGGTATTCGGGCAGTAACCTCAATTGATGGTATGACTTCTGATTGGGCGCGCATTCCTTATGATGTGCTTGAAGTGATTTCAACAAGAATTGTAAACGAAGTAAAACATGTCAATCGTGTGGTTTATGATATTACTTCGAAGCCGCCGGCGACCATTGAATGGGAATAGGCGAATATTAAAATAATTTATAACAGAAATGTTCGGAAATTGATTGACAAGTGATCCTTCCGCTGATAGACTGATAATGTGAAAATTAAATGTCGAAATCAGTCGTATAATTTCGGGGATATGGCCCGATAGTTTCTACCAAGCTACCGTAAATGGCTTGACTACGGAGGATCGGAAAGTATAGTTACGTAAAGAGGGATGTTCTGTTCTCAATTCTTTCTTTTTGTACTTTCAGGTTTTTTGTTGTCAAAGCTCTAGGTAGAATTTACCTAGAGCTTATTTTTGTACAATGAGTAATTTTTGTGCAAAATACGACTAACTTTTGACTTTTGCCATTGATTCGGCAAAAGCCAGGTTAATGATCCAACTGTTTTCTCGATATTTTGCTTAATGAATAAAACTAACTAAGAGGAGGAGCAATTTTATAATGGATCGTTATTTTGGTTTTAAAGAACATGGAACAAGTTATCGCAAGGAGTTTATAGCAGGTTTAACAACTTTCTTATCAATGGCTTATATTTTGTTTGTGAATCCAGACATCTTAAGTGCTGCCGGTATGGATAAAGATGCAGTATTTGTTGCAACAGCATTAGCTGCAGCAATTGGTACAATTATTATGGGATTAGTTGCAAACTATCCGATCGCATTAGCACCAGGAATGGGACTAAATGCATTTTTTGCTTTTTCTGTTTGTATCGGTATGGGAGTTCCTTGGGAAACAGCGTTATTAGGTGTATTTATTTCAGGTATAATCTTTATTTTGATTACATTATTAGGAGTTCGAGAATTAATTATAAATGCGATTCCAGCTGAACTGAAATATGCTGCTGCAGCCGGGATTGGGTTATTTATTGCTTTTATCGGTTTGAAAAGTGCAGGTATTGTGGTTCCTAATGAGGCAACAGTTGTTTCACTTGGGGATATGCTAGCCCCAACGACATTGCTTTCTATTTTCGGTGTTGTTATTACCGTTATCTTAATGGTCCGTGGTGTTAGAGGTGGTATCTTCTATGGAATGATTTTAACAGCAATTGTTGGAGTCATTTTTGGTCTTATTGAAAGACCAGCGCAAATTGTAGGTTCCATACCGAGCCTTGCACCAACATTTGGAGCAGCATTTTCTGTTGATTTCTCACAAGTATTTACAGTGACAATGTTAGTCGTTATTCTTACTTTCCTTTTTGTTGACTTCTTTGACACAGCAGGAACATTATATGCTGTAGCTAACCAAGCTGGATTTATTAAAGATAATAAATTGCCTAGAGCTAACAAGGCGTTACTAGCAGATTCATCTGCATCATCAATCGGTGCCATACTGGGAACGTCAACAACAACAGCTTATATTGAATCATCCGCGGGAGTTGCAGCTGGAGGAAGAACTGGGTTTACGTCTTTAGTTACGGCATTATTCTTCTTGTTAGCGTTGTTCTTCTCACCGCTGTTAACAGTTGTAACTGCTCAGGTTACGGCACCAGCCTTGATTATTGTAGGAGTTCTTATGGTTTCAGCGCTTAGTCAAATTGATTGGAATAAGTTTGAGATTGCAGTTCCGTCATTTTTAACAATAATCGCAATGCCGCTCACGTACAGTATTGCAACAGGAATTGCACTAGGTTTCATTATGTATCCCATCACAATGTTCTTTAAAGGTCGTGGAAAAGAAATTCATCCAATTATGTATTTCTTGTTTGTAGTATTTATTCTTTACTTTGTTTACCTTACTGAATAGAAAGAGAAGGCTGCAGCTTATAGCTGTAGTTTTTTTCTTGTAAAAATTGGATAGTGATTTAGGGTTGTCTAATTTATCTATTCTTGGTATAGTAGTAAACGTTGCTGCGATGAGCAAACAACAACCTCTCTTTTTTTGAAAAAAGTTATTGACGAAAGAGATGAGGAATGCTATATTAGTTAAGTCGCTAACGAGCGATAACCTAGTTCTTTGAAAACTGAACAAAAAAAGCCAAGCGAATTATTGAGATACATGATATCTCGTCAATGAATTTTATTTTGAGCCACAAACACTTTTATGGAGAGTTTGATCCTGGCTCAGGACGA
>NZ_JBJMAU010000033.1:0-10123 GCF_052119505.1 Anaerobacillus sp. MEB173
AATCTTTCTAATTTAAATAGTTGGCCCGTTGGTCAAGCGGTTAAGACACCGCCCTTTCACGGCGGTAACACGGGTTCGAATCCCGTACGGGTCACCAAAGAAAATTTTACATTATGATGCCGGCCTAGCTCAATTGGTAGAGCAACTGACTTGTAATCAGTAGGTTGGGGGTTCAAGTCCTCTGGCCGGCACCATGTAATTAACTTTAATTAAGATATACTTAGATAATAAGAGGCTGAGTTCATTTGATTGCTAGACGCGATCTTTGGAACAGTCTTTTTTTGAATATACAGAAACTTGATACTTTATATTGTCACAAATTATTTTCTGTGTTAAAGTACTAAGAGTTATAAAAATAATATTGTTAGGGGAGCTATGAGGTTGGCTGAGAGGATATCCTGATGAAGATATCGACCCTTTAACCTGATCTGGATAATGCCAGCGTAGGGATGTATAATGATCTGCATGCTTTTTAAAATGTAAGTCTACACGTCTCTTGGCGTGTAGACTTTTTTATTGAAAGGGGGTATTTATGAAATCTTTTCGTCAGTATGTACTTTCAGCTGTGCCTATGGTCATGACTATCATGCTTTTTATTGGATTATGGGAAGGAGCTGTTCGTTTTTGGAACATTGAGACTTGGATTTTACCAGCACCAAGTTTAATTGTTCACTCGTTTTTTGAAACGTGGGATCTTTTACCAGGGCATATATGGATGACCACAAAAGAAGCGATCCTTGGTTTTTTATTAGGGATTGTTGTTGCGTTAGTGGTGGCTTTTGTTTTGGATATGTCGCCACTATTGCGAAAGGCTGTTTATCCAATTCTCCTATTTTCACAGACAATTCCTATTATAGCGATTGCTCCACTATTAATAATTTGGTTTGGTTATGGGATTCTTCCAAAGGTATTAGTTGTGGCGCTTGTGACATTTTTTCCAGTTGTTGTAAGTTTGTTGGAAGGTCTGCAATCAAGTGATCGCGATATGATCCGGCTAGTGCGTTCAATGGGAGGTTCAGTCTGGCAAGTATTTTATTCTGTCAGGTTTCCACATGCACTTCCTTATTTGTTTACAGGGTTAAAGATCGGTGCTACATACAGTGTACTCGCAGCCGTCATTTCTGAATGGGTGGGAGCCAGTAAAGGATTAGGTATTTACTTAATAAAGGCGCAGAGTTCCTTTGCGACAGACAAAGTCTTCATTGTGATTGTATTGATTTCAATTTTAAGCTGTCTGTTATTTTTGGTAGTCGTATTAATTAGTAGAATGGCAATGCCATGGAAACACAAGGTAAAAAAATAAAGTAATTTTGAGGAGAGAAACCGGATGTTAAAGAAATTAATGGCGTGTTTATTGTTAGTACTGATGTTTGCTTTAGTTGGTTGTAGTAATCAATCTGAAGAATCAAGCCAAAGTGAAGAAGTAGAGGTAGAAGTAGAAGGGAGTTCTGAAACTGATGGACAAGCAGATGTTTCAGCGGGTTTAGTTGAAGCAACCTTAATTTTAGATTGGGTTCCGAATACGAATCATACAGGTATATATGTTGCTCAGGAGAAAGGCTTTTTTGAAGAAGAGGGGCTTGATCTAACGATTATTGAACCTGCAATGGAAGGTGCCCTACAAGTTGTTGCGGCAGGACAAGCTGATTTTGGAATCGCTTCTCAAACGAGTGTGACGATAGCCAGATCAACTGATATTCCGGTTGTTTCGATTGCGGCAGTGATTCAAGAACATACATCTGGATTTGCTTCACCAGTTGAGAAAAATATTACATCTCCAGAAGATTTCGAGGGCAAAACATACGGTGGCTTTGGAGGTGCGGAAGAAGAAGCAATTCTTACTACTGTCCTAAATGCCCATGATGTAGATCCTTCAGCTGTGAATAGTGTAACTGTAGGTTCGGCAGATTTTTTTGCTAATACGAAGAGAGAGATTGATTTTCAATGGATTTTCTACGGTTGGACCGGGATTGAAGCAGAGGTTCGTGGTGAAGACATCAATATGATCTATTTGAAGGATATTGATCCTGTATTTAGTTATTATTCCCCAGTTATTTTTAGTAACAATACAGTGATTGACCAAAATCCCGAACTTGTTGAAAAATTTATGAGTGCTGTGTCTAAAGGATATGAATTTGCAATTGAAAACCCAGAAGAAGCAGCTGAAATCTTGATTGCTGCAAGTCCAGAAACAAATGCTGAACTAATTCGGGCATCACAACAATGGTTAAGTCCGAGATATCAAGGGAACGCAGAAAAATGGGGAATCCAAAGCGAAAAAGTTTGGAATGACTTTTCAGCATGGTTGCTTGATGCCGGTTTGGTTGAAACAGAAGTATTAACAGAGGAAGTAATGACCAATAAATTTTTACCTTAATAATAGAGGGAAACAAATACTTTTACGATAGAAATTAGGTGCTGTTATGGAAATCACTATTCGCAATTTGGATCACTCTTATGGTGGTGAGCCAGTGATTGATGGGATGAACCTCTCTTTAAAAAAAGGTGAATTTGTTTCATTAATTGGCCCAAGTGGTTGCGGAAAGAGCACGTTATTTAATCTTATTACAGGATTAGAAGTTCCTAATGCTGGGGACATATTGATTGATGGAAACGATGTTAAAGGAGAACGTGGTCATTGCAGTTATATGATGCAAAAAGACTTGCTATTTCCATGGAAGACCGTTCTTGAGAATGTCATGTTAGGTCCGCAAATAACAAAACAACGAATAGACGAGGTTAAAGAAGAGGCTCTATCTTTATTTCCATTATTCGGTTTAGAAGGCTATGAGGATTATTATCCAAAAGCATTGTCGGGAGGCATGAAACAGCGGGCTGCGTTATTACGAACTTTTTTTCATAAAAAAGAATTATTGCTTCTAGATGAACCATTTGGGGCGCTTGATGCATTGACTCGTGAGAAGATGCATGATTGGCTACTGCAAATTTGGAGTCAAATGCAAAGGACAGTATTATTTATTACGCATAGTATTGATGAAGCGATTTTCTTATCGGACCGTATCTATGTATTGGCGCCGCGTCCCACTAACGTTGTATTAGAAGTTAAGGTAACATTACCTCGACCAAGAAAAAAAGAAATGAAGGTCACAACTGAATTTGTACAGGTAAAGCAACTGTTAATGAACGCCTTATACGAAATGAAATAGGGAACGTGTTAAGGTGACAATGGATGATTTTATTAAGAAGGGATGAAAAATCATGAAATTTTCGGAACAGTTAAGAAAAAAAGTAGATTCTATTTGGAATGCTAGCTTTGAGCATCCGTTTGTTAGAGGAGTTGCTGACGGTTCACTACCTTTAGAATGTTTTGCTTATTATGTTCAGCAAGATTCGTTTTATCTTTCTCGATTTGCACAAGTTCAAGCAATTGGCGCCGCGAAGGCATTGGATTTTCACACAACGTCGCAAATGGCGTTTCATGCGAAATCAACATTTGATGCAGAGCATATGCTGCATGAAGGTTTTGCAAAAGAGCTAGGACTTACAAAAAATAAAGATGGTCATATGGCTGCTGAGCCTGCACCAACTGCTCTTGCCTATACGAACCATTTGTTTGCCGTAGCTTATAAAGGCTCATTAGGCGAATGTATTGCGGCAATTCTTCCTTGCTACTGGTTGTATTGGGAAATTGGGGAGAAGTATAAAGGATCAACTCCGGCTCACCCAATCTATCAAAAATGGATTGATACGTATGGAGATGAGTGGTTTGAAAAGCTCGTAAAGGAACAAATTAACCGTTTAGACGAGTGGGCAGAAAAAGCTTCAGATGAAGAGAAGCAACGAATGGAATCGATCTTTGTAACAAGTAGCCGATATGAATATATGTTTTGGGAAATGGCGTATACATTAGAAAAGTGGCCAGTGTAGGGAATTATTTAAGGAGAATTAAGGCCTTTGTAAAATTGTAAAAAGAATATGACAAAAGAAGCTTAGAGAAACGAATTTCTCTAAGCTTTTTTTCTAGTAGTAAATACTTTCTTTCATGAGGCAGTTCTGACACGTTCTGACTAATCCTTGTTCTATAAAATGATGTTCACATGTATTTTGTATGTGCAAAAGCTGTTCTTTTTGGAATTGGAGTTCGTTTTCTAAATTCTTAATGTTTCTTTTTAATTCTACAACTCTATCATAGTGATCTGCATTATGAGAATTATTGATAGAGTTTGCTGCCATGGCTACGAAACTCCTCTGCTTTCTCAGATAATCCCTGTTCTACAGCTGTATTTTCATTGATGCCTTTTTCGGCTGCTAGTTTACGAATATCCTGTGTGATGCTCATACTGCAAAATTTAGGGCCGCACATTGAACAGAAATGGGCTGTTTTTGCCCCTTCAGCCGGTAATGTTTCGTCATGATATTCCATCGCTCGTTCCGGATCAAGGGATAAGTTAAACTGATCGCGCCAACGAAATTCAAAACGCGCTTTCGATAATGCGTCATCACGTTTTTGCGCATTAGGATGTCCTTTTGCAAGGTCAGCGGCATGAGCTGCCAGCTTGTAAGTGACAACACCAGTACGAACATCTTCTTTGTTTGGTAGACCTAAGTGCTCTTTTGGTGTTACATAGCAAAGCATCGCTGTCCCGTACCAACCGATCATTGCTGCCCCAATTGCTGAAGTAATATGGTCATATCCAGGGGCGACATCAGTTGTTAGTGGTCCTAATGTATAGAAAGGTGCTTCTTCACACGTGGCAAGCTGCCGGTCCATATTTTCTTTAATGAGGTGCATCGGTACGTGTCCCGGTCCTTCAACCATCACTTGAACATCATGCTTCCAAGCAATTTTTGTCAGCTCGCCTAAAGTTTCTAATTCTGCAAACTGTGCTTCATCATTTGCATCTGCGATCGACCCTGGGCGTAAACCATCTCCAAGGGAGAAGGCGATATCATATGTTTTCATAATTTCACAAATCTCTTCAAAGTGAGTGTAGAGGAAATTTTCTTGATGGTGAGCCAAGCACCACGCCGCCATAATCGAACCACCACGAGAAACGATACCAGTTACTCGTTTTGCAGTCATCGGAATATAGCGCAAAAGTACACCAGCATGAATGGTAAAATAACTTACACCTTGTTCTGCTTGCTCAATTAATGTATCACGGTACACTTCCCATGTAAGGTCTTCAGCAATTCCATTCACCTTCTCAAGAGCTTGGTAAATAGGAACGGTTCCAACTGGTACTGGTGAGTTACGAATGATCCATTCACGAGTTGTGTGGATATTTTTCCCTGTAGAAAGGTCCATTATGTTATCTGCGCCCCAACGTGTCGCCCACGTCATTTTTTCCACTTCTTCTTCAATTGAGGACGTAACCGCTGAATTCCCAATATTCGCATTTATTTTGACGTGGAAATTCCGTCCGATAATCATCGGTTCGCATTCCGGGTGATTAATGTTAGCTGGAATGATCGCCCGCCCTTCAGCAATTTCCTTGCGTACAAACTCAGGTTCTAATCCTTCACGAATTGCGATAAACTCCATTTCAGGTGTAATCATTCCTTTTCGAGCATAATGAAGTTGAGTTACGTTTTGTCCGTATTTTGCTCGGAGTGGTTTAATCATTGATGTATCAAATATCTCGGTATTCTGTGACTGTTCGCTTGATGAAAAACCATTATCCTCGGGCTTGATATCTCGTCCTTCATATTCTTCAACATCACCGCGCTCTAAAATCCAATTGCGACGAATTCTTGGCAGTCCTGTACGAATATCTACTTCATAATTTGGATCGGTATAGGGTCCACTTGTGTCATATACTTGGACGGGTTTATTTAGAATTTCTTCGTCACCGTTTACCGTTGGGCTTAGTTCAATTTCACGTACTGGTACTTTGATATCTTCTCTTGAACCTTGAAGATAGACTTTTTTACTTCCTGGGAAAGGGGATAAATTAACCGATTGCTTTGTCATTGAAAAGACCTCCTGAGAAATGAATAGTAAACAACTTGTAAAATAAAAAACCATTTTCTCTAGAGGAGGGGGGATATTATAGTAGTAAAAAGTGATAAAACATTATTTTGAATATAAGTAAAAAATATACATTATTAACCTCGTAGCACTAATGTAGTTTATTATTAAGTGCAAAAAAGACCGCTCAGTTGGAGGCGGTCTTTGTGTTTTTTGAGATTAACGTGTATTGACTCTTGAAACATATGTATATAGTCTATTAATTTATCCACTGTAAATACATAGATAAAAAATGATAGCTACAAAACATATGACAGTAAGAGTCATATCCCATAAGTGCAAAATCCCTCCGCTAGCATTACCTAGATCAGGTTTACGGTCGGCAGCAGACTAGCTACCCTCTCAGCTTGATATCTTCAAGCTCCCGTTTTGTCATTAAGTTGTTGGATATAGACTAACAAATATTGGTTGGATTGGCAAGAGAAAAGATTACGTGAAATGTATAGCAGGCTTTATAAACAGTCGTCAACCTCAACAGCGCTTTTAAATTATGTAGCTATGAGGCCGACGACAATTAAAGGTTGTTTAGAATATATGTTGTTATCAGAAAATTATGAAGTTTTTTCCAAAAAAGTTAAGTTAGGCTGTACGTATGGATTCGCTCGTTGTTTCAGCAGATAAATAAATTGCTATTTTTTGTAACATACACATTATCCTTTAGTATTTAAGAAGGATTTACCATATGCGACAGCTGTTCAACGGTCAGTCATATTCATATATACTGATTCCTCTATATCCCAATTTTTGCGATTTAATAAAAGTGGAACTATGTGATATATTTTAAAACATCGAATCTTCTTAAAAGTTTTAAGTCATGGGGAATTGGCGCCTGTTTCCTAATTATTAATGTTCAAAAAAATTTCTACTTAAGCAATAAAAATATGTAGAAAAGAAATCAAATTGGCTTTATGATAGAAAATAAAAAGTTTTCAAACGACTATAACTGACATAAGTCGATGGAGGAGAAATATACATGAAAGTATGTAAATTTGGTGGAACGTCATTAGCGAGTGCAGAGCAAATTAGAAAAGTTGGGGAAATTATTGCGGCTGATCCTGAACGTAAAATAGTCGTTGTTTCTGCTCCCGGTAAGCGTGATAAAAACGATACAAAGGTTACTGATTTATTAATTCAACTTGGAACGCAATTTTTAGCTAATGGTTCTGCTGAAGATGAATTGCAAGCTGTTATTGAGCGTTACCGTGACATTGCCAAAGGGTTGGAGCTTTCAGATAAAATTGTTGATGACATTACAGCTGATCTGCAAGAGCGTCTTGCGACTGAAGTAAAAAGCTCGGAGCAATTCATGGACTTAATGAAAGCTAGCGGAGAAGACAATAACGCCAAGCTAGTTGCCTTCTATTTACAAAGTAAAGGCATCGAAGCACAGTATGTTAATCCACAAGATGCTGGGCTTCTAGTAAGTGATGAGCCAGGAAATGCACAGGTCCTTCCTCAGGCGTACGATAATTTATATGAGCTTCGTAATCGTGATGGTGTTGTTATTTTTCCAGGATTTTTCGGCTATTCTCCTGAAGGAAACTTAGTAACATTTCCGCGTGGTGGTTCAGATATTACAGGTTCTATTCTGGCAGCTGGAATTGATGCTGATTTATATGAGAACTTTACTGATGTTGATTCAGTGTATGTTGCAAATCCAAATGTTGTTGATAATCCAAAAGAAATTAAAGAACTGACATACCGTGAAATGAGAGAGCTTTCGTATGCTGGATTTTCTGTTTTCCATGACGAAGCACTTATTCCCGCGTTTAGAAAAGGGATCCCCGTCTGTGTAAAAAATACAAATAACCCTTCTGCTCCTGGAACAATGATTATTGCAAAAAGGGAATACAAATCGAGTCCGGTTATTGGTATTGCTAGTGATGGCGGATTCTGTACAATTTATGTGCGTAAATATTTAATGAACCGTGAAATCGGCTTTGGCCGCCACTTGTTAGAAATTATTGAAGATGAAGGGATTTCATATGAGCATATCCCATCTGGAATTGATGATACATCTGTCATCTTAAAAGAAGATCAATTAGATGATGAGAAAGAGCTTCGCATTCTTGACCGGATCAAAAATGAGTTACATGTTGATGATGTTCATATTGAACGAGGCTTAGCAATGGTTATGATCGTAGGCGAAGGGATGAAGGATACAATTGGTATATCTGCGGGTGCTACAGCTGCCCTTGCAAGAGCAAAGGTTAATATCGATATGATTAACCAAGGATCTTCTGAAGTGAGTATGGTGTTTGGTATTCATGAGGAGCAAGCAGATGATGCTGTAAGGGAATTATACAACGAATTTTTTACTGAATAGGTGTTAAATACTATGCGCTATCAGTTTTGTCCAAAGTGCGGGGGAACATTAGAAGTAATGAACAATGAAGAAAATAAACCCCGTTGTGTTATGTGTGGTTTCATCTTTTATCAAAACCCTGTTGTTGGTGTAGCGGCTATTGTAATAAAGGATTGCGGTATTCTTTTAGGAAAACGAAGAGGAAGCTATTCGAACAAATGGTGTATCCCTTGTGGGTACGTTGAGTGGGATGAAGACGTGTATGATGCGGTAAAAAGAGAGTTTGCAGAAGAAACCGGGTTACAGATTAAAGTGAATGATGTGTATACTGTTTATTCAAACTTCCATAATCCAGCTCAGCATACTGTTGGGATTTGGTTTTTAGCTGAAGAAATAGGAGGAGAGCTGGAGGCTAGTGATGACCTTGTAGAAGTCGACTACTTTACATCCGGTAACATCCCGCCGTTAGCTTTTCCAACTGATTCTATCGTAATTGAGAAGTTGAAATTGGAAAAGTATATTAAATGAAAAAGCTGTTGCTGATTGTCCATCAGCAACAGCTTTTTCTTCTCTCTTAACTTTTATTATTGTTCATTGTTTTGATCATTGTTTTTAATTCAGCAATTTCTGTACGTAATGAAGCTAGCTCTTTTCTTGTTTCCTCTTCTTTATCCCCTTCTTCGGCTTTGTTAGCTTGTTCAACATTGCTGACAATGACTCCGATAAAAAGGTTAAAGATAATAAATGTTCCGACTAAGATGAAAATAACAAAGTAGACCCAAGACCACGTTAATTGTTCAAATATAGGTCGTGCGACGCCGCTAGCCCAAGATTCTAACGTAACGACTTGGAAAAGTGTTAATAGTGATAGCTGCAAATTCCCGAAATACTCTGGGGCAACTTCGTTAAATAACATTGTACCTGTTACAGCAAATATATAGAAGATAATACTCATCAGTAACATGATATTTCCTAGCGCAGGAATCGTAAGCAATAAAGCATCGACTAATTTTCTTAAGGATGGGATAACTGAAATCGCTCTTAGCACACGCAGGACACGAAGAATACGAAGAACTGTAATAAAATGTGCTCCAGCAAATAAATGGCCGCTTGCTACAATAATAAAGTCAAACCAGTTCCAGCTATTTGTAAAAAACTTATACGTTGGTTTGGCAGCAATCATTCTTAAGATAATTTCAATTGTAAAAATCCAAAGCAAAAGTCGATCTGCAAAGTGGAACCAGCCAATGTTAGGTTGATAAATGTTTGGATATGTTTCTAAACCGACGATGATAGCATTAATTAAAATTAAACCAATAATCGTATTTAGAAAGTAACGATGGTTGACGATTTCAGCTGCTTTATAAGAGAACGAGTTTTTATTTTGTTGTTTCGCTTTTGTTGATTCCATTGGTTATTTTCCTCCATATACTAGATAACACCCTATTAATTATACATATCTCATAATTACAACACTAGTTATTTTACTAGATAATAGATTTATAATAAATATTTTAGCTCATTGATATAAATAGAAATGTATTTTAAAAAAATAACAAAAATACACTTGCGTAGAATAAACGAATATGTTAAGATTATTTTTGTTGTCGCTGCTAAACAGTTGTCGACAAAAACCGACAAAAAAGTTGTTGACTTATTGTTGTGATGATGGTAATATTATAAAAGTCGTCATCAAACGACACGTTAGTTCTTTGAAAACTGAACAAAAAAAGCCAAGCGAATTATTGAGATACATGATATCTCGTCAATGAATTATTTTGAGCCGCAAACACTTTTATGGAGAGTTTGATCCTGGCTCAGGACGA
>NZ_JBJMAU010000034.1:0-9716 GCF_052119505.1 Anaerobacillus sp. MEB173
TTTTTCAGATTGATAGTCATTCTTCCTAAACTTTTTAAATAAATTCATTTATAAATCTCCTCAATTATTGGCAAATATCTCCTAAATCTTACTATACTACTGACTAGAATTACAGTTAAAAACAGAATAAATATAAAAGTTAAAAACTTCTTAATATAAAAAAGCCATTATATACAGGTTCTTCCTCAATACATAATGGCTGTTAATAAATTATGAAATTACTGCTGTGACTGCTGATTAAAATAAAACATTTTCTGCTCATTTAAGTGACATACTTTACCGGAAATATTTCGAAATCGATCCTATGTCATGAAGCCTCAGCGGGTACAATATTTGTTTAAATATCGTTATGGTGATATTACAATTGCCGAAACGAAAGAATGTAGGGCTTGACTCGGAGCCTCTGTGGGTACGATTTGTCTTGAAAGGCTGAAGCTAAGGTTTCATCAGGCAAACGAGCCTATCATACCCACCTCTCCGAGTAAAGCCCTATGTTTGTTAACGTTAAAAACTATAATTACTTACTAAATATAACGCTTCTACAAAGATACAATTTGGCACTTTTATTATCTTTACTAACGTTGAATACGGCGGAAAATCATACTACATATAAGCTTCCGTTAGTTCAATAATTTAAGGCTTAACTTTCTTTTTCAGCTAGAATAAGTAAATCAGTCTCAATCTTAGCTTCTCCGCCCTTAAATTCATCTTTTCTCTTTGAAAAGTCAAAATCGAGGTAAATAATTTCTTCGGGGTTAATCTCTTCAAGAGCTACATTGTTTCCCTCTGTATCTACTATTTTTAAATCATTGGTTAGTTTAACATGTATTAGTTTTTCAATTGAATGTGTTTCAATACCTTGTTCTTCGTAGTATTTTATCATAAAAATCCGAAATATCTAATGTTATACTCCCCTCATAAAGACTACCTGCATAATAGCTCTTTAGAGGATTATCTAAGGATAACTCATTTTTCTTGATCTCAATTTTATCGGCACTTGCTTGTCCTGGATAACTTTCATTTATTGCGTTTGTCCATACAGAAACAATTTGCCCTACTTTTAAAGAATCAATATCAGCTGTTGAAAACCATATCGCATCTGGTCTCCCATCTGGTAATTTTTCGGTTGTGCTTTCCACCAAAAATCTTCCTCTTTCTATCTTAACAATTTCTCCTGTAATTGCAGGTTTATTTGTTATTTCCTCTTTTGATTTTGAAATATCATTTTTGAATTCCACTTCTTTACTACTTTGTTGACAGCCCATTAACCCTATTGATAAAAGTATTAAAGACAAAATTAAACTAAGTTTTTTCAATACCCATCACTCCCTTTATATAAATTAGACGGGATTTCGTATCTTTTCGTTTCAAAAATTACGTGGTAACTTGTTCCATTAAACTGCTTCTTTAACGCAGTAGGAGCTGCCGCATTCGACAGCCCCTTGTTTTGCTATTGCAACCGTTAGTTGAGTTAATCCTCTTTAACATCTAGTAAGTAACTAATAAATTCTTCGTGTAAAGCAATGTTTTCTTGTAATGATTTTCTTGTTTCTCTCTCTATTAAATCAATTAACAAATCATCAGCTAACTCATCCCCACCATCAATCATCACACATATTGAATGGATAACTCCCTCAATTACTTCATTTTGAACCTTTCTAAAAGCAAGCAACTCATTTTCAGAGGTTAATTTACTTGCCAAAAGCTTATATTCCTCTTCGCAATCTGAAGCAATTAAATCTGCGTCGGGTTCTATATTCTTAATAGCAGTGTCCACCCAATAATCCTTAATATTTTTTAAGTTTTTAAAAAGAAGTTTTTGATTTTGGTTAATCATTTATCTTTCTCCCTTCTTAAACATTCCTGCTCCAATACTTCGTTAAGAAGCGGAACCTTTGCAACGACAGCTCCTCAACTATTGCACCCGTTAGCTTAATATTGAGGTAGCTCTGGTTCAGTTTCTAAAAAATTATTTAATCTTTCTTCTAACATATCCCAATTCCATTCTTCGCTACTCGGAAATCCTGAATCATTAAGTCGTTTTGCCAAATCTAATATTTGTTCTATATCATCTTCAGATATTTCATCAGACTCTAAAAGCCTATTTGCCAACGGAACATATTTTTCTTCAAAAAGAAAGAACATCGTGTGTAATGGTTCTTTTAAGTTAGATGGAAGAACTGTTGGCATTTCGTGAACCATTCCACCGACAACTGAAAATCCATTTCTAGCCCCAGTTACAAATTGATGGAATAATTTTGGAAAATCTGATTGGTCAATTTTTAGACCATTCTCTTTTACATTGATTGAACCAATAATATTTAAATAACGAACCATTTCTCCATGTGCAATTTGGGTTGATGCTTTATTAACTTGCTGTTTCATACCATTTGACTGATATAAAAACCATCCATTTAATATTACGGATATAACCAACAAAATTAAGATGATATTTCTTTTCATGTATCTCACTCCTTTTTCCTCTTCAATTTTAACACCCAACAACATAATTTTATGAGGTAAAATAGAGTAATTCAGTTAATTATTTGTAATACACACATAAACTTTTTGATTTAACTACTTTCTGCTTCTTTACTTCAAAAAGATAAAGAGCAATCCCTGCTTCTTGAAGGATTGCACCCGTTAACGAAAGAAAGGTAATACTTTGGTTAGTATTTATTTATCATTATCTAAATCACTATCTAAAAATGATTTCTTATCCACTTTAATCCCGTACTTCTTCTCGATAAATTGACCAACAATAGACTTGTTAATACCATCTTTTACTGCTGTTGTAATTACTAAATACATAATAAATAGACCAACAATCCATAAAATTATAGATAAAACAAAGGAACCCAACTATATCTCCCCCCAGAATACAAATCCCTATATATTTTACCATTAAAAACCATAAAACGTCTTTAAATAGTTGAAAAGGATGCCAGTATTTCCCACTAATCTCCTTCTTAACCCAATAACAATAGGAGTTGCCATTGACAACTCCTTCTTCTGCTATTCGCACCCGTTACTTCAACAATAATAGAAGTCTATTTCTCTTTATTAAGTTCAAAACGTGCGATTTCTTTTTCTTTATCAGTTCCTTCCTTGTAAACCAATACCAATGTACCATCCAATGCATGTTTTTTAAGTTTTTCTAACTTATCTTTAGATGGTGCTAAGTTATAAGCATCATTCTTTTCATTCGCACCTAAAAAGTAAGAAACGCTATATTCACCCAATTCATTTGGTTTTAATGTAACTATATTCTTCGCAGTTTCTGTTCCTACAAAAACACCATTTTGAAAATAAACTTCATCGAAAATGTTTTCCCTCACTACCTCTTCAGAAATTTGTTTTAATTTTTCATTAGGAATAATTTTTAAAGTCATCTTGTCCTCTACTTTTGTTCCTATAGTAATTTCTCCTGTATTTTTCAAGACAAATTGATATTTAATGGCTGTATGTGTTACTTGCTTTCCTGTTTCATCACCATATACTAAATCCCTTTCGAGACCGTCTATCAAATTAACTTTGGAACTTACAAGCTCAAATGATGGTTCTTCACTTGAACACGCTGATAACAAAAGCAAAAATACTATATTCAATAATAATCTTTTCAAAATACTCCCCCTTTACTTACCGAATTACATAAAACCCAAAGCCTTATTAAAGATTACTGTTCAATAGTTGAACGATCATCATAATTAGCCAAAGTTTTTAAATCCTGAACTAGCATTCCATCAAAATATTTAGTGATTTTCAATTCGTTTATTAAGGTTAATAACCCTAAACCCCAATCCTCATCCTTTTCTTCCATTGCTTTTAATATAGCCTGTTCAATATGTGGTTTTAGCTCATTTTTGTCAATTTCGCTTAACAAGTCTATTATATTTGCAACTCCAGGATGATTTAAGTCTTGGAACCATTCCATTAAGTAGGGGAATGCAGCTTTATTATTCGGATACCCAATTTGTTTTAAGACTACCGAAGCATTTTGCCAGCATTCTTTACTACATAGTTCATTTGACTTTTTTGCAAGGAATACAACTTCATTTCCTTTTAAATTCGAAAGTTCTTTGATAGCTTTTTCCTGTACATCAACTGGTTTATGCCAACTTAAATTCAATATATTCGATTCAACATTATTCATTGTCCTTCACCACACATCTAATATAAATTGTATTTATTTTTCGCTAACCTGCCTCGTTTAGTGAAAAATGCGTTCTTACTGCTGTTGCAGGAACGCTCTGTTAATTAAATATTATTTATCTTTATTGTTCATCTCTTCAAGTAGTTCAATAATTCTTTTATTTTGATTTGATTGCTCTTTTAGATATCCTATAATCGTACCAATGCCTATAACAACAAGTAATAATAGAATCCACAACATATATATTCCCCCGCTCGTAACTCTACCTTTAAAATATCCACCATTTAATTCCTTTCATTTTAACATTATTAAAAAAATGCCACGTTAACACATTAAACAATAGGAGCTGCCATCGACAACTCCATTTTCCGCTCATGCATCCGTTAGCTAAAAGTAGACGGAATGCCCTAGTTAGTAGTTATTTGTCATTATCTAAATCACTATCTAGAAATGATTTTTTATCCTCTTTAATCCCGTACTTTTTCTCAAAAAATTGACCAATAATAGACTTATTAATACCATCTTTTACTGCTGTTGTAATTACTAAATACATAATAAATAGACCAACAATCCATAGAATTATAGATAAAACAAAGGAACTCAATTATATCTCCCCCAAACTACAAACAATTCCTATAGATTTTACCATAAAAAACCATAAACCTTCTATAAATAGTTGGAAAAGGTTTCCAATCTGTCTCACCAAAGCATCTGTTTGAATATGGTACTCGCTCTACTCTACTAAATCTTCTACACGAAAAACTCCAAATGGTTTATTCAAACTTTCTATAAAAGGTATATATAAAACACTAACAATGTCATTTACAGAATCAAATGAACCTGGTTCTTCAAAACTATCTCTTGTTACTACACGTATATGGTCACGATATTCATAAAAACTACTTATTGCTCTATTTGGCTCTAAAAGCAAAAAATACGTTTTGCCTTCAAACTCAAAGGTGTGTAAACCACCATTTTTATCTTTAATTTTTGTCTCAAAATAAGACTTTACTTCATTTGGAGCATTACTAAGATGAACCATATTTTGTGAAATAGCAGTCGCATATATAGACTCTTCAACTACCTTTTGATTACATCCACTTCCAAATAAAATTAAAATAATAGTTGATAAAAAAAATAATAGCTTCTTCAATCAAAACGCCTCCCCTCATGTTAATATAAAATTTACAATCCTTCTCCTAAGCCATACTGTTAAAAATTTCTACATAATTCTGCCAGTTTCTTATTCTAGTTCAATAAAATAAACAGGAGCAACCACATTTATGACTATTCCTGTTGTTTAAGTAATACCTTTACTTTAAGTACAGTAATTCACAAACTTATTCAATTTTTCCTTCTCCAGTCAATTGCGTTCCATCAACCAAACCTAATTGACCAAAAGTATATACAAATTCAGATTGATTCCTCTTTTTTACACCTTGAATATTTACAAAGTATTCATTACCTTCTTCTAACAAATTATATATTCTTGAGTCCTCAATCATTACCTTATATCTCTCTTTATTTGGACTGTTATCATTAGCATTAGAGCCTATGACCCACATCTTTATATAATTTCCTGGTTCAATATGATGTTCTTTCTTTTCAATTTCAAAAATCATTGAACTACTTTTATAAGATTTTCCTTCCTCAAAATATAAATAAAATAGAAATATTCCTATTAAGAATAAAATAATTAGCAAAACTATCCACTTTTTACGAGAAATTTTAAACAAAAATCCACCTCCTGATAATAGTTCTTCTTCAACAAAACTGCTCTTTACTTCAATAGTTGAAGGTACTGCTATAGCATCTGTTCCTTAACTCTCGCATCCTTTACTTGAAGATGAAAACTTTATTTTTCAAATCTCACTAACGTTTTTTCAGGTATTTCAATTTGGTCCACATCAAAGTTATTGATTTGGAGAGTTAGCTCACCATCTCGTTTGTAAGCTTCTTCTCCTATCCAACAGCTATACAGTTCAAAAAAATCGCCTTTTTCAAGATAACTGTCCATAATTTTACATAGTTCTATTAACTTCTTTTTTGATTCAGCACAAGTCTCTGGATGCGTGTATTCAGAAATATTAATTCCCCAATTACTAGATACTTCATAAACATATGACGTAGTAAATTGATAATTCTTTACGTCTTGAAGGTTCGACTCATCTGCAAAACAACTTCCAATAAAAAGTAAATCCTCTGTATATTCATCTTTAACGGGTATTTGTTTATTACAGCCAATATAACTAGCTAAACTCATTTTCACTCACCCTTTTTTAGTTCTTATTTTAATCCTTATTGAACAATTCTGCCTCATTAACGCAACAGGAGCTGCCGCATACGACAGCCCCTTTCAGCTATTGCATCCATTAGCACAAGTAGCGACTGCTCTTATTGAACAATAGCATCCGTTTGTTTAAGAAGAATATTTTTATAACAAAATACATTTTAGGAACAACGAGCAACTGCAAGGTCACTGTCTTTCTTTTTAATTAACACATTTTCGTCACTATCAAGCTTGTATTCAATTTCTTCGGTATTTAAACATTTGATAAGTGATTGTCTCAATTCATTATTCATATTTTTATGGTCTGCAAATACGAAAAAATCATTATTTTGTTGATTACAACCAGTAATAAAAATTAGTAATGTAATCGTAACCAAGGTTTGTCTGAAACTTTTCAAACTGCTTAACTCCCTTCACAACAATACCCATTCAATCTTGAACTATTCTGCTCAATAGTTGAAAAGCGACAGCTCAGTTTGAACAATCGCATCCTTTACTTTAATAAGAAATTACTTTTATTTTTTCTCCAAAGCCTTTACCGTCCTAATTAACCAATACAAAAATACCCAGGGTAATATAAATTTTGTACTCCATTCAATTGCACTAAAAATGATAGAATTAGTAAAGCCGAAAAACTGTATAACGAGAAAAAGTCCTAATATAAGTACACCACCAATTACTAAATTTCTCATCGTCTCCCCCCTTTTATAAATACCTTCTTTAAAGATAACACAAAACAACTATTTTGGGGGTATTTTCCATTTTCTCTTCAAGTAACCTGCTTCGATAATTGTGCAGTGCTTATATTTTAATCTTAACATTGATTTCCTTTCACTTGGAAAAAAGAAAAACGTTCCTGCTTATGACAGAAACGTATACTTGGATAACTATTTCATTGACTCTGCAATCTCTATAATTTTTTCCTTAGATATATTTGAACTGTCCATTTCTATATAAGTACCATCTTGTATCCAAGTAAGTAATCCCCCTGTAATTTTTTTACCTTTACTATCTAATTCACCTGCGTTAGCCCACTCCTGAAAATAAGCAATATTACCGTTTATATTTATCTCTTCTACATTCGAATTCATTGGTTCAATTCTCTTAGAAGTCGCTTTCTTTTCCCCAATACCAACCATTAAATACTTATCATTTTTATCCATGAAATGTAATTTAAAATGAGTAATAATATCTTTTCCACCTGAAGAATATGTCTTAATTTCTAAGGTCCAATCATCAGGAACTTGTTTTGGAGACAGAACTTTAAAGTCAACTTTTTCTTTGACTTCAGAAATAGTAATACTGTTATGATTGTATTTTATTTCTTTTGCTTGAACTCCCAAAGGTATAGATGAAATTAAAATAAAAACTATTAACAACTCCAGCAAATACTTCATTATACACTACCCCATTTCGTATGAAATTCTACTGGATAGTGTTCCCAATGTATAATTGCATATTAAAGAATTCTGGGTGGGTTAGTCAAAAAGCGTTCCTGCTGCTGTTGCAGAAACGCTTCCGTTGGCTGAACAAAATTTTTCTTAATCATTTCTCTTGGTTAGTCAATTCAAATGCCTCTTCAAAATTATCCCATTTTATATTTACCCGTATAATCTCGTCTTCTTTTACCTTCATACCAGTACCACCACCCTTAATTGTAAATGTAGTATCATTAGGCGGGTCATCATATTCCCTAACGCTAGTAGCACTTCCACCACTTGTATCATAAGAATATTCAAGCTTTTTCATTGAATGAATATCTTCCGTTGAACCTTTATAGGTTATTCTAAATAGATCACTATCTTCATTAGAATATGTTGTTTTCCCTTCTTCTTCGCCCCATATTTCGGTTCCCTCATAAATATATTCAGCCTTCCAAAACTCACCTTCACCTATAAACGTGTACTCATAGTTAGTCACTTCTTCATTCGAACATGCAGCAAGTATGATAATTATTATAAATATTGAAGTTTTAAATAGATTTTTCATCTCCTATTCCCCCTAACAAATAAATCTATCTCTTTTAGCTTATCATGTAACATTAATATTTTGGTTAATAATTGGTAATTATTTGTTAAACTATTCAGTTGCTCGTTAACTCAATAAACAATAGGAGCTGCCATCGACAACTCCTTGTTCTGCTCTTGATTCCGTTAGTTAAATCTCTGCAAGGTATTTCTTTGCATCTAATGTTGTTGGCAATGGCAAATCGTTTTGTTCCAAGAGTATTTTAAGTTTGTGAATTTCTCCATGCTTTTCGAACCAATCCAAAATTTCACTGCAAATGGAATTCCACGACTTTTCCCTCTCATCAATACGACTCTGGATATGACAAGAATAGAACGGAGGGTTTTTCTCAACTCCCATAGCTCTGATATAAATAGCTACGTTAATATAATAATCCTCTTTGCTCCATTGTGACCCCTGAATATTTAGAACAAATATAATATCTTCTGTCGTTTTCCTCCATGTTGTTCTTTCTTTCTTAAATCCATGAAGTTTGAAAACTGGTTTCAAGCAATCAATTAATTGTTCTTTGGTTATTCTCATTATTAGTACACTCCGTTTATACTAAATTCCACTTCAAATATAACACACTTATAGGTGTACCTTCTTGTGCTAACCTGCTTCTTTAACACAACAAGAGCTGCCGAAACGACAACTCTTGTTCTCCAACTCTTGCTTCCGTTTATTTAACAACACTTTTATTTCTCTATGATGTATTTTTCCCAGCCTATGATCCGAATCTCCTCATCGGATGGGGGTTGCCTTTCTACATCCCATTCGAATAATGATATTTTTTCATCCTTCGCTTTTTCTTCGTATGCCGTATCAAAGACTGAGTTGAACTTATTATAATTTTTTACTTCATTTGGATGCTTCCACATTGATTCACACTCAACACAAAGCACAAAAAATTTCTCCGTTTTCTTATCCTTGTAGATTAACCCACCCCTGATCACATACGGGGCACCAGGCAACTTTATTTTTATAGTAGTTCACACTTGACCCTCCTTAAGAAAAAGCTTCTCCTTCTTGAAGAATTGCTTCCCTTTACTTTAAGTTCATCCTCTCACAACCTTTGTTATATAACTAACTTTGTTTTGCTAATCAATCGTGAACTCCGCTGTCAAATGGCGCTTATCATAATCCCCTGTGCTTCTAAAATCCAGTATATCTTTCACTATACGGTATTCACCAGTATCCAGACTGCCATAGAGCCAATCCCAATCAACTGTCCATTTCTTAACATCTGATGAAGATAAGTCATAG
>NZ_JBJMAU010000035.1:0-8799 GCF_052119505.1 Anaerobacillus sp. MEB173
GCCTTGGTGTGGAGCAATCGGCTCATAGTCTTCCGGATTTACTTCATAGCTGTAGCTACCGCCTGATGTTGATGTTTGTTCTATTTCAACGCTTTGATCAACTTTCTCTTCAACTTTCTCTTCAGAAGTGCTTTGTGCACCACAACCTACTAACAGTGCTAATGCTAACATTGCGCTTGCACTTAAACCTAATGCCTTTTTCATAACTAGACCCTCCTAATTTGTTTGAAAAGTATAAAACAACAAGAATACTAGTTACTAGGGATTAGCTTCCTTTAGATATATTATTTTTCTAGGGATTTTCTATCTAAAGGGGTTAGGTTTCTTTGTTGTTTTATCTGTGCTCATTGAGCATCTTTCTAATACTAATATATTAAATTGATATGATAAAAAATGTGCTCTTGGTCACATATTGACTTTGGTTCACAGAATGCACAAAACTATTCAACAATTTCGTGGATTTTTATCTTTTTTATCACAAAACAGATGTATTAGACAGCAAAAAAAGCACTCATTGAGCGCTTTTTTCACATTTTCAGTTACCAATTTTAAATTATTTTATAATTGTTTCTAGGGCGATTTCAACCATCTGATTAAAGGATGTTTGGCGTTCTTCACTCGATGTTTCTTCTCTTGTTAATAAATGATCACTAACAGTTAAAATCGATAACGCTTGTGCCTTAAACTTAGCTGCAAGTGTATATAATGCACTTGTTTCCATTTCCACAGCAAGTGAACCGTGAGCTGAAAGATTCGTAATAAACGACGGATCGTTGTCATAGAAAGTGTCACTCGTAAAGACGTTGCCAACATGGACATTCTTATTTTGATTACGAACAGATTCATAAGCATTCAAGAGTAATTCAAAATTGGCAGTAGGTGCGTAGTTTAACCCATTAAAACGAATGTTATTCACATTTGAATCCGTCGATGCACTCATTGCTAAAATAACATCACGGACCTTGACATCATCTTGAAAAGCGCCACACGTACCAATTCGAATCAGCTTTTTGACTTTGTATTCATTTAATAGCTCGTTCACGTAAATTGAAATTGATGGGACCCCCATTCCAGTACCCATGACTGAAACTCTTTCCCCTTTAAATGTCCCCGTAAAGCCAAGCATACCTCTAACTTCATTAAATTGCTGTGGGTTATCAAGAAAGTTTTCTGCAATATGCTTAGCGCGCAGCGGATCACCTGGTAACAAAATACGATCAGCGATTTCGCCCTCTTTTGCTTGAATGTGTACACTCATATTCTTCACCTCACTCTCATTGTTTCCATTTTAAACAAATCTTACCCAATTTAATTATGAGAAAAAACTGCAGAGTATTAGATTTATTTCTCTGCAAAACGCTTTAATAGTTTTATGGCACTGACATGCATTCCCTCGTGATACATTGTAAAATTAACAAACTCTCCAATCGTAGATAATGTAACACCGCTTCTTGTAGTAAACGGTTCCTTCACTTGCTCTGATAAACGGTTTTGGAACGTTTCCTGAATTCGCTTTGGTTGGTCCTCTAGCATTTGAAGTAAGACATCAAGCTTCGGAAGCTCCTCACTCCAGTCACTAGGCGACGTTCCTCTTCCAAATAATCGATCAAAACTTTCTGGTACTTGCATAGGTTCACCAGCAAAATAAAAAGCAAACTTTTCTTGAACTAAATAGATATGTCCTAAATTCCATCTTATGTTGTTATTAAACCCATCCGGTATGGTATTTAACGTCTCTTCAGATAATCCCTCTACTTCATTTATTGTAATCTTACGTACAACATCTAGTTGCTTCAACACGGTCTGTTCCATCCTCATCCCACTTTCACTAATAATATTTAATAGTATTTACTATCTACCATAGTAACAGATTTCATAGTTTACCAACAGTTTCCTGTTTGGCAACTTGATTTCTTCCATACAAATGATGATCAACTATAAAACTTTTACTTTTCTATTTCTTTTTTTTAAAAATTCTGATAAAATAAACAAAAAGTAAGTTTGGTATACAATATACCAATGTGATTGCGGGTGATGGTATGAAAGAGAAACAAGAACATGCGGAAAAAGGAGTATGGTTAAGTCTTATTACGTACATTTTTTTATCGATTGGAAAAATTGTCGTTGGAATCCTGTCGAGTTCCACCGCCCTCGTCGCCGATGGACTAAATAATGCCTCTGACATATTGGTTTCAACCTTCATATTAATAGGCTTAAAAATATCAAAAAAACCAGCTGGCGGCAATCATCCATATGGCTTTCATAAAGCGGAAACGATTGCTTCCTTAGTTGCTTCATTTATTATGATGTCAATTGGGATTCAAGTGATCATAGAAACTAGTAAATCACTGTTCACATCAAAAATTCATAGCCCTGACCCACTTGCTGCTTGGGTAGCTATCATCTGTGCTGTTGTTATGTTTCTCGTCTACAGCTATAATATTAGATTAGCAAAAAGAACGAATAGCCAATCATTAAAAGCAGCTGCCAAAGATAATCTGGCTGATTCGTGGTTAAGTATCGGAGTTGCAGTTAGTGTATTAGGCGCTCAACTATCAATGCCATGGCTTGATCCACTTGCAGGCTTTATCATCGCTTTTCTGATTTGTAAAACAGCATGGGAAATCTTCCGTGAATCCTCTTATCACTTAAGCGACGGTTTTTATAAAAATGATTTAAACGAATTTCGGAAAACGATTAAGTCCGTTAAAGGGGTACAATTAATAAAGGACGTAAAAGCAAGAACATTAGGAAACAAAGTTTATGTCGATGTCATCATTCTAGTTCACCCTAATTTAGATGTCATTGAAGGCCATAAAATTGCTGATAATGTTGAAAAAATCCTCAAACAACGACACAATGTCAGCTATACACATGTACATGTTGAACCGGTCACTTATATAAAACTGATCTGATGTCATCATAGAAAAACATTCATAAAGAATTATAGTTAGCTATTTTCAAATTACGACAATGTAAAAGGCATTGCTGTACATAGCAATGCCTAAACGTGTATTTTTCTATTTCTTGTCCATACATGATACAGATTGCTTACACTTATTTATCCGAAACTAAAGAATTAACTATATGCCAGCTCTTTTTCCCTTTGATCAAGTGTCTGCGGAACTTGTTCACTTAGACCGAGCGCTTGCTCTGTTGATCTGTGAATGTCGTGCAGAAGATCTGGGTTTTCCATTAATGAGACTCCATAAGAAGGAATCATTTCTTTAATTTTCGGTTCCCAAGCCTTCATCTGTTGCGGGAAGCATTTTTTAAGTACCTCAATCATAACGTGAACAGCTGTCGAAGCACCTGGAGAAGCTCCCAGTAATGCTGCGATTGAGCCATCAGCAGCCGAAATCACTTCTGTACCAAATTGAAGCGTTCCTTTGCCACCCTCGTCAGTATCTTTGATTACTTGCACACGTTGGCCAGCTACGACAAAATCCCAATCCTCGCTTTTAGCATTCGGGATAAATTCGCGGAGTTCTTCCATGCGCTGTTCTTTCGATAACATTACTTGTTGAATCAAGTATTTTGTCAATGGTATTTCCTTTGCACCTGCAGCTAACATCGTTAAGACATTGTCAGGTTTTACCGAAGTTACTAAGTCTAACATTGAGCCAGTTTTTAAGAACTTTGGTGAGAAGCCTGCAAAAGGTCCAAATAGTAACGATTTTTTATTTTCGATAAATCTTGTGTCAAGGTGAGGAACTGACATCGGCGGAGCACCAACCTTCGCACGACCGTATACTTTTGCATGATGCTGTTCGACAACATCCGAGTTATTACAGACCATAAAGATTCCGCTTACAGGAAATCCTCCAATATGCTTTCCTTCAGGAATGCCGGATTTTTGCAGTAAATGCAGGCTTCCTCCACCGCCACCAATAAAGACAAACTTTGCAGTATGGCGCTCGACAGTATTACTTTCGAGATTCTTTACTTTCAATTCCCACAAGCCGTCGCTAGTGCGTTTAATATCATTCACAGAATGATTATAATGTAAATCGACATTTTTATTCTCTAAGTGCTCAAATAACATACGAGTTAAGGCACCAAAGTTGACATCCGTTCCAGTGTCAATTTTTGTCGCAGCAATAGGTTCATTCGATTCGCGTCCTTCCATGACAAGTGGAAGCCATTCCATCAGTTTTTCCGGATCTTCGGAAAATTCCATTCCTTGGAATAAAGGGTTGTTTGCTAGTGCTTCAAAACGTTTCTTTAAAAATGATACATTTTGTTCTCCTTGTACTAAACTCATATGAGGCAATTGCATGATAAAATCCTCAGGATTCTTTATCAGCTTTTTGTTTACAAGATAAGACCAAAACTGCATTGAAACCTGAAACTGTTCATTAATTTTGATAGCTTTACTAATATCAACTGATCCATCTGGTTTTTCGTCGGTGTAGTTAAGTTCGCACAGTGCTGCATGTCCAGTTCCCGCATTATTCCATTCGTTAGAGCTTTCCTCGCCTGCATTTGCAAGCTTCTCAAACACTGTAATCTTCCATTCTGGTACTAATTCTTTCAATATTGTTCCTAAAGTCGCACTCATGATTCCGGCGCCAATTAAAATGACGTCTGTTTTCGTTTCTCTTATGCTCATTTTAACCAACCTTTTCCCCTTGGATTTGCAGAAAAGATGTAGGCGTTGCACCAAGATAAGGCACGAACTTGTCAAACAACTTTTCTGTTACAACTTTTTGATAGACTATAATATCTAGTATTATATAACAACTTCCAGAGATTTAAAAGTACATAAAAAAGTTTGTTGACATGAATAAATACAAAAAACGACAGTTCACCCAAGTTTTTGCGGTAAAAAGACAATATTTTTACTCACAATTCCTACATTTTCAACAATTTGAAAGACTAATAGAAAACACCAGTATTCTATCATCCCAGTGTTTTCCATTTTGTTAGCCCGGCACATATAAATACAGTTTATCACATTAACAAATACTCTCTCGTTTACAAATCCAATGCTGCTAGTTTTTCAAAAGCTTTGTTCCTTGTAAGATTATACGATTGAAAGGAGTCACTCTTTAGATACACGCGCTCTGCTTTACGTTGTTTGAGTAACTCTTCCAAACCTGGAATTTCTGAATCTTTTTCATAAAGGTTAATAAGCCCAATGATCCCCGTTGTTGAAAACTGATTTAAATAATCGATATCAATTTTTCCAGTCTCCTCATAGCGGTCAATATTCCAGTCAACAACAATTTGATCGATGTTTACTACATTGATCCCCGTATAATAGAGTAACGAAGCCATGAAATAAAAGTGAAACAGCGAAAGCCTCTCAAGCCATATTTTAATTAGAGTATAAGCGAAAATGACCATTAGAAAGATCATAAACGTTTGAACCAAAATACGTGTAAACGTAAATCCATACGCCTCCTCATACATTGCCATCCGCATAAAGGCAGAGAGAAGCAGTACCCCGCTTGATAAAACAAGAAATGTTAACGAAAAACGGATTATTGTTTTGATTATTGCTTGAACATGTTTTGTAAACGTAATAATAAACGTCGTAACCGTCAAATTGATCAAAGTAACAAATAACAATTCGAAAAATCCGCGGCGAGCATATTCGGCATATGTGTAGCCGGCGTCAAGCGTGCCACTGAAAAAGTATTTGAATTGTACCGCAACGAATAATATATATACCAAATCCAATAGGAGCAGCACCGTTACTGTAATGATTCCATCCATTAATATCGGCATTGGTGTTACGGTTGTTTTGATGCTGTATTTTTGCATCAGCACCTGCATATAGCAAAAAAATCCAAAAGTAAAAATAAGACTGATTACAATACGGAACATGATCTCTGCATTAAAGCTAAATAAAGTAGGGAGAATACTGACCAGCCTTTCAAATTGTGCATCAGCTGAAATCAACAGGTTCAGGATCACAAACAGAAGCGGAACTGAAATGATAAGCCCTATCATAATCTTTTTCCAAATAACATACTGATTTTTGTTATTCCCACGTTTTACTAGATTTTCGATCTGCCTCGTAAAAAAAGCAAAATATCGGATTCCGCTCAAAAAGCGGAATATAGTAAGCAAGAAAAAGGATGGCTCACTCCACTTTTTTTCAGCTGAAGAAGTAATCACTGACAAATGAAAAATGACAAGTGCCGGAATGACAACGATATTTAGCACATGAAAAAGTTGCGTGTCATACAAAGCATAACCAGCAGCGAGCAACCAAATTGCAATCAAAATAAGATAACCGAACCGTTGATGTGTAAATGTAAACGTTCGAAACCTCCAAAAGAACAAGCAGTAAAATACAGCGAGAAAGGCAAGATAGGAGATCCCAATCTGTCCTCTAAAAAAGGCTTCTTCGGCAACGATCCCTACAAGCAAACACAATACTAAAAAGACCCAGTCACTTTTTTTCATAATAGTTTCCATTCTTAAACCTCCATTATATAGTTTTTCTTTATATATAGATTTTCTAGGTATATAATCAAAAAAAAGCTTAGATTGAAGCTTTTTTTCCCCAATTGTAGCTCAGTAAGCAGATCGGGTATAAAAGAAGTGTCAAGAAAATGCAAAGCATAATAAACGTTTCTTTAAGTAACGGATTAAACCATTCATGAGGAATAATACGAAAAACAGTCAAGACCATCAAGGTAATATTCGGAATTAAGGCCAGAAAAAATGTTTTTTTCATTAGCTTCTTTCCTTTATGTCCAAAGCCTTTCCCTATTTCATAGCCAAGCAATGCCCAAAACAGCATATAAATGAACGCAATGAGAACTGGTACAGAAGTCAGTTCAGACCATAAGCTTGAAAGCCAGTTCCAATTGAATAAATTATGGGCCAACGTTAAGAGGCCTCCCCCAACAAAGAAAAAGATATTAATAGCAATAAAGAGCCATTTCATATTACTTGGTGTCACCGAAAGCTCTTCCTTCCACATTGCAGCAATTTCCTCAGGTGCCCCAAACCTGTCATAGATTTGTTCGCGTACCGCTTCTTCATTCTCAACCTGCGAAAGACTCATCAGAAGCTCCTCTAGGTGTGCATCATATTCCTGGAGAATTGATTCCTTCTCCTGATGATTGCCAAGAAGGGTTGCCAAGTCTTCTAAAAATTCACTCTTCAGCCGTTCCATGTTTCTTTCTCCCCATTAACTTGTTCATCACTGAAACAAAGTTATCCCATTCCTGGGTTTTTTCAAGCAGCATTTCTTTTCCGGCATCTGTTATCCGGTAATATTTCCGTGCTGGTCCCTTCGGCTGCTCCTGCCAATAGCATTCAATATATTCCTGCTTCTCAAGCTTATGAAGTGCCGGATACAACGTGCCCTCCTTTACAGAAAATTCATTGCTGCTGCGCTTTTCCAATTCCTTTACAAGTTCATATCCGTACATATCCCTCTCTTCTAACAGTTGCAGCAATAATAATGACGTACTTCCTTTTACCAATTCACGGTTAAACATGTTTTCACCTACCTAGAATTTTTATGTATGTAGAAATTCTATAATTAATAGCTTGAAATGTAAAGGGAAAAATTTGCTTTCATCCATATTTTTCATATGAAATGGGGGTTATATTTTATAGAATGATTTTGTGTTTTCCAGCAACCTTGCCGAAACCTCTTTTACAGGAAGGTTGATTAATTTTGCAATCACAGTGATCGATTGTTTCATCATAGCCGGGTGAGTCATTTTTCCAGAAAAAGGACCTTCAAATGGCCATGGACCATCCGTTTCGACCATCATTTGTTCTAGCGGATAAGATCGGACGAGTTTCTTAATCTTTTCCTTATATACAACCTCAGGAGTCACTGAGATATAATAGCCATTTTCGATCATTCTCGCGATACTTACTGCATCTCCTTTAAACCAATGGAAGTGTGCCTTTGTCACAGAATGCTTTTCCAGAAGATCACAGACAATTGGAACATCATCATAGACGGCATGCAAAGCAACCGGTTTGTCCCATTTCTTTGCCATCTCGATGAATACTTCAAGCAGTTCAATATACCGATCGTACTGCAACCTATTCACCTTTTGCTCCTGCCTTAAATAGTATGGTAAGCCAACCTCCCCAACCGCAATCATTTCCGTTCGGTGTTCAGTCATCCATTCAATTAAACGACTACACTCTGTTTCTGTTGGCAGGCTTTGCTCCGGATGAAAGCCGAATAAAGGCTTTACCTTCTTGTATTTTATTGATAGCTTAAGGTTTCGCTTACATGATTCCAAATCAAATGAGTTGGACAGCCATGCTTCCACATCGTCTGTGCCTTCCAAAATAAGCTCAATTTCTTTATTTTGATATCTGTCTAAATGAAGATGGGCATCAATCAATTTCATACTTTCACTTCCTATTAATTCGTCTAATCGTCCAGATATTACTCAATGTAACATTTTTACCAAGAAAAAAATTTGCTCACTTTATTACTACTCTGCTAAAGGATTCTTTATTAAAAAAGACTCTATATACGAAAAAACAGGACTAACCATATGATTAGTCCTGCTTTTTTGCCTGGCAACGTCCTACTCTCACAGGGGGAAACCCCCAACTACCATCGGCGCTGAAGAGCTTAACTGTCGTGTTCGGCATGGAAACGAGTGTGACCTCTTCGCTATCGCCACCAAGCTATTTAGTTTAGAGTTGAGAGTGTAGAGTTTAGAGTTATTTTTGCTTCTCAGAGAAGCTTTCAAAACAACTTCTCACTTTTAACTTTCAACTTTTAACCAAGGGAATTCATTCCCTGAAAACTAGATAACAATAGATTAAGCACTTAAGAAGTATTCACTTCGAAGTTTA
>NZ_JBJMAU010000036.1:0-8630 GCF_052119505.1 Anaerobacillus sp. MEB173
TTTTTTGTTTAACGTAGTAAACGTTTACGTTAACTCAATGATAAGATGAAAACGCTTATATGTCAATATATTTATTTTTTGAAAATTTACTTTTTTTAAAACTTTAAACCATACCAATTGGAGAAGAAGACTCTAAATTCATTGACTGTTTCATTCAAATAGATCAGTTAAAATCCAAAGAACGAGGCATCCATTGGTTAGAATATTTGCGGATGCCTCTAATTGGAGGGAGAAGAATTGTATTATCAAAAAAAAAACTATATTTAAGTTATGAAATTTTCTCTTGTGTTATGTCCTTACGTGCTCTTTTCTTATCAGCAGTCTTTTCACCGAAAAATAATACTGCTATTAGGAAAATGGAAATTAGACCTAACCATGCATTTCCGAACAACAGAATAATAGCCAATAAGAGTAATGTAATTCTACTAATCTTAGACCATTCTCTAAGTAAATATCCTTCTATACTTGCGACCCAACAACAAACTCCCACAATTGCCGTGACTGTACTAATGATGATTTCTTCTGTTGTGCCTTGCAACAATAAAGCTGGTGAGAATACAAACATAAACGGTATTACATACGCTAATAACCCCAAGTGGAAAGCGGTAAATCCTGTTTTGTTTGCATCAGATTTGGCGATTGCAGCAGCAGCATAAGCAGTTATGGCTACCGGAGGAGTCAATGCTCCTAATGTCGAATAATAAAAAATGAACATATGTGCTACAAGTGGCGGAATCCCCAAATCAACTAATGGCGGAACTAGAATTGCCACTAAAACAATGTACACTGCTGTTGGAGGCATTCCGAATCCAAGGATAATCGTAACTATCATAGCAATAACTAATGCTACTAGGACATTTCCTTGAGATAATTGAAATAAACCCGTAGAAATTGTTGCTCCTAATCCCGTTACTGAAATTACACCTACAATTATTCCCGCAGATGCACAAGCGGCAGCAATAGTCATTACACTTTTCGAACCGTTTTTTAAAGATTCAAATAGTGTTAACATTGATGGTCTAGTCTCTTTGTTAAACAATGCAATAATAATCGCGATAATTATTGCCCAAAATGCTGAATTTATTGGACTTCTTCCAGCTAAAATCATAACTATAAGAAAGATAATAGGAATGGCTAAATGCCCATTTTGTAGAATCCCCCTCAGGCTAGGAAGTTGTTCTTTGGGAATACCCCACATACCTTGTTTATACGCTATTGAATCAATTCTTAAAATTAGCGATAAGTAGAATAAAACTGCAGGAATTATAGCAGCTACTACAATTTGTTGATATGGAACCCCAAGGTAATCGGCCATGATAAAAGCAGCTGCCCCCATTATAGGTGGGGTAATCATTCCTCCCGTTGAAGCAACAGCTTCTATGGCACCAGCTTGGTTTGGCTTAAAACCAAGCTTTTTCATTAAAGGAATGGTAAAAGTCCCTGTTGTTGCTGCGTTAGCAACTGGAGATCCTGATAACATTCCCATTAATGCACTTGAAAAAACAGACGTTTTTGCAGGTCCGCCTCTAAAACGTCCTGTTAATGAATAAGCCATGTCAATAAACCATTTTCCACCGCCTAGTTTTTCTAGAAAAGCCCCAAATAAAACAAATATAATAATAAATGTTGCTGAAATTCCCATAGGTGTACCAAATATTCCCTCGGAACTTAAATATAAAAATTTTGATAACCTTTCAATAGATTGTCCCCTATGATCAAATGGAGCAGGGAAAAATTGACCATATAAAGCATAAATAATAAATGCTAGTGTAATAAACATTAGTAGTTTACCTGCCGCTCGACGTGTAGCTTCCAACACAACGATAATCATCGTTACTGCCATCACAGTATCCCAAATACCGATTGTACCAACAACGTGAACTCTTTGCTCCCATATATAAAGAAGATACAGTCCACTAATACTAGAAGCCACGATGAAAAATATTGTCCAAATCTCTCTTAAATAATAACCTGCTTTTGATAGATTATTAGGCGGCTCGTACAGGAGAAATAAACTAATTGAAAGCAAAAGCCAATGAATACCTCTTTGATCCATAGCTGAAAGCATACCAAACCCAGCTGTATATAATGCAAATAATCCGTTTAATCCAAGCAATACTCCAGCTAGTTTAAATCTGTATTGAAGAATAAGACTGCTCATTTTATTCATTCCTCCTTTCTTATAATGAAATTCCCGTAAGAGCCTAAAAAATTACACCTACGGGAAATATAATATTGTTAATCTAATATGCCTTTCTCTTTAAAATATCGTTCTGCTCCTGGATGCAATGGAATAGGAACATTATCAGCAGCACTTTCAAGTGTTAATCCCTGAGCGGAAGGATGAGAATCTTTAACCTTGTCTAAGTTATCAAACAAATTTTTGGTTATATTGTATACTATTTCTTCATCTAAACTATTACTCACTATTACCATGTTTGTTAGGTAAACGGTTGAAATACCGGATTCAGTACCGTACATTTCTGAAGGCAATTCAATATGGTTTAAGTAAGTGAATTGAGATAAAATCGAATTTAATTTATCTTCTTCAATTGCTAGAATTCGAAAGTTATTAGAGGAAGCAGCCAGTTCTGTAATAGCTGAAGCAGGAGCAGCCGATTGAATGATTACCGCATCTGCAGTATTATCATTAAGCATACTAACGCCTTCACTATAAGAGACGTATGTAGCATTTAAGTCATCTATTGAAACATCATAAACACTTAAAATATCAGCAACAACATTAATCGCTCCTCCACCAGCCGGTCCTAAAACAACACGTTTTCCCTTTAAGTCGGACATGCTTGAAATATTAGAATTTTCAGATACAACAACATGGAAAACTCCTTTTGACAGTCCATTAAATAGAGTACTGATATTTTTATGTTCTACTTCGTAAGGGTCATTACCATTATATCCCGCATACACCACAGGACTTTGACTGATTGCTAGTTCAACCTCACCAGCTTGAACTAACTCAACATTATCCGCTGCTCCACCAGTAACCTCTGCTGATGAATTTAAATCAAGCTCTTGAGATAAAACTTCTGCCATAGCAATACCAATTGGATAATATGCTCCACCTGTTCCAGCTGTCCCAATATTTACATATTGTTTACCACCAGTTGTACTTTCCCCACCGCAAGCGCTTACAATAATAAGAAGAGAGATTGCTAATGCAATTTTCGTAAACATAAGCTTCATAAAGTAGTACCTCCAACTAAATTCATATTTTTTACCGACTGTCTTTCAATTAACTCCATTGGAAAGATTCTTTTCAGCTTTCTTATTTTGCTTCCATTAATTTTAGAAATAAGCATTTCAGCAGAAGTTGCACCGATTTTTAGTAGATTAGTATGCATAGTTGTTAATGTTGGGTTTGTGAAATTTGTAAATGGAACATCTCCAAATCCAATTATCGATAAATCCTCTGGAATTCGAATACCAAATTCGTGAGCTGCTTTCATTACTCCAAAAGCCAGATAATCTGAAGCACAAACAATTGCTGTCGGTAACGGTTTCGGGCAGTTTTTTATACGTTCAACAAAACTTTTGTAACTTGCCATGGAGTCATATTCTGAAACTTCAATTGTACTATCGTTTCTCTTAAATAGATTAGACACCATAGCTTCCTCGAAACCTTCCTTACAAAGGCGGCTTTTGAAAGCTGAAGATGGACCGTTTACTAATTCAATTTGTGTATGACCTTGTGAAATGAGGTATTTTACAGCTGAATATATCCCCCCTCTATCATCAGGACAAACATTTGGAAAATCTTCTTCTTCATAACTTCCCACAACAATAGTGGGAATTCGCGACTCTTTTAACTGTGAAAGTAATGTATCACTTTCCCTAACAGAAAAAAGTAAAATACCATCTACAGCATGATTTTCTAACAAGTATTGTTGGTGTTGATAGGTAAACGACGACACCATGTTGTACTGGTTTTTGTCGAGTACATTTGAAACCCCTTCAAAAATTTTCGTAAAAAAAGGATTTCCGAATACTGTGTCACCTTGACGCGGAGAAACAATGCCAATATTACAAGTTTGATTATTGGCTAAACCTCTAGCACTTACATTAGGGCGATAACCCATTTCTGAGATAATATTTTTAATTCTTTCAGTTGTTTCCAATCCTACTCCAGGTTTACCTGAAATCACCCTTGATACTGTTGCTGTAGAAACACCAGCTGCTTTGGCTACATCTTTAATACGAATTCCCATGACAAACACTCCAAGTTAAATTTTAAGACTAAGATTTACTGCTTCCACATTTTGAATTAAACCATTATTATAAATTGTTAGTTGTATCAGTTGCTTTGTCCAGTTGGATTTATACTAGTGTCAATTTTTAAAAGCAATAAAACAGCAGAATAAACACCATTCTATTCTTTGCTCATAATACACCTTCCTTTACTAACAAATGTCTTTACGTAACCGGTTTACGTAAGCGTTTACGTTAAGACAATCATATAACGGGCAAAGGAATTTATCAATAGTATTTTTTGAATTTTTCATCTTTTTTAAAATATAATGAACAATCTCTTTTTATATAATTGCACAATTAGAAAGAGACATCTCAAAAGTTAGTTACCTAATGAGGTGCCTCTATTAAAATCTCTGCAGTATTTTTTATTAGCAATTAAGACTTCACTCTTCTAGCTGCTTGCTGAATAGGGTCCCATACACCATTATAAGGAGGGGCATAGGCAAGAAGATCTAAATCAAGCAGCAGTTGTCATCGAATGGAAGATTGCCGTTGCCAGTACATCGATTCGTTTGTCGACCCCATTTTCTCCAATGATCTGCCCGCCAAGAATTTTATATGTCTCTTTATGATAGACAAGTTTTAATGTCATTTTTTATCATCAGGGTAGTAACCAGCGATATCGTATATTCACGATGTTTAACACAGCAATTTGACCTTGTTTATTGGCATGAGTCCCCAATGGAATATGATCATCCTTTTCTTTGACTCGATGATATTGTGTTGCACAATCTCCGGCAGCATAAATATCTTCAATACTTGTTTGCATATATGCATTTACTTGAATCGCACCATTAACACTCGTTTTGATTCCGGTCCCTTCCAAAAATCCAGTATTTGGCTTCACACATACTGCGACTAATACTAAATCTGTGTCATAATTCCCTTTATCGGTTTTCACATATTTAACACGCTCACCGCCACCGAACGTCTCAACCGATTCACCCATTTTTAACACAATATTGTGCTTCACTGCTTCTTCATCATCGATTAGTTCTACCATTTCTTTGTAAGATAATCCATAATATATCAGCTGGTTTAGTTTAACAATTCACCATATGGAAGAAAAGGCCTTCCAACAGACAGCTTAAATTTGTCCTGCTTATAAGAACAAAAAATAAACACAACTAACATATTCCACCTTTTACCAAAATAAAACCTACTTAAATTCAGAGAATAATAATAACTAATTTGCATTTAAAGGATGATTGATATGAGTTTAAACGCAGTCAAATTAGAATGGTTCGGAAATATAAAAGGAGATATTTTAGCTGGAATTGTTGTTGCTCTCGCTTTAATTCCGGAAGCGATTGCATTTTCCATCATAGCCGGGGTTGACCCAATGGTTGGCTTATATGCATCATTCATTATCCCGGTTGTCATCGCTTTTGTTGGAGGACGACCGGGAATGATCTCAGCTGCGACTGGTGCAATGGCTCTACTAATGATTGACCTTGTCGTCCAACACGGCCTTGAATATTTATTAGCAGCAACAACCCTAACCGGTATCCTGCAAATCATTTTTGGTATTTTGAAACTTGCACGTTATATGAAGTTTATCCCTCGTTCTGTTATGGTAGGGTTTGTTAATTCGCTAGCCATTTTAATTTTCATGGCTCAAATCCCACATCTGACCGGACAAAATTGGAATGTATTGGCTATTGCAGCAGTCACCTTAGCCATTATTTATCTGTTTCCATACCTTACTAAAGCGATTCCTTCAACATTGGTTGCAATCGTTGCAATGACGGCATTTGTCATGTTTTCAGGGATGAATGTATTTACCGTCGGGGATATGGGGGCATTAACACAAACATTACCGGTTCTCCTTTTACCTCAAGTCCCTTTTTCTTATGAAACGATTGCCATTATTTTTCCTTATACACTAGCTTTAACAGTTGTCGGCTTGTTGGAATCCTTGCTAACGGCGGCAATTGTTGATGATATGACTGATACTGATAGTAATAAAAATAGAGAAAGTAGAGGGCAAGGAATTGCCAATATTATCGCTGGTTGCTTTGGTGGAATGGCAGGCTGTGCGATGATCGGCCAATCCGTTATCAATGTGAAATCAGGGGGAAGAGGCAGATTATCTGCTCTAGTAGCCGGTATCGTCCTAATCCTGCTTATTATTTTGTTAGGCAACATTGTTGTTCAAATCCCGATGGCCGCTCTTGCAGGAGTGATGGTTATGGTGTCAATTAGTACATTTGATTGGAATTCATTACGAACATTATTCATTGTGCCTCGAACGGATGCTATAGTCATGATCGTAACAGTTGTTGTTGTAGTAACCCACGATTTATCAAAAAGGGGTATTTAACACTTTCTTTTCATAAAATTAGAAGGGGATGTCTCAAAGTAACAGTCACCTCGGCCACGAAGCTAATCCATGATGTAACCTCTAGTTTTTGTAAATGTTCGAGGAGAGTTGTTACTTATGATACACCCCCTTCTTTTGCTTTGTTCGTATATAACGGTAATTATGCTTTCTGAAAGGTATTCATATTTCCCTTCAGATTTGATTGAGCTTTACCATCTAAACCAAGAGTTTGCATTACTGAAGTGTGGATTTCATGCAGAAGCTCCGGATTTTCGGTTAATGACAAACCATAAGAAGGGATCATTTCTTTTATTTTTGGTTCCCACGCTTTTATCTGTTGCGGGAAGCATCTTTTTATTAACTCAAGCATGACGGAAACGGCGGTAGAAGCACCCGGAGAAGCACCAAGTAATGCAGCTATCGAGCCATTAGCCGAACTAATCACTTCTGTACCAAATTGAAGCATTCCTCTCCCCTCTTCAGTATCTTTAATTACTTGAACACGTTGGCCCGCTACGACTAAATCCCAATCCTCACTTTTAGCATTCGGGAAAAACTCACGTAACTTTTCCATGCGTTGTTCCTTTGATAACCTAACTTGCTCGATCAGGTATTTTGTTAATGGGATGTTTTTTGCACCTGCTGATATCATCGTTACAAGATTATCTGATTTCACTGAAGTAACCAAATCAAACATTGAACCGGTTTTTAAAAACTTTGGAGAGAAACCAGCAAACGGTCCAAATAGCAACATTTTTTTATTATCGATAAATCGTGTATCAAGATGTGGTACAGACATTGGAGGGGCTCCAACCTCTGCTTTTCCGTAAACTTTTGCATGATGCGCTGCCACAACATCAGGATTATTACAAACCATAAATATTCCGCTCACTGGGAATCCACCGATATATTTCCTCTCGGGGATACCAGATTTTTGCAGTAAATTCAGGCTTCCTCCTCCAGATCCGATAAAGACGAATTTGGCAGTATGACGCTCGACCGTACCGCTATCGACTTTACGCACTTTCACTTCCCATAAGCCGTCACTAGTACGTTGTATATCATCAACATGATGTTTGTAGTTGATATTAACATTCTTACTTAGGTTATCAAACAACAGCCGTGTTAAAGCGCCAAAGTTAACATCAGTTCCAGAGTCGATTTTTGTTGCCGCTACAGGTTCATTCATTACACGGTTTTGCATTATAAGCGGAATCCACTCCATCAGTTTTTCCGGATCATCGGAAAATTCCATCCCATGAAAGAGAGGATTGATAGACATCGCTTCAAATCGTTTCTTTAAAAAAGAAACATTGTGTTCCCCCATAACAAAACTCATATGAGGCAGTGGCATGATAAAGTCCTGTGGGTTACGTAACTTTTTATTTTTTACCTGAAAAGACCAAAACTGTAAAGATTCCTGAAACTGTTCATTTATTTTTATAGCTTTACTAATATCTAAAGATCCATCCGGCTTTTCGTTTGTATAGTTAAGTTCACACAATGCCGCGTGCCCTGTTCCGGCATTATTCCATTCGTTAGAGCTTTCTTCTCCAGCGTTTGCGAGCGTTTCAAACACAGTAATTTCCCAGTCTGGTGCTAATTCTTTCAACAGTGAACCCAAAGTCGCACTCATGATACCCGCACCAATTAAAATAACATCGGTTTTCGTTTGTCTGTTGCTCATTTTCACCTTCCTATACTCTAAGTTTTGCAGAAAGGATGTAAATACTGATATTAAATAACACAGTAAGTCTAGGCACGACCAGTCACACATCATTTCTGGATAAAGTATAACTAAGAATTGCGCTACACACTTTTATTATGATAGTTATATGTTATTTAAAATCCGGTAATAAATGGAGGTTTAATTGTTAAGCAACACAAAAGTGACCAAAGCGTTGATATTGAACTACTCACCGCTTAACGACCATACGGTCTGTTTGAAGCGGGAGATTCCTAAGAACACCAGCGTAACCGCCAGTTATTGATTAGGCGATCCCCACAGTCCCTGCGGTTAGAAGTCTTATCGCTTCAG
>NZ_JBJMAU010000037.1:0-8164 GCF_052119505.1 Anaerobacillus sp. MEB173
AGCCCAATCGCATAAATTTTCGGGTAGCCTAATTTCAGTTGAATCCACAATATTTAAACGGCCAATTCCGTTTGGAATTCCACTACAACCATCTGTAAGGTACTTTATTTTTGCCACTACTTTTATAAACAATTTTTGTACCCACTCAGTTGGTAAATCATTAATACGGCGACTTAACTGTGAACCACTTATATCTGTTATTCCAATTGCTTTACGAAGTTTTGGGTAGGCTCTTAATTTTTCTTCCATGTGTTCGTAAGAACTCCATTGATCTAACTGTGCAGCTACAAAAATCTTTAGTAGAGATTTTGTTGAAAGCTTTGTTTTACCATAATCTATTAGAGGACAGTCAAAATCCTCTGTTGGAAGAAGGGATAAGCATTGACAAAATAGCATTTCTCGGCCTATACTTTTATTACTCAAAGTGAAAACTCCTATGTAGAAGACTTGTTTGTTTAAGGGAACAAAACAAGGTCAACAACTTCTACAATAGGAGTTTTTTTCTTGTGTGTAAATACTTATTTTTGAAAATATAGGATTATTTTAAAGTCATGCAAGGCCAGTGGGACTGGAACCCATATTACATACTAGGCACCTATATCAAGAAAGACGGAAAGAGCAGTAGCCATTCGTACCCTACTCTTTTATATTTTTATAGACAAAGAAAAAAAGCATCTTTCAAAAGAGAGATGCTTTTTTTGATACCTCAACCAAGGTCTTAGTTCCTCTATATAGAAGGAGATTTTTTCTTAACATCATCTTACCATTTTATAGCTAGAGAACCAAGATATTTTACTAGAAATTTCATAGAATTGATGATTTCTAATAAATATGTCAATTCCATCTCGTTATAGGATAAAATCCCCAACCCGCACTTAGTCACTGCCTAGCTATTTATTGAAAAAATCCCTTTTTCATTGCCTCAATTAATTGAAGCATCATAAAGTAATTCTTTTCTGCCATCGCCACTTCAAATTGAGCTTGTTCAACTTCGATAAATGCTTTCTCATAATCATGTTTAGAAACCAAGCCTAAACGATATTGGGTCGCTAAATCCTGAATATCCTGCTTCACATATTCAAGGTTTCGCTTAGCGTCTTCATATGAGTCGATTGCATCGTCTAAATCATAATAAAGCGTATCAATCTTCTTCTCTAAATCCTTCTCCAGTTGCTTGATTTGTTCTTCAGCAATTTTGACATTGTATCTATGCTGTTCTCTTTCATAGTATGCGGAGGTATTGTCATAATTGTACTGTGCCAAATAAAGATTCTGATCGGCAATTTGCATTTGGAAAGAGTCATGAATAAGAGTTTCATATTTCTTTGGTTTTTGAAGTTCTTTTACCTTAACCGTAACTGGTTTCAGTTTCATATTTGCTTGGTATTGGTATGGTATCCCCAAATCAAACGTGAACTTTGCTAATTCAAATTGAAAATCTCTAATGGTCTTGTCATGCTCTTTCTTTCTCGTTTCAATTTCACGATTCAATTTTCTTACATCGCTTACTGAAGCAAGACCAACTCTTTGGTGCGTTTCAAGAGCTTTCAGTTCTTTATTTAAAAGATCCAATGATTGTTGACTCAGTTTGAGCTGCTCTTCAATCATGAGAAGATTGATATAATTTGAGGTTACCATGACCTTGATACCCTCTTTAGCTTCTTCACGCTGGATAGTTGATTTTGTCTGTTCAATCTCAAGTTGCTTGATTCCCTTTGCATATTGATCGAGCTGCGTCTCTAATGCTTCACGTTGTTTTATGAGGGCACTCTTTTGTTCGTTATATACTGTAAGAGCATTTTCTAACGGTTCGAGTTCCTTTAAAGCATCTTCTTTTTCCTTACTATCTTCATCTCCATATTCGGTTTCAATATCACTGACTCTTTGCAGATAGTCTCTTAAAGCATCATTATAATCATTGTCTATTTTATCAATCTCATCACGAAGTTCTCTTATATCCCCCTGCACTGAATCTCGGTCACTTCTAGTCTGCTCCTTCTGATTCTTTAGCACTTCCCATTGATATTGTAATAATAGTAGATTACTATTATCCTCTTCTGCTTTCTCCAGTACAAACTTTAATGAGAGATCAAATCCCTCTTCTACCGATTGTTGATGACTGACATTATTGCTATCAGCATATACTGCAAGTGAAAACGGATTAAATACTAGTAGTCCAGCCAAACTCAATGTTGTTATGTACTTCTTCATATTTCTCACTCCAATGCTCTAACTAGCTAAATTTTTGTTTTTTGATTCTATTATATTTACAGCCACTGCATTTGATTAAAAGCGAAATCTAATACATATAAAAATGAATCTCTAACCTATTTTACTACATTCTTCCTTAATAACAAATACTTTAAGCTAGACATAGTTGGTTTCCTTCCTAGTAAATTTTTCAGCTGAATCCCATCACAAGGGATTGCCTCTTAATGGAATTACAGGAAATTTATTATTCTCCAACTACCTTTCGACATTTATTTTAATTCTTTTTTGATATAGTAAACCGGTAATAAAATACTATGAATCTTTTAAAAAGGAGATAATATCTAAAAAAAATGGGATTTTTGTATGCTAATTTCACTAATAACAACGACTTAATTTAAAAGAAAAAACTACATATCGAAAGGATTGAGAAAATGTCTAAAAAAATAACGGCACTCCTTCTATTTTTCACTTTACTAATCACAGCTACCGGTGCGACTTACGATAATGAAACGTATATTATTTCAGGAATAAAAGAAACAAATACACTAACATCAAGTAAAGATAAACATTGGTACAAATTCGAAACAACTGTTGATAATGGTGATATCTATATCTATTTATCGAATACAACAGCTCCAGTTAGATTCAATGTGTATGATAGCAACAAAAAGCAAATTGTTTGGGGCAACTCTTCTTATTTTAATTCTTTAACTAAGGGGACCTACTATATTGAAGTCTATCCTAGCAGCTGGGGAAACAGTCACTCAAGTGGTTCATATGACCTTCTAGCAACGTACTCAGATGGCAATAGTTCACACAATCCTGCTACACATGAGCCAAATGATACACGGGAAAATGCATTTACACTAACATCAGGCAAAAATATAACATCATCATTACCTTCAAGCTTTGACCGAGATTTTTATAAAATTACGACCACAGCAGATAATGGTGACGTCTATATCTATTTATCTAATACAACGGCCCCTGTTAGATTCAATGTATGACAGTAACAAAAAACAAATTGTCTGGGGCAACTCTTCTTACTTTAAATCTCTAGCAAAGGGTACTTACTATATCGAAGTTTATCCTAGCAGCTGGGGAAATAATTATTCAAACGGATCATATGACCTTTTAGCAACTTTTTCAACAGGTTCTGTGAACCAAGATACTAAAACATTCGAACCAAATGATACTCGTGAAAATGCATATGGTTTAAAATCTGGCCAAACTGTAAAATCAGAATTATCCTCTAGCTTTGATCGAGATTTTTATTCCATCACATTAAATAAAGACGGTTATATTGACCTAAGTTTAAGCAATACATCAGCACCAGCCAGATTTAATGTGTATGACAGCAGCAAAAAACAAATTGTTTGGGGCAACTCCTCTTATTCTAGATCACTATCAAAGGGCACATACTATATCGAAGTTTATCCTAGCAGCTGGGGAAATCAGCATTTAAGCGGAAAATATGAACTCATCGCACGATACCCGAGTGATGACTCTCCAAATAATACAATCGTTATCTACTTAAATAATAAAATCGGTACAGTTAACGGTAATCGAATTACCTTAACTGAAGCACCTTATATTAAGAGCGGAACAACTCTAATACCATTACGTTTTGTCAGTGAACAGCTCGGTGCAGATGTCACATGGAACGGTACGAATCGTTCTATAACCGTTAAATTAGATGGAACAACAATTGTCCTGAGAGAAAACAATCGAAACGTAAAAGTCAATGGTTCTTCTCGCTGGATCGACGTTGCACCTGAAATTATTCGCGGCACGACTTTCGTTCCACTTCGATTTGTAAGTGAACAATTAGGAAAAGACGTCAAATGGAATTCTTCAAACAAAAGTATAGCGATTAAATAAGGTTGGTCGAAAAAGGAATGACATTCGCTATGTCATTCTTTTTTTTACTTGAACCCATAAGTGCCGCACCCGGTACCGAAACCAAATTGCTTTCGGTTAAGTGTGCTTTCTAGGAACAAAATATTACGCGTGAGGTATCTGGTACCAATATTCATTCCAATCTAAAGAAAAAAGAGCTATCGCAACTAGCGATAACTCTCTATAACGGAAAAGGGACTTTAAACTTCGTCTCCATTTTCTCCATCATTGTTAGAATCTTCTGTCGTATCCTCTTCATCTATTTCTACCTCATCTACAATAATGACACTACCCGATTCCGGTTCCCAATCAACAAATGAGTTTAATGCTTCACTTATAAAACGTAGAGGTACAACAGTTCTGGAATTATGAAGGCCTGCTGGTACATCTAATATCATTTCTTTACCATCAATATAAGCGATATTCTCACCGAGGAATAGCTCGATCGTAACACCATCACGTTTAATCGTAACTTTTTGTTCTTCTGCATTCCAATCAACCTCAGCATTTAATGCTTCTGACACGGCACGAATTGGAATTAATGTTCGTCCCGATTTGATAACCGGCGGTACATCAAAGACAGGATGAGTACCATTTACAAAAACTTTCATTCCTTTATTGCCGTTCTTTTTGTCATATAGTTCTCCAAGCCGTTTGTAAGATGCTCGATCTTTTAAATCAATCTTCACAGCTTCAGACTCTAATTCAAAGGCCCCTTCAAGGTCGCCTTCTAGTTCTAGTGTAGATGCATGCTGCTGTATTTCCGCTTTAAGCTGCTGTTTAGCTGCTTGATAGGCTTCTTTCGATTCTCTTTTTAATTCATTAAGTTGTTCTTTCTCTTGTCGATATGTATCACGTATTTCTCGTTGTTCCTCTTTCGCTATTTCTTTATCTTCTTTTTGCTGTTCATTCTTTACTGAACGTTCTGATTGCTCATTGACCCTTTGTTCTGTGCTCGTGTTTTTCTTTTCTTGTCCAGGGTTATCTCCTCCGCCGCGGTTTGCATCCGCAGCCAACGGTTGAGCAAATACTAGCGAAAATCCTAGTAACCCAATTCCTAGTGATCTTAAAACAATTGCCTTTTTCATTACCTAACTCCTCCTTAATTTACAATGGTAACGGCAGCTGGCTGACATAGGCTAAGCCCTTAGTCCCTATAGCTTTGTGCCACTAGATTTCTCTAGTTATACCTTTTAGGAAAATTATAACATACTAGATTATTAAAAATATGTAGATATTCTAATAAATTTGTATATGTGCGCAGCTAGTTGATAATGATCCTTACCGATTACCAACCTTATAAAGCAAAAGAAAAAGTCGATCCATGCTCCTATGTCCCCTATTTAATCCATGAAAAAAGGAGAATAGTTTATTTCGACTACTCTCCGCGTTTTTTCACTTAACAATTTGATCTTTTAACAAGATAAGTATATTAGCAATGTATTCCTCTAATACATTATTTGCTTTATTTTCTCCACCTTTAACAGCTGACATCCTATCAGTGTATTTTGAAGAACCATTGATTGGAAACCAAAATTAAGAAAAAAACTGTGACACAAAATATCTCATTAAACTCCATTCTATCAAACTGTATATCAGTAAAATCCGTTGCTGTCACTAGAAAAAATCATTAAATTTATGTCTAGTCAACTTTAATCTTCTCTTTAAAAATACCATCAGACCAATCAAACCATACCCACACTTCATAATTCCCAGGTGGAAGCTCCTGTTTCAGCTTAATTTTTCCGTTCTTATCAGCTGTTAGAAATAACTTTTCTACTGCTCTAATAGTAGCATCATCTTCAACTTCATAGAAATAAATTTGTAACAGTGAGTTAGAAAAGCCTGAGTATGGTTTTGTAGATAGCTTAACCACGCCCTTATTGACTTGTACCTTAATCACATCTTTTAATAATTTATTTCTGTCTATACTCTTACAATTCAAAATTAACAATTCTTCTTTCTTTATCGAATCCTCTATAGGAATCACTGTAAAGTCCATTTCAATTACATCTCCTGATAAAACAGGATAATCTTTTATATATTGTACTTCGTAACCCTCAGCATATACTTTAAACCAATAAGTTCCCTCTGGTAATTCAATCTCATAAAAACCATTCTGATCAGTATATGTTACAAGTACTTCGCCAGATACTGAAGGGGAAAAGTGTGCATTCTCAATAGGCTCACCTAAGTCATTGGTTATTTTCCCCTTTACGATTGCATCACCTTCTGCAAAAACTTTTTCACCACCGGGTTGTAGAGGTAACAAGATAGCTATTACCATTACCAATATACTAATACCAAAAATCAGTTTTCTCATTTCCATAGTTTTTCCCTCCTTAAGCTATATTAATATTTATCGTTATTACTAATTGTTACTATTTATCACTTTAGTCCATATTGCGCACTTCCATGCGGTTACTAACAACACTAAAAAATGCTTTGCCAAATGATCTAGATGCTAAAATTTTTTAACGGTTACATATTTCTTGTTTTTTATTAAACTCAAAAAGTAACACTCTGTCCTTCCATTTTTGATCTACAGTATTTGCCGTAATATACTTTTTTACTTCATCCAGCGAAAACGTATAGTCTTTATTTTCAATCATTGACTTCCCCTTTTTTCCTAAAAGACAAGTATTTGTTTTATTCGTACAACTAGCAAATCTATATCCTTTAACCCCACTAAACAGGCCTACAGTTTCAATGTTGAACTTAATTTTATGTGTGCAACTTGGACAATATGCAATCAATGAATCTATCTCTCCATTTAGCCATTTCCATTCCCAATGTAAACCAAGAATAATGTCTTTTTATACGTAGTCTGATAGTTTCTTGAAAGAAGCCATATTTTTTGCGTATAAAACCTGGTCTTTTCCATTTTATTTAGTTTTTTTATCTCATCCGTCGCTAAATTTATTGTTATTCCTTTTATAAATTCGCATCGCAAATTAGTTTAAACATTTTTTCTCTAGCCCTTCTTATTTATTAATTAATCTATATACAATTATAACTGATGGAAAAACCTAATCATATAGTTGGAAATACATTAGGGTCTAGCTCATCATGGAACATCGTTACAGCTTCAGAAACGATGTCTGCTCTATTAACTTCAATGTCATGTTCCTTCATCATATGATTTACAAATAATAGTCTAGCTGACTCCATGTCCTATCACTCCCCTTACATTTGTCCTTTTTCTTTTAGTGGAAACAAAACTATTATCGCAGACAATTATATGGTCTAATACGTCAATGCCAATGATTTTACCTGCTTCTACTAAACGCTTCGTGACGTCTACATCTTCCCTTGATGTTGTAGGATCATCTGACGGGTGCACATGACAAACGATGATGGCATTAGAATTAGACAGGATAGTTGACTTGAACACTTCACGACAACTTACAATATTTGCATTCAAACTCCCTATATGAAAAACATTGATGTTCGTTGGTTGATTTTTCGTGTCTAGGCATAGTACGACAAAGTACTCACGATCAACTTGACCTAAAAATTGTTTGAATAGATGGTAAGCGTCTTCTGGACTTGTAATTCTACTTTTCTTGTAAAGTAAACTAGATTCCCTCGCTAACTTCACACACACAATGTTCACTCGCTTCGCTGGCTCTTGCTTCTCCTCCTTCACAACATCAATAAATGGCAACGGTAACTGTTCAGTGTAAACATACTTTCTCATTTCACATTCCTCCTAAAAGAAAAATAGCCCTAATCCCTCGAAAGGAATTAGAGCAGGATAAATTAGAATAACTATTCTACAAATATAATATATGGTTGAATTGTTGGTTGATTCAGTTTTAGAACTAAAAGGGATAGGGAGTTACCGCAGCTGAATACGATAACTCCCCTCTCTAGTAGCTACTTAATGTTAAATCGGGAAATCTCTTCCTCATGAAATACTTATAGTTAAATAAATTTAATCATACCATTTTCTAGGATAAAATCGGAACCTAAACTTAAGGTTTGTAAAGATTCCAATACATCGTCATCTTCTTGGTCTTCGCCTTCTACAATCTTAGCCCCTGTATACAAA
>NZ_JBJMAU010000038.1:0-7207 GCF_052119505.1 Anaerobacillus sp. MEB173
TTTCTACTTGACGGTTACACGATTTTTCGGAAGGCACTAGAACTGGAGTTAATTAAGAAGGACCTTACTGAATTTGCTTATGTGAAAAAGGATAAGAAAACGATTGAACAATTAGAAGAAGACGTTCCAAAGTATCTTGAAAAAGAAGAGCTTGCCTTGTTTTTAGGAACAGCCAAAAATAATGGAACATGATTACTTGGTGTTTTTAATTCTAGCCTATACAGGTATTAGGGTTGGAGAATTAGTTGCTCTCAAGTGAAAGGATGTAGACTTCAAAAACACAATAAGCATTACCAAAACATATTATAATCCAAATAATAATACGATGAACTATCAGTTAGTTACACCTAAAACAAAAAAATCACGCAGAAAAATTGTTGTAGATGAAGAAGTCATCAAAGCTTTGAATGAACACAATAAGGTTCAGAATAAAGTCATCGAGCAATTAGGTAACTATTACTATAACAAGAACTTTATTTTTACCAAAATGGAACGACGACATGGTTACCCCATTGTCATCAAGACTGTTCAAAACCGAATGGCACGGCTACTTGCCTTAGCGGATTTTAACCAAGAAATCACACCACACAGCTTGAGGCCGGTGTCGCACTGGAACAAATCATGGACCGGCTCGGCCATATCGATGATCAAATAACGAAAGATGTCTATCTCCATGTAACGCAAGAAATAAAAAAAGAGGCTTCTCAAAAGTTTATTTCAACTTTTGAGAAGCCTCCGTTAATATCCTCAATGTTAGCAAACCACTCTCATCTTACTAACAAATCCTTAAAAATCAAGGGTTTGAGGGGGCACCTTACATCATGCCGCCCATGATACCGTAAATGTACTATCTATTACAAAGATTTATTTAAACCTTACCAATATTTCCATTAGCTTTAAATCGCTTCAATTGTTACGGGAACTCCCTTTCCCCAATCATCTGGAATAATTTTCATTTCAATCTTTCCCTTTTTAAGAATCCTAAAGGATTCTGTACGATCATGTAGATATTCAACCATATCGTCCGATTGATCTGTTGGATAGATATAACCTTTTTCCGGAAGGGGATTTCGATCTGTACGAATGGCTTGAACAAGGGATCCGACTGGTGCAGTAAAGTGAGTCTTATCAATTTTTATCCTTTCATCCGGATAAATATAATATTCAATTCGAAGTGCCCCAGGAATTTCTGGAACTTTATAAGGAATCAACTTGAAACGCCCATTTTTAACGATCCATTCAGAATATCGATTAGCATTTTTTTCAATTAGCCTTCCATTTTCAAAATAGATGTCTCCTTTGTAAACAAACTCATTGCTTTCCATAGTTACAATCTTTCCATGCTTTCGTCCAATGATTGTATATGTTAAAAAGCCGCCATTCCCTGTCCAACAGAAAAAAATAACAATATTTTGTTTAGCTTGGTTAAAATACCCGGACAAAACCTCTTGTTTGACAGGGATAACTTTCTTTGTCCGGTATTCTGTCAGCCAAGCACCGGTTTCATCCTTGCGTTGTACCATTACCTCTTGCTCCGTCTGCACCAATCTTTCTTCAAAATTGCTTCCACTGAGATTTATATAAGTTATTAACTCCTCTTGGTTATCGCTTCGCACTTTTTCTTTTCGTTTAAATAATAACCAATTCCAAAAATTTGATTGATGATCACTATTCATTCAACCCCCTCCTATAAGCATCTAAGGTTATTTCACCGATATATCTTATTCCTGGATGACTTAATGGGATTCTATGTCAATTTAAAATAGGTGTTTCATGTGGACCTTTTGTAGAATTTAAAAAATATTAATAGAATAAATTTGATATCTTCGGTGCATAAAAATGGAAAATCTCTTCAATTGAGGAACCATGAACAGTTGTTAAGGAATGGATGATTTACATGATATCCACTGATTCTTCTAGAGTTTACAGCTTGGCTATCAGTCGCTGCCTCTAAATATTCCTCCACTGCTACCAATTGGTAATTATATATTTGGGGATTTAGATCAATTATAGGTTCGATATTAACCTTTTTTGTATTAAACCTTTCAAACATCTCTGGTGATACTCCCTCCTTTTATAACATCAACAATGATGCTAACTGTATTTTTAGTTAAATTAAAACAAGGAACAGTTATTACTAACTATCCCTTGCTTTTGACTTTGAACTATTGTAATCTTACTTTTTTCAATTACATTAACATACAAAAAAAATTAAGGTCTCTCCGGCCTTTCATAAGTTACATAAGTTCCTGCAATAAGGTCATGGATGCTTCGTTTGTCTTTTCGCAATCCAACCATAAAGGCACTAACAATGAGGGCAATCCCCAATGTAATACCATAAACAAGGGAAGCAACGAAAACACGCATCAACATGGCTCCAAATCCTAATTTTTCTCCATTTACTTTTACAATCCGAACCCCAACAATACGTTTACCAACTGTATATCCAAACCATACTACAGGTATGATTAAATAATATAAGATGGATAAGAAACTCGTATAAATATCTCCTTCCCATGTACCAGTAATCATAAAACTAATTACAGTTAAAGGCACCATAATAACAATTGTATCTAGAATATTAGCCAGTACCCGAATCCAAAAGCCGGCTGGTTTTATAATTGTTTGATTGGATGTTTCCATTTCTTATTCCCCTATCATGATTTATTTTGACTTCTTAATAAGTTCACAACTTTGTCATTCCCTTGTTGAATTGCATGCATGAGTGCAGTTAAATGACCATGATCCTTAATATCTTGGTTTGCACCAGCATTTAAAAGAATCTGAATGGTCTCAATGTCACCGCTTTGTACTGCATAAATAAGTGGAGTCCAACCGTTATAATCTTGTTCATTGATAGTTCCTCCTGCTTCAAGTAATAGGGTAACCATTTCGGCTCGACCATCCCATGCCGCTTTCATCAGGGGAGTTTCTCCATAGTAATCCATGAGGTTTGGATCTGCCCCTGAATCCAAAATAGCTTTTGTTACATCTGTGTTAACATCTTTTACTGCCCAATGTAACGCTGTCCAACCATCCATATCTTGTTCATCGGGATCAACTCCCTCTTCTAATAATGCATATACTTGTTCAATATCTGCTTCTACCACTGCATGAATTAATGGTGTTGTTTCTAGATCTAAGTTCATTGAAGTTTCACTAAAAAGAAAAGATTCTTCAAATTTATTTAGTAAATAAACACTTCCACCAATTAACGCCGCAAATAAAAGTAATGAAACAGGTACCCATAACCAGAGTTTTTGAGGTTGATTGTTAGTTCCTAAATTGATTTCAGATTCTCCTAGAAAATATTCAATTTGATTGATTCTTTTTGGAAGCGTTGGATGGGTCGATAATATTTCACTTAACCAAATGAAAAAACCTTTTTCTTCTTCGATTTGATCCAAGTAATTAGAGCGATTAACTTTTTTGTACAACGCACTTCCTATTCCAAGCATCGTTAAACAATTTTTGGCTGCTTCTGAATTTCCAGTATAATAAGTTGCATAACGATCACAAGTAAATTCACAAGCGCGGGAGTAACTTTGGGTAAGACCTGGGATCCACATGGCGGGTAAAATTATTAATTGCTTTGAAATATGCCTACGTTTAATATGTGCTAATTCGTGTGCAATAACAAAAGCTAGCTCGTCCTCTCCCTCTCGCTCAATGAGTTCAAAAATTGTTGAATAGAGTACAATCATATTTCTTCCAAAAAATCGTGTAGCAAAAGCATTTAAGGCCCCGCCCGATTCCATAACATAAACATCTGGGATATAAGACATCTCCATTTTTTCACATAGCTCTTTTACTTTTTCGTATACGATTGGAAACTGTTCGGGCTTTAAGCGAACCCCGTTAGTTCGTATAAACCCTAACGATAAACCGTGTAAAAATAACGATATCCCTATGAACAATCCAACATAAATAATCCCTACCACTGACATAAATAACCCTATATATGTGATAAGGCTGAAAAGAAGAACAATAATAAAATATTTTCGTTCATTTTTATGAATAAGTTCTTGTGGTGTAAAATGATTCATTTAGCTCGCTCTCCCATTTGTTATAAATATGTGAATGAAAAAATTATAGCAGTTTAGTTTAAAAAATCTATATGAATTTATTGGGTAATAAAAAGGAATGCTTTTGCATTAACGAGTTCATTTCAAGGAGAGAAAACTTTAAAAAACCGTTTTATCATTTGTATTTCTCGACATTTTTTTAATGAAAAAAAATGCCAATGATTATCACATACAAATTAGCATAGGTTTTAAAAGGAAATTAACAGTATAAATCGCACACAAAACGCTCAGATAAATATCTGGGCGTTTATTAATGGAATAATATTTTTTATCAACTATACTAATCTCCAAGTTTATAACCGATAATTAAAGTAAAATCCTAAAAAAGGTGCAAAAAAAAGACCTGTCCCTTAGTGCGATAACACTTACTGTATCAGGGGAAGGCACTTTCTCTTTCCTTTTCACGTGAATGAGTGTGTCTTTTGGTTAATTTCTTAAAACTTTTTAATTTTTGTAAAAGTATGTAAATATTACTTTATGAATTTTTACCTAGTAAATAAACCATCTGTCTATTTATATTGTTAAATGGTATTTTTTTCTGTTTTCATACCTTCTACTATTATCCTAATAATATGAAAATTTGGGGCATCAAATAGATCAATCGAACGAAAAATTACAAAACTAATAATATTAATATTATTTTTATATTTCCTTTATATTACCTTCTTAATATAAAAGAGAACGTAGATGAGCCTCTCATAAAAAAAATCTAAGGAGGAGTATTAAATGAAAGAGAAATGGAGTTTAAAAAAGAAAGCAAGATTAGTAGCCCCTATTGTTTTATCAACAAGTATGGTGCTAAACATTTTACCATCTACTACAAAAATGGAAAGACCAGTATTGGCAAATAGCCAAGAAACTTTTTTAGTGGAGGAAAATTTTGATCAAGTAGAAAATCAGCAATTGCCAGAAGGATGGAAGAACATTCAAGGTAACGGAACAGTTATCAATGGGAAACTTGTACTAACATCGCCAAGTACGGGGAGTCCGAGTCGCGTAGTTATACCTTTGCAAGAAAATACAGGTGATTACATATTCGAAGCTGATATGACTTTCAAATCAGCTGTTGAAAATACTCGTTGGGCTTCATTAATGTATCGAATTCAATCGGAAAATTATCCATATTATCAATTTGCAATCCGAAGAGGAACAAATGTGATCAACGGTCTTGAATTTGCCATTCGCAACGAGCAAAATCAATGGGAAGTACCTGTTAAAACGTTCTATCCTGAAGCCTTTGAATACAATAAAAGCTACCGCCTTAAAGTTATCGCAAAAGATAATCGGGTTCAACATTTTGTAAATGGACAACTTGTAATTGATACCGATCTAGCAACGTCCTGGTCTGAAGGTGATGTCGGATTCCAAGCTAGTGGTGTAACGGTTGAATTTGATAATGTTAAATTAACAAGTAAAACAGAGGCATTACCACCTATAGAAGAAACTAGTGCCTTTTTACCTTCCGAGCCTGAAACAAATATTCTTAATGCACCAACAGTCATTACACCTTTTGAAACAATGGACAAGTTCAACGAAATGATCAACACTGGTATTTCTTCAATTGTTTTACGAGTAGAGTCAAATGGTACGGGTGAATTAGTAACTAACGGAGTATTGCTTTCTGAAGTACTACAAGCAACAAAAGGAAAGGTTATTCCTATTCTTCAAGTCGAAAGCAATAGTGATATAAAGAGCTTGACAAACCTATTAATTGAGGAAGCTATTCAAGACGTACATGTGATGTCTACCAATCCAGACATTGTTAAAAGCTTGAAACAAGATTTTCCTACCGCACGCGGGGCAGTCATCTATACGAAAAACTCATTAAGTAAACATGATTTAGAAACCTTAGCGTTTACTGTTCATCGTGGTTTATCTAAAGTAGCAGTGATTCCACAGAAGTTACTAACACCTGAAATCATTCATTATTTACACAGCAGAACGATTTCTGTTTGGGGAATTGGTGGTAACAATGTAAGTGACGCACATGGTCTTATTCACTTAGGTGTAGATGGAATTATTACTGAAAATACTGGAGATACGATCGATGTGTTCAGTCAATATCCAAAAAACACCATTGTCCAACGCCCAATTATTTCTGCCCATCGCGGCGTACCATCACTTGCTCCAGAAAATACGATGGTCGGCTATAACTTAGCCTATGAACTTGGAGCAGACCAAATTGAAACCGATGTAAAAGTAACAAAAGATGGTGAACTTATTATTATGCATGACAATACGATAGACCGTACAACAACAGGAAGCGGAAAAGTTTCGGATTTAACATTAGAGGAAATTCGTCAAGTCGATGCTGGTATTAAGTTCGGAGAAGAATTTGCTGGAGAAAAAGTTCCGACGTTCCGTGAATTTTTACAAGGCTTTAAAGGTAAAGATGTCGTTTTATTAGTAGAATTAAAAGATACTGGTATCGAAGAAAAGGTTATTCAAGAAATTAAAGAAGAAGATATGATGAATCAAGTACTTGTTCAAAGTTTTGATTTCCAAAGTGTTAAAAAAATTCATGAGTTAGCTCCTGAAATCGGAGTTGGATTCCTTTACTCTGCTGGTGTTGCAGGAAATCAACAAGCACGACTTCATGATGCCCAGCAGATGTTAAATTATGCTGCTACTATTAATGCAACTCTTAACGCTAGTTATGGAAGTATCTCAAAAGATTTTATTACTTATATGCGTCAGCGCGGCCAATTAAACTTGCATTGGACATTCCGTAATGAACAAGCATTGGAAAGCCAGCTGAAAGATGGATTAATCGGACCGATTACTGATTACACCCAATGGTTAACGGATTCACCAATAAGTTTAGAAACACCAATCAAAAAGCGTAATCTTAAAGTAGGTAAATCTACTACCATTCAAGCAAAATCCTTCGTTCACTATCGTGATAATCTTAAAGAAAATATTGAAACAAAACTCTTTATTCAAGACGGAGAAGGTATCGTTTCAGTAGAGGGAAATACCGTTACAGCAGTTAGTCCAGGAACAGCAAATATCTTTGCAGTTTATACCTTTACAATGCTTGGAGAACAATGGAATCTTATAACAGAACCAATTGAAGTTAACGTATCCGAATAAATAACAAGAAGTGAAAAAGTGAAAAAGGT
>NZ_JBJMAU010000039.1:0-4663 GCF_052119505.1 Anaerobacillus sp. MEB173
GAACTTTATTTGTAATGTCTATGATGTTTTCTCATTTAAATATAGGTTTTAAATTACGGTACGTGAAAATTATCGCACAGTCAGTCGATCTATTATTCTTTCCTGCAATTTTCAGTAAATACAAAAAGCACTTTTCAATTTAAAAAAGTTCTTTTTTTACTTGTCGAAAAGTTCTTTATTTTTTAATGTATTTCACCTCCAATATCGGGATCGTTTGTTCTATAATTAGGATGAGAACAAACATTCTAAAAATATCCCAGGAGGTGTTTATATGTTAAGAGAAGCATCAGGGAAAAATGATCATGATCGTTGGTTTAGAGAACTCATTACGCACTTTTTCGAAGAATTTATGCTAGCTTTTGTTCCATAAGCTTATGAAGAAATTGATTTTCAAAGTGTAACCTTTTTGTCTGAAGAAGTCTTTACTGATATTATAATAGGTGAAAAACGTCGAGTAGATTTGTTAGTTGAAACAAAGTTAAAAGGGCAAGATAGCCTGATTATCGTTCACATTGCACCACAATCCTATGAACAAACATAACATCAGATGAAGAAATACAATTGGAAAATGAATTGAAAACTTTACCCCCTGACGAGGAGGAGATGGCTATGGAACTTATGAATTCATGGGAAAGAAAAGGATTGGAAAAAGGTGAAATAAAAAAAGCAAAAGATATTGCCAAAGGTATGCTTGCGGAAGGCTTTACAATTGAGATGATTGCTAAATTGACCAAGCTCTCTAAAGATGAGGTCAAGGCACTAGCTAAAGAACTGAATAAATAAGTTTCTTACAATTGCATACACAAACCATCCAATTTCAACTGCTTAACTTCTATAATCACGAATAATCCACCTTACTGCACAAAATAAGGTGGATTATTGTTATTAGAATCTGTCCCCTCCAACCCCAAACTCCCGCGGCGTAATCCTCTTCTTCCTTGCCAAATCCAACACAAGTACTGCCGCTTCATCAATATCCCGCGAGAATTTGTTCGCTATTTTTTGAAGTGATAACCCCCGTTTCCATAGCCGAATAAATTCAGCAACTTCTCGTTCATCCCAATGAAAGTCCAGTTCTTCAAGGGCAGTGTAGATGGTAGTGCGTTTCTTAACCATATAATATTTTTCAACACGCCGATCCTGTTTGTAAACATTATCAACCTTCATTTATATCCCTCGCATTCTTTCCATTGCTAAATGAGCACGGTAATTTGAAGCACGGTTATAAACACAATTCATATTTCCAATTAGGCGCCACCATGTTCGGGCTTTGTTATCGAATCTGTACTTTGTATCTGGGTGATCGAATTCTTCTGGGGTGAGATTTGACGTAAGCCAGATCGGTTTATTGGCTCGTTCACGGCCATTAATAATTTGGAACGTCCAATCTTTCTCATCATCGGTTAAGCGCTGACTACTCATGAAGTCATCCCAGATGAGGAGATCGGCTTCAAGGCAAGCATTCATAATTTCAAGAAGTGTTTCTGGATTCTGGAACCGTTTTGTTTCTTGAAGGCGGCTGTAGAGGTCTTTTTCTGTGAGGTAGATGACAGAGTAGCCTTGATTCATTAGTTCATTTGCTCCTGCAGCAGTTAGATGGCTTTTGCCATTACCGGTTTCGCCAAAGATAAATACACCTAATTTCCCCCTTTTCTCAAAGTTTTGCACGGCATTTTCAATTTCCTTGAGTGTTTGTTCACTGCCTGGCCGTTTGATAAAGTTTGCAAAGGTCATCTTCACAAGATCCTCGTTCGTACTGCTTAGCTTTAAAAATTTTTCAATTCTTATCCGTCTCTGTTTCGCTTTTTGTTCGCGGTACATGTCATCAATCCGCTTAATTTCACAATCACAGGCATTGATCGTCCAACCTTTCCCAACAAGCGGAATATCCCGAAGCTTTACCTCATTTTCTTTTTTACAATACGGACAATAAACAGGCTCAGGTTTATTTGTAGAATTTGAAATTGGCAACATGGACATCATTGACTTCATTCCTTTTTGAATCATATCCATCACGATTTCCTCCTATTGTTGGGAATTTTTTAAACGTACTTTTACGAGATTGATAGTTTTCACTTTCTTTCTTCGCCTGTTCAACGGTTCGGATGTTCTGCTTACTCCAGTTTGTTAAAATTGATTTAGCATACGAAAACGGTTTTCCTTTCTCCCCAGCAATTGAAAGACCGTAAATCACTAATTCTTCAGAGAGACCGTCTTGATCAATGAAACTAGCAACAAGATCGATTTGTAATGGAGTAGGAATGATATTAAAGCTCTTCTCAAATGTTTTGTATAGAGTAAGAGACTTACTTGTCTCATTTAGTTTCATTTCATTTCGTTTATTTAATGCGGCACGTTTTCCGGAACGATTGTCAGCATGCTTGTCCGAATTTTTTTCAGGTTGAGGATCAGATGCTTTACTTTCGTTATTCAAGCCGGAACGTTTACCAGTACAATTGTCGGTATGCTTGTCCGAAATTTCTTCGTGGTAAGATTTTGCATCTAGGTTTTCATTTGTTGTTTCAGAGTATTTACTGAAACAATTCTCATCATGATTAGCCGGCTTTATATCTGGTTCTGACAGAAATGACACTTCTTTTTGCAGTTCAGTTTGAGTTGAATGATATTGAAGTACCAATGAACACAACTGATAGATCGCTGGCTGGTTGCCACTTTGCGAAGAAAAAGTAATATATCCTTTTTCTTTTAATTCTTTTCTTGCTTTTGAGATTGTCCGGTCACTAAGACCAGTCTTCGTACTTAATGCAGTAATTGCCACAGCAAATTGATCGCGCCAGCCGGTTTTGTTGTTAATGTGCATTAAGGCATGCCACAACGCCACAGCCGAAGTCGATAACGGATTGGTCTCAAGGCGATCATAAAAAGCATTAAGCTCTTTTAAATAATTCATTCATCCACCTCATTTTATGATCAATATAATGTTACAAACTAAAGTCATTCCTGCGATTGTTGTTGTCTAAACACCACTTTTTTGGTGACATCAACCTACTATTAAGTTTTTATGAAAACGCTTTCGAAATTGAATCGTTCTCAACCTTTTTTTGACGTAGCACTAAAAGTTCATCTCTAGCACGTTCATATTCAACAATCCAGGCATCTGCTTTTTCTAATTGATCAAATTGAATCGCGAGTCCCGCTTCCCTTAAACAATCATAACAGTACAAAAACAGCTCCGATGCTGCTATTACATCATCATGCAATACGTAATTTTTCATAGATTCACCTCAACAAAGTTTATTCTTATGTCATTAACTTAGGTAAGTAAAAATCAATGTTCATATAAAAAGCTTAGGAAAATCATTCTGGTAGGTAAAAGATAAATGTGGGTTTTAAAAATGAAGAATGTCTGTGGTACAAGGAAAAATTGAATTCAACTTGAACTAACTTACAACCCCGAAAACCTGACAACACAAACGGCTGTGCGTTGCAGTTGTTTTTCTAACGTATAGTGTGAAACATCCAATTTGAGTTGTTGAAAATCATTTAAAATTACAACAGAAGATTGCTCATTTCCATCTTTATCACCAGCTGCTTGTACCATTTTTATTTGGTGGTAAAAGAGCCAACGGCACTCAAACTGCGTTGCTGAATGGGTAGTAATTGCATAAATCTTATTTACAGGATCAATCGGAATCGGCACCTTTTGTTTAACCCCAGTATCGCGTGGTTTCGGGAGAGGGAATTTTTTGATGATTTTTACCAATGTTTTCATCTAATATATATAAAGTGACTTGGTAAAAGGTGATGTATTTACGAAATTAATTTTCTTATATTTAAGATTTGGAAGTGTACTAACGTAAATAGCGAACTGTTTTTGGTTAATGAAGAGGTATTTAAAGAGAAAAAAAGAATAATACATAAAAAGTGCCTAACCCTCAGTGCGATAACACTTTACTGTATAAGGGGACAGGCACTTTAATTGTGTTTAAGTGGATACTTTCACAAATCATCAGTAAATTTACACAAGAAAAGACCACATCAAAATTTATTATATGGTCTAATGTCTATTGTAAAATGTTTATTTAATTTTCACCTGGAAAAAGGACAGCCAAGATAACAACATCATTGTCAATCAATTTATAATAAACTCTAAACTTTTTAACAACTATCCTTGTAATCCCTTTGTATTTGCCGAATTCTTCAGTATACCTTTTTCCAATTATGCTATTCTTAAATAGATCTTCAGTTTCAATGATAAACTGGGAGATAAAGTCGAAAGTCTCTTCAGGTGTAAACCTCTCGCTCCTAAACTGAGAAAGTTTTTCCTTAACAGCAGGGGACCAAAGAACATTTCGTTCATACATTACATAAAGTCCTTTTTGGACAGAGAATTTAATAATTCTGAGGTAGACATACCACGTCCGTTTTCATACTGCTCCTGACTTTCTTTTAACATACGTTTAAGTTCAGGATTTTCTTCAGTTTCAAACTGTATGGATTTTTCATCATCATCTTCTTCTTGTAATACAAGTGTAAATTTTCCTTTACCAGGAATAGAAAACTGTAATACAGAGTTATCACTATTCATATTTTCAATATATTTCATAAGCTCTTCTGAAGATTGAATTTTTCCCATACTAATTAATCACCACCGATATCCTTTTTCTTATAATATCATATCAAGTCATATATGTAACGAATC
>NZ_JBJMAU010000040.1:0-2440 GCF_052119505.1 Anaerobacillus sp. MEB173
GAGGGAATGAATCCTTTAATTTGGAGTTGCGCTGTAAACTTCCATGAGAAGCCTACATCAATTCTAAATTCTTAATTCTAAATTAGCGTAGCCCGGTGGCGATAGCGAAGAGGTCACACTCGTTCACATGCCGAACACGACAGTTAAGCTCTTCAGCGCCGATGGTAGTTGGGGGTTTCCCCCTGTGAGAGTAGGACGTTGCCAGGCAAAAAATAGGACTAATCATATTTGATTTAGTCCTATTTTTTGTTCAAATTTGGATCATTATGTGTCTCTTTTATGAAGTAATTCTATTTTGGAAGTTTAACTGTTTACAGATAGAGAAATCCATTATAAGATTACGAGGATAAAATTGATGTTGTGAAAATAAAAATCGGAAATGAAATGGTGGCGTAAGTAATGGGTAAAGAAGAGAGAACATCTCTACGACATAGATTAATAGAACAAAAGAAACCTAGCCTTATCGCTGATCTTAAAGCACTAATAAAAGCAAAAGTATTAATTGCAAATACATTCCCTGTTTTTATTGGATTTTGGTTAGTTTTACATTTCTCCAATGCTTTGTTTGTTGATTACCTCGACCTATTTTTGCTAACGGTCTTTGGAAGTACATTGGTAATTGCGGGTGCACTTATTATTAATAATTGGTATGATGCTGATATCGACAGTGTCATGGCAAGGACGCAGCATCGACCAACCGTAACAGGGACGATTTCTAGAAAGGTTGTTTTCATGCTTGGTATTGCAACGTCAGTTGTCGGGTTTGTTTTATTGTTTTTTACAACAGTTGAGGCTACTATTTATGCGTTTATAGGGTGGTTTACGTATGTTGTGTTATATACAATGTGGTCAAAAAGACGGTACACGTTAAATACAGTGATTGGAAGCGTATCTGGCGCAGTGACTCCTCTGATTGGGTGGGCTGCAGTCGAATCAGCATTTCATATTGTGCCGATCGCCTTGTTTCTTATCATATTTATTTGGCAAATGCCACACACATTTGCGATTGCTATAAAGAAATATAACGAATATAAAGCTGCTGGGGTAGCTATGCTCCCAGTAGTACATGGATTTGAAATGACAAAACGGGTAACGTTGGTTTATATTGTTTGTTTATTGCCATTACCGTTTTTGTTAATGTCACTGGGGATAACCTTTGTGATTGTTGCTGCATTACTTACAATTGCTTGGATTTTCGCTAGCATTTACGGATTTTATACGAAAGATGATTTCAAATGGGCTCATCTCATGTTCTTGTTTTCAGTTAACTATTTAATGATTTTATTTATGTTGATGTTCATTGTTACATTACCGCTATTTAGTTGAAGCGAGTAATTCAAAAGTTGTTTCTGATGTGATATTCAAGTCAGAAACAGCTTTTTTATGTGGGCAGAAATTCTTCCATTGTAGATGGTCGATTATCTTGTAAATAATTAAGGTGTACGGGAATTGCGTTTAAATAGTAATAGTTGAGTAATAATAGCCAAAAGCGGTAAAATCATCGGTAAAGGAATAAATATATTGGCAATAATACAAGCGTTAGAGTGTTTTGTTTTTGGTATAAAAGGAAAAAGGACTGTATCAAGTCCTTCGTATTTGTAAGTAATTCGACTATTTTTTTGTAGGTTTTGGGTCGTGTTCTTCAGCAAACTCAAAAGCAACATTTTGATTGAAGTTGCGATGGTTTTCCCGTACAATTGGCTTTACATTTTTTATTATATAAGAATGGACAAACACTTCTGATCCTGCAATAAGTGTTGCTGAAATAATACTTCCCCAGCCAATCTGAAAATAGCTAGTGAAGAAAACAGAGCCAAATATCCAAACAATTAAATATATTAGGAAAAAATCTACAACAACTGCGTTACTTTTTCCAATCCGTGGGAGAATAATTTGATCTCCAATAAAATAAGAGATAATCGTAACAGCTAAGCTGAATGAAAGGATTTCTACTATTGTTGCATTAAAAAATAGGCCTAGGCTAATCCAAAAGATAATAGAGCATGTTACGAACTTAATCAATAAAACATTAAAATGCTGCATGATATAAATCCTCCTTTTTTGATTAATTTTGTGCAGAATGATTAATATCCATACCTAAGTTTTGAAGAGTGATAAAAACTTTGATATGGTGCTTGGAATGAAGTTAGTTTGTACAATAAGAAGAGTATAATTGTTGCTTTATTATATTAGTTGTGGTAAAGTAGTAACTCTGAGCAAAACGAAGTGTTTTTTAAAAAAAAAGATTACAAAACACTTGCACAGAATTAAATAACGTGATATAGTATTACTTGTCGCTGATGAGCGAGAAAACGCATTAGAAGCTAACGAAATAACTTTTGAAAAAAAGATGTTACGTAGAATTATGATGTGTGTTATACTAAATCTTGTCGCTAACAACGACGCAAGTCAGCAAAGAAGTAAACCAAATCAGTAGCCT
>NZ_JBJMAU010000041.1:0-1982 GCF_052119505.1 Anaerobacillus sp. MEB173
TTTACACTTTCCGCTAATTTGCCTTTTACACTTTTGCCTAAAATATGTGTTGCCTATTTTTCATGCGATAACTATCATCATCCATGTGAATAACTTCTACTCGATGCAATAGACGGTCTAATATTGCTGTTGTTATGCCTTGATCACCCATTAATTCACTCCATTGTTCAGGACTTTTATTAGAGGTTAAAATAATTGAACTTCGTTCATAAAGGTGATTAATCAACTGAAAGAATAGATTTGCTTCTCGTTGGTCCATAGCCATGTACATAAGATCATCAATGATTACTAAATCAGATGATTTAATCCTCTTTATTTGCACTTGCGATTTATGAGTAAATTCCTGTGTTTTTAATAGTTGTATTAATTCTCCCATGGTTACAAAGTAGACTTGAAATCCCCTTTGAATGGCTTCTACACCCAAAGCTATTGATATTAAGGTTTTACCGACACCAGGCGGTCCTAATAATATTAAATTGAAATGTTGTTCTAACCAACTAAGCTCTCTTAACTGAGTAATCTGTCGCTCAGTTATAGCCGTTTGCCCTTCTACTTTGAAATCATCAATTATCTTAATATAAGGAAACCGAGCCCATTTCATCCTTCGTTCGATGCTTTTTGCTTCCCGTTTATTTAATTCGAACACTGTAACTGCTTCTAAAAACTCTAAATAAGTCCAAGATGCTTTTTCAGCTTCACGAAGGAGCTGCGGAAGCTCTTCCGCAGTCTCGGATAAACGTAATTGACGAAAATAACCCTGCAATTCTTTTACTGTATTATTCATTGAATTTGCCCTCCTAAAATACTTGTATATATATTTAGGGAGCGTGTCGTAACTTCAAATTTATGATCAGATGTTGAAGCACTTATACTTTCACCAGCTCTTTCTATGGATGGAGTAGAATTCTTCAAGTAATTAACGACATCTCGAAAGTCATTGGCACTAAAGAGTTTTTCTCTAATACATATTGAAAGTGCCTGATTAATCAATGCTGAATCTCTCTTTATTACACTAAAGATAAGCGTTAATTGATCTCTTCGATATCGGTTATACCTTTGACAAATTTCATCTACAAACGTATTTGCATCTCCTTGGTTTTCAAAACTACTAATAACATTTTGTTTGAGCTCTTCGATTCCTTTAGATCGATCTCGACCATGATTATGATTTTTTATCAATTTGCCTTTTTCATTACTAATCTGATGTTCTGCAATCTTCTCACCATCCGGTTGCTTGCGAATAATCAATGTACCTGGATATTCACCTTTTATCTCAATGAACACCTGATTATTTTTAGTTGAGCCAAATGTACCTAACGGTAACGAGTAACGATTAGATTTAAAACGAATGGTGTTGTCCTTACCTACATTCCTTGTTATACTGTTCGTATGGATACTTTCATTTGAAAGTAGAGGAGAGACTGGTAATAAGTGTTGCTTTTCGACGAGAAACACTTCTGCTGGTCTCTTTTTTGTTGTGTTATGTACATTATGATTACCTGTACGTTCTAACCATTTTATTGCACGTATATTCCAATCCTCTATATCTTTAAAAACCCGACTATCAGCGAAATTTCCTTTTATATATTTCACCACATTTTCAATCATGCCTTTGGACTCAGGATCTGCTTTTCTACAAAGATGAACCTTAAACTTACAGTCTCTCACATAGGCTTGAAACTCTGATGTTAATATTAAATCACCAGCATTTTCACTAACTGCAATTAGGTTATCTTGGTCGTAAACGATTTCTTCAGTTCTTCCACCGAAAAATTGGAAAGCATTTTCATGACATCGAATAGTATCCTTTGTAGTAAAAGGTCGGTCTTGCCATTCCATATATTTATAACGTGAATGTGCTAACACAAAAGCTATAAAGTATAACTTCACTTCTTTTTTCTTGGTGGTTTTCTGTTTTGTCACTCCCCAGTCTACCTGTAGCTGCTTACCCATGGGTTGTTCGGCAACAGCCTCATATTGTC
>NZ_JBJMAU010000042.1:0-1900 GCF_052119505.1 Anaerobacillus sp. MEB173
TTTTGCTTTATAAGTGCATCGCAATAACTGAGCGCCCTTAGCTCAGCAGGATAGAGCAACGGCCTTCTAAGCCGTCGGTCAGAGGTTCGAATCCTCTAGGGTGCGCCATTAAAGGGAAAATGAAGCGTATTTTACATATATATAAAAGGTCTAACTTATGTTAGGCTTTTTTTGTATATGTAAATACTAATAATTGCGCAGAATTTGATTTTTTCAGAAATATATGTTATAGTAGTGCTAGTAAATAAAGGGGGGAGTAGTTCATGGAAAATATAAAATGCGCTGGAGCCACTGATGGTATGCTTAATTCCTTTTCTAGTTATTTATCACAAAATGGTAAATCGAATAATACAATTAAGACATATCGAGGTGTTCTCTATTCATTTTGTAATTGGTTAGAGGAAAATAATAGTTCTATACAAAACGTCTCAAGTAAAGATGTCCAAGCGTATATGAATTATTTAGTATCCGAGCAACGTAGTGCCTCTACGATAAACAAAATCTATAATACAATTAAATCGTTCGCTATTTCTATCAATAAGCCAGAACTAATGGAAAAGGTTCAGCGTATAGAAAGTACAGGAGAAACTGCTCCCCCAGAGTGTTTAAGTAATCTTGAAATTAAAGAATTATTAGATAAAGTCAATGTTGATGGAAACAAACGGAATGCAGCAATTGTTTATCTATTATTGTATACGGGAGTTCGTGTATCAGAACTATGTGCTTTGAATCAATCCGACGTTCAAATAAGTAATCAAACCGGGAAATTAGTTGTTAAAAATGAGAATGGTGAACGAGTGATTCCTCTTTCAAATGTGTGTATTCAACATGTGAAAGAGTATCTTGAATCAAGGGATGATGATAATGAGGCATTATTTTTAGCTAAAAATCAGCAACGTCTTTCAGTTCGAACAGTACAGCATACATTACAGCAATATGGTGTTCATCCTCATAAGCTTCGTCATACTTTTTGTTATGAACTAGTAAGAAAAGGAGTCGATCTTTCGATCGTCGCTCAATTAGCTGGTCATTCGGATATAAACATTACAAAACAATATATTGAGTCCTCTGAAGGTTAAAGTAGTAAAAGCCGTCTTCCTTATACTAAGGAAAGACGGCTTTTTTGGTAACAATAAAAACCTTAAAAGGATGTTCATCAAGGTGGAATCGAGGCAGACAGAATTGAAAATGAAAAACAGTTTTTCAACAATAATAAGAGTACATTCCAATCAAAATAGAGTGTTGTACTTTTTACTCATAATTTTATATGTTTACTTTTTTACCATTTTAACAATCTTATTTTTTTTTTTGGCGATTTTAGCGAACTTTTTTGCAAGCTCTTTAGTTACTCCTTGCTTTTCTAAGCTATTTTTCCCCATATAATTCACTCCTAAATTCATAAAATCGTTCGTTAAAATATTTATCTATTAAAAAGAATGATATTAAAATCCCAATGCTTCTTAAACATCGTCAATTATTAAAGTTTCTAGCCAAAAAAAATCGCCTAAGAGCTACACCGTATTATTAAATCGATAATCCACGTATGTAAATTTGAGTAAAAAACCGATTATAATTTGTTTAAAAAAGTGTTGCGCGGAAAATTTTATTGTGATATATTATTGTTTGTCGCTGTTAAAGATAATATGTATCACTTTATAATTTTCATATAGAAAAACATGTGTCGCGTAGAATTATAAGTAGTGATATAATAATTCTTATCGCTAATGAGCGATATAACATTTTATCAACTTAATTGTTCTTGAAGAAAAAAACACCAAAAAAGATATTGCGCAGAACTTTAAGTTGTGTTATAATAAATCTTGTCGCTGAAAACGACATGAGACAAGTTGTTCTTTGAAAACTGAACAAAATAAACAAGCCAAGCGAATTATTGAGATAC
>NZ_JBJMAU010000043.1:0-1775 GCF_052119505.1 Anaerobacillus sp. MEB173
AACTTGCTACCTGTCTATTCTCCTTCACTAGGAGCAGGTAATCATCTTGAAGACATATATAAATATAACATAGTGAATACACGTTAGCAAGTTTTTTAACAAAAAAACTTTAAAATAACGGAAACTAGACATCTGCTCATTGTTACCTATTTATTATTGTGAGAAAATAAGTACACAAAACAAATTTTCTGAATATTCTGTATTAAAATCAATAGGAAGGTGACATTATGCGTAAAGGGTTAAAAGTGTTTAGGACCGTTTTGCTAGCCAACTTTGGCATACTAATGACTATGACATTCCTTCCAGTACTCATGATTACTGATAATATTCCGCCATATCAAAGTTTCCAAAGTTTGCTGAAATAGATTTGTTATAGATAGAAATTTGGATGTCTCAAGAGCAAAGTAACAGTCACCTCGACATAAAATATAGAAGTTTTTGATGTAAACTCTATATTTTGTAAACGTTCGAGGAGAGCGGTCACTTGTGAGACATCCTCTTCCTTTTAACAGCTAGATTGTTGAGCCTTCTATTGCCTTTTCAAATGCCATAGTGATATCATTTGCGTCTTCTATCCCTAATGATATTCGAACTAACCCTTTTGTGATTCCGAGCTTTTTACGTGTTTCATCTGGCACTGAACGATGTGATGTTCCTAGTGGATAAGTTACGGTAGTTTCCACACCAGCTAAAGTAGGTACAATCTTTATCCACGATAATGACTTAAAAAACTGATGTAGATCAATCTTATCACCGAGATCAATACTCACAATCGCACCATTACCTTTTTCTGAAACGGCTTCAGGGTAATACACATTTATTGAAGGATTTTTGCGTAGTGTATTTGCGAGTGCTTGTGCATTCCGAACTTGCCTTTCCATTCGAACACTTAACGTCTTTAATCCTCTACATGCTAACCAACTTTCAAATGGTGATAAATTACTCCCTAAATTAATGACTTTTGCCTTTGCTTTTGTGACCAGTGATTCATTACCGACGAGAACTCCAGCCGTAACATCACTATGACCACCAATATACTTTGTAGCACTATGTACAACTAAATCGACACCCAATTTGTATGGTTGCAGTAAATATGGTGTAGCAAATGTATTATCGATCATTGTTACTAAATTATTTGCTTTAGCCAACCGAACTATTTCTGAAATGTTCTCTACACGTAATAGCGGATTGGTAACAGATTCTGAATAGATCAATTTTGTGTTTGGTTTTAAAGCACTCTTTATAAATGTATGATCTTCAAATGAAACAAAACTTACTTCAATCCCAAAAGTTCGTAGCTCATTTGCAAGGAGTTGGTAAGTTCCTCCGTATAAATCTTCTGAAGCTATAATGTGATCGCCATTTTCAACAACAGCTAATATTCCGGCCAAAATTGCAGACATGCCTGAAGAAGTCGCTACACCTTTAGGAGCCCCTTCTAATTTTGCAACTCCTTCACCTAAATCTTCACTGTTAGGATTACTATAACGAGTATATAAAAATTCCTTCTTTCCCCTAAAAAAGTCTTCCATGTCATCTAAATCATTGAACGAAAATGCTGATGTTTGATAAATCGGCTTACTTTTACTAACATTTCTATCATCCATTTTTTTTTGGAAATGCACTGTTTGCGTATCAAAATGAAAGTTGTCCATAATATCCCCCTACATCGTTACTTTATTTTACTCGTATAATAACAGTTTTCAGCTCATTAATACAGTATCATAAAGATACTAAAATAAAAAAAGCACACTCCGATTGGAATGTACTTTATC
>NZ_JBJMAU010000044.1:0-1726 GCF_052119505.1 Anaerobacillus sp. MEB173
ATTACAGTGCCGGCCAGAGGACTTGAACCCCCAACCTACTGATTACAAGTCAGTTGCTCTACCAATTGAGCTAGGCCGGCTTGTTATGGTGGAGGATGAGAGGCAGGTGCTCTCCCAGCTGAGCTAAATAATTTTAATGAAGACTCTTAAAACAATTTCTTAAATATACTAAAACTCTAGTTAACTCAAACAAAAGAAGCTGCCTCATAAGCGACAGCCTCGTTTCCACAATCAGTTTAGTCAACACAATTTATTTTCTTTATACTAAGGAACTAAGGAAACATTCTATGCTAAGTTCACATTAATTGAATTATCCACACAATACCTAAAAGAAACAAACGTCTTTCCCTCAGGCTCAACATCAACCCAAAAGCTGATATTTTGCCCATCTTCTTGAACAAATTCATGTGTTGCCTCATCTATTACCCAATGGCGATCGGAGATATAATGTTCAATTTTCACCGCTACTTTTTCTTCTTTATAATTGGTAATTTCATATTCAAACTCTACGTATTCTCGTTGACTTAATTTATATCGCTTTTTTTCTCTACCTTTAGTAATAATGTCAAAAGCTTTCCCGAGTCCAAGCTTAATCACTTCATTCTTTGGTGTATGATCAACATGGTCCTCACCAATAAATTCAAGGAGTTTGTCTGAAACATCTGCTTGATACACTTTAATCATACCTTTTGGAATAGGAATCCCCATTTGATTTTCAACCGTATTCATTATCTCAATTATTATTTCTGCTTTTGACGAGTATTTATCAACACAATAATATTTTTTATATTTTCCATTCGTAATGTTCAAGAAGTTTATTTGCTTCTTTTGATGGTCTTTCAATGTAACTTTTCTCCCTAGTGAGTACATATGTTGATCAGCAAAGCTTTTTTCAGTGAATTCTTCTTCATCTTCAAAATCGACCATACTACTGTATACACGCTCATTATTTACGAGCGGTTGGAAATTATCTACACGATTAACATCACCAGCAATCACTTTTACCACGGCTTCTTTAAAGGTCGTCCCAGATTGATTATCAATACAAACCCAACCAGTAAGATTAAACGTGTTATCAGCTAACTCCAAAACGTAATTTGCTTCCCATGACATTCCCTTAGTTAAATAAGAAACATTTATATCTTGATTTAATTGCTGATTTTTTATCATCCAAATTAAAGTTGGCTTTACTATTAACCCATTTGGTAATGAAGGTAAGATTAACTCTCCTGCTGGATTAATAACAATTTCCTTTGTGTCACTTCTCTCACCTATAATTCCATCTGTTACACTCAATAATCTTATTTCGGTCCTAATACTTTGTATTTTATCAAAGACAGTAACTACCTGATCTAAATATTTTTCCAGCAATTTTTGTCTACTAACTAAATCATGATCAAAATTAAATTCTAAAATATGAAGACCTGTAACAATGATTGAATCAATTTCAATTTTTTCTGCAACATCTATGTATTGTATTTCTGAACAATTTTCATTTGAAAACAGCTTTCTACTTTCCTTAACAAGACCAAAACCACCATTGTAAATGGTAATACTCAGTTGTGTCGTTTCTTCATTTGAAGAAGTATATCTCATTTAAGGCACCCCCACAGTTCAATTTTCTCACTTTTCAAACGAAAATATCAAGGGTGTTCATGTTATTTTGATACTTTTTTACAATCGAAAAAAGCCTAACATAAGTTAGACTTTTTTCGATGAGAATTTT
>NZ_JBJMAU010000045.1:0-1490 GCF_052119505.1 Anaerobacillus sp. MEB173
ATATGACTTAGCTTCTTCGGATGTTAAGAAATGGACAGTTGATTGGGATTGGCTCTATGGCAGTCTGGATACTGGTGAATACCGTATAGTGAAAGATATACTTGATTTTAGAAGCGCAGGGGATTATGATAAGCACCATTTGACAGCGGAGTTCACGATTGATTAGCAAAACAAAATTAGTAATTTAACGAAGGTTGTAAAAGGATGTACTTAAAGTATAGGATGCTTATATGTAGATATCAGGGCAGAATAGTTTAACAAGAAAATCTAATAATAAGATTTAGTTAGAGGGAATTTATAAAAACTATATCGGAAGGAAGCTGATTTATATGGAAAAAAAAGACATTCGCTTTAGCGATGTTAGTCGTTCCTTGGCTAACTGTTCCTTTCATGGGGAAAAAATCTTTTTTTAGGTTTTTACCTGTAGCAAGTTTTACTAATTTATTCATAAGTGTATTTAGTCTAATTGCTAATGAGAAAAAATGGAGGGTAAATAAAAACCCTTTATCTCCCGGTCCTATAGACTTTACATATATATATTAGGTTCCTATTTTGTAGCTACACTTTGGATTTTTAAACTAACATATGGAAATTTCCCAAAATATTTAATTACAAATATAGTATTAGATAGTATTAGTTCTTATCCTTTTTCACAACTTTGGGAAAAAGCAGGAGTATTTAAGTTGAATCATACTATATGGTATTTTATATGTGTGTCATTAGCAATTATTATTTATGGGTTTCAGAATATAGTAGAAAAATCGATTAATAAAAATCAAAACGAGGTTTTAAGGAATCCTTTAGAGTAGCTTCTACATCTCTTTGTGAAATTAAGGAAAAGTAAACTACCAAGGCAAATGACCGTCAAGAATTGCGTATTAATTGAAAAACTTAATTTTAACAGGTGTAAGAAAAATGTGGGGAACTCCAAAGAAAGGTTATTTTGGAGTATGCTCTTCTAGGATTTGGTCAATTTTTAAATAAAAAATATTTAAAAGGTATTGTTTTTGCTACCTATCATTTCTCTTATTCCTAATGTGAAGATAGGCTTACTCTTAGAAAGAATATTTTTCAAAAATGTTTAGTTTGTGAAAATATATATTAAAGTAAAGGATGCTTTAATTATTAAAAAGGTTGCCTTTGTTTTTTACTTATGCTAAATTAATACATCTGAGCAAAAAATAATATTTAATAAATAAATTTAAAAAATGTCGCGCAGAAAAAATAATTGTGTTATATTATTTGTCGTTAATGAGCGACCACACAAATCACTACATTGTTATTAAAGAAATGATGAGTTGATATTGAAAAAAAAATAAAAGCTATTGCACGGAATTTTAGATTGTGCTATAATGGTTCTTGTCGCTGTTGAGCAATGATGTGTAGCGCTTATTGTTTTGTGAGGATAACTCAAAAACATTTTAAAAAGTTGTTGCATAGAACTTAATGGTGTGATATAATAAATCTTGTCGCTGAAAACGACATGAGAT
>NZ_JBJMAU010000046.1:0-1462 GCF_052119505.1 Anaerobacillus sp. MEB173
AGGTTAAGCTAGAAAGGGCGCACGGTGAATGCCTTGGCACTAGGAGCCGACGAAGGACGGGACGAACACCGATATGCTTCGGGGAGCTGTAAGTAAGCTTTGATCCGAAGATTTCCGAATGGGGGAACCCACTATCCGTAATGGGATAGTATCCATATCTGAATACATAGGGTATGAGAAGGCAGACCTGGGGAACTGAAACATCTAAGTACCCAGAGGAAGAGAAAGCAAATGCGATTTCCTTAGTAGCGGCGAGCGAAACGGAATTAGCCCAAACCAAGAGGCTTGCCTCTTGGGGTTGTAGGACACTCTATACGGAGTTACAAAGAAACGGAGTAGATGAAGCGATCTGGAAAGATCCGCGGTACAAGGTAACAGCCCTGTAGTCGAAACTTCGTTTCCTCTTGAGTGTATCCTGAGTACGGCGGGACACGTGAAACCCCGTCGGAATCCGGGAGGACCATCTCCCAAGGCTAAATACTCCCTAGTGACCGATAGTGAACCAGTACCGTGAGGGAAAGGTGAAAAGCACCCCGGGAGGGGAGTGAAACAGATCCTGAAACCGTGTGCCTACAAGTAGTCAGAGCCCATTTACGGGTGATGGCGTGCCTTTTGTAGAATGAACCGGCGAGTTACGATTACGTGCAAGGTTAAGCTGATGAGGCGGAGCCGCAGCGAAAGCGAGTCTGAATAGGGCGTCGTAGTACGTGGTCGTAGACCCGAAACCGTGTGATCTACCCATGTCCAGGGTGAAGTTCAGGTAACACTGAATGGAGGCCCGAACCCACGCACGTTGAAAAGTGCGGGGATGAGGTGTGGGTAGGGGTGAAATGCCAATCGAACTCGGAGATAGCTGGTTCTCCCCGAAATAGCTTTAGGGCTAGCCTCGAGGTGAGAGTATTGGAGGTAGAGCACTGATTGGACTAGGGGCCCCCACAGGGTTACCGAATTCAGTCAAACTCCGAATGCCAAATACTTATCCTCGGGAGTCAGACTGCGAGTGCTAAGATCCGTAGTCAAGAGGGAAACAGCCCAGACCATCAGCTAAGGTCCCAAAGTATACGTTAAGTGGAGAAGGATGTGGAGTTGCACAGACAACCAGGATGTTGGCTTAGAAGCAGCCACCATTTAAAGAGTGCGTAATAGCTCACTGGTCGAGTGACTCTGCGCCGAAAATGTACCGGGGCTAAACGTATCACCGAAGCTATGGATTGACACCGTTGGTGTCAGTGGTAGGGGAGCGTTCTAAGTGCAGCGAAGTCAGACCGGAAGGACTGGTGGAGCGCTTAGAAGTGAGAATGCCGGTATGAGTAGCGAAAAGAGGGGTGAGAATCCCCTCCGTCGAAAGCCCAAGGTTTCCTGAGGAAGGCTCGTCCGCTCAGGGTAAGTCGGGACCTAAGCCGAGGCCGAAAGGCGTAGGCGATGGACAACAGGTTGAAATTCCTGTACCACCTCCTCACCG
>NZ_JBJMAU010000047.1:0-1375 GCF_052119505.1 Anaerobacillus sp. MEB173
ATTTTATAATTAATGGGGCGGCTGATGGGAATCGAACCCACGAATGCCGGAACCACAATCCGGTGCGTTAACCACTTCGCCACAACCGCCATTTTCATTATTTATTAAAATAGATGGCAGGGGCAGTAGGAATCGAACCCACAACGGAGGTTTTGGAGACCTCTGTTTTACCGTTAAACTATGCCCCTAAAAGTTCAAAAGTGGTGGAGGGGGACGGATTCGAACCGCCGAACCCTGAGGGAGCGGATTTACAGTCCGCCGCGTTTAGCCACTTCGCTACCCCTCCACTTTACAACGTACACCTGCTACAGTACAAACGACTTAACAAATAGTTGAAAGAGTGCCGGCCAGAGGACTTGAACCCCCAACCTACTGATTACAAGTCAGTTGCTCTACCAATTGAGCTAGGCCGGCATACTTAGTTTAAATAGATGGTGGCTCGAGACGGAATCGAACCGCCGACACGAGGATTTTCAGTCCTCTGCTCTACCGACTGAGCTATCGAGCCATATATACTTTATAGTTAAAAATATGATGGCGGACCCGACCGGGATCGAACCGGCGATCTCCTGCGTGACAGGCAGGCATGTTAACCGCTACACCACGGGTCCTTAGTATTAGTGTATTACTTTGTAACACGCTTTTGCTCCTGCGTCTACTAGTCCCGCTTCGAAGTAAGCTTTCTCGTCGCAAACCTGCATTGATGCATAACCAAGTAGTTGATTGGTTGCGGGAGTAGGATTTGAACCTACGACCTTCGGGTTATGAGCCCGACGAGCTACCGAACTGCTCCATCCCGCGACGTTTTATAGTTAACAGATGATGTCTTGCTTCGAAGTCAGTTACACTGTATCTTCCTCTACAAGTATCGCTTCGCTGCTGTTTGCGTCGAAACAACTCGTAGTACATACATTGATGTAATGCTTGTTGCTCCATCCCGCGACGATGTAAAGTTAATAGAAGATGTCTTTGACGACTTTTCTAGTATAACACATACTCATTCAAAAAACTAGTCATTTTTTAAATGGTGGAGGATGACGGGATCGAACCGCCGACCCCCTGCTTGTAAGGCAGGTGCTCTCCCAGCTGAGCTAATCCTCCAATATGGTGACCCGTACGGGATTCGAACCCGTGTTACCGCCGTGAAAGGGCGGTGTCTTAACCGCTTGACCAACGGGCCAAAACAAACGAGATGGCGGAGAGCGAGGGATTCGAACCCTCGAGACGGTTTTACACCGCCTACACGATTTCCAATCGTGCTCCTTCGGCCAGCTCGGACAGCTCTCCTTGGCTCCACAGGTAGGACTCGAACCTACGACCGATCGGTTAACAGCCGATTGCTCTACCACTGAGCTACTGTGGAATAAAAATATAT
>NZ_JBJMAU010000048.1:0-1361 GCF_052119505.1 Anaerobacillus sp. MEB173
AATGGGGGGACGCAGTAAGGTAGGGTAAGCGCACTGATGGATATGTGCGTCCAAGCAGTTAGGCTGAGAAGTAGGCAAATCCGCTTCTCGTTAAGGCTGAGCTGTGATGGCGAGCGAAATTATAGTAGCGAAGTTCCTGATCCTACACTGCCTAGAAAAGCCTCTAGCGAGGTGAGAGGTGCCCGTACCGCAAACCGACACAGGTAGGCGAGAAGAGAATTCTAAGACGCTCGGGAGAACTCTCGTTAAGGAACTCGGCAAAATGACCCCGTAACTTCGGGAGAAGGGGTGCTCTGGTAGGGTGTATGCCCGAGAGAGCCGCAGTGAATAGATCCAAGCGACTGTTTAGCAAAAACACAGGTCTCTGCGAAGCCGCAAGGCGAAGTATAGGGGCTGACACCTGCCCGGTGCTGGAAGGTTAAGAGGAGGGGTTATCCATTAGGAGAAGCTCTGAATTGAAGCCCCAGTAAACGGCGGCCGTAACTATAACGGTCCTAAGGTAGCGAAATTCCTTGTCGGGTAAGTTCCGACCCGCACGAATGGTGTAACGATTTGGATACTGTCTCAACGAGAGACCCGGTGAAATTATATTACCTGTGAAGATGCAGGTTACCCGCGACAGGACGGAAAGACCCCATGGAGCTTTACTGTAGCTTGATATTGGATTTTGGTACTGTTTGTACAGGATAGGTAGGAGCCTTGGAAGCCGGAGCGCTAGCTTCGGTGGAGGCGTCGGTGGGATACTACCCTGACAGTATTGAAATTCTAACCTAGAGCCGTGATCCGGTTCGGGGACAGTGTCAGGTGGGCAGTTTGACTGGGGCGGTCGCCTCCTAAACAGTAACGGAGGCGCCCAAAGGTTCCCTCAGAATGGTTGGAAATCATTCGTAGAGTGCAAAGGCAAAAGGGAGCTTGACTGCGAGACCTACAAGTCGAGCAGGGACGAAAGTCGGGCTTAGTGATCCGGTGGTTCCGCATGGAAGGGCCATCGCTCAACGGATAAAAGCTACCCTGGGGATAACAGGCTTATCTCCCCCAAGAGTCCACATCGACGGGGAGGTTTGGCACCTCGATGTCGGCTCATCGCATCCTGGGGCTGGAGTAGGTCCCAAGGGTTGGGCTGTTCGCCCATTAAAGCGGTACGCGAGCTGGGTTCAGAACGTCGTGAGACAGTTCGGTCCCTATCCGTCGCGGGCGTAGGAAATTTGAGAGGAGCTGTCCTTAGTACGAGAGGACCGGGATGGACACACCGCTGGTGTACCAGTTGTTCCGCCAGGAGCATCGCTGGGTAGCTATGTGTGGAAGGGATAAGCGCTGAAAGCATCTAAGCGTGAAGCCCCCCTCAAGATGAGATTTCCCAT
>NZ_JBJMAU010000050.1:0-1241 GCF_052119505.1 Anaerobacillus sp. MEB173
TTGTCTTTAGCGACTTTTATTATTTTACATAATTAAATTTAGCTTGTCAACAACTTTTTTTTAAAAAATATGGTGGGCCCAAGTGGACTCGAACCACCGACCTCACGCTTATCAGGCGTGCGCTCTAACCAGCTGAGCTATAGGCCCCTATGGAGCGGGTGATGAGAATCGAACTCACGACCAGAGCTTGGAAGGCTCTTGTTTTACCACTAAACTACACCCGCAAATTAAGTTAAATGGTCGGGAAGACAGGATTTGAACCTGCGACCCCCTGGTCCCAAACCAGGTGCTCTACCAAGCTGAGCCACTTCCCGACATGGCGCGCCCTGAGAGATTCGAACTCCCGACCTTTTGATTCGTAGTCAAACACTCTATCCAGCTGAGCTAAGGGCGCAGATGCTTATGATTATACTTGTCAGTTTATTTTCAAAAGAAAGATCGATGCGGTCGAGAGGACTCGAACCTCCACGGGGTTGCCCCCACTAGCCCCTCAAGCTAGCGCGTCTGCCATTCCGCCACGACCGCATAAAAAGTATCTGAAAATAAAAAATGGTGCGGGTGAAGGGACTCGAACCCCCACGTCAAAGACACTAGATCCTAAGTCTAGCGCGTCTGCCAATTCCGCCACACCCGCATTTTCTATTTGTTATCAATATAGTAATAAAAATGGCTGGGCTAGCAGGATTCGAACCTACGCATGACGGAGTCAAAGTCCGTTGCCTTACCGCTTGGCTATAGCCCAACAATGAATAAAGTAACAAATGGCGGACCCGACCGGGATCGAACCGGCGATCTCCTGCGTGACAGGCAGGCATGTTAACCGCTACACCACGGGTCCACATTTATACTATATATTAAATGGTGGAGGATGACGGGATCGAACCGCCGACCCCCTGCTTGTAAGGCAGGTGCTCTCCCAGCTGAGCTAATCCTCCATATAAATGTAAAATTTATAATGTAAAATGTAAAATTACTTCGTGATTATCCGACGAAGACTCCATTGAAAAACTTTCAACATTTTAAATTATACATTTTCAATTTTAAATTAATGAATTGGTGACCCGTACGGGATTCGAACCCGTGTTACCGCCGTGAAAGGGCGGTGTCTTAACCGCTTGACCAACGGGCCAGTTAAACTGGCGGAGAAGGAGGGATTTGAACCCTCGCGCCGCGTAAACGACCTACACCCTTAGCAGGGGCGCCCCTTCAGCCACTTGGGTACTTCTCCATTTGGCTCCACA
>NZ_JBJMAU010000051.1:0-1224 GCF_052119505.1 Anaerobacillus sp. MEB173
TCTATATGGTGGGCCTAAGTGGACTCGAACCACCGACCTCACGCTTATCAGGCGTGCGCTCTAACCAGCTGAGCTATAGGCCCCTAACAAATTTAAAATTGAAAATGTAAAATTTAGAATTAATGCAAGTACTTCTTCGAAGCTTTTACTTAAAACATTTTACATTCTACATTTTTAATTTTACATTTTAAAGAGCGGGTGATGAGAATCGAACTCACGACCAGAGCTTGGAAGGCTCTTGTTTTACCACTAAACTACACCCGCATCTATATTCATTATGGTCGGGAAGACAGGATTTGAACCTGCGACCCCCTGGTCCCAAACCAGGTGCTCTACCAAGCTGAGCCACTTCCCGATCTGATTAAAATATTATTATTAAACCTTAAAAGTGCCGAGGGCCGGACTTGAACCGGCACGGTAGTCACCTACCGCAGGATTTTAAGTCCTGTGTGTCTGCCAATTCCACCACCCCGGCAGGACTTATTAAGAGAGCGGAAGACGAGATTCGAACTCGCGACCCCCACCTTGGCAAGGTGGTGTTCTACCACTGAACTACTCCCGCAATATTTTATTAAAAGTAATGGTGCGGGTGAAGGGACTCGAACCCCCACGTCAAAGACACTAGATCCTAAGTCTAGCGCGTCTGCCAATTCCGCCACACCCGCATTACTTATATAAAATGGTGAGCCATGAAGGATTCGAACCTTCGACCCTCTGATTAAAAGTCAGATGCTCTACCGACTGAGCTAATGGCTCGTAGCTAAATTCAATGAAGCTCTATTCATGACGTTTATGAACGATGATTCGCTTCGTGTTCCTATCTGTTTCTTCCTCTTCTAGTATCGCTTTGTTCCTTGCTGCGTCGAAACAACTCGATGTTTTTCACAGAAATAACGCTCGTGACTGAGCTAATGGCTCTTAAAGAGTGCCGGCCAGAGGACTTGAACCCCCAACCTACTGATTACAAGTCAGTTGCTCTACCAATTGAGCTAGGCCGGCATGTATGGTGGAGGATGACGGGATCGAACCGCCGACCCCCTGCTTGTAAGGCAGGTGCTCTCCCAGCTGAGCTAATCCTCCGTAGATAATAAGATGTTATTCCTCTGGAGTTCTCCCCTGTTTCTTCCTCTTCTAGTTTTACTCCGATGTAAAATGCGTCGAAACAACTCGTAGCAGATTCACAGGTGTTTAGCTCGTAGCTGAGCTAATCCTCCATAATTATAT
>NZ_JBJMAU010000052.1:0-944 GCF_052119505.1 Anaerobacillus sp. MEB173
TGACAAGATTTATTATAACACATCTATATGTTCTATGCAACATTTTTTAAAAGTTATTTGATGTGTTTGATATCTCTGAATGAGTAATTAAATATAAAATCCTTCACCAGAGACAAAAGTTATAATATCACATTTAGTAATTCCGCGCAATATGTTTTATAAAAAAATTTTTATAAAAGCGTTATTGCCTTTATAGAATTACATACTAATATAAAGTATCGCTCATTAGCGATAAATAATACTATATCACAATGAAATTTTCAGTGCAATAGTTTTTTATTGATTATTTTTTAATACTTAACACGTAAACACTAAATCCTTTGAACACTCGCACGAAAGAAGTCCACGATTCTTTTGAAGATCTACACAAGGGTAGCGCACCAACTTATATGATCTTGAAAGAGGAATTACCCATTCACCATTTTCACTTTTTACAATTAACTTCCCAGTCTCATTGCAAATTTACCTTTTAATTCTAAAAAGATCAAATTATGTACAATAATTAGTGTTTTTACGTATGAAAAAAGGCCTAACATTAGTTAGACCATGTTTTAATCTATGTAAAATACACTTTCATACTTCCTATCATGGCGCACCCTAGAGGATTCGAACCTCTGACCGACGGCTTAGAAGGCCGTTGCTCTATCCTGCTGAGCTAAGGGCGCAGATGTCTATTTGATGTATTTTCAAAGAAGAGATCCTGTTTCTTCCTCTTCTCGTATTTCTTAGATGCTTGCTGCGTCGAAACAACTCGTCGTTGTTTCACTGATGTTTTGCTCGTTGCTGAGCTAAGGGCGCAGATGTTTATTTAAAGTATTTTCAAAGAAGGGATCCTGTTTCTTCCTCTCCTCATATTTCTTAGATGCTTGCCGGGTCTACAAGTAAAGCTACGTAGCAAGCTTCCACGTCGCAAGTTAGCATTGATAACACTCAAGTAGTTGACT
>NZ_JBJMAU010000053.1:0-902 GCF_052119505.1 Anaerobacillus sp. MEB173
ACGATGATGACACCTTTTGCACCTTTGGCAACATGATCAAATTGGTGAGTAACGAACGGATATGTTCCCTCTTCTTTCAGAGTAAATTCTACAACCGCTCCACCTGATGCAGGTAAAATAATTGTTTGTAAACCTTTAAGATGGTTTGCAGGGTTACCTTCAATATAAACATCATCCATAACGGTTCCAATTACGTGGAATGAACTGATTTGGTTTGGACCTACGTTATTAATGTAGAAACGAACTCTTTCACCTGGTTTTGCATAAAGAAGTGTTTCAGGCTCAGCAGGAGTTAATGATGTAACAGTTCCGTTAGTGTTTACTCCATCAAATGTATAGCCATCAAACTCATTATCTTCTAAATACTCAAGTGTCTTTGCAGAGAATGTCACTTGACGAGGAGGCATGTTCATCATGTTGTTTAAGTCGTTATATTTATACCAGTCGTTTTGGATAATCACAAACTCGCGATCTACTAAATCATCAGTTGGATAGCCATCTTTCGGCATGACAATGATAACACCGTGCATTCCGTTCGCGATATGGGCAAGAACTGGGTCAGTTGCACAGTGATACATGAATACACCTGGATAATTTGCCTGGAAACGGAATGTTCCTGTTTCATTTGGTGCTACATCTGCATAGCCTGTCTTTGGATCAGTGTGAACCGCATGGAAGTCATTACTGTGCGGAATCGCTGGATCCATATTATGAAGTGTGAAGTTAATCCAGTCACCTTCTTGTACAACAAGTAAAGGACCAGGAGCTTCACCGTTAAAGTTCCATGTATTATAAACGATACCAGGGGCAATTTCGATATCCGTTACTTGAGCTGTCATTTCAATGTTGACTTCGTTTGGTCCAATACGCTCAATTTTTACAGGTGTCGGCTCTTGACTTAA
>NZ_JBJMAU010000054.1:0-843 GCF_052119505.1 Anaerobacillus sp. MEB173
CTTGTTCCCTTTTTTTTACATATACTAATAACTTCCTAATTTTTCACCGCGTGTATATACTTTCTTCTTTCTCTTTGCTTCTTTCTTCAATAAAGCGACGTTACCAAACGATGGACTCTTCTTTTCTAATGGGATAGGAACTTTTTGTCTACCATTAGATTTCTTCTTCTTTCTTTTTAGTTCTTTATTTAATGATCTCATTGTTTGATAGAGATAGGTTTGTAAAATTCGAAAAAATTGCCATGGTGTTTTAGTCGATTTTGTTTGTAATTTAACAATCAATGATAGACCAAATCCAATTAAGGATAGAAACATCTGGTTCCATATGCCTTGCGGCTTCGTGCTCCAAATTTTTGTAAGTTTTAAGTGCTGTTTTATCCATTTAAAGAATAGTTCGATTACCCAGCGGTTCCGGTAAATCTCCAGTATCTGTTGGTCAGTTAAATCAAACCTAGATGTTAGTATTCTATAGGGCCTTTCTTTTTCATCAATGAATTCAATATATCTGACAGGCTCTTTTGATATTCCAAATAATACTTTAGCATCTTTTAATATCGATTGATGAGTTGGCTTGTATTCCTCGAGTGTGTATAATCTAAGACTCTTTGTAATTCGAACAACAAAAGAAATGTTTTTCTTTTGCCACTCCATCAGATTATCCCTCGATGGATATCCTCTATCCATAACGTATGTAGCATCGCTTTCTTCAATAAGTACATTCGCACTTTCAAAATCACTTACTGTTCCTGTGGAAGGCACAATCTTATCTGGAAACACTATATCTGACGAAGCAACCACTAACCGTGTATGCATCTTAACTGCGTTATGTCCTTTTGAAATAAA
>NZ_JBJMAU010000055.1:0-753 GCF_052119505.1 Anaerobacillus sp. MEB173
TATGGGGCGGCTGATGGGAATCGAACCCACGAATGCCGGAACCACAATCCGGTGCGTTAACCACTTCGCCACAACCGCCATTATATAAGTGGTGGAGGGGGACGGATTCGAACCGCCGAACCCTGAGGGAGCGGATTTACAGTCCGCCGCGTTTAGCCACTTCGCTACCCCTCCACAAAATGGAGTGCCGGCCAGAGGACTTGAACCCCCAACCTACTGATTACAAGTCAGTTGCTCTACCAATTGAGCTAGGCCGGCATACTATTTATTAAAAGATATGGTGGCTCGAGACGGAATCGAACCGCCGACACGAGGATTTTCAGTCCTCTGCTCTACCGACTGAGCTATCGAGCCAATTTTTAATGTTTAAAGAATGGCGGACCCGACCGGGATCGAACCGGCGATCTCCTGCGTGACAGGCAGGCATGTTAACCGCTACACCACGGGTCCGGATTGCGGGGATAGGATTTGAACCTATGACCTTCGGGTTATGAGCCCGACGAGCTACCGAACTGCTCCACCCCGCGACGTTATTAAAGTTTATAAACGATGTCTTGCTTCGAAGTCCAGTTACACTGTTTCTTCCTCTACAAGTTTTGCTTTGTTGCTTGCTGCGTCGAAACAACTCGTTGTCATCCAATGATGTAACGCTTGTTGCTCCACCCCGCGACGTTATTAAAGTTTATAGACGATGTCTTGCTTCGAAAACTGCCTGATGGCTGATATTCCATAGGAACATGCTACATGCATAGT
>NZ_JBJMAU010000056.1:0-746 GCF_052119505.1 Anaerobacillus sp. MEB173
AAATAGAAACAAAGTATTTGCCTGATGGATTACGTCTAATCGTAGCACTAAGAACGCGCCCTTCAACTTCGCGACTTTTCGCAAAACGAACGAGTCCAAGTTTAGGTAGCTTGATTTTGTTTTCAACAACTGCAATATTTCCGTTTGTTTGTTTTGTTGTATAGGACTGAACTGGATTCTTTTTCGACTTAAATCGAGGTTGCTTGTTTTGTTTTTTGTAGTATCGATCATAGGAGTTTGCTAGGTTTTCTACCGACTTTTGCAGGGCAATACTGTCGACTTCTTTCAAAAAAGTGTAGTGGTGCTTTAGTCGTGGTAGCATCTTGATCGTTTCATATTTGTTCAAATATTCACCTTTCCAATTGTTAACTGGTAGTTGTCCGTTTTGAACCATTTCTTCACAAATGTACCAGTAAGCATCTTTTTCTTTCTGCTTACCAAGAAAAAAGTTGAAAACAAACCTTGAGCACCCGATCGTCTTATTTATGAGTTCAGCTTGCTTTTTGTTTGGGTAGATACGAAATTTGTAAGCCTTCTTAACTAGCATTGAGTTTCACCTCCTTATCTGATATTATATACGTAAGTACGTATATAAACAAGGAGAACAAATTATGACAAGGAAAAAATTTACGACTACATTAGACGAGCAACTTATACAACAACTGAAAATGCAAGCAGTCAAAGAAGGAACAGATGCTAGTAAGGTTCTCGAAAAATTGATTAGAGAATACCTTGAGAAAAAAGCT
>NZ_JBJMAU010000057.1:0-739 GCF_052119505.1 Anaerobacillus sp. MEB173
CAATAGAAACAAAGTATTTGCCTGATGGATTACGTCTAATCGTAACACTAAGAATGCGCCCTTCAATTTCGCGACTTTTCGCAAAACGAACCATTCCGAGCTTATGTAGCTTGATTTTGTTTTTAACAACAGCAATATTTCCGTTTGTTTGCTTTGTTGTAAAGGACTGAACTGGATTCTTTTTCGACTTAAATCGAGGTTGTTTGCTTTGTTTTTTGTAGTATCGATCATAGGAGTTTGCTAGGTTTTCTACCGACTTTTGCAAGGCAATACTATCGACTTCTTTCAAAAAAGTGTATTGGTTCTTTAATCGAGGTAGCATCTTGATCGTTTCATATTTGTTCAAATACTCACCTTTCCAATTGTTACTTGGTAGTTGTCCGTTTTGAACCATTTCTTCACAGATGTGCCAGTAAGCATCTTTTTCTTTCTGCTTACCAAGAAAAAAGTTGAAAACGAACCTTGAGCACCCGATCGTCTTATTTATGAGTTCAACTTGCTTTATGTTTGGGTAGATACGAAATTTGTAAGCCTTCTTAACTAACATTGAATTTCACCTCCTTATCTGATATTATATACGTAAGTACGTATATGGACAAGGAGAACAAATTATGACAAGAAAAAAATTTACGACTACATTAGACGAGCAACTTATACAACAACTGAAAATGCAAGCAGTCAAAGAAGGAACAGATGCCAGTAAGATTCTCGAAAAATTGATTAGAGAATACATTGAGAA
>NZ_JBJMAU010000058.1:0-736 GCF_052119505.1 Anaerobacillus sp. MEB173
GCGTTGGTACATTGCTTCTTTCATGCGCAAGTGAGAAGTTGAAGACGGTTCGTCCATTTTATAAATCGCATGTTTTAATTCAAAGATTCGGTCATAAACTGCATTCGCTGCAACTAAATCTTGGTTTTTCACACATTTTACTAACTCTGCAATTAAATCCGGTACAAAACAACCGAAGCCTACTAGTGCGCCATCAATGCCTTGAACTAATGTAGGTAATAGATACTCATCATGACACGTTAATAATGAAACATCCGGGGCATGCTTTTTCAATGCTCTAACATCTACTTCGTATTGCGCCATATCTCTTTGACCGATTTTAAATGATACAACGTTTGGAATTTTTGCCATTTCCAACAATTGATCGGTTGTGTAAGAAGATTTTGTCCAAGTTGGATATTGGTGAACAACAATCCCAATGTTAATTGCTTCGGCTACATCTTTAAAAAACTGAACTGTCGATTCTGGCTGCATACCAAATCGTAACCATGAGTGTGGCGGCATTAACAGAATCCCTTCTCCTCCTGCCTTTTCAACTGCTTGGGCATGTTGGATCGCTTCAATTGTTCCCTCAGCTGATACTCCTGAAATGACTGGGATTCGACCTTGTAATTCATCGGCTGCGATTCGTACTGCCTCTGCACGATCTTCAGGAAGTAATGTCATAATTTCTCCTGTATGTCCGTTTACAACGATACCATTAACTCCTTCGTGGCTCGCTACCCAGCGAACTAAC
>NZ_JBJMAU010000059.1:0-649 GCF_052119505.1 Anaerobacillus sp. MEB173
TCGCAGTCAAAGTGCGATGCCTTACCGCTTGGCTATAGCCCATTATTTTAGTATTTATGGGGCGGCTGATGGGAATCGAACCCACGAATGCCGGAACCACAATCCGGTGCGTTAACCACTTCGCCACAACCGCCAAGTGTCCGTCCTGGCAGGGGCAGTAGGAATTGAACCCACACTGACGGTTTTGGAGACCGTAGTTCTACCTTTAAACTATGCCCCTGAATCTATAGAATGGTGGAGGGGGACGGATTCGAACCGCCGAACCCTGAGGGAGCGGATTTACAGTCCGCCGCGTTTAGCCACTTCGCTACCCCTCCACTCTATAGTGGTGGCTCGAGACGGAATCGAACCGCCGACACGAGGATTTTCAGTCCTCTGCTCTACCGACTGAGCTATCGAGCCATATGATTTTGAAACATAAATGGCGGACCCGACCGGGATCGAACCGGCGATCTCCTGCGTGACAGGCAGGCATGTTAACCGCTACACCACGGGTCCTTAATTTTTTGGTTGCGGGAATAGGATTTGAACCTATGACCTTCGGGTTATGAGCCCGACGAGCTACCGAACTGCTCCATCCCGCGATAATAAAAAGTATAATAATGGCGGAGGAAGAGGGATTCGAACCCCCGCGCGGTTTAACCCGCCT
>NZ_JBJMAU010000060.1:0-641 GCF_052119505.1 Anaerobacillus sp. MEB173
CATAGGACTCTATACTGTGGAATAATCTATGTGGTGGGCCTAAGTGGACTCGAACCACCGACCTCACGCTTATCAGGCGTGCGCTCTAACCAGCTGAGCTATAGGCCCATATTTAATTTAGAATTTAGAATTAATAATTTAGAATTATTTTAGACATCTCAGTGAAGTATTTCAAGTAATTACTACAAAGCTTAACTATCAACCAATTCTAAATTCTACATTATAAATTCTAAATTATCTTTTTAAATTTTATTGGAGCGGGTGATGAGAATCGAACTCACGACCAGAGCTTGGAAGGCTCTTGTTTTACCACTAAACTACACCCGCATCTATTTTCTTCATGGTCGGGAAGACAGGATTTGAACCTGCGACCCCCTGGTCCCAAACCAGGTGCTCTACCAAGCTGAGCCACTTCCCGTTATGGCGCGCCCTGAGAGATTCGAACTCCCGACCTTTTGATTCGTAGTCAAACACTCTATCCAGCTGAGCTAAGGGCGCAGATGCTTATAATGATGCTTTTTCAAGAAGTACTATCCTGTTTCTTCCTCTTCTAGATCTACTCCGGTGTTAGATGCGTCGAAACAACTCGTAGAAACTCATCGATGTTATGCTCGTAGCTGAGCTAAGGGCGCAGATGCTTA
>NZ_JBJMAU010000061.1:0-624 GCF_052119505.1 Anaerobacillus sp. MEB173
TACTTCGTATTGTGCCATATCTCTTTGGCCGATTTTAAACGAGACAACGTTTGGAATTTTAGCCATTTCTAATAATTGATCCGTTGTGTAAGAAGATTTTGTCCAAGTTGGGTATTGATGGACAACAATCCCAATGTTAATTGCTTCAGCTACATCTTTAAAAAACTGAACTGTTGATTCTGGCTGCATACCAAATCTTAACCATGAGTGTGGCGGCATTAACAGAATTCCTTCTCCTCCTGCCTTTTCAACTGCTTGAGCATGTTGGATCGCTTCAATTGTTCCCTCAGCTGATACTCCTGAAATAACAGGAATTCGACCTTGCAGTTCATCCGCAGCGATTCGTACTGCTTCTGCACGATCTTCAGGAAGTAATGTCATAATTTCTCCTGTATGTCCGTTTACAACGATACCATTAACTCCTTCGTGGCTTGCAACCCAGCGAACTAATTTACGAAACTCCGGCTCATCGATAGAATAGTCATCTTTAAAAGGGATAAGTACTGCAGGAAATACTCCACTCCATTTTTCTTTATTTTTCATCATTTATTCCTCCTAGATTTTTTATTTATTGTAGTAAACGTTTACGTTGACGCAGTGATAATAGATAATTATGCTTTTACA
>NZ_JBJMAU010000062.1:0-618 GCF_052119505.1 Anaerobacillus sp. MEB173
TAAAACCAATGTAAAATTTATAATTTAAAATGTAAAATTGGTTGAAAGTAATGCTTCGAAGTGAATGCTTCTCAAGTTTAATCTATTGTTATCTAGTTTTCAGGGAATGAACCCTTTAGTTTGGATTTGCGCTGTAAACTTCCATGAGAAGCCTACATCAATTCTAAATTATAAATTCTTAATTCTAAATTAGCGTAGCCCGGTGGCGATAGCGAAGAGGTCACACTCGTTCCCATACCGAACACGATAGTTAAGCTCTTCAGCGCCGATGGTAGTTGGGGGTTTCCCCCTGTGAGAGTAGGACGTTGCCAGGCTGACTCTAATTAAAATACCTTAAACATCGGGGCCTTAGCTCAGCTACGAGCTAAACCTCTGTGAACTAACAACGAGTTGCTTCGACGCAGTGAACAACGGAGCAATGCTTGTAGAGGAAGAAGCAGGGATGCTTCATTGAAACACATCTTTAATACATCGGGGCCTTAGCTCAGCTGGGAGAGCGCCTGCCTTGCACGCAGGAGGTCAGCGGTTCGATCCCGCTAGGCTCCACCAATTATATAAATTTTTACAAAACGGAGGAATACCCAAGTCCGGCTGAAGGGATCGGTCTTGAAAACCGAC
>NZ_JBJMAU010000063.1:0-582 GCF_052119505.1 Anaerobacillus sp. MEB173
TTTTGAGATTGATGCTTGCGTTAATATCCCTTTGGTGATGAGTATGGCATTTTGGACACTCCCATTCACGCAAAGCAAGATTTTTAACGTCTTTATGCTTATGACCACAATTAGAGCAGAGTTGACTGCTCGGAAAATTTTTCGCTACAGTAACGACTTGCTTTCCGTACCATTTCGCTTTATATTCAAGCATTGTTCTGAATTGCGACCATGATACTTCACTAATGGCTTTTGCAAGATTATGATTTTTGAGCATGTTAGATACAGACAAATCTTCAATCCCTATAATGTCGTGGTTTTTGACAATATCAGTTGAGATTTTATCTAACATATCTTTTCTTGCATTAGCGACCTTTTCATGAATTCGAGCAACTTTAATTTTAGCTTTGTACCAATTTGCGCCACCAATGGTTCGTCTACTCATGATTCGTTGTGCTGTGGCTAATTTTTCTTCTAGTGAACGGAAAAACATTGGATTAGCATAGATAGTTCTATCTGAAAGAATCGCAAAATCTTTTAATCCAACATCGATTCCGACAGCTGAACCAGTCTTAGGAAGCTCTATTATTTCTGTTTCAGTTG
>NZ_JBJMAU010000064.1:0-574 GCF_052119505.1 Anaerobacillus sp. MEB173
GGAACGTGGTTACTTCTTGTATTGCTTTAAATAAATTTGGTGGAGCCTAGCGGGATCGAACCGCTGACCTCCTGCGTGCAAGGCAGGCGCTCTCCCAGCTGAGCTAAGGCCCCGAAGTATTATTGATGATTATTCAATGAGGTCTCCCCTGTTTCTTCCTCTACTTGCATTGCTTCGATGTATGCTGCGTCGAAACAACTCGTAGCGATTCACAGAAGTTTAGCTCGTAGCTGAGCTAAGGCCCCAAGTTGAATTTAGAATTAATAATGTAGAATTTAGAATTAAAACCTTCTTGAGTTACCCAAGAAGCAATTTTACATTACATTTATGGTGGGCCTAAGTGGACTCGAACCACCGACCTCACGCTTATCAGGCGTGCGCTCTAACCAGCTGAGCTATAGGCCCATAAAACTTAATTTATAATTTAAAATTTATAATGTAGAATTAAAACCTTCTTTGAGTTACACAAGAAGCAACTCTAAACTCTACATTCTAAACTCTAAACTAACGAGAGATAGTTCTCTCAAAACTGAACAAAAAGCACAAGCGTCATTTCACACAAAATGTGCAAAAC
>NZ_JBJMAU010000065.1:0-572 GCF_052119505.1 Anaerobacillus sp. MEB173
TTATTAGTTTAGAGTTTAGAATGTAGAGATTAGAGTTATTTAAACTCATAAAAAGATAATTGCAATGCCGGCCAGAGGACTTGAACCCCCAACCTACTGATTACAAGTCAGTTGCTCTACCAATTGAGCTAGGCCGGCATATTATGGTGGAGGATGACGGGATCGAACCGCCGACCCCCTGCTTGTAAGGCAGGTGCTCTCCCAGCTGAGCTAATCCTCCGTAATAGTTTAGAGTTTAAAGTGTAGAGTTTAGAGTTAAGGCCTTCTTGAGTAACTCTAGAAGAATTATTAACTTTTAACTATCAACTGAATAATTGGTGACCCGTACGGGATTCGAACCCGTGTTACCGCCGTGAAAGGGCGGTGTCTTAACCGCTTGACCAACGGGCCAGAAAATACTGGCGGAGAAGGAGGGATTTGAACCCTCGCGCCGCGTAAACGACCTACACCCTTAGCAGGGGCGCCCCTTCAGCCACTTGGGTACTTCTCCGTTTGGCTCCACAGGTAGGACTCGAACCTACGACCGATCGGTTAACAGCCGATTGCTCTACCACTGAGCTACTGTGGAATAA
>NZ_JBJMAU010000066.1:0-565 GCF_052119505.1 Anaerobacillus sp. MEB173
GGCCCAATCGCATAAATTTTCAGGCAGCCTAATTTCAGTTGAATCCACAATATTTAAACGGCCAATCCCGTTTGGAATTCCACTACAATCATCTGTAAGATGCTTTATTTTTGCCACTACTTTTATAAACAATTTTTGTACCCACTCAGTTGGTAAATCATTAATACGGCGACTTAACTGTGAACCACTTATATCAGTTATTCCAATTGCTTTACGAAGTGTTGGGTAGGCTCTTAATTTTTCTTCCATATGTTCGTAAGAACTCCATTGATCTAACTGTGCAGCTACAAAAATCTTTAGTAGAGATTTTGTTGAAAGCTTTGTTTTACCATAATCTATCAGAGGACAGTCAAAATCCTCTGTTGGGAGAAGGGATAAGCATTGACAAATGAGCATTTCTCGACCTATACTTTTATTATTCAAAGTGAAAACTCCTTTGTAGAAGACTTGTTTGTTTAAGGGAACAAAACAAGGTCAACAACTTCTACAATAGGAGTTTTTTTCTTGTGTGTAAATACTTATTTTTGAAAATATGGGACTATTTTAAAGTCATGCAAGGCCAGTG
>NZ_JBJMAU010000067.1:0-501 GCF_052119505.1 Anaerobacillus sp. MEB173
GAAATGAATTCTTGACTTCTCAAGTTTACTCGAATTGTTCATTAGAACAATCCCGGTAAAACTTAATCTATTCATTGTTATCTAGTTTTCAAAGAACAAAATTCCGAAAAATAACCCACCTAAATTAGACTTCTAATATAGAAGTTTAGGTAGTATTGGTGGAGCCTAGCGGGATCGAACCGCTGACCTCCTGCGTGCAAGGCAGGCGCTCTCCCAGCTGAGCTAAGGCCCCAAATAAATTTAAAATTAAAAATGTAGAATTAAGAATTATTGAAAGGTTTGCTTTGAAGCTAAACTTAAAGCAATTTTACATTTTCAATTATACATTTTACATTGCATTTATGGTGGGCCTAAGTGGACTCGAACCACCGACCTCACGCTTATCAGGCGTGCGCTCTAACCAGCTGAGCTATAGGCCCCTAAATGAATAATTAAGAGAGAGTAGTTCTCTCAAAACTGAACAAAACAAAGCACAAGCGTCATTTACACCTAAGTGTAAAT
>NZ_JBJMAU010000068.1:0-467 GCF_052119505.1 Anaerobacillus sp. MEB173
TCTTCAGCTGCTTCGTCTGTTTCTGTTTCTACTGCTTCTACAATCTCTTCTGGTACAACTTCGATATCTTCGTCTGTTACTATATCAACTACTAGGTTCTCATCTCCAGTATTTTCGCCTTCCAATTGATCGTTTGATGAGAAATAATTCGATAGATATTGATTATAGTAATCAATTAAACTATCATATTTTGAGATTAATGAATGATATGTTCCTTGAATCCAGTCATTGTCAACATTGGTACTTTCGTCCACATCAACTTCATCATTTAAACCGACTTCATCTTCTGTTCCTTCGTCTTCTAAGGCATCTTCTTCTGCTTCTGTTCCTTCATCTTCTAAGACATCTTCTGCTTCTGTTCCTTCATCTTCTAAGACATCTTCTGCTTCTGTTCCTTCATCTTCTAAGGCATCTTCTGCTGCTTCTGTTCCTTCATCTTCTAAGACATCTTCTTCTGCTTCTGTTCC
>NZ_JBJMAU010000069.1:0-466 GCF_052119505.1 Anaerobacillus sp. MEB173
TTTAAAATCATGGACCCGTGGTGTAGCGGTTAACATGCCTGCCTGTCACGCAGGAGATCGCCGGTTCGATCCCGGTCGGGTCCGCCATTTTTAATGTAAAATGTAGAATTGTGATGTTGCTCAAAAGGAGACTTCGGTGAAACACTTACATTAATTTTAAATTTTACATTATACATTATACATTTTAAATTTAAAACTTGGCTCGATAGCTCAGTCGGTAGAGCAGAGGACTGAAAATCCTCGTGTCGGCGGTTCGATTCCGTCTCGAGCCACCACTTATTTTTTAGTGGAGGGGTAGCGAAGTGGCTAAACGCGGCGGACTGTAAATCCGCTCCCTCAGGGTTCGGCGGTTCGAATCCGTCCCCCTCCACCACTTTTATAATGGCGGTTGTGGCGAAGTGGTTAACGCACCGGATTGTGGTTCCGGCATTCGTGGGTTCGATTCCCATCAGCCGCCCCATAAACT
>NZ_JBJMAU010000070.1:0-462 GCF_052119505.1 Anaerobacillus sp. MEB173
ACGAACACGTTAAGTGTGAGTGACGCTTGTGCTTGTGATTTGCTCCTGCGTCTACTAGCAGATGCTTCGAGGTAAGCTTCCTCGTCGCAAAGCTGCAAAGGTGTATTGCAGAGCAGATGCTTTGTTCAGTTTTGAGAGAATAATCTCTCATAAATATTGCTCCTGCGTCTACAATCGAAAGCTACGATGATGGCTTCCTCGTCGCATGGCAGCAAAGAAGGTTACGCAAGTAGTAGCCATGTTCCTTGAAAACTAGATAACAATAACTATTGAGTTTTACCGGGATTGTTCATATGAACAATCAAACGAGTAAACTTGAGAAGTCAAGAATTCATTTCGATGACCTTTAATTAAGACAAATTAGAAGCAAGGAGTTCGAGAAACCAAGCTTGTTAATCACCGGAGTGTACTTTTGAGGGTAGATGAGGATGATTAAGGAGTGCAGGTGACGAAGAAATCCGT
>NZ_JBJMAU010000071.1:0-451 GCF_052119505.1 Anaerobacillus sp. MEB173
CACTTCGTATTGGGCCATATCTCTTTGACCGATTTTAAACGAGACAACGTTTGGAATTTTAGCCATTTCCAACAATTGATCGGTTGTGTAAGAAGATTTTGTCCAAGTTGGGTATTGGTGAACAACAATACCAATGTTAATCGCTTCGGCTACATCTTTAAAAAACTGAACTGTCGATTCTGGCTGCATACCAAATCGTAACCATGAGTGTGGCGGCATTAACAGAATTCCTTCGCCTCCTGCCTTTTCAACTGCTTGAGCATGTTGGATCGCTTCAATTGTTCCCTCAGCTGATACTCCTGAAATGACTGGGATTCGGCCTTGTAATTCATCCGCCGCAATTCGTACTGCTTCTGCACGATCTTCAGGAAGTAATGTCATAATTTCTCCTGTATGTCCGTTTACAACGATACCATTAACTCCTTCGTGGCTCGCTACCCAGCGAACTAAT
>NZ_JBJMAU010000072.1:0-395 GCF_052119505.1 Anaerobacillus sp. MEB173
CCAATACTATTAAATCCATAGTTTCCATCTAAGACAACAGGGACTTGATACCATCTTCCCTTGATTTTCTTTTCCAACAAAAAATCTTCACCATAGATGCATTGCTTGTCGGTGTTATTCTCAAATATTACAGTCAATCCAGTAGAGGAGACAGTTCCTTCCTTTACAATCATCGTTACTCCATCAAAGTTGTTGACAGTTTCATACACTGTAGGTTCCCAGTCAGTTCCTTTAGGGTTATTACTAGAACTTCCGCATCCTGATAAAAAAAGTATTAAACTCATTGCCACACAGAATAGCAAACAAAAATATCTCTTCATAAGATCCCCCCCTTTTAATATTAGACGTAATAATACCGAATTAAGTTTCTTTTATGATGCTAAACTGCTCTTTAA
>NZ_JBJMAU010000073.1:0-384 GCF_052119505.1 Anaerobacillus sp. MEB173
TTTTAAATTTAATATGGCAGGGGCAGTAGGAATCGAACCCACACTGACGGTTTTGGAGACCGTAGTTCTACCTTTAAACTATGCCCCTAAATCTATATTATGGTGGAGGGGGACGGATTCGAACCGCCGAACCCTGAGGGAGCGGATTTACAGTCCGCCGCGTTTAGCCACTTCGCTACCCCTCCACTCTAATTTTAATAAAAGAATGGCGGACCCGACCGGGATCGAACCGGCGATCTCCTGCGTGACAGGCAGGCATGTTAACCGCTACACCACGGGTCCACGAAATAAAACTACAGTTTAAATATTAATATTTATAATCAATGGTTAGGAAAAATCATTTTCACAAATATGTTTTATAACATAAAATCATTATGGCAAATC
>NZ_JBJMAU010000074.1:0-367 GCF_052119505.1 Anaerobacillus sp. MEB173
TTGTGTGAGTGACGCTTGTGCTTGATTTGTTCAGTTTTGAGAGAACTACTCTCTCTTAATTTATAATTAATAATGTATAATTAATAATTACTTCTTGGGTTATTCCGCGAAGGTTTCAATTATTAATTATCAATTATAAATTGATTTTTTTGTTCTTTGAAAACTAGATAACAACTAATAGATTAAGTTTTACCGGAAAGTTTGTATAAACAAACCGAGTAAACTTGAGAAGTCAAGAATTCATTTCGATGAACCAACTTTTCTAGTTAGAAGTTGAAAGTTAAAGGTTAAAAGTTGCTTTGAAAGCCTCCCTGAGAAGCTCGAAAACAACTCTAAACTCTACACTCTCAACTCTAAACTAAAAGCA
>NZ_JBJMAU010000075.1:0-354 GCF_052119505.1 Anaerobacillus sp. MEB173
TGGAGCGGGTGATGAGAATCGAACTCACGACCAGAGCTTGGAAGGCTCTTGTTTTACCACTAAACTACACCCGCATATTTTAACTAAATGGTCGGGAAGACAGGATTTGAACCTGCGACCCCCTGGTCCCAAACCAGGTGCTCTACCAAGCTGAGCCACTTCCCGCTATGGCGCGCCCTGAGAGATTCGAACTCCCGACCTTTTGATTCGTAGTCAAACACTCTATCCAGCTGAGCTAAGGGCGCTCCCTAATTTTATTATCGTAAAGCATGCTCCTGCGTCTACAAGTAAAGCTTCGAAGTGAGCTTTCTCGTCACAAACCAGCATAGATGCCTACGTAAATAGTAAGTTTGG
>NZ_JBJMAU010000076.1:0-351 GCF_052119505.1 Anaerobacillus sp. MEB173
TTAATCTTTCCTCCGTCAAAGTCCAGTGATGCTCCTGTTTGTACGGTGATGCCTACTGCATTCGCTATAGGCTCTGCTTGAGTATTATTCGATTCAAGTTCAAGGTTTCTTGCTGTTAGCTTACCGGATGATACCATAACGACATAACTTTCGTTGTCTGTTGCTTCTGACACACTTCTCGTAATCTTATGATTGTTACCATGAATTGTTACATCTCTAGTTACATTCAAGTAGCCATCTACTTCAATATCTGCTCCTAGTTTGATTATAGGCACGTTAGAATCTGCCAATTTTGCGATTAGTTCTTCATCTGTTGTAACAGTAGCTACAACCTTAGCTCCTGTATACAAG
>NZ_JBJMAU010000077.1:0-351 GCF_052119505.1 Anaerobacillus sp. MEB173
TACACTTCTTGTAATCTTGTGATTGTTACCATGGATTGTTACATCTCTAGTTACATTCAAGTAGCCATCTACCACGATATCGTTTCCTAGTTTAATTATCTGTACGCTAGGATCTGCCAATTTTGCATTTAACTCTGCTTCGGTTGTAACAGTTTCTACGACCTTAGCTCCTGTATACAAGTACTCTTGTCCATCGGTCACTGCTTCTTCCAGTATCGCTATTGGATCTCCCACGAAATCAGCCGGTACATATAGGTACAGTTCGTATACTCCTTCTGGAATAGTGTTGCCGGATTTCGTAAGAATGCTAAATGGATTTGCGTTATTCTTATCTGCAGTTTCTAATCCTAT
>NZ_JBJMAU010000078.1:0-346 GCF_052119505.1 Anaerobacillus sp. MEB173
GATTCTAATTAAAATACCTTAAACATCGGGGCCTTAGCTCAGCTGGGAGAGCGCCTGCCTTGCACGCAGGAGGTCAGCGGTTCGATCCCGCTAGGCTCCACCAATAATATTATATTAAAAATTGATGGCGGTGTAGCTCAGCTGGCTAGAGCGTACGGTTCATACCCGTGAGGTCGGGGGTTCGATCCCCTCCGCCGCTACCATTTAAGGACTTTAACTTGCAATGGTTAGAGATAGATAACTCAGAACGATTGGTCATAGGTTTTAATCTTAAAGGTTCTATTAGGAATAAGCATTACGGAGGAATACCCAAGTCCGGCTGAAGGGATCGGTCTTGAAAACCGAC
>NZ_JBJMAU010000079.1:0-334 GCF_052119505.1 Anaerobacillus sp. MEB173
AAAAGTTTACGTGAAAAGTTATTACTAGAATGGACATACAATACAAATGCAATTGAAGGAAACACGTTAACTATCAACGAAACGAAGGTAGTTCTAGAAGGAATTACTGTTGGCGGGAAAACGCTACGTGAACACTTGGAAGTTCTTAATCATCGGGATGCGATTCACTTCGTAGAGGAGATTGTACAAAAGGGTGAAGCTTTGTCGGTGTGTCAAATTAAGAATCTGCATCGACTTGTACTAAAAGGAATTGATGATGAATATGCAGGTGTATATCGGGACCAGCAAGTTTTTATTTCTGGTGCTAAACATATACCTCCAGCTCCCTTCCTCA
>NZ_JBJMAU010000080.1:0-311 GCF_052119505.1 Anaerobacillus sp. MEB173
GAACCTTTACTTTTTTCTCAATTTGATAAATTTCACGAATTTCCCTTACATATAAGCGAACCGTGCTTTCCCCGACACTAAAATCTGGATACCTTTCTAACAGCCAATCTCTAATTTGTGCTGCACTTAAGTGAGGATACTCCTCTAACCAGGCAACAATCCAATCACGATATAAATCTAACTTCTTGGATTTTTTTATAGAACTACTAAGATATTCTTTTATTTCTTCAAATGACATTTCTAAATATTTATAGACCGTAGGTCGGGATATCTTGAGTTCCTCTGCAATTTGAGCGATTTTAAATTTTTGA
>NZ_JBJMAU010000081.1:0-311 GCF_052119505.1 Anaerobacillus sp. MEB173
ACAAAAATTTAAAATCGCTCAAATTGCAGAGGAACTCAAGATATCCCGACCTACGGTCTATAAATATTTAGAGATGTCATTTGAAGAAATAAAAGAATATCTTAGTAGTTCTATAAAAAAATCCAAGAAGTTAGATCTATACCGTGATTGGATTGTTGCTTGGTTAGAGGAATACCCTCACTTAAGTGCAGCACAAATTAGGGACTGGCTGTTAGAGAGATATCCAGATTTTAGTGTCGGAGAAAGCACGGTTCGCTTATATGTAAGGGAAATTCGTGAAATTTATCAAATTGAGAAAAAAGTAAAGGTTA
>NZ_JBJMAU010000082.1:0-303 GCF_052119505.1 Anaerobacillus sp. MEB173
TGTCTGGAGATTAGAGGTAAGAAGTGAGAGGTGAGAAAGTAGGTGATGCTTCGTAGCGAAACTGAAATCCAACTTCTAATTTCCAACTTCTAATCTCCAGACAAGTAAGACCCCTTAGAGATGATGAGGTTGATAGGTCTCGGGTGGAAGCGTGGCGACACGTGGAGCTGAGAGATACTAATCGGTCGAGGGCTTAACCACAAAAACCAATTTAGAATTTATAATGTAGAATTTAGAATTGGTGTAAGTATTACTTCGAAGTGAATTGCTTCTTAAGTGCTTAATCTATTGTTATCTAGTTTT